>DATJMM010000066.1:0-63459 GCA_035508735.1 Solirubrobacteraceae bacterium | reverse complement strand
CACAGTGTGCCCGAGTTGAGAGCTCTGCGGACAACTACCCTGGCTGGCCTGCGGTTCGGGACACAACGTCACGTTCGCGATCATCCCCGCGAGCCCCTCGGGCGTCTTGAACTGCAGCTTTTCAATCCGCTGCTGATCATCGCCCCGCTGCAACAGCAGGCTGAAGTTCGTGTAGCCACCCGCCTTCGGGGAGCTCACCCTGGTTGTGAACGACGGGCTGAACGGAAGCGAACCCGACGTACACGCCCCACCGCCCGGTCCTGCGGTGATCGCGAAGCTCGAGCCGGTTGAGAAGCTCGCCACGAATGGGCTTGCCCACGGCGTGAACTCTGCAGCCGAGGAGTAGACGCCGCACTGCGTGGGCGTGTCAAGCGCGGCCTGCGGCCCGCCCGAGAACGATAGCTTGAAGTCCTCAGCCGGAAGCTCGGGGGCGTTCTCGAAGGTCGTGATCAGTTGCCCCGGCGCTTCGCACGTCTTCTCGGCGCCTTCGGCTCCGAATGTTTCGCCGATATTTTCGCACAGGTGCGCGGTGCCCACGAGCTTCAGGTTGACGCCTTCTCCAGACGCGGCCACCAGCAGTTCGACTGCCGGCGGGTTGGACTGGAGCACGTATACATCGCCTTCGAGGCTGTGTGGCAGTAGCGGCGTCGTAACCGTGACGGTCCCGACCTTCGAGGCTTCGGGACAGTCCGCCGGGCCGTCGAAGCGTTCTTCGGCGCCGCTTTCTCCCGGTAGCGGGAGGTCGTCGCCGCCGGCCTCGTCTCCATGCTGGCAAGCCTGCAGGCCGGCGGCCTGTCCGGGGTTGATGACCATCTCCTTCGGTAGCGCCACGGTCGCATCCTGAATGTCCGTGCTGGCGAGACCTTCGGGGTCTTCGATGCCTCCGAGAGGAGGCTCGACTTCGGCGGTCAAGCCCGCCGCGCTGTCGGCATCGCCGGTGCTGGGCGTGGTCATGATCGTCGGCCCGAAACTGAGGTTCCCGCAACCCTTAATGCCCATGGGTTCGTCGTTTGCGTCATGCCACAGGACTTTCCTTTCGACCGCCGGCGCTTCGGGGTGCTCCCAGCTCGTGGCGCGGATCGTGAATTCCAACGGCGCCCCACACGCGGTCGGCAGGGTGAGGAACGGCCTTCCTCCCTCGAGGGCCGTGCATTCGCCCCCTGTTTTCTGAAGTTTTTCGAGTTCCGCTTCGGTGCAGCCGCCGTCTTCCTCGATAATGCCTTTACTATGCCAGCGGTTGTGCGTCGAGTCTCCCGGCACGCCCCAGATGATGAGCGTGGACTGCTGGATTTCTCGCTGCGGCACGTTGGTCGCGCGAGAGTCGATTTCATAGCGGCTACCGCTGCGAACGTTCGATTCGATGAAGACGTTGATCTTTTCGAGCGTCAGCCCGAAGTCGGCCGGCACGCCCGGCGGGGGCACCAGGTTGTAGACCTGCTGGGCACTCGAGCCGAAGAAGAATTCCGCGTCGGAGACGCCGATCTGGGTGTCGGGCGGACATCCCGACGGAGATGCGTCGAACTCCGCCCGTGGGCACTGCGGAACGGCTGTCGGATCGCCCACGAAACCGGGCGGGAGCAGCACTTCGATGTTCCGCGCTTCGTTGCCGCCGTTCGTGAGCTGTCTGCCTGCCGTGAGGAGCGTCGGGAAGTTGAGAGTGAACTCAGCAGCGTAGGGATGCGATCCGGCCTGGGTGTCTAGAGTCCCGTCGGCGGTTGAGAACCACACGTCGAAACCCGACAGTTCGAACGGGGGCGAGGCAGAGGTGATCGGCTCGGGGTCGAGGGTGCTCGCCGCGGCAGGCGCGCCGCCCCCCGCGACGGTGACGCGGTTGCACCTCGGCGTCAGCGAAGTCAAGCAACCTTCTGGAGTGTCTTCGGGGCTGCCGAGGTCTTCTGTAGCGCCGTTTTCGGCCTGAACGCGGATCCAGAGCTGTGACTTCAGTGACGGGTCCCCTGCCCCTCCCGGCAGGCCGCTGGGATCTCTGCACGTCAACCAGCTTGCACCGTCTATCTGTGGCGGTTCGCCTGAACCGTTGCCCGCGCATTCCCACATGCCCTGCGTCAGTTCGATCGTTTCAGGGCGTTCGCTCCAATGCCCAGTGACGCTGCCCGTTTCGATGGCGGTGACGCCCGGTGGCAGGGTGTCCGTGACCGTCACCGGCCCGCTGCTCACCGCGCCCACGTTGTAGACTTCGACCTTGATCAAGCCAGCGTGCCCAGGCGCGAGATACGTCGGTGAGTTGTGCGCGGTGACCTCCCAGCCGGGACCGCACGCGGAGGCGACCGACCCCGCGGGACACGCCGCCGCGTCGGCCGACGAGCTTCCGAGCACTCCAAGAGCGACGCTCAGCGCCACCGGACCGCTGAGCAGTCCGAGCGCCCTCATCCGTGGCCTCCAGGTCGTGAGGTAGCGCGCTTCTTCGTGGCACCGTGCTTCTTCGTGGCGCCATATCTCTTGCGCGCCCGCTTCTCGCACATGACCCGCGTCCTCTTGGCCCGGTCTCTTCGGCAGCGCTGAAGGGCCTTCTCCAGCTTCTGCGCTAACGTCGGCGCTGGTGGTGGTCGCGTCGGCTTCGCAGGCGAGAAGTCATCGGTGCCTGTGATCGTCGTGCTTTCGACCAGCGAGAACGTCGGCGGGGCGGAGGGCGTGCCCTGGCATGCTGCGCTGGTGCATGGCGTCGCGGCTTCTTGGACACAGGGCGCGGTTTCAGTGCATTGGCGTGCGTCGTACAGCTGTATCGCTTCTCCCCTGTCGCTGGGCACAAGGTCTGACCGCGTCGTGAAGAACACGTCGTCACCATTGGCACTCGCGTCGACGAAGATCGAGGCGTAGGGACTCGAACCGCTGGAGATCAGGTAGGTGCATCCGCCTGTGACCGATGACGTCTGCGCCGTGCAACTGCCTTCGCCCGGCGCCTCCCACTCGTAGACGTCACCGACGCCGTTGTCGTCCCGCAAAGCCAGAGGCTGCAACGTTCCGAAGAACACCCTCGCGCCGTCCTTTGAGACCCACCTCGGCATGTACGTGTTGCTCGAGCTGACGGTCAGAAGCGATGAAAGCCGCGACTCGATGACGCCGGGCCGCGTCCCTGTTGGAGTGCAGGACACACACGTAAGCTGCCCCCCGCCAGTTGCCGTGTACTCGAACACCTCCTCAACTGGCTGCTTGGTACCTTCGTCTAGATTGTCGTACCCAGTGACAGGCCGGATCGACTCGAACACTAGGTAGTTGCCATCGGGCGTCACCTGGGCTGTTCGTTCGGACAAGCTTGGCCTCCAGTCGCCGCCGCTTACGTTTTCGCCGATGTTGACGTCATCATCCACGCCAGACAGCGTCGCGACGAAGCTTAGTTCCCTTTCGTGAAGGACGTACAGGTTGCAGGTCTCGTTCTCCGCTTCTGCGTTGGTCGGAGGCGTGCAATCCCCTTGCGAAGGACGTTCCCCGCGTGGATTTCCCGTTGCCGTGAGGACGCCGTTGGCGACGAAGTACACATGCGTCCCGTCTTCGCCTTCGGTGTTGACCCCGATCACACCTTGGACTTCGGAGCCTCCCGCCGTGATCGCGATCCCCGACGCAGTGGCGTAAGCCGGGTTCGAAAGCTCCAGCTTGTGTTCGGCTGCATCGACATTTGTGATCCGCGTGCCATCGACGATACCAGCGCCGTATATCTCTAACCCGACCGAGAAGCTGCTCGCGGCCGCCACGGATGTGACTTCCTCCGCTTCCGCTTCTTCACTTTCTCCTTCGGGCCCCGTCTTGAACTGCGGCCTGCCCCTCAAGTCGCCTATGCCCACTATGCCGTGGCCATTCGTGAGAGCTTCGCGTTCGGGTTCACCGCCCTCCGGTTCACTGTTGAAGCGGTGCAGCTCCCCACCTTCGGTGTAGTACGCGTAGCGGCCATCGGGTGTCGCCGTCCAGTACTCCGCCGGATAGGATTCAGGCCCTTCCCTGGAAACCGGCTTCTCGCTTTCGTTGTTCTCGAATACGAACACGTGTTCCATGTTCGCACCCGCCTGGGTGTCGGTCCAGAAGATCCGCGATCCTGCGCTCGAGATGGCGCCGCTGAAGTCCGCCCGACTTGCGTCGTTCGAATCGCTCAGGCCGCCGAAGGTCGCGCTCGTCGCGACGCCACCTCCATTTGGCAGTCGGTTGACGAGCTCGAGGCGTCCTCCGCGCGAGTCATACAGGTTACATCCGAATTCACATGGTTCTCCGGTTGCCTCACCATTGGACTGGCCCGTGTGACTCCCTTCGTGACCGGGGGGAACCTCCGTTGCTCGCCCCACGCCTTCCACCAATGACGCTTCGTCCTCGAAGATCACTTGCGAGTCGCCGGGCGTGCCTCCGGCGAACTCAGGATGGCCTTCGCCGCACGGCCCTGGTATGGACCCAGCGGTGAACAGAGGGTCATAGGAGTCGTTGACGTCGTCGCGCGTGTAGAGCACCTGACGACATTCGGCTGGCGCATCTTCCGCGAGGACTGGCTGAAGGCTCGACTGCACGATGGCCTGCGAAAGCCTTTCACCTGAGAACGCCTGGAAGTCTACGCCTGGAAAGTCCGAGGTCGCTTCACCACGGGTCGGCGTGATGATCGCCGTGTTCCAGCCGCCTGTCGTCCTCTTCGAAAGCCACGTGTCGCCCAGCCCCGCTCCGATCGCGCCGTTGCCCGCTGCGCTCGCGGGTTCGCCGACGTATGCGACCGCGCCAGCGTTTGCTTCCGCCTCGAACAGGTACGGCGTCTCCGCGTCATCAGACGAGCCCAGCGCCGTGCTCGGTGTGTATACCCCGGTCCCCGCCGCCGGCGCGTTCGACACCAGTTCATAAGCACGCCCATCAGGCGGCACCGAGGACGAGGCGCCGGTCGAGCCGGTCGTTTGGAAGCCGGCGCCCGAGCCTTCAGTCGTCTCCTTGTTGTTCTCAGCGACGAAGTGGAACTCGTATTCTTCGCCTGCCTTCAGCCCATTCAGCGCGACCTCGACCGACTGCGCTTCCTTCCCGCCGCCGACGCCAAAACCCCCTTTTTCACTTGCGTCGGCGGGCACTTCCACGGCTTCTGCGAAGCCGCTGCTTTCGAACTGTGCCTTGGTGACGTACTGAACCCAGTAGGTCGTGGGCAGGCCCCCGGGATCGATCTCGGCGCCGACCGTGGCTTCGCTCGGCCCGACCGCGGAGGCCGCTTCGTTTGCCACCACGGGCTGGACCGTGGCGGAGAGAGTGGAGACGGTACGGTCGGGGGTCCATGCGCTTAAGGGGACTTCGTTGGTCGCAGTGAGGCGGTAGTGGTAGGTGTGACCTTCTTCGAGACCGGTGATTTCGGCGCTGACGGTCTCGACGCCCGTGAACGGCGCGGCGGGCGAGCAGGCGGCTTCATGCGGGTATTCGCCCGGTTCCTCTTCTTCGGGCCCGTATTCGAACTCACAGGCCGTGATCTTTTCGCCTGCGGGGCCCACGCGCCCGTTCAACGTCAACGCCGTCAGGCTCACTTCTGTGGGCGCTTCCGTTTCCACTATCGGAGGCGTCGCCCCGGAGGTCCTTCCGAACACCACGACCTCGCCGAGGCCGCGCTCGCTGACGAACACGTCGTTGCTCGAGCCGCTCACCCCAATACCGTACGTTTCGGAGAGTGGTTCTGACGCAGCGGGGAATGTTTCCACCGGCCTCGGTTCCGATTCTCCTTCCAGGTACGGCTTGTACAGTTCGACGCGGCTAGTCGGATTTCCTTCCGTGACTGCTTTGGCGATTAGGACATTGCCGGTGCTCGGGTTCACTGCAACCGCGTAGGAGGTTTCTTCTTCCCCAAAGTTTTCCACGAGCTCCTGTTTAGCGGCCGTCCACTTACTCACCGCCCCGTTCTCGTTTATGAGGTACAAGCCACCATGCGGGTCGATCGCCAAGCTCCCTCTCCCCAATGAAGGATACCTTCTGTTCGGGTAGGTAAAGCGTTCGGTGTTGTACGCCTCAGCGAGCTTGCCCGTCCCGTCGAACTCAGCGACTTGGCCGCTTTGCACTCCGACTTTGTGTTCTTCGAAGAGATCGTTGTCGTACACCCACAGATCGCCGCTTGGGTCGACCGCGACGCCGCGGAGCCCGTAGAACGCCACATACCCTATGCACTTCGGCGGCGTTTCGCCGGTGTTCTTGCAAGTCCCCGCAGGTTCGGTTGCGCCCAGGTAAGCGCCTTCCGAGGAGAACCTCTCGATGCGGCTTACTTCCTTTTCCCGTTCGTCGGCTTCGAATCCGGAATGGAGAGGTCCCGGGTCTGTCACGTACACGTCTCCCGTGGCTTCGTCCACCGCGATCTGATTGGCGTCTTCGAACTCACCCGCTTCTTTCCCCGACGCGCCCGCCTGGCATTCGACGCCCATTTCGACTTCCGCCTGGGTGCACACGTCGTCTTCTTCCGGGGTCCCGAAGCCGACCTTCGTCTTGTTCACATCCTTACCCCACGTGCGCACGAATTCGCCGGCTTCGGTGAACTCGTCGACCCGGTGATTGCCGGTATCCGCCACAAACACGTCATGGGTCGCGCCGTCGACGGCCACGCCTTCGGGTTCTTTCATCTGTCCCGCACCTGAGCCGGGGCTGCCGAGTGTGGTGGTCAGTAGTTCGTATTCCTTCGCGAGGGCAGACGGCACGAGCACCGCCGCAACGACCGAGGCCAGAAGCAACGCCAGCACTGGTGTCGTCTGCATCGACGTAACCACGCGCATGCCCCACGCCAACAATGTCTTCCCTCTCTTCTGATTCATCCTGCCCCCAAGATCGCCGATCCTTGCACGACCAGCTCCCAACTACCAGAATACAGAGATCCTAGTTTCGGAGGCCCCACTTCCGTAGTGGCGTTTCTGACTGGCTGGCGAGTCCTCGGACAGTCAGGGTTCGCGCCCGTGCGACAGCCCCGGCCTAGAATGACGCCCGCATGGCGGAGCGCGCACACCCCCTGATCCCCCCACGCGCGGTGGACCCCCGCCGACACCTGCCGGCCCTCGAGCAGGAGGTGCTTCAGCACTGGCGCGAGCGCGACGTGTTCGCGGAGTCCCTGCGCCGCCGCGCGGCCGCTCCGCAGTGGGTCTTCTACGAGGGCCCACCCACTGCGAACGGCCCGCCGGGCTCCCACCACGTGCTCTCGCGCGTGTTCAAGGACATCTACCCGCGCTTTCAGACGATGCGAGGCTACCGGGTGGAGCGCAAGGGCGGCTGGGACTGCCACGGGCTGCCGGTGGAGATCGCGGTGGAAGAGCAACTGGGCATCCGCCACAAGTCGGAGATCGAGCGCTACGGGATCGCGGCGTTCAACGCGAAGTGCCGCGAGTCGGTGTTCGCGTTCCTGGAGGAGTGGGACCGCCTGACGGAGCGCATCGGCTTCTGGATCGACCTGGACGACGCGTATCGCACGCTGGATGAGACCTACATCGAGTCGGTGTGGTGGGCGCTGGCGCGGATCGACGCGCGCGGCCTGCTCTACGACGGCCACAAGGTGGTGCCATACTGCCCGCGTTGCGAGACGACGCTGTCCTCGCACGAGGTGGCGCAGGGCTACCGCGACGTGGTGGACCCCAGCGTGTACCTGCAGCTGCGGGTGGCGCACGGCGAGGAGAAGCTGCTGGTGTGGACGACGACGCCGTGGACGCTGCCGGGCAACGTGGCGGTGGCGGTGTCGCCGACGGCGACGTATGTGAAGGCGCGCGTCGATGATGATTATTTCGTCGTTGCCGAGGCGCGCCTCGCGGCGGTGCTCGGCGAGGGCGCGGCGGTGGAGGATCGCTTCGCTGGCGATGAGCTGGTGGCGCGCTACGGCTCCTACCGGGGACCGATCTTCGCGGCGAGCGACCGCCCACAGGGGCCACTGCCGATCCTGACGGACGAGTTCGTGACGACGGAGGACGGCACGGGCATCGTGCACCTGGCGCCGGCGTTCGGCGAGGACGACTACCGCGTGGCGGCGGCCTCAGATCGCGTCCCCTTCGACCCCACCCGCGCGGAGACGCTTTACAACCCGGTGCGCGCGGACGGCACCTACGACGCGCGCACGCGCGACCGCGACGGCGGCGGCTACGAGGGCCGCTTCGTGAAGGACGCGGCGCTGACGAAGGAGCTGATCGAAGATCTGGACGCGCGCGGCCTGCTGCTGCGCGTGGAAGACTACGAGCACTCCTACCCGCACTGCTGGCGCTGCGGCACTCCCCTGTTGTACTACGCGAAGAGTTCGTGGTACCTGCGCACGACGGCGCTGCGCGAGCAGCTGCTGGCGGCGAACGAGACGGTGGCGTGGCACCCCGAGCACGTGAAGCACGGGCGCTTCGGCGATTGGCTGAAGAACAACGTGGACTGGGCGCTCTCGCGCGAGCGCTACTGGGGCACGCCCCTGCCGGTGTGGCGCTGCGCGGAGGGCCACCGCCACGTGGTGGGCTCGTTCGCGGAGCTGGAGGAGCGCTCGGGACAGGCGCTGGCAGACCACCACCGCCCCTACGTGGACGAGCTCTCCTTCGCGTGCACGCAGGAGGGCTGCGATGGGCAGATGACGCGGGTGGCGGAGGTGATCGACGTGTGGTTCGACTCGGGCGCGATGCCGTTCGCGCAGCACCACTACCCCTTCGAGCACGAGGACGTGTTCGCGCAGCGCTTCCCGGCGGACTTCATCTGCGAGGCTCAGGACCAGACGCGCGGCTGGTTCTACTCGCTGCTGGCGGTGGCGGCGCTGAGCGAGCTGGGTGGCAGCTCGGATGTGGCCCCCTACCGCAACGTGGTGTGCCTGGGGCTGATCCTCGACGAGGACGGCCAGAAGATGTCGAAGTCGAAAGGCAACGCGGTGGAGCCGTGGCAGGTGCTCGACGAGTACGGTGCGGACGCCTTCCGCTGGTACTTCTTCACCTCCAAGCAGCCGTGGGACGGCTATCGCTTCTCCACGGAGGCGATCGGCGAGGGCGTGCGCCTGTTCCTCAAGCAGCTGTGGTCGACGTACTACTTCTACGTGCTGTATGCGCAGGCGGCGGCGGAGCAGCTGCGCGCAGCGCCGGCCGCCTCCGAGGCGCTGACCGACCTGGACCGCTGGGCGCTGTCGCGCACGGAGGGCACGGCGCAGCTGGTGGCGGAGCGCCTTGACTCCTACGACGCGACGGCGGCGGGGCGCGCGATCGCGGAGCTGGTGGACGAGCTGTCGAACTGGTACGTGCGCCGCTCGCGCGATCGCTTCTGGGCCGGCGACCGTGCGGCCTTCGAGACGCTGCGCACGTGCCTGCTGGCGGTGGCGAGGATGCTGGCGCCGCTATGCCCGTTCGTGGCGGACGAGATCTACGAGAACCTCGACGGCACGCTGGCGAGCGTGCACCTGTGCGACTTCCCCGCGCCCGGGGAGATCGCGCGGCGCGACGAGCAGCTGGAGTGGGGCATGGCATTGGCGCGCGAGACGGTGCGCCTGGGGCTGGGCGCGCGCGGGCAGTCGAAGATCAAGGTGCGCCAGCCGCTGGCGGAGGCGGTGGTGGTGGCGGCGGGACGCGAGCGCGAGGCGATCGAAGCGCTGGCGGAGGTGGTGCGCGCGGAGCTGAACGTGCGCTCGGTGCGCTTCGTGCAGGCGGCGGACGAGCTCGGCAGCTACGAGGTGAAGCCCAACTACCGCACGCTGGGACCGCGCTTCGGCAAGGACATGCCGCTGGTGGCCGCTGCGGTGGCGGCGCTGGACCCCGCGCACGTGGCGGCGCTGCTACGCGATGGAGGCAAGGTGGGGGTGGCGGTGAGCGGCCACGACCACACGCTCTCGGCGGCGGACCTGCTGCTCACGCTGCGCCCGCCGGAGGGCTACAGCGTGGAGCGCGAGGGCGGCCACGCGGTGGCGCTGGACCTGTCGATCGACGAGGACCTGCTGCGCGAGGGCCGCGCGCGCGAGATCGTGCACGCGGTGCAGAACGCGCGCAAGAGCGCGGGCCTGCAGGTGGAGGACCGCATCGAGCTGTGGCTCGGCGGCGAGGAGGAGCTGATCGCCGCCGCGGCGGAGCACCGCGACTACATCGCCGGCGAGACGCTGGCGCGCGCGCTCGACCTCCGTCCATCCGCAGATCCCGCCGCCTCTGGCGCGACGAACGACGGATATGAGGAGATGACGGAGATCGACGGGCTGTGGCTGGCGATCGCGCTCAGGCGGCTGTGAGCGCGGGCTCGAGCTCTTGCTCGAGCTTCCTCTTGGGGTAGGCGCCGATCACGGTCTTCACGGGCTGGCCGCCCTTGAACAGGATCATCGTGGGGATCGAGAGCACCTGGAAGCGCGCGGCGGTCTGCGGGTTCTCGTCGATGTCGAGCTTGACGATGCGCAGGTCGGGGCGCTCGGAGGCGATCTCCTCGAGCACCGGCGCCACCACCCGGCACGGGCCGCACCACGGAGCCCAGAAGTCCACGAGCACCGGGCCCTCGGCCTCGAGCACCTCGGCGTCGAAGTTGTTGTCCGTGATCTGCGCGAGTGTGCCTGCCATCTCGATCTCCTTGGTCGCTTACCACTCACTATACAAAATGAAGGGAGGCCTCCTGGCTATCGTGTGCGCATGCTCCCGATCGCCTCGGCCAGCGGCTACGCAGTGATCGGCGGCGCGGTGGCGTTTGCCGGCCTGTTCGCGTGGTACCTGCTGCGCATGGAGGCACGCGTGGCGCGCTCCGAGGAGAGCGAGGCCGAGACGCAGGCGCCGCCGCCCGATGCCAACGGGCTGCCCGGCGCCTGAGCGGCCTGGTCGGCGCCGGAGCGGCCGGGTCACCTGAACCGCAGCAGCGGCACCAGCCACATCGCCTCGGCGGCGATCCGCCACGACATCTTGCTGGTGCCGCGCTGGCGGTCGCGGAAGGTGATCGGCACCTCCACCACACGGAAACCGGCCTGCACGGCGCGGTAGGTGAGCTCCACCTGGAAGGCGTAGCCCTGCGAGCGCACCTCCTCGAAGCGGATCGCCTCCAGCACCTCGCGGCGAAAGCACTTGAAGCCGCCGGTCAGGTCGCGCACGCGCAGGCCCAGCACGGTGCGCGCGTAGGTCGAGCCGCCCTCGCTGATGAAGCGGCGCAAGAGGCCCCATTCCTCCACGCCGCCGCCGTCGACGTAGCGCGAGCCGAGCGCCAGGTCCGCGCCGGGCCCGCCGTCCCCGTCGCGCACCGTCGCCAGCAGTCGCGCGAGGTCGGCGGGGTCGTGCGAGAAGTCCGAGTCCATCTCCATCACGAAGCCCGCGCCCGCGTCCAGCGCGTGTCGGAAGCCCGCCAGGTAGGCCGGGCCGATGCCGTTCTTCTCGCTACGGTGCAGCACGCGCACCCACTCTTTCTCCGCCGCCAGCGCATCGGCCAGATCGCCCGTGCCATCCGGTGAGCCGTCGTCCACCACCAGCACGCGAAAGCCCTGCGGCGCGGCGCGCGCCAGCACCTCGCCGGCTGCGCCCACGATCGCCTGCACGTTCTCGGCCTCGTTGTAGGTGGGCAGTATCAGCCACGGCTCGCCGGACAACAGGCCGGGTACCCTAGTGCAGGAGTGCCCGCGCCCGAGCTGTCCAACGCCGTCATCGCCGACGCGCTGGCGGAGCTGGGCGACCTGTACGAGCTCGACGGCGCGATCGTGCACCGCGTGCTCGCCTACCGCAACGCCGCCAAGGCGGTGCGCGAGGCGCCCGTGTCGGTGGCAGCGCTCGCGCGCGAAGGTCGCGCCAGCGAGCTGCCCGGGATCGGAGCCACGCTGCAGGAGAAGATCCTGGCGCTGGTGAGCACCGGCGCGATCCCCGCTGCGGAGAGGCTGCGCGCCAAGTTCCCGCCGGGGCTCGTCGCGATCACCCGCCTGTCCGGCATCGGCCCCAAGCGCGCGCAGCTGCTGCACGACGAGCTGGGGATCGACTCGCTCGAGGCCCTGCGCGAGGCGGCGCTGGCGCAGCGGCTGCGCACCGTGCGCGGGCTCGGCGCCAAGACCGAGGAGAGCGTGCTCGCCGCGCTCGACGCCAACCCGGACGGCGCCGCCGGCGGCGGGCGCATCCTGCTGCCGCGCGCGATGGAGCTCGGCGAGGCGCTGGTGGCGGGCCTGCGCGAGCGCGCCGGGAGGGGCGCCGAGGTGCAGCTGGCCGGCTCGATCCGCCGCCGGGCCGACTCCACCAAGGACATCGACATCGTCGCCGCCACCACGCGTCCCACGGCGCTCGCGAAGAGCCTCGCGAAGCTGGAGCAGATCGAGCGGGTGAGCAGCGCCGGCAGGGCGGGGGCGAGGGGGCGCACGCACTCCGGCGTGCCGGTGGACCTGCGCATCGCGCGCCCCGAGCGACTCGGCAACCTGCTGCAGCACTTCACCGGTTCGGGACGCCACAACGCGGCGCTGCGCCAGGACGCCGTGCGGCGCGGGCTGCACGTCTCCGAGCACGGGATCCTCGACGACGCCACCGGCGCCACGCTCACCTGCGCCGGCGAGCGGGAGGTGTACGAGCGCCTCGGCCTGGCCTACATCGAGCCAGAGCTGCGCGAGGACCGCGGCGAGCTGGAGGCGGCGCTGCTTGAGGGCGGCTCGGGGCTGCCGCGGCTGATCGAGCTGGGTGACATCCGCGGCGACCTGCACAGCCACACGGTGGCCTCCGACGGCCACCACACGATCGAGGAGATGGCGCTGGCGGCGCGCGAGCGCGGCTACGAGTACCTCGCGATCACCGACCACTCCGCCAGCCACGGCTTCGGCAACGCCGTCTCCCCCGAGCAGCTGCGCCGCCAGATTGAGCTCGTGCGCGACGCCGACGCGCGCGTCGACGGCATCGAGCTGCTCGCCGGCAGCGAGGTCAACGTGCTTCCCGACGGCTCGCTCGACTACGAGGACGAGCTGCTGGCCGAGCTCGACTGGGTGGTGGCCAGCGTGCACACCTCCTTCGGCATGAGCGAGCAGAAGATGACCGAGCGCATGATCGCCGCCATCGAGCACCCGCTGGTGCGCGCCATCGGCCACCCCACCGGCCGCCTGATCGAGCGCCGGCGACCCTACGCGCTCGATCTCGACGCGGTGTTCGCCGCCGCCGCACGCACCGGCACGCTGCTCGAGATCAACGGCAACCCCGACCGCCGCGACCTCTCGGACGTCAACGCCCGCGCCGCCGCGCGCGCCGGCGTCACGCTCGTGATCGACTCAGACGCCCACCGCACGCGCACGCTCGCCAACATGCGCTGGGGGGTGGCCACCGCGCGGCGGGCGTGGCTGACGCGCGGCCAGGTGGCCAACACGCGCCCGTGGACCACGCTGGCCTCACGCTGACGTTCTGCGCCTTCGTTCGCCACTCAGTTTTTGGGGAGCTCACCAAAAGAAAGGGACCCGGAGCGGACTCTGTCAGTCCACTCCGGGTCTTGCGCGGGCGCCCAGGTTATGAGCTCACCGCGCGCCTGCGACCTTGCTCATGGATAGAGATACACGCCCTTCATCTTGAAGGTGATTTCGCCGGCCAGCGTCGCGTTGTGCGCGAGATGGGACGGCCCAAACCGGTGTTCTTCCTCGTAGTAGTACTGCTCTTCCTGTTCCCCGCCTCCGTTCACACCGTACTGGATGCTCACTGCCTTTCCAGTGGCTTTGATCTTTCCTATCAGGTATTCTTCGCCTTCCAGCGTGAATGTTTCGCTTCCGCAGTTGAACGACGGATCGTCGTAAGGCTGCGTGTTGGCGGCGACTTCAGTCTCCGCTTCGTTCAGGAAGGGAACGAAAACTCCCCATTCGCCGGTTTCGATGGTTCCCTTCTTGCCGACGCCACAGACGACTTTTTCGCTGTTGGCGCAGTCCTCCATTTTGAGTTTGAATACGATGCTGTCTTCGTAGTATTCCCCCGAGACCGCGCTCTTTCTGCACGTGATCGTCTCTGCTTTGGCACCTTCGCCCGTGATGTGAAGGGTGATGGCCTTGGCCTTCCCCTTGATTTTCGCTTCTTTCGCTTCCCCTCGTTCGTAGCTGCCGCCGGACAGCACTTCCGCGGTACACGTCTTGTTCGAGTATTTGCCACCCGCCTGCTTCACGCAGGTTGCGAATTCGGCCACCGCCGGCGAAGCCGACGCGCTCGCAACGAACACGCCCAGAACGAGCGCGGCGAGCGCGCCCATCCCCATGATCTTGATCTTGTTGCCCCTCACTCTCCATCTCCTTTTCGTGGATTACTGCGCGCGCTTCATGCGCGCTCACCTCGGCCGGCCCGCTTGCGGGCTTACCGCGTAGTGTTGGGTTTCTTGCTCAGGACTGCCGTACAAGCTCCTCTGCCCCGTCGGTTCTCGACTTCTGGACTCGCAAGCGACCATGGCGGGCTTGCCCCCAGAGCCGCTGAACGACGGTGCTTGCCGATGGCAGTAGGCGGAAGCTAGACCATCCGTTTTCGCACGTCAAGAGCTAGTTTTCGTCGGGCGAGTACTTGTGATTAAGGTACAATGTCATTTACATTATTTTTGGCCGATTGGGGCCAGCAGAATCGTATGATATTCGTGTGTAAGGATCGTTTTCCGGAGGCAAATGGCCGGAACCTGAGGGCGGGAGACTCTCGCCTGCTGCGCCACGCATAGGCTCTATGCCAAGCGCTGCAGCGCACGCGCCGCCGCGTGATCCGCCGAGCCGCGAGAGAATCCCGCAAGAGCCTGTCGGGCGCGTCTCTCATAGCCCGGCACGGGGTCGTGAAGCGCGCAGCTCAGCGCCTGCGCGAGGTCCTCGCTCGTGAGCCGCGGATCGAGCTGGCGAGCGATTGGCAGCGCCACGTACGGTCCCGGCGCCGGAGTGGTGACCAGCTGGCAGCCGTCGGCCAGCGCCTCGAGCTGCGCGATGCCGTAGTCCTCGCGGCGCGGCGCGCACACGAACACGCGCGCGCGGCGCACCAAGGCGCGATACTCATTCGAAGGTAGCGCGCCGACCACGCGCACCAAGCTGGCCTCGGTCGACACGCCCGCCCGGCGCAGCTCTCGGGAGTCTGCTCCTGCGATCACCAGCTCGCCGGGTGTGGCATCGAGGCTAGTTGCCGCTCGCACCCGCTGCCACGCGGCGAGCACGCGGTCGATCCCCTTCTTGGCCGGGTTGGCGGCGTACGCGATGGCGGCGATGTCGCGCTCGCCCGCGGGCTTCAGCGCTCCCGACGGCTCCACCGGGACCGGCAGCACCAGGCTGCGCTCGCGCAGACCCGCCGCGTCCGGCGTCTCGGCCAGCGCCCCGTCGCTCCAGGGCAGCAGCAGCGGCGCCTGCTCGAGGCGGCGGCGCTCGAGCGGGCGCTGCCACAGGCCATGTCGCCCCGGCCTGTTCGCGACGGAGAGGGCGTCGAAGCGGATCGCCCCCGGCCGCGGCCACAGAAGCGCCGCGGTCGTGCTCGAGTAGATCACAGCGGGCTCCCGGCCCCACCGTGCCCTGGCCTCGGCGAGGCCCCTGACCGCCGCCGCGCGCGCCGCGCGCGCCCACGCCAGATCGGTCAGCATCATCGTGCGCGCCGGGCGGGGCGGGTCCGCACGTGCCAGCGCTGCGTCGGCCCCGGCCCGCACCAGCGAGGCGCGCAGCTCCTCGTCGGCGCGCCTGAGGCCCTCAGTGGAGCCGAGCGAGACGATCAGGATGTGCATCTCAGCCGACGGCGCCGTCGAAGCGCTCGGGACGCGTGGCCTTGAAGCCGGGCGTGCGCACCAGCGACATCGGCCGCAGCGGCGAGGTGCGCTGCACGTAGAAGGTGGCGCCATCGCGCTCCTCGATGGCGGCCACCGCGGCGTCCTGGCGGCGCCACGCCAGCGCCCAGATCATCGCGAAGCCGGCGGCGATGCCGGGGATCTGCGGCGCCAGGAAGGCGAGCCCGCCGGACAGCAGCGTGAAGACCGCCAGCGGCCACAGGCGGTTGATCAGCACCGCCGTGGGATGGTGCTCTGGCAGGGAGGTCTGCGCCTTGGCGGAGAACAGCAGGCGCGCGATCGGCGGGCTGGCCTGCGCGCGGCGGCCGAGGCGCAGGCCGAGCGCGATTGCGACGATCCACCAGCCCACCGACACCTCCGCCACCTGCGTTTCCGAGCGCGAGCCGGCTGCGAGCACGGCGACGGCTGCGAGCGCGGTGGCGGCGCCGGCGCTGAGCAGCACGGTGGTCTTGAGGAAGTCGACGAAGCGCACAGCGCTACAGGAGCGCCTCGAGCAGCTCGCGCACGCCCGCCGGCCCGTCGACCACCAGATCGGCCTCCGCGGCCAGGCCGGGGGGCGCTTCGTCGGAGCTCACCGCCACGCACATCGCCGCGGCCAGCTCGCCGGAGTCGACCAGCGCGCGCAGGCCGCGGAAGGCGTCGAGGTCGGTGGTGTCGTCGCCCACGTACAGCGCGGCCGCCGTGTCGCGCCCGCGCAGCAGCGCGGCGATGCCGAGGCCCTTGCCGAGCGTGACCGGCGGGCGCACCTCGAGCACCTTGCGCCCCCAGTGCACCGCGAAGCCCTGCTCCTCGGCCGCGCTCGCGATCGCCTGCACCGCCTCGGCGGCGCTGGCCTCGTCGGGCGCGCCGCGCCAGTGGAAGGCCGCGATCGTGTCCTTGTCCTCGCTGCGCACGCGGATGCGTTCCTGCTGGGGCGTGTAGGCGCGCGCGGCGAACTCGCGCAGGCGCGTGCGCCACTCGGCGAGCTCGGGGTCGACCTCCGGGCGCGTAGCGCCGGGGCGCAGCAGCTCGCCGCCGTGGTTTCCCACATACGCAATCGTTCCGATCGCAACGATCTGGCGGGCGATGCTGGCGCGCCGCCCGCTCACGCAGCCCACCACCGCGTAGCGGCGCGAGATCTCGATCAGCAGGCTGCGCGTGGCCTCGGGCACGTGCGCGTCGGCGGCGTGCCTGACGATCGGCGCGAGCGTGCCGTCGATGTCGAGCAGCACGGCCGAGCGGGCGGGGTCTGAGCGGATCGGCTCGAGCGCCTCCACTAGCGTCGCGGCTGGGGACACGCCGACTAGTATGGCGCCATGGTGGCCGGCCCGCCCGCACCTGCAAGTGGCCTTTCGCACCCGCAGGCCGGCGCCGGCGCGAGCCCCAAGCGCGTGCTCGAGCTGGCCGCGATCGGCACGCTGGCGGGCGTCTTCAGCGGCCTCTTCGGCGTGGGCGGCGGCAGCGTGGTGGTGCCGCTGCTGGTGCTGTGGCTCGGCTACGGCGAGCGCGCCGCCACCGCCACCTCGCTGGCCGCGATCGTGTTCATCGCCGGCTTCGCCGCCGCCGTGCAGGGCGCCTACGGCAACGTGCGCGTGCTCGACGCGGCGCTGATCGGCGTGCCGGCCGTGGCCGGCGTGCTGGCCGGCACGTGGCTGCAGCAGCGGCTGCACTCGCGCGCGATCGCGCTGCTGTTCGCGGCGGTGCTGGTGGCGAGCGCGGTGGAGCTCGTGATCAGGTGATCGGCGCGGTCGGCATCGGGCTCGCCGGCGGCGTCGTGGCGGGCCTCTTGGGCGTGGGGGGCGGCGTGGTGTTCGTGCCCGGCCTGGTACTGATGCTCGGGCTCGGACAGCACCAGGCGGAGGCCACCTCGCTGCTCGCGATCGTGCCGGTGGCGATCGTCGGCAGCTACCGCCAGGACCGCTACGGCAACGTGCGTCGCGCCGACGCGCTGCTGGTGGGTCTCTTGTCGCTGGCCGGCGCGGCCGCCGGCGTGGTGCTCGCCAACGCCCTCTCCGGCGCGCTCCTGCGCGACGCATTCGCCGCGCTGATCGTGGTGGTCGCCGTACAACTCGCGCGGCGCGCGCTGCGGGCGACCCCAGTCGTTGCCGCAGGCGGCCACCCTCCCGCCGGGACCGGCGGCGAAAAGGCGTAGACTGACTCCGATGGGACTCGACAATCCACTGCACATAGCCTTCCTGCTGATCGTGCTGCTGCTCGTGTTCGGGGCCAGGCGGCTGCCTGAAATCGGCCGCTCGATCGGCACCGGCATGCGCGAGTTCAAGGACTCGATCAGCGGCGACTCCTCGCACGCGCACACGCTCGCGCAGAGCACGCAGCAGCCGCAGGCGGTCGCCCAGCCGGTGGCGCAGGCGCCGGCGCAGCAGCCCGCGCCCGTTGCGCCCGCGCAGCCGGCGCAGGCCCCGGCCGAGCCGACGCCGCAGGCGTAGGCGCACGTCGCCCGCTCGGGGCTGCGCCGGATCTCGCCCGCCGTTGACCCTCGCCCAGGAGACGGAGACGATTCCAGGCGTCTGCCTCCTAGTCGGTCTTGCAGCGCACTCCAGATCAATGCGCCGTCCAGCCTAGCCGTTGGGCCGTTGGCCGCCGTGCCGCCGCACGCGAGGATGTCCTCGGCTCCGCCTCGCCCTTGACATCTTTCCGAATCCTCGGATGATCGCTCTGTTCCCATCCATGTCAACGAGGGTCTCGCTAGCTATGACTACACCAAATCACGCTTGTGCCGACCGGCTTGGCCCGAGCAGGCCAGTCGCGCTCACCCTGATCGCCCTAGTAGCGCTTCTCGGCTGCACGCTGGCCGCCGCGCCGAAGGCGTCTGCCTTCGAATTATCGTCGTCTGAATGTGCGTATAGCTCGTATGTGAACGCGTGCTGGGCGGAAGCGGAAGGCGGCGCGTTATTAGTCCTGAAAGGCGAAATACCATACGAAGCGTCACTGGAAACCGGCACGAAAGCGATCCTCAAGGGCACGCTCGGCGGCGAAGAAGTCGACGTCGAATGCGCAGCCGCCTCGATCTCCCGCACAACGGGTCTGCTTTTACAGGCAAACCCCACGAGCGAAGACGACACGTGGGATGCGGTACTCACGCTCGGAGAATGCCATCTCACCGGGAAACTCGGCGAAAAATGCTCCGTCCCCACCGAACTTACCACCAACACGATCGTCGGAGAACCCTCCTTAACAGAACTCGGGCAGGTCACCTTCGCGAACACCGCGAACGCAGGCGTCATCCTGACACTCGAAATCAAACAGAAATCGAAATGCCCGGCCACCATACTCGGAGACCACAACCTGACCGGTAAACAACTCGCGACGCTCGGAACACCCAACGAAACGTTAGCGGCGCACACGCTCACCACCACCGAAAAAAGCGAACTGTTACTCGGCGAAAACGAAGCCAACCTCAAACTAGGCCTCCACATCACCATCCCCGAAGAGAACTACTGGGACTACACAAAAGGCTCGCCGTTCGAATTATCGTCGTCTGAATGTGCGTATAGCTCGTATGTGAACGCGTGCTGGGCGGAAGCGGAAGGCGGCACGTTATTAGTCCTGAAAGGCGAAATACCATACGAAGCGTCACTGGAAACCGGCACGAAAGCGATCCTCAAGGGCACGCTCGGCAGCGAAGAAGTCGACGTCGAATGCGCAGCCGCCTCGATCTCCCGCACAACGGGTCTGCTTTTACAGGCAAACCCCACGAGCGAAGACGACACGTGGGATGCGGTACTCACGCTCGGAGAATGCCAGCTCACCGGCGAACTCGGCGAAAAATGCTCCGTCCCCACCGAACTTACCACCAACACGATCGTCGGAGAACCCTCCTTAACAGAACTCGGGCAGATCACCTTCGCGAACACCGCGAACGCAGGCGTCATCCTGACACTCGAAATCAAACAGAAATCGAAATGCCCAGCCACCGTAATCGGAAACCACAAACTGACCGGTAAACAACTCGCGACGCTCGGAACACCCAACGAAACGTTAGCGGCGCACACGCTCACCACCACCGAAAAAAGCGAACTGTTACTCGGCGAAAACGAAGCCAGCCTCAAACTAGGCCTCCACGTCACCATCCCCGAAGAGAACTACTGGGACTACGTCGGAGAATGAGAGCTCAGCCGGCCTGGTCCCCGTCCACCGCCGCCGGCCGCGCCTCCCGCAGGAGCGGCGCGCCGCAGTGCCAGCAGAAGGCGGCGCCGCGCGAGTGCACCGCCCCGCAGGCGCGGCAGTGGCCGTGGATGCCGGCCTCGGCGGTGGCGAGCAGTCGCTGCAGCTCGCCGAGCTGGGCGTCGGCGGCCTGCAGCTCGGACGCTTTGCGGGCGATGACGTCGAGGCGGTAGTGGTCGCGGATCGCCATCTCGTAGGCGAGCCCGCCGAGGTCCCAGGTGAGCGCAGCGACGCGCTGGGCGAGCTCGAGCCGGTGCTCGCGCAGGTCGGAGGTGGAGGGGGGTTCGCTCCCGGTCATGCTCGCGCTCATTTGACTTCGATCGGGGCGGTGCTGATCTTGTTGAGTTCTTCCTCGTGCTTCTTGCCGGTGGTCTTTTCGAGCTTGCCGACGGCGGCGTCGCCGTTCTTCACCGGCGGGGCTTTCGCCGGCGCTTTCTCTTCGGCCTTTTCTTCGGCTCTGGCTTCGGCCTCTTCCTTCGCTTCTTCGCTCTTGCTCGAGCTCGGCGCGCCGGCGGCGGCGCTCGAGCTGGGCGTGGTGGAGCTGCCGGTGGCGGTGGTGGAGCCGCTGGCGGTGGTGGCGCCGGCGCCACCCCCTGCCGTCGCGGCCAGCCCACCGAGGCCTTCGATTTTCACGACCTGGGGGGCGTTCGAGGCGGCCCTGCCCTGGCTCACCCAGTGCCCCAGCAGCAGCCCCACCACGAGCGCGAGCAGCAGCACGGAGGCGAGGGCGAACAGGGGCGCGTAGCGGCGCGCCCAGGCGGGCCCGCCGGCGGCCTCCGCGTAGGGCGCGTGGGCGAGCGGAGCGACGCTGGCCTGCGCGGGCGCGAGCTGCGGCGCTCGCTCTGACTCGAGCACGTCGAGGAACGCGAGCCGCACCGGCGAGACGGGCTGCCCGCAGGACAGGCAGTAGCGCTGGTCGGCGAGGAGCGGCGCCGAGCAGTTGGGGCAGGTGGGCTCCTCGGAGGGCACTGGGGCGAGTGCGGCCATCTCGTGCTCCGCTCGGGCGGCTACCCGAAGGCCCCTCGCACGTATTCGCGCGTGCGCTGCGCGCGCGGGTCCTCGAACACGTCGCGCACGCCGCCGTACTCGACGAGGTCGCCGAGGTACATGAAGGCGACCTTGTCGGCGACGCGGTGCGCCTGGGCGAGGTTGTGGGTGACGATCACGACGGCGAGGTCGCGGCGCAGTTCGCCGATCAGCTCCTCGATGACGCCGGTGGAGATCGGGTCCAGCGCGCTGCAGGGCTCGTCCATCAGCAGCACCTCCGGGCGCGGCGCGATCGCGCGGGCGATGCACAGGCGCTGCTGCTGGCCGCCGGAGAGGCGCAGCGCGGGCCGGTCGAGGTCGTCGCGCACCTCGTCGTAGAGCCCGGCGCGGCGCAGGGCGTCGACGACGAGCGGTTCGAGCTGCCTGCGGGCGGGGCGCTTGCGGCCCTGCTCGCGCAGCGCGAAGGCGACGTTGTCGAAGATCGACATGGGGAAGGGGTTGGGCTGCTGGAAGACCATCGCGACGCGCGCGCGCAGCGTGGTGTCGACGAGGTCGTGGATGTCCTCGCCGTCGAGCAGGATCTCGCCCGTGCGCGAGGCGCCGGCGGTGAGCTCGGTGAGGCGGTTGAGCGTGCGCAGCAGCGTGGTCTTGCCGCAGCCGGAGGGGCCGATCAGGGCCAGCACCTCCCCCTGGTGGATCGACAGCGAGACCGAGCGCACGGCGTCCTTGCCGGCGTAGGAGACGCCCACGTGGCGCAGGCTCAGCCGCTCGGGGCCGGCGAAGGCGGAGAGCGGGCGCACCGCCTCGCGCTCGGGCACCGGGCGAACCAGCGTGGGCGCGCGGTCGAGCACGATCGTGCGCACGGGCGGCACCGGCAGCTCGGGGGGCGCCATGGCGGGCGCCGCAGGCATCGCGGGTGTCACAGCCGTCGCGGGCGCCGCGGGCGTCTTGGCGCTGCTGGCGTTGGATCGGTCGAGAACCATCTCATCGGCATACATCGGCAACTGGTCCAATCGATATGACTTTGTTAATCAGATTACTGAGCTTATCACGTCTCTGCGCCCCCTGCCGAGGCGCTCGATGACGACGTTGAGCGCGAGCACCAGCACCAGCAGCACGAAGGCGGCGGCGTAGGCCTTTTCGGGCGCGGCGCCTTCGCCGGCGGGCGAGTTTTCATAGACGTAAGTGGTGAGCGAGGAGCCGGTGCCGCGCAGCAGGTTGACGACGGGGACGGCGCCCTGGGTTTCGATGCGCAGCGTGCTGCCGAGCAGGATCAGCACGATGGCGGTGGAGCCGACGATGCGGCTGATGCCGAGCGTGGTGCCGGTGGCGATGTTGGAGCGCACGCTCGGCATCAGCACGCGGCGGACGGTGGTGATGCGGGTCTTGCCGAGCGCGAAGGCGGCCTCGCGCATGTGCGCGGGCACGGCCTGCAGCCCGTCCCTGGTGGCGGCGTACAGCGGCGGCAGCGCGAGCAGCGACATCATGGCGCCGGCGGCGATGAAGGAGCGCCCGAACACGCCGCCGCCTTCGGCCTGGAAGGACAGCGGCGCGAGCAGCGGCAGCTGGAAGACGGCGAGGCCGAAGATGGCGATGACGATGTCGGGGGTGCCGGCGACGATCTCGATGCTCGACTCGACGACGCGCGCGAGCGCTCGGCTGAGACGCCCGCCGTGGCCGTACTCGGTGATCCACACGGCGCTGGCGACGGCCAGCGGCAGCGCGATGGCAATGCCGACCGCGCTCACCACGATCGTGCCGAGCAGCGGGTCGAGGAAGCCGCCGGAGCCGGCCTGGTCGGCGCTGGCCTGCGGGCGCTCGAAGATCATGCCGGGACGCAGGTACTGGATGCCGCGGTAGCCCATGTAGAGGACGATGGCGGCGGCGATGAGGCACAGCGACAGGCCCGCGAGCCAGGCGGCGGCGAGCGCGAGGCGGTCGCTCCAGCGCCAGCTCATGGGCGAGGAGCGCCGGCCGCCGGTGCGGCCGCTGCGGACGGCGACGGCGCTCATCGGCGGGCCTCGCTCACGCGCGCGCCTGGTGGCGGCGCAGCGGCAGCTTGACGAGGTAGCCGCCGACGGACAGCACGAAGGCGGACAGCAGCAGCAGCAGCGAGAAGGAGTAGACGGCGGCCTTCAGCGAGGGCGAGCCGATGCCTTCGCGGAAGTCGAGGATGGCGGAGGCGAGCGTGCGCAGCGGCTCGAACAGGAACACGGGCACGCCGTGGTCGAGGTTGGGCGCGAAGGTCTTGCCGCCGGAGACCATCTGGATCATGACGGCCTCGCCGAGCGCGCGCGCGGTGGCGAGCACGGCGGCGGCGACGATGGCGGGGCGGATCGCCTTCAGCGTGACGGCGCGGACGGCGCGCAGCGGGTTCAGCCCGAGCGCGACGGCGCCCTCCTTCCAGGACGGCGGCACCGCCTCCAGCGCCTCGCACACGAGCGCGATCATGATCGGCGTGATCATGACGGTGAGGATCGCGACGGTGGGCGCGAGGCCGGCGCCGGTGAGCTGCACGACGCCGAGCACCGAGCGGCGGTCGCCTTCGCTTACGAGGTGGTTGCCGACGAACGGCACCAGCACGAGGATGCCGATGAGGCCGTAGATGACGGACGGCACCGACGCGAGCAGCCGCACGACGGGGATGACGACGCGGCTGAGGCGCCTGGGCGCGAGCTCGACGATGAAGACCGAGGCGAGCACGGCGATGGCGATGCCGAGCGCGACGGCGATGGCGGTGCTGAGCAGCGTGCCGTAGAGGAGCGGCCAGGCGCGCAGCTGGTAGTCGGCGGCGGTGGGGTGCGCGGTGGCGGCGTTCATGCGCGCGATCTCCGCTTCGAAGTCGCCGCCGCCGCCGAGCCAGCGCAGGCCGTTGTGCTGGAAGATCGGCCACGAGCGCACGGCGACGAAGGCGATCATCGCGACGATGACGACGCCGAGGAGCAACGACACCGCGCCGAGCGCACGCTCGGCGCGGTGGTCGGGCCAGGGCCTTTTCAGCCTCTCCAGCACTCGGGCCTCTCGCGGTCGGCCTCGGTCGGCCGCTCAGCCGATCGGCACCCACTGGCTGGCGATGATCTTCCTGGCGGCGCCGGAGGAGTCGATCCAGTGGATGAAGGCCGCGGCGCCGCCGCTGGCGGGCCCTTTGGTGACCTCGAAGAACACCGACACGCCGGCGTACTGGCCGGAGGCGGCGGTGGTCTTGTTGCAGGCGACGCCGTTGTAGGAGACGGAGTTGAGCCCGCCTTTGTCGGCCTGGTAGTTGGACAGGAAGCCGATGCCGCCGGGGGCGCTTTCGAGCGCCTGTCGCATGAGGCCCTCGGTGGCCTCTTCGGTGGCGCTTTTGACGACGCTCTTGCCTTCGAGCAGCAGCGACTTGAAGCTGGTGAGCACGCCGGCGACGGACGTGCGCGTGAACACTTCGATCGGGCCGCTGGCGCTGGCGCCGGGGATCTGGCTCCAGCTGCTGTCCTTGCCGGTGAAGATCGCGCTGACCTGCGCGGAGGTGAGGTTGGCGAGCGCGTTGGCCTTGTTGGTGACGACGCAGATGGCGTACTTGGCGATCGGGTAGAAGTCGAGGCCGGCGTCGGCGCTGGTGGGTTCCTGGGCGACGTCGGCGATGGTGACGCTGCCTGCTTTGACGTCGTTGATGCCGACGGTGGTGCCGCCCTGCGCGATCTTGAAGCGGATCTTGTGCGGGTGCAGCTTGACGTACTTGGCCGCGAGCAGCGAGACCAGCGGGTAGGAGGAGGTGGCGCCGCTGATGGTGACGAGCGAGGTGGCGCCGGCGGCCGCGGGAGCGGCGACGGCGACCACGCCGGCGACCGTTAGGGCTGCGGAGAGACGGCGGATTCGATGCATTGCAGGAGGACTCCGTTCGGGTTGGTTTGACACGCGGGCGGCCGACCATAGCAGAATCTCGATGAATCTGATCGAGATTAGTTATTTAGTCGATCAAGTTGTTATAGTCTGCAAAGCCCGCGTCCCGTCGGCGGGCGAGCAAGCGCCCGATTCCGATCGACACCATGCCCAGCCACCGAAAGTCGCCCCCGCGCACGCCCTCGCCGCCTCCGCGCGCGCCCTCGGCACGGATCACGGCGGCGCTGGCGGCGGCGATGCTGGCGGCGGGCATCGTGGTGGGCGCGGCGATCGGGCCGGCCCCCAGCCCCTCCTTCGCGCTCGGCAGGCTGCTGCCGCTGCTGCCGGCGCTGGTGGGAGACGCGGCCCGCGCGCACCAGAGCGCGGCGAAGGCGACCGCCGGCCCCGAAGGCACGCCGGCGCCCGCGCCGCCGAGCCCGAGCGCCGCCGCCGGCACCGGCGGGCAGAGCTCGGCCGGCGAAGCTGGCGCCGCAACGGAAGCGCAGCCGGCGAGCACGGCCCCGGCGACGAGCGCGCCCAAGCGCACCGGCGCCCCGACGGGCGCCAGCGGCGTGGAAAAGGCGTCGAAGCTGCAGCCGGTGACGAAGGTGTGGCTGATCGAGCTCGCCAACTCGAGCTTCGCGGAAGCGGCGGCACAGCCCTCGGCGGCCTCCTACATCGACACGCAGGCGCTGCCGGCGGGCACGCTGCTGGGCCGGTGGTCGGCGATCGACGCGAGCGCGTTGGCGAGCGACGCGGCATCGATCGCCTCGACGCCGCCCCAGCTGCTGGACACGATCGTGCAGCCGCCCTGCCCCGAATCCGCATCCCTGTCCGAATCCGCATCCCCCTCCGCATCCTCATCCCCCTCCGCATCCTCATCCCCCTCCGCCGGCGATGCGACGGCGCCGGCAGAAGCGGCGACGAGCGCGAGCTGCGCGCCCGACACGCCGGGGGCGCTGACGGCGGCCAGCGAGTTCCTGGCGGCGGCGCTGCCGACGATCACCTCGACGGCGGCCTACAGGGAAAACGGCCTGATCGTGGTGACGTTCGCGTCGACGGCGCCGGCGAGCGAGGCGGGCCTGCCGGACGGCGCGAGCACGGCGACGCTGACCTCGCAGCCGCCGGCGGGCGCGCTGCTGATCTCACCCTTCGTGGCGGCCGGCGCCAGTTCCTCGGCGGCGTTCGACACGACCGCGCCGAAACGGGAGCTCGAAAGGCTCCTGCGGCGATGACAGACCCATCGACCAACGAAACGGAGAACCAGTTGCACGCATTCCAACCAGCCCACCGCAAAGCGACATGGTGGCTCGCCGCGATCGTGGGCTTCCTCGCCCTGCTGCTGGCGACCCCCGCGATCGGCCACGCCGAAGAAAGCAACCCCAACAACTACAACTGCCTCGGGGCTCTCGCGGCCGGCGAACCGGAAGAAGGCAGCGAAGAACAGCAGGTGAAGTACCACTTCTACTGCGACGGGCCGATCACCGGCTACCAGCTGCAGGCGCAGGTGCCGCTGACGGGCATCGCGGGCCAGCCGGCGCTGACCGCGAACGCCACCGGCAAGGGCCTGAGCGACACGTTCTCCTGCCAGGGCGAAGTTCCGGGCTACGCGCTCAACTGCGTGGGCCTCGCCAAGGAAGGCTACGAGACGATCGCCGGCCAGTTCGCGATCGGCACGAAGCTGTGCAGGGAGCCGCGCGTGGACCCGCTGCTGACGGTGACCTACGCGTACCTGGAAAAGGGCGCGGTGACGCAGGCGATCGCGGGTCCCTTCGACCTCGGCCGCCCGGCGGGCTGCCCGAAGGACGCGCAGTCGGGCTATGACCGCCTGAACCCCAAACCCGAGGCGGCGCGCAAGAAGAAGCCGAGCAAGAAGAAGCACAAGCAGGCCTCGAGCAAGGCCAAGGCTCCGAGCGCCGAGAGGTAGCCCGGGCGCCGGCGACGGGCGGGGCGCGCGGGCTGCGACGCGCCCCGCCGAAGCGGCGGCGCGCCTACAGCAGGCTCGAGGTCATGCGCTCGATCTCGGCGATCGAGGTGGAGCCGTCGCGCACGCGCCCCAGCCCGTCCTCGCGCAGGCGGCGCATGCCTTCCTGCTGGGCGACGGCGACCATGTCGTCGACGGAGGCGCGCTCGAGGATCATCGCGCGGATGCGCTCGGAGACGGTCATGACCTCGTACAGCGCGAGCCGCCCGCGGTAGCCGGAGCCGCTGCAGCGCGAGCAGCCGACGGGCTCGTACACGGTGGCGCCGGCGAGGTCGTGCTCGGCCAGCACGTGCTCGGAGAGCTGCTGGCGGCGCTTGCAGTGCGGGCAGAGCATGCGCACGAGGCGCTGGGCGACGATGCAGTCGACCGCGGAGGAGACGAGGAAGGGCTCGATGCCCATGTCGATCAGCCGCCCGAGCGCGCTGGGGGCGTCGCGCGTGTGCAGCGTGGAGAGCACGAGGTGGCCGGTCATGGCGGCCTCCACCGCGATGTGGGCGGTCTCGCGGTCGCGTATCTCTCCCACCATGATCACGTCGGGATCGGCGCGCAGCATCGAGCGCAGGCCCACGTCGAAGGTGACGCCTGCCTTGGGCGCGATCTGCATCTGCTTGACGCCTGGGATCTGCTGCTCGACCGGGTCCTCGATCGTGAGGATCGAGCGTTCGCCGTCGTTGAGCGTGTGCAGCGCGGCGTACAGGGTGGTGGACTTGCCCGAGCCGGTGGGGCCGGTGACGAGCACAGCGCCGTTGGGGCGGTGGATCGCGCGCGAGAAGCGCTCGCGATCCTTGCCCTCCATGCCGAGCGAGGCGAGCGCGTCCTGGGGGTCGACGAGCATGCCGGCGCCTTTGTCGAGGATGCGCATGACCACGCCCTCGCCCTTGACCAGCGGCAGCGTGACCACGCGGATGTCCACGCGCCGTCCCTCGAGGTTGAGCGCGAAGCGCCCGTCCTGGGGCACGCGCCGCTCGGAGATGTCGAGGTCGGCCATGATCTTGATGCGCGAGACGACGCCCATCGCCATGCGCCGCTTGACGGTGGCGGCAGGCACGAGCACGCCGTCGACGCGGTAGAGCACGCGCGTGTCGCCCTCTTCGGGGTTGACGTGGATGTCGGAGGCGCCCTGCTGGACGGCCTGGGCGACGAGCGAGTGCACGAGCTTGATCACCGGCGCGTCTTCGTCGGCGTCGTCGAGCGAGACGTCGCGCTCGCCCTGCTCCTCGGGCTCCTCGTCGACGAGGTCCTCGATCGACTCGTCCATGCGGGCAAGCCGCGTGAGCAGCAGGTTGAGGTCCTCCACGGAGGCCGCCGCGGGCCTGATGCGCCGGCCGGTCATCATGCCGACGTCGTCGATCGTGAGCACATTGGTGGGGTTGGCCATCGCGAGCAGCAGCGCGCCGTCCTCGGTGAAGCCCACCGGCACCGCCTGGTAGCGCTTGGCGGCCTGGAAGCCGATCAGGTTGACGGCGCCCATGTCGAGGTCGAACACCGACAGGTCGACGAAGTCCAGTCCGAAGCGCTCGGCCACCACGCGCGCGAGCTGGTCGTGGCGGAGGATGCCGCGCTCCACCAGCACCACGCCGGTGGGGCGCCCCTGCGCGCGCGCGGCGGTGACGGCCTCCTCGACGGTTTCGGCGTCGGCGAGCCCGAGGTCGACGACGACCTCGCCGATCATGCGCTGCGAGCGCCCGGGGTGCCGCGGCGGGTAGAGGCCCTTCTGCTCCGCCCCGACCGGCTTGCGCGGGCCGTTCTCGCGACGCTCGCCGCCCTTCTCGGGTGGGCCCTCGGAGGGCTCCTCGGCAGCGGGCGACGCCTGCGAGGTGCTCACCGCGGGCGCGGGCGCAGGCGCTGGGGCCTCGGGCGCAGGCGCTGGGGCCTCGTTCGCAGGCGCCGTGGCCTCGGGCGCAGGCGCCGGCGGGGGCTGCTCGCCGGCGAGCGTGGGCGGGGTGGGCGAGCGCGGGACGGGCGGGCGCTCTGCGGGCGCCTCCGCGGGCGTGGCAACGGTTGGCGTGGCGATATCGCCCATCACTAGTTCTCTATCGGCAAGGCCGCGGAGGCGCTTAACCGTGCTCGAGCGCGCCCTTGACCTGGGCGTCGAGCGCGTTGAGGCGGTGCAGCGCGAGCGCCTCGGCCGATTCGAAGCGCTGTCCGGTGGCGGGCTCGGGGCCGTGGTGGAGCACCACGCAGTGCTCGAGCGCGAGCCGGCGCTCGCCGGCCAACGTGGCGGGGGCGTGCTCGGCGAGCACGCGCAGCCCCAGCTGCACGTGCCCCAGCAGGCGGCCCTCGCGGCTGCGCCGGATCTCGGCGCCGTAGTCGAACTCGCGCGTCTTGCCGAGGTCGTGCACGATCGCGGCGCAGGTCAGCAGGTCGCGGTCCAGGCGGGGGTGCAGCGTGCACAGCTCGAGCGCCATCGTGGCGACGGCGACGGTGTGCTCGAGCAGGCCGCCGAGATAGGCGTGGTGGCTCTGCTGCATGCGCCCCGCGGCTGCGCGCCCGGCGGATGCGGCGCCGGCTGGCAGCGGCAGCGAGCAGGGCGCGCGGCGGATCTCGGTGCGCAGCCCGCGGTCGCCGAGCAGCGCCTCGAGCAGCGCCTGCAGGGGCGGGTCGTAGACCTCGCGCGCGAGATGCTCGAGGAAGCCTTCGAGCTCGTCGCGGTCGCGGTAGGCGGTCGGCAGGAAACGCTCGGGCTCTCCCCCGGCCGCGTCCCCGCCGGCGCGCGCGATCGTGCTGAGCTCTATCTGCAACTCGTCGCGGAAGCGCTCGACGCGCCCGCGCACGCGCACGATCTCGCCGCGCTCGAAGCGGCCGGCCAGCAGGTCGGCCTCGCGGAAGGCGCGCGCGCGGATCGTGCCGGTGGCGTCGCGCAGCTCCACGTTCAGGTAGGGGGAGCCCGTGCGCGAGACCTGCCGCTCCTTGCCGGTGCAGGCGAAGACCGCGTCGAGCCGATCGCCCGCCCGCAGCCCGGCGATCGTCTGCGTGGACGTGCGCTCCGGATCGTCCCCCGCGGAGGCGGATACGGCTGGCAGGCTCGTGCCGGCGCTCATCGGCTCATGATGTACGGTGGTTCGGATGCAGCCCTTCATATGGGACCGCCGTCCGGACGGCCTCAGAGCCCCGGCGATGGTGTGCGCCTTCAAGGGCTGGAACGACGCCGGCGACGCCGCCTCGAGCGCCGTCGCCTTCCTCTCCGCCGCGCTCGGCGCGCAGCGCTTCGCGCGCATCGACTCCGAGGAGTTCTACGACTTCCAGGCCAACCGCCCCTGCATCCGCTTCGACCGCGACGAACGCCGCGAGATCACCTGGCCGACGGTGGAGGTGTTCGAGGCGAGCGCGCCCCGCGCCCCGCGCGACCTGGTGCTGGTGCTCGGCACCGAGCCGTCGATGCGCTGGCGCACGTTCAGCACGCACCTGGTCGACATGGCCGAGGCGCTGGGCGTGCAGGCGGTGGTCACGCTCGGCGCGCTGCTGGGGGACGTGCCGCACACGCGGCCCGTGCCGATGAGCGGGCACGCATCCGACGCCACGCTGCTCGAGCGTCTCGGCCTGCAGCCCTCGAGCTACGAGGGGCCCACCGGAATCGTGGGCGTGCTGCACACCGCCTGCGCGCAGGCGGGGCTGCCCTCGGCGAGCCTGTGGGCGGCGGTGCCGCACTACGTGGCGGCCGCGTCCAACCCGAAGGCCGCGCTCGCGCTGCTGCGCCGCGTGGAAGTGCTGGTGGGCGTCTCCGTCGACGCCTCCAAGCTCGAGAGCTCTGCCGCCGACTACGAACGCCAGGTCGGCCTCGCCGTGCGCAGCGACCCCGACATCCAGGCGTTCGTGGAGCGCCTCGAGCAGGCCGCCGACAGCGAGGAGGAGTCCTCGCCCACGGAGGTGCCCTCCGGAGATATCATCGCCAGCGAATTCCAGCGGTTCCTGCGACAGCGCGGGCGCGACGGTCGATGAACAGCCACTTAGCCAAAGCCGGACTCGGCAGCGGGTGCGTGAGATGGGCGGCTCTGACCGTCCTGCTCGCGCTCAGCTCCGCGGCGGGCGCATCGGCATCGCCGCACCCCGAGGAATGCCGCGGCGGCGCCTTCACCAACATCTGCGCCACCGAAGGGACCAGCTCGACGCTCGTTCCGCTCAGCGGCGAAGGGAAGGTCGAAATGCATGGCTCCGGGGCGGAGCTGCGCGCGGCCCACACGCCGGTCGGCGAAATCGCGATCGTGTGCCACGAAGACGAAGTCAACCCCCTCGGCGGCGTGATCTTACAGCCGAGTCCTTCGACGGCAGACGGCACCATGCTCAACACGATCTACCTCGAGCGCTGCGCGCTCGGCGGCGCGCTCGGCGAGAGGTGTCAGATGCCGACGGGCTTAGACACCGACGCGCTGGCCGGGACCTGGCGCTTAGACGCCAGCGGGAGCATCATGTACCGGCCGGTGGTGGGCGAACTCACCTACTTCTTCAAGCTCGAAATCAGGAACATGCCGGGTGAGCGCTGCCCGGCGCCGGTGATCGGCGTTCGCTACGTCGACGGCGAGCAGCCGTTCCTGCTCGAGAATGCGCAGCAGCCGCTGCAGGCGCACGTGCTGAGGACCGTGCCCGCGCACAAACTGCGCGTGTTCGAAAGCCCCGCGAGCTTCTCCACGGCGCTCAGCTTCCGCATACCAGGCAAGAGCCTCTGGGCCCTGTCGCGAGAAGCTTGAGCGCGCTCAGCCCTCCGCCACCGGGCACACGATCCGGTAGTCGCACATCGCGCACACCGCCGCCGAGGGGGTCGGCTCGAAGGCCTGCGCCATGATCCCCTCGCCCACCTCCAGCACCGCCCGCTCCACCGCCTCGAGGTCGCGCTCGGCGCCCGCCACCTGCACCTTGAGGTCGTCCAGGACGTAGTAGTAGGCCTGCTGCGAGCACTCCAGTCCCCAGTCCTCGCGCGCCGCCAGCGCGTACAGCGACAGCTGCACGTCGCGATCGAGCTGCTCGGCCGTCTTCGGGCGCGAAGTCTTGTAGTCGATCAGCTCGTAGCGCGCGCCGGCGCCGGCGCGGATGGAAGGGGGGCCGGCGCCGCAAGCGACCCCTTCCAGGCGGTCCACCCGGTCCACGCGCCCGCGCACGTGGTGCGGGCCGAGGCGGAAGTCGAACTGGCGCTCGAACCACACCGGGCGCGCGCGCTGCTCCCCCAGGCGCGCGTGGTAGCGCGTAAGCGCCGCGCGCGCCTTCTCCAGCAGCCCCGCCTCGGCTGGCGCCTGCTCTGCGCGGCCTCCCCCCATTGGGAGGCCGCTGCGCCGCCAGCACGCGTCCAGCAGCGACAGCATCTGCGCCAGCGTCTGCAGGCGCTCGCGGTGGTAGCGCTCCAGCACCTGGTGCACCACGATGCCGAAGCGCTGGCTCAGCGTCTGCTCCAGCGGGATGCGCAGCACGCGCGCGTACTTGTAGCGCAGCGGGCAGCTGCGGTAGGTGTGCACGTCCGAGGCCGACAGCGCCAGGCCGTTGCCGCGGCGCGGCAGGAACGGCACCAGCGAGCGCTGCGCGCGGGAGGCCGTCGCGCTCGGCGATCCGCCGTCGCCGTGGCCGCCCAAGGAGATCGCCTCCTCCTCATAGACGTCCCGCGCACCCAGCGAGCGGTCGAGCGTGGAGGTCTCGAGGATCTCGCGCTGCAGCGGCGTCGCCGCCGCCGCCAGCCTCGCGTCGAGGTCCGCCAGCGCCTCCTCGAGGCTCTGGCCCGGCGGGCGCTGCAGGAGCGCCGAGACCTTCAAGAGCTCCAGGTAGCGCACCACGCCGTGCGCCACGTCCAGGTCAGTGTCCAGGCGCAGCTCGCCCAGGCGCGAGCCGATGCGCGCCACGCTGTCCAGCACCTGCTCGCGCAGCGACGCCAGCGCCGCCTGCAGCGGCTCCTCCGGCGGGGGCCGCTCGGTGGGATCGGCCTGCTCGGAGGGGCCGGCCGCCTCCGCCGGTGTCACCGTCGCGAGGTGGCGCGCCAGCGCGCGCGCATCCGCCGCCGGGTTCGCGCGCGCGAACTCGTCGGCCAGCGCCTGCAGGCGGGTCAGGCCACTGCGGCCTGCGCTCGCGCCCTCCCCCGCCAGCAGCGAGCGCCCGCCGGCGCCCACGCGCTCGATCAGGCTCGCCAGGAACTCGTCCGGGGCCAGCGCGTCGAGCTCCGCCGCCGCCGCCGCGTGCAGCGCCACGAAGCGCCGGATGCGCTCGCGCGCCTCCAGCGGCACCTGCGGCGACTCTGTCGCCGCAGCCAGCCCCGCCACCAGGCTCTGCCTGCCCGCGGCGCCCAACGCGCTCCGCCGGCGCGCCACCTGCAGCACGCGCGCGATCTCCGTCTGGCGCAGCTCCACCGGCGGGCGCGCCAGCGCGCGCACCACCGCCACCGCGTCCTGCGGGTCCGCCAGCAGGCGCATCCACGCCAGTACGTCGCGCACCTCCGCGCGCTTCAGGAACGCGCCCGCGGGCACCGCGCTCTGCCCCGGCTCGGGAGCCGGGCGCTCGCGCGCCCGCGGCGCCGGCGCCCGCGCGGTGTCTTGAGCTGTCACGGTCCCAGGATACGCGCGCCGCGGCGGCGCGCGCGAGCGCCGCGGCTACGCTGGACCGAGATGGACATCGTCGACTGGCGCACCGCACAACGCATCGGCGAGCTCGTCGCCGGCTCGCCGCCGTTCGGCGGCGTGCGCGCCGCCGCCGTCGAGCCGCTCGTACGCCAGTTCGCCGGCCGCGTCGGCGACTACAGCGGGCTCACCGTGCAGGGCGAGCTGCCCCACCTCGAGCTCGTCGACCGCCCCGGCTGGATCGCCGCCAACCTGCACTCGATGCGCCCCATGCTCGCGCCGCTCACCGACGGCCTGAAGCAGGGAGGCGGTCCGTTCGCCGGCCCGCTGCGCTCCGCCTCCGGGCTGCTGCTCGGCGCCCAGGTCGGCGCGCTCGCCGGCGTGCTCTCCCAGCGCGTGCTCGGCCAGTACGACCTGGCGCTGCTCGACGCCACCACCCCCCCGCGCCTGCTGCTGCTCGCGCCCAACCTCGCGCAGGCCGCGCGCACGCTCGGCGTCGACCGCGACGAGCTGGTGCTGTGGGTCAGCATCCACGAGATCACGCACGCGGTGCAGTTCTCGGGGGCGCCGTGGCTGCGCGAGCACCTGGGCGGGTTGCTGCGGGAGCTGATCGAGGGACTGCAGGTCACGCTCATGGGGCGCGGCGACAGCGCGGCCGACGAGGAGGACGGCGCCGGCGGGCGCTCGGGTCACGGGCGCTGGGTGCCGGACCTCTCGAGCCTGAGCGACCGGCTGCCGGACATGCCCGACACCACGGAGCTGCGCGTGATGCTCGAGCGCGCGCGACGCGGCGAGCTGCTGCGGCTCACGCTAGGCGAGGACCGCTGGGCGCTCGTCGAGCGCATGCAGGCCGCCATGTCGCTGATCGAGGGGCACGCCGAGCACACCATGGACGCCGTCGGCGCCGAGGTGCTGCCCAGCCTGCCGCGGCTGCGCGCGGCCATGACGCGCAGGCGCGAGCACCGCGGCCTTCCCTGGCGCGTGCTCGAGCGGCTGCTCGGGCTCGAGCTGAAGCTGCGCCAGTACGAGCAGGGCCGGCGCTTCTGCGACGCCGTCGTGCAGGCGCGCGGGCGCGAGGGCCTCGCGCTCGCCTGGCGCGGCCCGGAGACGCTGCCGAGCGCCGCCGAGCTCGAGCGCCCGGCGCTGTGGGTCGAGCGCGTCGCCGGCGAGAACGGCGGCCAGGCGGCGCCTCCCCCAGGACGAACGCACGTTCCTCCTGTTACAAGCTAACCGACTCTCCCGTCCCGTGGTTACGGGGATTTCATGAGCTGCTACGATCTTCGTGTAACGATCTCGTCGATCGGGGGTACAAACAAGTGTTCGGCCGCTGAGAGCAGCGGCAACACCGTCTTGAACAGCCCCGCCTCGCGACCCGTGAGGGCGAGAAGGAGATCCACACATGCCAACGGCAACAACCGCATCCCCCAAAGCCTCCAGGCCGCGCGCCAAAGCGACCGCCAAACGCAGCGGCGCCGCCAAAGCCACGAAAGCGAGCAAAGCCGGCACCACCCAGGCCAAGGCAGCGCACGCCAAGGGAGCCCGCACCCGCGCCGCCCATCAGGCCGAGTCCACCGTCAGGCAGGCGCAGACCGCCACGCGCGAGACCGCCGAGGTGCTCGGCGACTACGCCGAGCGCGCCGTGCTGATCCCCGTCGGCGCCGCGCTGCTGGCCCGCGACCGCGTGGTCGAGAGCGTCACCGACACGCTCTCGACGTACTCCTCCCCGTCCAAGACGCAGGCGCAGCTGCGCCGCTTCGAACGGCGTGCCAACACCGCGCGCAGCCGCTTCGAGCGCGAGGTGCGCAAAGCGCGCGTGCGCGTCGAGCGCGAACTGCGCCAGCGCCGCCGCAAGCTCGAGAGCACCGTCAACGGCACCGTCAGCGACCTCGAAGAGCGCCGCGACGCGATCGCCAAGGGCGGCAGCGACCTCGCCAAGGAAGTGCAGGAGCGCATCCTCAGCCTGGTCTGAGACAAGAGCTTCCCCCGCCCGGCCTGGAGAGGGCCGCCGCGGGACAGTCTGCCGGCCTCATATCCCGCCGGCAGTAGTAGCACCCTCTCCTCCCTCGACCCGCGGGCGGCCCCCACCGCCCGCGGGTCATTTTCATGCTTGTGCGAGCTAGGGTGAGCGCACCCCGCGCCGACGCGGACATGCTTGTCAGCATTCGAACATTCCTAGGGGATGGGAGACAATTCCGCGAACGAAGCGCTGCCGCTCTAGTAAATCCCAATAAGCTGAACTAATCTGACTGCATGCTGCAGACGGGGGTTGGGCAGCAGGGCCAGAAACCACGCGTGCACAGAGCCTGGACGCCGCTCGCGCGGGCGCTCGCGGCGACCGGCGACCGCTGGACGCTGCTGATCGTGCTGGCGCTCGCGCCCGCGCGGATGCGCCTGACGCAGTTGCAACGACGACTCCCGGGCGTCAGCACGGGGGTGCTCGAGCGCCACCTGCAGCAGATGGTCGAGCTGGAGCTGGTGACGCGCACGCGCTATCGCGAGATGCCGCCCCGGGTGGAGCTCGAGCTCACCGACGCCGGTCGCGAGCTGCTCGCAATCGCGGGCATGCTCGCGCGCTGGGGCATGCGCAACCGCTGGTCCGAGCCGGGCGAGTGGGAGCAGATCGACGTGGCCGCGCTGCTGCGGATGCTTCCCGAGCTGCTCGAGGAGCATGCCGGCCTGCCCGAGCACGCGACACTCGAGGCGCTGGTCGATGGCGACGCCGGCCGGGAGCGCGTCCGCTACCGCGTGTGTCACGGCCGCCTCGTCACCATCCCGGTCGAGCACGCCGAGCAGAACGGCTTCGACGCGAGCACGCCGCCGGCCGGCGGGGCATGCGAGCCCCCGCCGGCCGCGAGCGCCACCGTCGCCGGCGACATGCCGTCGTGGATCGCCGCGCTCGGCCCCGCGGCCGACTTCGGCCGCCTGCGCTTCTCGGGCGATGAGAGCCTCGCGCGCGGGCTGCTGAGCGCGCTGCCCCGGCTCGAGTCGGAGGCCCCTTGACCCCGCCGTCGCGCACGGGGCCGGGGCGCGGCGGCGGGTTTGCCAGAATGAGGGCGTGACCGACCGATCGCAGATCCGTGCGGCGCTCGAGGCCGTGATCGACCCCGAGCTGCGCCGCTCGATCGTGGAGCTCGACATGGTGCGCTCGATCGACATCGGCGCCAACGGCGTGGTCGACGTGACCGTCTCCCTCACCACCCCAGGCTGCCCGATCCGCGGCCACTTCCAGACGTCGGTGACCTCGGCGGTGGCAGCGCTGGACGGCGTCACGCACGTGAACGTGTACTTCGACGTGCTCGACGACGCGCAGAAGGCGGCGCTGCAGCAGAAGCTCGGCCGCGGCAGCCTGCCCGAGGGGGCGCTGGCGCAGGTGGCCAACGTGCTGTGCATCGGCTCCGGCAAGGGCGGCGTGGGCAAGTCCACGCTCACCGCCAACCTGGCCGCCGCGCTGACCGCCGAAGGCAGGCGCGTGGGCGTGCTCGACGCCGACGTGTGGGGCTACTCGATCCCGCGCATGTACGGCCTCGGCGCCACCCGCCCCGACGTCTCCGCGCAGCGCAAGATCATCCCGCTGGCGAGCCACGGCGTGAAGGTGATGTCGATCGGCTTCTTCGTCGAGGAGGACGCCGCCGTGGTGTGGCGCGGGCCGATGCTGCACAAGGCGCTCACGCAGTTCCTGCAGGACGTCGAGTGGGGCGCGCTCGACTACCTGCTCGTGGACCTGCCGCCCGGCACCGGCGACGTGTCGATGACGCTCGCGCAGCTGCTGCCGCAGGCGCGGTTCCTGATCGTCACCACGCCGCAGCCCACCGCCCAGAAGGTCGCGCGCCGCGCAGCGCAGATGGCGCACAAGGTCGCCCTCGAGATCGGCGGCGTGATCGAGAACATGACCGCCTTCACCACCCCCTCCGGGGAGCGCTACGAGATCTTCGGCAGCGGCGGCGGCCAGGAGCTCGCCGACGAGCTCGACGTGCCGCTGCTCGCCAGGGTGCCGCTGACGATGCCCCTGCGCGAGCAGGCAGACGGCGGCGTGCCGCTGGTCATCGAGGACCCCGACGACCCCGCCGCGCAGGCCGTGCGCCAGGCGGCGCGCGGCGTGATCGCGATCGCCCCGGAGCGGGCCCCGACGGCGCTGCCCACGCTGCCGCTGGTGGAGGCGGCGCCCGCCGCAGCACCGGCGCAGTCCGACGGCTCCAAACCCGTGGGCATGTCGCTGCCGATGGCCTGAGCGCCTGTATCGTCTTCGACATGGCCACTCAGGACCAGCAGGCGCAGCCCGCTGCGCCCGACGAAGCCACATCAGACGGCGCCATGCCCGCGCCGGCGGCCAGCGACGAGCGCCAGGAACTCGACGCCCGCCGCGCCAAGATGGAGCGGCTGCGCGAGGAAGGGATCGACCCCTACCCACCGGTGACGCTGTGGAACACGCGCACGCGCATCGCCGAGGTGCTCGCCGCCCACGCGTCGTCGCCGGAGACGGAGCCGACGCAACTCGAGCACGGCGAGCACCCCGAGCTCGCCTACGAGATCGCGGGACGCATCATCTCCCGCCGCGGCCACGGCAGGACCGCCTTCCTCGACGTGCGCGACCTGTCCGGAACGATCCAGGCGGTGGTGCGCGTCGACGCGCTCGGGCAGGAGGCCTACGACCGCATCCTTAACCTCGACATCGGAGACATCGTCGGCATCGAGGGCTGCGTGTACGTCACCCAGCGCGGCCAGCTCGCGCTCGCCGTGAAGCAGTGCACGCTGCTCACGAAGGCGCTGCGCCCGCCGCCGGACAAGCACCACGGCCTCGCCGACACCGGCACCCGCTACCGCTACCGCGAGCTCGACCTGCTCGCCAACCAGGACACGCGCGACCTGTTCCTCAAACGCCACCAGATCGTGTTCGAGATCCGCAAGTGGCTGAACGCGCGCAACTTCGTCGAGGTGGAAACGCCAGCGCTGCAATCGCTCGCCGGCGGCGCCGGCTCGCGCCCGTTCGTCACCCACCACAACGCGCTCGACCGCGAGCTGTACCTGCGCATCTCCGTGGAGCTGTTCCTCAACCGCTGCATCGTCGGCGGCATGGAGAACGTCTACGACATGGGCAAGGTGTTCCGCAACGAGGGCATCTCCCCCAAGCACTCGCCCGAGTTCACGATCATCGAGTTCATGTGCGCCTACTCCGACTACAACGACGTGGCGACGGTCACGGAAGAGATGTTCCGCGACGTGGCGCAGGCGGCGCTCGGGCGCACCACGATCAAGGTCAAGGGCGAGGACGTCGATCTGGCCAAGCCCTGGCGGCGCGTCACGATGCGCGAGCTGATCCTCGAGCGCCTCGGCGTGGACTTCATGGAGTCATCGCGCGAGCAGCTCGCCGAGCTGCTCGACGAGGACCTCGACCCCGCGGCGAGCTGGGCGGACGTGGTGGCGGACATCTACTCGGAGAAGATCGAGAGCACGATCATCCAGCCGACGCACGTGTTCGACTTCCCGCTCGAGCCCTTCCCGATCACCAAGCGCCACCCGGTCTACCCCGAGCTCGCCGAGCACTTCGACGCGGTCATCGGCGGCATCGAGCTCGTCTCCGGCGACACCGAGCTCAACGACCCGGTGGATGAGTGGCAGCGCTTCGTCGACCAGCGCAAGCGCCGCGCGGTGGACGACGGCGACGTGCCGCACCCCAACGACGAGGAGTACACGCGCGCGCTCGAGTACGGCTACTCGCCCACAGCCGGCGGCGGCATGGGCGTCGACCGCCTGGTGATGATCCTCACCGAACGCGACACGCTGCGCGAGGTGATCCCCTTTCCGATCGTCAAGGAGCTCAGGTGAGCGCCGCGCCCCGCTCGACCATGCGGATCTCAAGCGCCGCCGGGCGGTGTCCGAAGGAGCTTGCATGAGCGCCTCGAAGCTCGACCTCGACCCCGGCGTGGTGGCCGCCTGCCGCCACGCCGCCGGGCAGATCGCCGAGCAGGCCTCCGAGCGCATCGCCGGGCACACCACCGTGTCGGTCGAGCGCAGCGTCGCGCGGCTGCTCGGCGTGGACGGGGCCAACGAGCTCGAGGCGCCGCTGCCCAACGTGCTCGTCGACCACGTCCACGACGGCGGCGGGCTCGCTCGCGGGGTGGCGCACTGGATCGGCAACGCGATGCTGCAGACCGGGCGCTCCCCGCAGCAGATCGCCGAGGCGGTCGACGCGGGCGAGCTCGACCTGTGCGCGCTCGAGGCCGCGGAGGAGGCGGCCGTCCGCGAGCGCGTGGGCGAGGCGTGCGCGCAGGCGCTGCGCGAGATCTCGCGCCGCTTCGAGGAGCGCCGCGCGATGCGCGAGCGCCTAGGCGAAGCGGCCACGCCGCTGCGCTACGTGCTCACCGCCACCGGCGATGTGTACGAGGACGTGGTGCACGCCAAGGCGGTGGCGGAGGCCGGCGGCGACATCGTTGCCGTCATCCGCTCCACCGCGCAGAGCCTGCTCGACTACGTGCCATACGGCCCCACCACCGAGGGCTACGGCGGCACCTTCGCCACCCAGGCCAACTTCAAGATCATGCGCGAGGCGATGGACGAGTGGTCCGAGCGGCACGGCCGCTACGTCCGCCTCTCCAGCTTCTGCTCGGGGCTGTGCATGTCGGAGATCGCCGTGATGGGCGCCTTCGAGGGCTTCGACAACATGGTCAACGACGCCCTCTACGGCATCCTCTACCGCGACATCAACGTCCTGCGCGGGCTGATCGACCAGCGCGTCTCGCGCATGGTCAACGGCTACTTCGGCGTGGTCATCAACACCGGCGAGGACAACTACCTGCGCACCGCCGACGCGATCGAGGCGGCGCCCTCGGTGACCGCCTCCCAGTTCGTCAACTACGAGCTCGCGCGCACCTCCGGCGTGCCGGACGCGCAGATCGCGCTCGGCGACGCCTTCGAGATCGACGTGCCGGTCACCAATGGGCTGCTGTACGAGTGGGCGCAGGCGCAGCTCACGCGCGAGCTGTTCCCCGACTGCCCCGTCAAGTACATGCCGCCCACGCGCCACATGGACGGCAACCTGTTCCGCACGCACGCCGCCGACACGCTCTTCAACCTGGTCACGGTCGCGACCGGGCAGGGCATACAGACGATCGGCGTGCCCACCGAGGGCATCTTCACCCCCCACATCCACGACCGCGTGCTGGGGCTGCAGAACGTCGACTACGTGTTCAACGCGGCCAAGGACCTGGGCGAGGAGATCGAGTTCAAGCGCGGCGGCATCGTCCAGACGCGCGCGCGGCTGGTGCTGGACGGCGCGCGCGAGATCCTCGAGCGGATCGCCGAGGAGGGCCTGTTCGCCGCGATCGCGCAGGGCACCTTCGGCGATGTCAGCCGCCGCGAGGACGAGGGCCGCGGCATCGACGGCATCGTGGCCGTCGCGTCGTCCTCGCAGGGGGAGGAGGGCTACTTCAACCCGGTCGTCGAGCAGATGCGCGAGGCGAGCCATGCATGAGGTGGATCTGCAGGCGGTCAAGCCCTACGCCGACCACCGCGGCGACGGGCTCGTGCAGCTGAGCTTCACGCTGCCGGTCCCCTTCTCGCTGGCCGCGCGCCGCGCGGCGCTCGAGCTGGCCGCGAAGATGGGCTTCGAGGAGCCCGAGGTGGTCCACTACGAGCGGCTCACCGAGGGCTACACGTACTTCGTGATGTACGGACGCTGCGCGCAGAGCGTCGACTTCGCCTCGCTCCAGGACACGGGCTTCGACATCGAGTACATGAGCGAGGACGAGGTCGAGTACTTCGCGCAGACGCACCTCGGCCGGCGCGTGGTGGTGGTGGGGGCCAGCACCGGCTCGGACACGCACAGCGTGGGCATCGACGCGATGCTCAACCTCAAGGGCTATCACGGCCACCACGGCCTCGAGGGCTACCGCTGCTTCGAGACGCATAACCTCGGCAGCCAGGTCCCCAACAGCGTGCTGGTGGCGAAGGCGATCGAGGTTGGCGCGGACGCGATCCTCGTCTCCCAGACGGTCACCCAGCAGAACCTGCACGTGCACAACCTGACCGAGCTGGTGGAGATGGTCGAGGCGGAGGGCCGACGCGGACAGACGATCCTCGCCTGCGGCGGGCCGCGCGTGACCGACGAGCTGGCCAAGGAGCTCGGCTACGACGCGGGCTTCTCCAAGGGCACCGAACCGCAGCACCTCGCCACCTACATCGTGCGCGAGCTGGCCGCGCGGGCCGCATCGGCGCTCGCCTGACGTGCCCACGCTGGGCGAGCTCACCGCCTCCACGCAGCGGCTCGCGCTCGTGGGCCTCGCCAAGAACACGGGCAAGACGGTCGCCCTCAACGCGCTGCTGCGCGAGCTCGACCAGCGTGACCGGCGCGTGGGCGTGACCTCTGTCGGGCGCGACGGCGAGGAGCGCGACGCGCTCGACGCGCGCATCGAGAAGCCGCGCGTCGAGCTCGCCGCCGGCAGCCTGGTGGCCACGACCGACGGCCTGCTGCGGGCGAGCGGGCTCCCCAACGAGCCGCTCGAGGACGCGGGGGTGCGCACGCCGCTCGGCCGCGTGCTGGTGGCGCGCCTGCGCTCCGCCGGCGCGATCGAAGTGGCCGGCCCGAGTGCCGCCGCCGACGTGCGTGCGGTCGCCGACGCGATGCTCGCCCACGGCGCCGAGCAAGTCCTGATCGACGGCGCCATCGACCGGCGCGCGGCGTCCTCGCCCGACGTGGCGGACGGGCTCTTGATGGCCACCGGCGCGATCCTCGATGCGGACCTGGAGCAGGTGGTGGCGCGGACGCGCGACGCGGTCGAGCTCGTCCGGCTGCCACCTCCGTGCGCCGAGCAGCCCGTTCGGGAGCGCTTGCGGGACCTGTGCGCCGGCGCGCCGGGCGAGAGCATGCTCGCGAACGCGGAGCTGGCGGCCCGGCCGCTGCCCCGCCGCTTCGTGCTCACGGCCGAGGCGGAGGAGGTGGCCGGCCAGCTCGACGCGAGCCCGGATGCGAACTGGCTGCTCGTCGCAGGCGCCCTGCCAGAGCGGTTCCTGCTCGCCCTCGTGCACCCGCTCAAGCGCCGCCGCCGCGAGCTGACGGTGGTGGTGTCGGATCCCACCCGGGTGTTCCTGTGGAAGCGCGGCCCGGCGTGGTTCGCGCGTCAGGGCGTCAATCTGCGCGCCCTGAACGCCACCGAGCTGAAGGCGCTGACGGTCAACCCGCTCGCGCCGCGGTCGCACCGCTTCGACTCCCGCGAGCTGCGCGCCGCGCTCTCGCGGGCGCTGCCCAGCGTTCCGGTGCTCGACGTCCTGCACCGCGATTACCCGGCGCTCGAGGCGGCCGAGGCGAGCACAGCGGGCACGGTGGGCGGGGCTGGCCAAACAGAAACGTTTCTCTGATTCGCTTGGCCCCGGTGAGACGATCTGAGAAGGTCGCCCTGGACAAGGAGCATCGTCGGCAACACGACCAAGGAGCTTTGGACATGCGGGGCGGATGGCGATCGAAGGCGGCCTCGACGGGGGCGCTGCTGGCAGCGCTGGCGCTGGCAGCCTGCGGTGGCTCCGGCTCACACCCCACCACGGCCACCCAGACGGCCGACGTGAGCAGCACCGCCTCGCAGGCCGCCACCAGCGCCGAATCGACCGAAAAAGTCCCCAACGTGAATCTGGCGGTGCACATCTCGGTGCTGCACGGCGTTGCGGGGGCGAGAACGATACCGCGCCGCTACACCTGCGACGGCGCCGACGCCTCGCCGCCGGTCAGCTGGGGCAAGGTGCCGAGCAACACCGCCGAGATCGACCTGTTCGTCGTGAGCCTCGAAAACGGATCGGAATACGCGAGCTGGGCGGTGGCGGGGATTCCCGCCAAGGCCCGCTCGCTGAGCGCCGGACGCCTGCCGCACGGCGCTGTGGTGGGGCGCAACCGCTTCGGCCGGGCGGGCTACTCGCTGTGCCCGCGCAAGGGCAAGACCGGCACGTACACGCTGCTGGTGGACCCCCTGCCGCGTCGCATCCCCGCCAAGTCGGGCTTCAACCCCGAACAGCTGCTCGACCAGGTGATCCACACCGCCGAAGTCGAGGGCGAGCTGTCCTTCTCCTACAAGCGCGCCTGAGCGCCGGCCCAAGCGCGTCCGGGCGCTCGCTAGCGGCTGTTGGCGAAGTAGTCCGCGTTCATCTGCGCGTACTTCTGCCACTCCTCGGGGAGCTGGTCCTCGGCGAAGCAGGCGTCCACGGGGCAGGCCTCGACGCACGCGTCGCAGTCGATGCACTCCTCGGGGTCGATGTAGAGCATCTCGGCGGCGTCGTATCCGGGCTCGTCGGGCGTCGGGTGGATGCAGTCGACAGGACAGACCTCAACGCAAGAGTTGTCCTTGGTGCCGATGCAGGGCTCGGCGATCACGTAGGCCATTGGCTTCCTTCTGGTGGGGTTTGCTTGGGACGGCCGCCGGCCACCTGCTGGCTCGCCGACGCGAGAGCATATTGTACGAACCATGCTGGTTCTGCTGACCGGCGCGACCGGCCTGGTGGGCTCGGCGCTGCTGCCGCGCCTGCTCGCCCGAGGCATGCAGGTGCGCTGTCTGGTGCGCGATCCGCGCCGCCTCGGCGCTCAACGGGTGCGCGTGCAGATCGCGCTGGGGGACCTCTCCGACCCGCCGTCGTTTCGCAACGCGCTGCGCGGCGTGCACACGGTCGTGCACCTGGCCGCCTCGATCCGCGACCAGCCGCGCGGGTCGATCGAGGAGCTGGGCGGCATCGCCACCTGGCGGATGGTCGAGGCCGCGGAGCGCCAGGGCGTGGAGCGCTTCGTGTTCTTCTCGGCGCTCGGCGCCTCCACGCACCACCGCACGCGTTTCCTGCGGGCCAAGGCGCTGGCCGAGCAGGCCGTGGGCGAGACCGCCACGAGCTCGATCGTGTTCGCGCCCTCGATCGTCTACGCGCCCGGCGATGCTTGGCTGACGCTGCTCGAACGCATGGCGTGGCTGCCCGCGATGCCGGTCTCCGGGCGCGGGCGCGCGACGTTCCAGCCGATCTGGGCCGACGACGTTGCGGGGTGTGTGATGGCCGCACTGCAGGGGGAGGTGGAAGCGCCCGCGACGCGCTATGAGCTCGCCGGACCCGAAACGCTCAGCCACTCGGAGATCGTGCGCACGCTCCTGCGCTCGTCGAACCGCAGGCGCCCGCTGGTGCACGTGCCGACACCGATCGTCTCGCGCAGCCTGCGCGCGCTCGAGCGGGTGGCGGGCGCTGGCGCGTTCGCCACGTGGGACGAGGCGGAGCTGATGGAGAGCTCGATGATCTCGGCGCGCGGCGCGGCGGACGCCGAAGCGCTGGGCGTCTCCCCGCAGAGGCTCGCGGCGGTGCTGGGCGCGGGCTGAGCCCGACCTGCCGTCCGGCCGGCATTTCCTGCGACGATGTGCGTCTGCCCACAAAGGCAGCGGGCGAGCGCGGCCCGTGAAACCATCGAGCCCAGAAAGCGAGTGTTATGAGCGCGGTTCAATCAGCACCGGAGGTCCAGTCGGGACTGGAAGGCGTGATCGCCTTCGCCACCGAGATCGCGGAGCCCGACAAAGAAGGCGGCGCGCTGCGCTACCGCGGCGTCGACATCGAGGAACTGGTGGGCGCGGTCCCGTACGAGCAGGTCTGGGGGCTGCTCGTGGACGGGCGCTTCAAGCCCGGCTTGCCGCCGGCCGAACCGCACGCGCTGACCGTGCGCTCGGGGGACCATCGCGTCGACGTGCAGTCCGCGCTTGCGATGCTCGCGCCGGAGTGGGGCTTTGGGCAGCTGATCGACATCAGCGACGAGGAGGCGCGGGACAACCTCGCCCGTGCGTCGGTGATGGCGCTCTCGTTCGTGGCGCAGTCGGCGCGGGACACGGGCCAGCCGCCGGTGCCGCAGGAGGAGATCGACCAGGGACGCACCATCCCCGAACGCTTCCTGATTCGCTGGCGGGGCGAGGCCAATCCCGACCACGCCAAGGCGATCGACGCCTACTGGATCTCCGCGGCCGAGCACGGCATGAACGCCTCTCCCTTCACCGCGCGCGTGGTCGCCTCCACCGGCGCCGACTGCGCCGCCGCGCTCTCCTCCGCGGTCGGCGCGCTGTCCGGGCCGCTCCACGGCGGCGCCCCCTCGCGAGTCCTGAAAGTGCTCGAGGAAGTCGAACAGACAGGGGACGCCGAGCGATGGGTGGCAGCCGCGCTCGACAGGGGCGAGCGCCTGATGGGCTTCGGACACCGCATCTACCGCGCGGAAGACCCGCGGGCGCGGGTGCTGCGACGCACTTGCCGGGAACTCGGCTCACCCCGCTTCGACGCCGCCGAGGCGCTGGAGAAGGCCGCGCTGGCTGAGCTGCAGGCGCGCAGGCCAGATCGCGTCCTGGCCACCAACGTCGAGTTCTGGTCGGCCGTGATCCTGGACTTGGCGGAGGTCCCACCGGACCTGTTCACGCCGATGTTCACCTGCGCCCGCGTGGCCGGCTGGTCCGCCCACATCCTCGAGCAGAAGCGCGAGGGCAAGCTGATCCGCCCCACCGCCAAGTACGTGGGGCACGGGCCGCGCTCCGTCCACGACGCCGAAGCGGCCTGACGCGCCGCTCGCATCACCAGCGATGCGGAGGGGCCCGCGGCAAGCGCGGACCCCTCCGAGATTGTCGCGGCCGGCCTCACCACGCCAATCGCGACCGTCTCCCCTGTTATTCGCTTTCGATGACGCCTTCGGTGGTGGCCTCCCGGATCGTGTTGTTCTCAATCGCCGTGTTGTGGCCGTCCGCCGAGGGAATCCCGAGTTTGGCGTCGATGATCGGGTCGACCAGGAAAGCGAAGCCTCCGCCACAGCCGCTCGCTTCCGGTGCCGCGAATTCGTTGCTCACCAGCTGGTTCCCGGTGATTTCCAGGAAGTTGAATTCGTCTTCGGCGCTGATTTTCCCGATTTTGCCTTTGATCGGGCTATTTGGCGGTTCCGGATGCGTCGTGCCCGTCGTCAGCGTCAGCTCGATCGGTTTCGCGCTCGAGCCGATGTAGCATTCTTCGCCCAGCAGCTTGTTTTCCAACCTGACCTTCACCGGCAACGTCAATGCGGTGCCTTCACCCGATTCCAGGTTGAACGTGCTTATCTGGATTTCGCTGGCGGGCTTCGCCAGTTCGGTGACCGCCTTGATGCCCGTCCATTCGTTTTCGAAGATGTCTTCGCACAACGCGCGCAGTTCGCGTTCCCACCAGCCTTCGCCTTTGATTTCTTCGCACTTGATGATGTCGAGCAGGCCGCCCGGCACTTTCTGGGGCGTCCGCGACAGCGTTTCGCCGTTGAGCGCACCGACGAACTGCTCTTCGAAGGTTTCTTCGTTCAGCGCGATCCCGCCCTGCAGCGTGATCGTGTTCTTGATCGGCACCGTCTGTTTGTTGAGCGTGACTTCTCCGCTCGTGGTCTGACTGTAGAGGCACAGGTTGACGCCCGCTGTGAAGCGCGGGCACTGATTGAACACTGCGTATTTGCCGGTTGGGCCCGACGCCCACGCCGACGTTGCGACGATCGCGCTGCACAGCAGCGCTACGCCCAGGGCTCCACCCAACCGTCGCCGGCGAGCTCCGAGCACTCCGACAGCACTCTTGCTTAGCATGGCCACCTCGTTGCTTTCGTCTTGTGAATGACACCGCGACGCCGCCAGGGTGAACAGTCTCGCCACCAACATGAGCGTCGCCTTCATTCAGGCCGTGTTCCTCCCGCTCAGCGCCCCGCAGGCGAGCATATGCACCGTGCTTCGCTCACGGCAAGGCGTGTCTCCGACCATACCGTGCTTTCACAGCTTCTCCCGATAGGCGAAAGGGGCCCGCGGGCTGCGGACCCCTTTCGAGCACGTCGCATGACGCGGAGCGGGCGCGATCCCCGCTGTTACGTCATCGCATCCCCCCTAGGGGGTGCTTATTCGCTTGCAATGACGCCTTCGGTGGTGGCCTCCCTGATCGTGTTGTTCTGGATCGCCGTGTTGTAGCCGTCCGGCGAGGGCAGACCCAGTTTGCTGTTGATCAGCGGATCTATGAACAGCGCGAAGAGGCCGCCGCACCCCGACGCTTCAGGCGCTGAGAATTCGTTGCTGACCAGCTGGTTTCCCGTGATTTCGAGGAAGTTGAATTCGTCTTCGGCGCTGATTTTGCCGATTTTGCCTTTGATCGAGGTGTTCGGCGGCGACGGGTGCGTCGCTCCCGTCGTCAGTGTCAACTCAATCGGTTTCGAGCTCGAGCCGATGTAACAGGAGGGTCCGAGGAAGACGTTTTCGAGATGCACCTTCACCGGCAACGTCAATGCCGTTTCTTCGCCCGATTCCAGGTTGAACGTGCTGATTTTGATTTCGCTCGCCGGCTTCGCGAGTTCCGTCACCGCGTTTACGCCGGTGAAGAAGTTTTCGAAGTAGAATTCGCATTCGAGCCGCGCTTTCACTTCGAAGAAGCCCGAACCGGTGATTTCGTTGCATTTGACGAGTCCGAGCAGCCCGCCTGGCACTTTCTGCGGGGTTTTCGAGAGCGTTTCTCCGTTGAGCGCGCCCACGAACTTCTCTTCAAACGTTTCTTCGTTGAGCGCGATGCCGCCCTGCAGCGTGATCGTGTTCGTGATCGGCACCGCTTGTTTGTCCAGGGTCACTTCGCCGCTCGTGGTCTGCGAGTACAGGCACAGGTTCACGCCCGAGGTGAACCGCGGACACTGCTTGAACACCGCGTATTTTCCACTCGGCGACTTCGCCAGGGCCTGCGAGGCCAGGGACAGCGCCGCCAGCGACGCGACCAGTGCGACGACGACAGCGAGGATGCTTCTACTGCGCATATTCATAGAACCGTCACTTTCGTCTAGTTCACGTTATGTCAGTGCGGGCACTGCGCACGGCGTTGCCGGCGATCACGAGCGAGATCTAGCCCCCGACCGTCCGGTCTTCATGCGCCTATTCAGCAAACTCCCGCACTCCCATACCACATTAGACAGATGCCACGGTCTGTCGCAAGCTTTGTTTTCGACTCCACCTCCCGCCTGCTCGTCCGCTGAGGCAGAGTGTGATCGGCCACCGGCAACCAACGACGGGAGCCCGCCGGTGGGCGGGCTCCCATACGTCCTGCGTACTGCTGTGTGTCTCTACGAGCGCACCCCTACGGCGTGCGTCTCATGCTCGCGTCATTCGCTTGCGATGACGCCTTCGGTGGTGGCCTCCTTGATCGTGTTGTTCTGGATGGCCGTGTTGTAGCCATCGGGCGAAGGCAGCCCCAGTTTGCTGTCGACCAGGGGGTCGATCAGGAAGGAGAAGATGCCGCCGCAACCCGACGCTTCAGGCGCTGAGAATTCGTTGCTGACCAGCTGGTTCCCCGTGATTTCGAGGAAGTTGAATTCGTCTTCGGCGCTGATTTTGCCGATTTTGCCTTTGATCGGTTCATTCGGTTTGGCCGGTTTCGTCGTACCCGTCGTCAGCGTCAGGTCGATCGGTTTCGAGCTCGAGCCGATGTAGCATTCGCTGCCAAGCAGCGTGTTTTCCAGTTTGACCTTGATCGGTAGAGTAAGCGCCGTGCCTTCGCCCGATTCCAGGTTGAACGTGTTGATCTGGATTTCGCTCGCCGGCTTGGCCAGTTCGGTCACTGCTTCGACGCCGGTCGTTTTGTTTTCGAACACCGCTTTGCACGCTTCGCGGGCGAGGAATTCGAGGATCCCGTTGCCCGTGATTTCCGTGCAGTTCACCAGGTCGAGCAGGCCGCCGGGGACGTTCTCGCCGGTTTTGGAGAGCGTCTGACCGTTCAGCGCGCCCACGAACTTCTCTTCGAAGGTTTCTTCGTTGAGCGCGATCCCGCCCTGCAGCGTGATCGTTTTCGTGATTGGCACCGTCTGTTTGTTGAGCTTCACTTCGCCGCTCGTGGTCTGCGAGTACAGACACAGGTTCACACCAGTCGTGAACCGGGGGCACTGCTTGAACACCGAGTATTTACCGGTCGGTTCTTTCGCAAACGCCGGCGAAGCGACAGTCATCGCTGCGATCACCGCCACCATCGTTGCGCCGACGGCGAGCATGCGCCTACCGCTTTTCATAGAATCACCACTTTCTTTCTGTAGCCTTTTGATCTCCGTGCGACCAGCAGGAGCGAGGCTGCCCTGATCGAAAGCTTGGGCCCGAAGCCCACCCCCGTCGTGCTCGCTGAGCAAGCACCGCACAGATCACGACGCTAGTGCGGCGCGCCACTGCGGCACAACCTTTGTTTTCTACTTCCGGTTCACGATGCCGGGCGGTCGGGTGCCCCGTGCGGATTACCGGAATACGCGAAGGTGGGTGGTCGAGCACTGGATAGGCTGGGGCCCGCCTGCAGGCGGGCCCCATTGTACTGTGCTGCTGAGATGCGCAGTCGTGCGATGCTCAGCGATGACCTGCGCGTTTGCTCCTATTTTTCGCTTTCGATGACGCCTTCCGTGGTGGCCTCCCTGATCGTGTTGTTCTGGATGGCGGTGTTGTAGCCATCTGGCGAGGGGAGACCGATTTTGCTGTTGACCAGCGGGTCGATCAGGGCCGAGAAGGCGCCGCCGCAACCGGTCGCTTCAGGCGCCGAGAATTCGTTGCTGACGAGCGTGTTTTCCTTTAGTTCGATGAAATTGAATTCATCTTCGGCGCTGATTTTGCCGATTTTGCCTTTGATCGGTTTGTTCGGTTCCGCCGGTTTTGTCGTGCCGGTCGTCAGCGTCAGGTAGATCGGTTTCGAGCTCGAGCCGATGTAGCATTCGCTGCCAAGCAACGTGTTTTCAAGTTTCACCTTGATTGGGAGCGTCAGTGCCGTACCTTCAGCCGATTCCAGGTTGAAAGTGTTGATCTGGATTTCGCTCGCCGGCTTCGCCAGTTCGGTCACGGCTTCGACGCCGGTCGTTTTGTTTTCGAACACCAGTTTGCAAGCTTCGCGAGCGAGGAATTCGAGGATCCCGCTTCCGGTGATTTCGGTGCAGTTGACCAGGCCGGAGAGCCCACCCGGGACGTTCTCGCCGGTCTTCACGAGCGTTTCGCCGTTGAGCGCGCCCACGAAGCTCTCTTCGAAGGTTTCTTCGTTGAGCGCGATGCCACCCTGCAGCGTGATCGTTTTCGTGATCGGCACCGTCTGTTTGTTGAGCTTCACTTCTCCGGACGTGGTCTGCGAATAGAGGCACAGGTTCACGCCGGTTGTGAACCGCGGGCACTGCTTGAAGATCGAGTATTTTCCGGTCGGTTCCTTGGCGAACGCCGGCGAGGCCACGGCCATCGCCGTCACGCACGCCGCGAGCGCCATCAGAGCGACTGTCCAGCGCTTTCTCTTCCCTGACATAGAAACACCACTTTCCTCGTTGCTGCTGACAGAAGCCAGCACGCGCACCGGTTCGCCAATCCGGTGACCGCACGCACCGATGCGCCGGGGAGCCCCACGCGCCGGCGCGTTGGAACCCACCGAGTTTGTGCTGTGAGGCAACGCTACATGGCGCGATTCGCGCGCGCCAACTGCAGTTTATTACTGAGGAGAGATTCGGCTGAAGCGACGCCTTCGCGGATGCCCCGGGCGAGGCTCAGGTGCGCGAGAGGGCGATGGCCGGCGCATCGGTGAACAGCCACGGCGCCCGCTGGCCGATCACCTCGCCGCGGAAGCGCTTGCGCGCGCCGTAGACCACCCAGGTGGTGTCGACCGCGCCGTAGACCTCCTCGACACGCAGCAGCTGCGGGTGTTCGCGCGCATAGTGCAGATGGGTGAGCCCCGCGTCGTAGTCTCCCGCCAGCAGGTGACGCGCCACCACGGGCTTGGACGGCTCGTCGATGATCGTCTGCCAGCGCGTGAGGTCGAGGTAGCCCCTGGTGGCGGAGACGATGCCGAGGCTCTTGGGAGCGGGCCGGTCGCTGCGCACCAGGAGCGAGAGCTCCTTAGTGGGGTAGATGAAGGTGTCGATGACGAACACCTCCGTGTGGAAGCGCTCGGTCACCAGATGCACCTGCACGTGCGCGCTGCACTGCACGAGGAACGTGTTGGGCTCCTCGCGGACGCGTCCGATCGCGCCCAGCAGGTCTTCCACCAGGTCGATGCGTGCGTCTTCGATCCCCTGGAACTCGAGATAGCGAAGCAGGGCGTTCTCGTGGCAGGTCCCCCGCGGGCCGAGCGTGATGAAGGTCGGCGCGGGAAGCTCGGAGCTCACGAAGCGCCCCCGGAGCGCGCCTCGCGCGCGCCCACCGCGCTGTCGCCGGCGACGGAGTCGCGACCGGCCATCAGCTCGTCCTCCATCTTGCAGGTCGCACCGATCAGCAGCTCGAACAGCGCGGCCGTGAAGTCGGCCGGCAGCGACACGTCCTCGCCACGGCGCAGATAGCGCGAGCGCACCGCCTCGACGCGCCCGGGCTGCATCATCGGGATTTCGTGCTCGTGCTTGTGGAGCGCGATCTCGCGGCAGACCGCGAAGCGCTCGCCCAGCAGGGCCACGATCCGCTCGTCGAGCTCGTCCAGGCGCCGGCGATACGGCTCGAGACCGGAGCTCATCGCGTCTCCTCCTGGCCCAACAGCCCCTCCGCGAAGGCGAACGCGCACTGGGCGAGCGTGCCGAGCGCGTATCCGCCCTCCTGCACGATGCAGACCGGCAGCGCCGAAGCGGCGAGCCGCTCGCCGATGGCGAGGAAGATGGCGGGCTCGAAGCTCCAGCTCCCGTGCGGGTCTCCCGCGACCGTGTCGTATCCGAGCGAGAGCACAATCGCCTGCGCCGAGGACGCCAGCCGCGCGATCGCCTGCTCGACCGCCTCGAGATACCGATCCGCGGCCGGCGGCTCGCGGAACTCGAACAGCAGCTCGCGCTCGCCCGGAGGATGCGCGGTCTGCGCCGCGACGTTGACGACCGGCCAGGAGTGAAGCGAGCAGAGCGTCGTATCCGATGAGCGTGCGACGATCGCGGCGGTGCCGTTCGGGTAGTGGATGTCCAGGTCGATGATCGCCACCGGGCGCAGACCGCCTTCGCGCAGCACGTGGGCCGCCGCCGCGGCGTTGTTGAAATAGCAGCAGCCCCCCAGCCAGCTTGGACCGGCGTGGTGCCCTGGAGGCCTGCACATCGCATATGCGAAGCGCTCGCCGGCGAGAACCCTGTCGGCAGCAGCGATCGCCGTGCGCACGCCCTCGAAGGCGGCCACGGCCACGCTTTCGCACACCGGCGTGTCGGGCGCCATCCCCGGCGCGGCGAACTGCGACATCAGGGCCGGCTCCTCGCCGGCCACGCGCGCGATCGCGTTCACATAATCGGGCTCGTGCAGAGCCGTCAGCGTGCGCTGCAAGCGCTCGGCGCTCACCCGCGGCTCGGCGGCGCGCACGCCGGGGTGCCGCGACAGGCCGGCGCCGAGCTCGACCAGCCGCCTGTCGTGATCCTGGCCGTCGAGCACCGAGCCGTCGCGCGCCAGCAGCCACGGCTGCAGCGCGCGCGAGCGTTCGTGCTGCTCCACCATCACCATCGCGCTCAAGCTATCGCCCTCCGCATGCGCGGTCCGTTGGGCTCGAATCCGTTCGCCAGGTAGAAGCCCTCGGTGGCGGCGAAGCGCGCGAAGCTCTCCCGCGGCAGCCCGACCTCCACTCGCCGGCAGCCCCGTTCGCGCGCGAGCGCGAACAGCGCGTCGAGCAGCTCGCGTCCGATCGCATGGTTGCGCCAAGCGGGATCGACCCACAGGTCCTGGATCAGCGCGTATCTGCCGGGGGCGTGCACGGCCACCTGCCAGCTGGCGGCCAGCACGCCCACGAGCTCGCCTCCCGCGTCCGCCACCAGCACGGCCCCCAGCCCTGGATCGGAGATGAGCTCGCCGGCCGCCCCGCTCATCGCCTGCTGTGCCGGGGGAGCGCCCCCCAGCTCCAGCAGCAGCTCGCGCACAGCCTCGGCCACGACGCTCGCGTCCTCGGGGCGCGCGGGGCGCACGTGCCAGCGACGAGCCGCGGCTGCGCCGCCGCCCGCCCAGCCCGCGTCCCGCGAGACCGCTGTCGCCGCCGCGTCGAGCTCGCCGCTCATCGCGCCGTCGCCTGCAGCTCCGGCTCGAGCTCGACCGACCATGAGGCCGGATCGTCGCTGCCGGTCGCAGCCAGCGCGATCGTGGCCATCGGCGCGCGCGCCTTCAGCAGCAGCTCGTCGAACTCCTCCTCGGGGTCGGACTGGATCACGATCGCGCCCCCGGCCCCGATCGTGGTGGCGCCGGGTCGCATCACGATCGTGCGGATCACGATCGACAGGTCGACGCTTCCGTCGAAGCCGAAGTAACCGAGCGCACCGGAGTAGACGCCCCGCGCCTCGCGCTCGATGTCGTCGATGATCTCCATCGTGCGCAGCTTCGGCGCGCCCGTCATCGAGCCGCCGGGGAAGCACGCGCGCACGCACTCGACGCCGCTGCTGCCAGCCTCGAGCGCGCCCGTGACGGTGGAGATCAGCTGGTGCACCGTGGCATAGCTCTCCACCACCATCAGCCCCGGCACGCGCACGCTGTCGACCTCGCACACGCGCCCGAGGTCGTTGCGCAGCAGGTCGACGATCATCAGGTGCTCTGCGAACGTCTTTTCGTCGTCGAGCAGGCCAGCGCGCGCCTGCTCGTCGCGCGCAGGGTCCCCAGGCGCACGCGGCGCGGTGCCCTTGATCGGCCGGGCCTGGACCGCGCGGTCGCGCCCGACGGACAGGAAGCGCTCGGGCGAGGAGCTGAGCACGGCGCGGTCTCCCAGCTTCAGGTAGGCGGCGAAGGGGGCGGGGTTGCGCCGGCGCAGCAGCCGGTAGAGCAGCCACGGCTCCGGGCTGGCATCGGCATGGATCTGATCGGTCAGGCACACCTCGTAGGACTCGCCGGCGGCGAGCGCCGCCTGGCAGCGGGCGATGTCCTCGAGATACTGCCTGCGCCCGCGCCCGCAGCGGAACACCACGGGCTGCTCCGGCGGCTCCGCGCCGGCCTCGAGCTCCTCCTCCTCCACAGCTGGCGCGGCGAGCAGGAGCCGGGCCTCCCGCTCCGCCTCCTCGAGCCAGCGTTCGGCGTCCTGCTCGTCTCCGTCGCAGACGGCCAGCAGCGTGGTGCGATGGTTGACGTGGTCGACCGCCACCAGGCGATTGGCGAGCATCATCACCGCGTCGGGCATGTCGGAGACGTGGACGTTCGAGGAGCCGCAGTCGGCCTTGCACTCGTAGCCGAGGTACCCGACGTAGCCGCCCACGAGCCCCGCGGGCAACTCGCCGGGGCCCCGGAGGGCCCAGGCCTGCGTCTCGCGCTCGAGCACGTCGAAGATCGACGCCTGCTCGGTCTCGCTGCCGGCGGCCGAGTGGCGGGTGACCACGCCCTGGTTGACGTCGTATTCGAGCACCGCACGATTGCGGCCCAGGCTCGCGCCCATGTAGGAGCGGCGCGCGAGCTGGGTGGGCGCGTCGGCGCTGTCGAGCCAGAAGGCGTGCCCGCAGGCGCCGAACAGCCGCTCGAACAGCCGCTCGGTGTCGGGCTCGCCCTCGAGCGCGCGCACCCGCAGGCTCACCGGCGAGTACTCGGGGGCACGCCGGCGGCAGCGCCGCGGCGGCACCAGCGGCGCCTGGCGACCGGGCCGCCGCGGCGGCCGGCGCTCGCGCGCGAGCCGGTAGAAGTTCTCGACCAGCCGGTGGCCGTGCTCGGTGGAGATCGACTCGGGGTGGAACTGCACCCCCCACAGGGGACGCCGGGTGTGTTCGATGCCCATCACCACGCCATCGTCGGTCCAGGCCGTGATCCGGCCCTCCGGGCCCATCGAGCCGCTCACCGCCAGCGAGTGATAACGCACCACCGAGAAGTCCTGCGGGATGCCCTCGAACAGCCCCGCGCCGTCGTGCTTGACCTCGCTGAGACGCCCGTGCATGGCCATCGGCGCGCTCGTCACCCAGCCCTTCAGGACGTGTCCCAGACCCTGATGGCCGAGGCAGATCCCGAGCACGGGGGCCTCGCTCGAGCGCAGGATGTCGGCGCACACCCCGAAGTCGTGCCAGCGCGCCGGGTGCCCGGGTCCCGGCGAGAGCACGATCGCGTCGAAGTCCCAGCGCGAGAGCGCGCGCCAGGAGACCATGTCGTTGTGCACCACGATCGGCTCCTCGCCGCTCACGCCGGCCAGCAGGTGGAAGACGTTGTAGGTGTAGGAGTCGTAGTTGTCCACCAGCAGCGTGGTCATCGTCCGGCCTCCAGCCCCAGCCCGCGCGCGCTGCGGTCCAGCAGCGTGTGCACCACGCTCTGCACGTGCGCGCTCGGCTCGCTCTCCAGATACCAGCGCGCGAGATGCCGCAGGTAGAGCGCCAGCGGCGTCACGTCGAAGCGTTCGATCGCCAGGCGCAGGTGGCGCCGGTAGAGCTCGGACTGCACTACCGCGAAGCGGTAGTCGGGATCCTCGGCCGGGCGGCCGCCGTGGCTCGCCTGCTCGCCGCGCGACGCCCGGCGCGCGCGCGCCCGCACGAGCTGCCAGCCGAGGCTCTCGCGCTCGCGCAGCAGCCGCTCCGGCTCGAAGTCGACCGCTGGCACGGCCGGGTAGGGCAGGTAGTAGCCGAGCACCACCTGCGCGGGGATCCGTTCGGGGAAGGGATGCGCGCGGCGCACCTCGCGCAGCGCCGCCTCGGCGTCGATGCGCGCGTCGAGCTCGTCGATCAGGTCGTCGATCAGCAGCGCCCCCTCGGCGCTCGAGGCCACCGCGCGCTTCTGGCGCGAGACCATGCCGTGGAAGATGTCGTGCATGGGGTGCACGCCGCGGCCGTTGCCAGCCGGTTTGAGCGCTTTCATGTCGCTCATCAGCTTGTTGATGCAGACCGAGTGCGACACCCACTCGGTGCCGCACACCTGCAGCGAGATCACGTCCTCGAGGTCCGGGGCGTTGAGCCAGTAGGAGACGGCCCGCAGGTGCTGGGTGCTGACGCCGTCGGGCCGCACGAGCGCCATTTCCTCCAGGTCCTCGACGTCGGTGGGATAGACGACGACGCCGTCGAGCCGGCGCTCGAGCTTGCCCTCGCGCAGGCCGCGCTCGGCCATGCGCGTGCCGTCCTCGAGGAAGTCCGACTCGAAGAACACGCGGTCGAAGGCGATGCCCAGGTGCGCGAGCGTGGTGCGCTGCCCGGAGATCACCCACGCGCGCGTCTTGAACCACAGCTCGAGGGCCTCGGCGTCGCCCTGCATCACGCGCTTGAGCAGCTCGTCGGCGGCGTCGTCGCGAACCTGCAGTTCGCGCGAGAGCGAGTCGCCGGGCTCCTCGGAGCCGTAGCCGTTCAGCATGCTGCCGGCGGCCACGTACTGGGCGTAGCAGACGCCCACGAAGTGATCGCTCTTCTGGTCGCCGTCGGGCCAGGACTGCGCGTGCCGGCCGCTGCGCACGACCCCCGCCATCGCCTCACCCATGCTGCGCCCGGCGTCGGAGATGAGGCTGCGCCGCTCGACCTCGCCGCCGGCCTGGGCGAGCGCCGCGGCCAGCGCGTTGCCGATCGCGAGGTTGCGCAGGTGCCCCACGTGCAGCGCCTTGGTGGCGTTGGGGTCCCAGAACTGGACCGCGAAGCGTTGCGCGCGGGCGAGCTCGGCGAGCGCCGCTTCGTCGCCGCCGCCGGCCTCGAGCGCCGAGCCGACGCCCTCGACCCAGCGATCGCTGAGGCGCACGTTGACGCGATCGCTCCTGCGTTCGAGCGCCTGTACCCACGGCTCGCGCGCGAGCCGGTCGAGCGCCTGCAGCGACTCCCGGTCCCGCTGCCAGTCGCGCCGGCGCGGCGTGAGCATCAAGTCGAAGTCGCGGCTGGGGCGGCGCGGCGCGCGCGCGGCGAACGGCGCCCCTGGCTCGCTCGGCGCCGGCGGGACCCTGCCGCCCGCCAGCGGCGCTCTGCTGCCGGCCGCTCCGCGCGCGCCGCTGCCTTCGACCTGCTCGAAATAGTCGAATAGGTTCCAGGCCGAGGCCGTCGACGTGTCCTGGGCGATTGCGGTTGCCAATGCACCAGCCGGGGCTCGAACCCGGATCTCCAGCTCTTAAGGCTGGCCCGTTAAACCGATTACGGCACTGGTGCGGGTGATCCGAACGCCTGCCCGAACGCTTCCACTGGCACCGTAGGACGGCACAGTTTGCGTAGTCGGGCTGCGAAGGCCATGATAAGGCCTGCCATGGGATATCGCACGCCTTCGTCCACGCGCGCGGACGACGCCGGCGCGCTGCCGCCGGGACCGCGCATGCCGCAGCCGCTGCAGGCGCTGGGTTGGGCGCTGCGCCCGCTTCCCTTCATGGAAAAGTGCCGTCGCCGCTACGGCGACGCGTTCACGCTGCGCGTGCGCCGCGGACGTCCCTGGGTGTTTCTCAGTGACCCCGCCGACGTGGGCAAGGTGCTGACGATCTCACCCGAGCTCGTGCGCGCCGGCGCGGGCGAGGCCAACCCGCTGCTGGTACCGCTGCTGGGGCAGCGCTCGGTGATGCTGCTCGACGAGCCCGAGCACATGGCGCACAGGCGCTTCATGCTGCCGGCCTTCCACGGCGCGCGCATGCGCGGCTACGGCGAGATGATGGCGCAGGTGGCGCGCGAGCAGATCGCGAGCTGGCCGGTGGGCGAGCCGTTCGCGCTGTGGCCGCGCATGCAGGCGATCAGCAACGAGGTGGTGATGCGCGCCACCTTCGGCAGCACCGAGGGGCCGCGCATGGACAACCTGCGCGCCCTGCTTCAGCGCCTGACCGACTGGCTGAACGACTCCTCGCGGCTGACGCTGCTGGCCACCTTCGGCTCGCAGGTGCTCTCGCGCAACCGGCGCTTCCGCGAGCTGATGGCGCCGGTCGAGGCGGCGCTGCTCGAGGAGGTGCGACGCCGCCGGGCGGCGGGGCCGCGCCCAGAGGACGAGGGCATCCTCTCGATGCTCGAGCAGGCCTACGACGAGAGCGGACGGCCGATGACCGACCAGGAGCTGCGCGACGAACTGATCACGCTGCTCTCCGACGGGCCGACGGCGACGTCGCTGTCGTGGACGTTCGAGCGGCTGCTGCGCCACCCGGAGAAGATGGCGCGCCTGCAGGCGGAGGTGCTGGGCGGCGAGGGCGAGGAGTACACGGAGGCGGTGGTCAAGGAGATCCTGCGCCTGGTGCCGGCGGTGCCTGTAGTGATGCGCGGCCTGGTGGAGCCGATGGAGCTCGGCGGGCACACGATCCCGGCGGGCACGCTGGTGGCGCCGGCGATCTACCTGGTGCACCACCGCGAGGACATCTATCCGCGCCCGTTCGCGTTCATGCCCGAGCGCTTCCTGGCATCGTCCGCGCATCGCCCCGGCGCGGGGAAGGGCGAGCGCACGGCCGAGAACTACGCGTGGCTGCCGTTCGGCTCGGGCGTGCGCCGCTGCGTGGCCGCCACGTTCGCGCCGCTGGAGATGCGCCACGTGATCCGCGCGGTGATCGAGCAGGTCGAGCTGGCGGCGGCGCCGACGGGCGGCGTGCAGCGCCCGACGCGCAGCTCGGTGTCGTTCGCGCCCGGCGATGAGGCGCCGGTGGTGGTCCGCCGCCGGCGCAGCCCCGAGGAGCGCCGGCGCAGCGGCACAGGCGGCGATCAGCCGCGCCCGCCGGCCGGAGCGTCGGGGCCGGGGAAGGAAGAGGGAGCGTCGGGGCCGGGGGGCGGCGGCGCGTCCGTCCGCTCGGAGGGCGACACCGGCACGCGCGCCCCGCACGTGGGGCAGACGAGCTCGCCCGCCGGCGCCGCGGTCGGCGACTGAGACCCACTTCCCGGCGCCGCCCCCGCGACAGCGCGCCGGCCGCTGCGCAGCTCCAGGCGCAGATCGGCCACCGACAGGCGCTCGGCGACGATGCGCTGCAGCCAGTGCTCCTGCAGCTCCGGCTCGAGCGCCGCGAGCGTGGCGTGGTGGCTCCACGACAGGTTCTCCCGACGTCGGGAGATCTCGAAGCGCGAGGCCACGTAGACCATGTTCATGAGCGACTGCGCGTCGTAGCCGGTGAGCTTGGCGGCGCGCGTGTAGCGCTCGCCGAAGCGCTGGTTGCCGTAACGGATCCAGTCGCCGAGCCACCACTGGCTGCAGCGCCCGATCTCGCCGAAGCGCCGCCCGATCGCCGACCACTCCTCGAGGCCGACCTCGAAGCGCGGGGTCCAGGCGACGCGCGTGAGCTCCACCTGGCGGGTGCCGTGCGCGGCGCCTTGGCCGCCGGGTCGTGCGGGCGAGAGCGCGCCGCGCCCGGACGGTAGCGCCCGGGCGCGCGCGGGAGCAGGCGTCGTCGTGGGCGAGCGCATGACGCGAAGCTCGCATCAGCCGCCTTGGCTGTCAACAGCCTGGCCGGGCGCCGGCGACGGACTCATGCCTGCGGCTCGCGGATCGCGCGCAACGGCGGTGATTTCGGGCCCTGGACCGCGCTGCGAAGTGGGAGACAGCGCCCGCGGAGAACGCCGGGCCGGCCCGGCCGGCCCCGCTACAGCTTGCGCGCGGTGACGAAGATCTCGTACTGCGTGTTGCGCGGCTTGCCGGGGCGCCCATTGCCGCGGAAGACACCGGCGAGCTCCATGCCGAACGACGCGTAGATGCGGGTGAGCTCCTCGACCGAGTAGAGGCGTTTGCGGAAGGGGATGAACTCGAGCTCCTCGAAGACCTCGCCGACAGGGATCGCGGCGGTGACGCCTTCCCAGCAGCGCGTGTGCTGGTTCCAGTGGTGGTCGACCAGTTCGAGCGCGCCGGTGCCCTCGATCCACCCCTTCATCGGCATGAACTTTTCGGCGTGCAACACGTTGGCGATCTGCAACAGGTGCTGCCCGCCGCTGCGCAGCGCCTTGGCGATCACCTCGAACGTGCGCAAGTTGTCGGCCTCGGTCTCGAAGTAGCCGATGGCGCCGTCGTTGAGGCTGAGCACGATGTCGAACTCCTCCGCGAGGTCGAGCTCGCGCAGGTCGGCCACGACGAACTCGAGCTCGAGACCCGCCTCCTGGGCATCCGCGCGCGCCACCTCGATGTTCTCCGCCAGCAGCTCGACGCCCACGGCGTCGAAGCCGCGGCGGGCGAGCTCGATCGCATGCCGGCCGGTGCCGCAGCCGAGGTCGAGGATGCGCTCCCCGCCGCGCGGCTGCAACATCGCGAGCGCGCGCTCGACTTCGGCGACGGTCTTCTGCGCCCACGGCAGCTTGGCCATCGAGGGCGGGTAGGCGAAGCGGTACCAATCGCTTGGGACCTCGAGCTCGGGCACGCCAGCAAGGTAGTCGTTGAGAGCGCGATCGCGCAACCTCGACGCCGAGATGTTTCCCACCGATCGGCACTCCGTTGTCTCCCTCTCCGTAGCGTTTTAGCTGAACACGGATAATCGCCGTCCATGGGCCTCCTCGGCCGGTCGCGAGGTGCGAGCGCACCTCTCCGGTGCCGCCGGCTTGCAATCGCTTGTAGCCGCGGCTACAAAGGAACCCGCCTGCTCCCCGGCCAGCCGAGGAGGAGGTTGTGCCGCGGAACCCCGCTGGCACAAGCGGTGAACTGACGACGAAAGCAAGGCACCCTGGCAATCCGCCGGGGAGAGGGGGGAAGAGATGGTAAAAGCCGGCTTAATCCTGTCATGCGTGGTGATGGCGCTCGTGGTGAGCGCGATCGTCTCGGTGGCGGCATACGCAGAACCAACAAAAGAATGTGAACCGGAAGTCTTCACTGTCTGCATCGAAAAAACCCAAGGGGAAGGCCTGCTGTCGGTCGAAGAAACAGCCAGCTACACCGGCAGCAAAGCGACGGGCACGACGGCCAGGCTCGCCGCCTCCGGGCTCGCGTCGATCGAGTGCGAAAGAGCGGCAGCGACGGGGCGGTTCACCGCGCCGGAAGCCAAAAAAGGCACAGAAATTTTAAAACTTGCCATCGCGTTCGAAAGCTGCAGAGACACAACCAGCGAAGAATCCTGCGCAATCAAAGAACCGCTGGCGACGAAAGAACTCAAGGGCACTTTCAGCTCGGCCGAAGAAGCCACCGATGTCACGCTCGCGCCCGCGAGCGGAACCGAATTCGAGTCAGTTACGATCACCAGCAAGAGCGGCCACACGTGCGGGGCGGCGGGCACCTACAAAGTGACCGGCGAAAAGCTGTGCACCTTGGCGGAATTCGAAGCGGCCACAATCTCGCATCAGCTCGTCTGCCATGCGGAAGAAAAAGAATCGAAACTCAAATTTGGTGAAAAATCCGCCGAATGGGAACTCACGGAGGCGCTGGCGCTCAGCGAAGCTCTCAAAGAACTTCCGTGGGTGCTCATGAAAACCCCAGCGTTGTTCTTCAGACAGCCGACCGGGACCTACCCGGTCACAGTCGAAGGACGAATCACCGGCGCTGAACTGGAATTCAAAGCGGGTGGGGCGCAGCGCGCGAAATGCAAAACGGCGACGCTCACGTCGGGGGCCATCGGCGCGCCGACGCAGTGGATAAGGCTGACTTTGGCAGTTTCCGAATGCGGCACGAGCACGGTTACGGTCGCGGCGGGCTGTGGTCTTATCTTCTTCAACATGCACTTAGGCGGAGTCCTGCAGCGCACCTACATCGGCGCGCTGCACATCGCGGGGCCCGGGTGCACGATCACGGTGTTACAGATGAACAACTGTGAAGTAGTTTACGGCGAACAGATTCAGGCGAGCGGAGTGGAAGCTTTAAACTTCGGACCGCGAACCGGCATCGAAATGTTAGGTAATTTCACCGGAATGAGCTACACGGCGACGAACTGCGGCGCTCTGAACGGCACTGACGGCGCAATGATCGGCGAATGGAAAGAGGAAAAACAGGGTGGAGGCGCAGGTCTGATCATCGAATAGCGGCGCTCCCGGCGCTCCCACCGCCACGCAGAGGGCCCGGCGGCGATGCCGGGCCCTCTCTTTGAGCTTCGCTGGCCCTGTGCGGCGCCTGTGTGCCGCGGCCGGCGCTCGAAGCGGGCGGCCTGCAATGCCAGCGTCCGCGCGCGCCTGCCTACATCATCCCACTCATGTCCGGCATGCCGCCGCCGGCCCCCGCGCCTTCCTTCTCCGGCACCTCGGCGACGATGGCCTCGGTGGTGAGGATGTTCTTGGCGATCGAGGCGGCGTTCTGCAGCGCCGAGCGCGTGACCATCGCCGGGTCGATGATGCCCTCGGCGACGAGATCGACGATCTCGTTGGTGGCGGCGTTCAGCCCCTGGCCTTTCTTGGCCTTGCGCACGTCGTTTACCACCACCGAACCCTCCAGGCCGGCGTTCTCGGCCAGCTGGCGCAGCGGCTCCTCGAGCGCCCGCAGCACGATGCGCTTGCCGGTGCGCTCGTCGTCGGACCCGTCCGGCGAGGCGCCGTTGGCGCCGCCCAGGCTGATCGCCGAGGAGGCCTGCAGCAGCGCGACGCCGCCGCCCGGCACGATGCCCTCCTCGAGCGCCGCGCGGGTGGCCTGCAGCGCGTCCTCGACGCGGTGCTTCTTCTCCTTCATCTCGGTCTCGGTGGCCGCGCCGACCTTCACCACCGCGACGCCGCCGGAGAGCTTGGCGAGCCTTTCCTGCAGCTTCTCGCGGTCGAAGTCCGAGTCGGTGTTCTCGACTTCGGCTTTGATCTGATTGATGCGGCCCTTGATCGCCTCCGCGTCGCCGGCGCCGTCGACCACCGTGGTGGTGTCCTTGGCCACGACCACGCGACGCGCGCGACCGAGCTGGGAGAGCTGGGTGTTCTCCAGCTTCAGCCCCATCTCCTCGGTGATCACCTCGGCCTTGGTGAGGATCGCGATGTCCTCGAGCATGCGCTTGCGACGGTCGCCGAAGCCCGGCGCCTTGACGGCCACGCCGGTGAAGGTGCCGCGCAGCTTGTTGACGACCAGCGTGGCCAGCGACTCGCCCTCCACGTCCTCGGCGATGATCAGCAGCGGCTTGCCGCTCTGGATCACGGCCTCGAGCACCGGCAGCACGTCGCGCACCGAGCCGATCTTCTGGTTGGCGATCAGGATGTAGGGGTCCTCGAGCACCGCCTCCATGCGGTCCTGATCGGTGACCATGTAGGGCGAGATGTAGCCCTTGTCGAACTGCATGCCCTCGGTGAACTCGAGGTCCATGCCGAACGTCTGGCCCTCCTCGACGTTGACCACGCCGTCCTTGCCGACCTTGTCGATGGCGTCGGCGATCACGTCGCCGATCTCCTCATCGCCGGCCGAGATCGTCGCCACGCGGGCGATCTGGTCCTTGCCGGAGATCTCCTTGGACTGGGTCTCGATGTTCTTGACCACGTCCTCAACGGCGCGCTCGATGCCCTTCTTCAGAGCAAGCGGGTTGGCGCCGGCGGCGACGTTCTTCAGACCCTGGCGGACGATCGCCTGAGCGAGCACGGTCGCGGTGGTGGTGCCGTCACCGGCCACGTCGTTGGTCGCCGTGGCGACCTCGCGGACGAGCTGGGCGCCCTGGTTCTGGAAGACGTCCTCGACCTCGATCTCACGGGCGATG
>DATJMM010000065.1:0-75148 GCA_035508735.1 Solirubrobacteraceae bacterium | reverse complement strand
GTCCTCCACCTCGCACTGCGCCGGCACCTCCCGCACCTTGCGATACACGATGTAGCGCACCATCGGCATGAACATGAACACCAGCCGATCACGCACCCGCACATCCCCACCACACCTGTACTCCTCCCACAACGAGAGGACCTCCGGTGCGGGCGGCCTCACTGCCTGCTTTGCGCCTGTGTCCATTGGGTGCTCCGGGTTTTCGAGGGAACTAAATGGGGTAAAGCCAAGTCCGACAGCAGCTCACTCGCGTCCGAGTTGCCCGCTCGCGGCGGGCTTTGCAACGCCTGTGCGTTGCCGCCATGGAGCCCTATCGGCGCGGGGTCCCGGATTACTTGAGACCCGCAAGCCGGCCGGCGCGGGTCAGTCGTTCCACCAGGTCTCGCAGTCCTCGGCGGCGGCGCGCTCGATCCGCTCGAGCGCGAGATCGGTGCGCCGGTCGTCGACCATCACCTGCAGCGCCTCGCCGACGGTGGGGGCCCATACGCGCCGGACCACCGCCACGCGGCCGCTGTCGTCATCGAACTGCTTCCGGCATCTGCGACAGCACGTTTGAAATGTTGCATTCGTGGGAAGCACCATCTCGTCAATGCTGGGAGGGACGGCGCGAGGTCCAAGGGAGGTGGGCATGGGTGCACTGAGGGGAGCCGGCCGGGCTGGCCTGCTGGCGGCGGCGCTGGCGCTGCCGGCGCTGGCACCGCCGGGGGCGGCGGCGATGAGCAGGGCCCGCCAGAGCGCGCACAGCGTGCCCGGCATCCCCGGGCTGCCGACCGGCGTGCCGCCCGCGGCGAGCGCGCCCGAACCCGCGCTGCCGGAGCCGTCGAGCGCGGAATGGCCGTTCCCGAGCGACTTCTCGCACACGTCCGGCACCGGCCTGCTGTCGGGCGGCGCCAGCCTGTGGACCGATTTCCTCTACGACGACCACGGCCCGCTCGGCAGCCCCGTGGGCATCGCGGCGAACGCGAAAGTCTCCTCGCTGGCCCCGGTCCACGGCGGCTTCGTCTACCCGGCGGGCCCCGCCGACAACGACGGCGCCGACATCTTCCGCGCCGCGGTCGGGTACACGCCCGAAGCGACGTACTGGCGCGTGGACTGGAACACGCTCGCCGACGCCGACGTGCCGATCGCCGAGTGGACGTTCGCCACCGGCTCGCAGACCCCGGCGAGCGCCGAACGGTGGCCCGCGAACGCGCAGGTGCGCTCGGCTGGGATCCAGTACGCGCTGGTGGTCTCCGCCCGGCACGCCGAGCTGCTGGAAGCAGCCACCGGCAAGCCGCTCGCGGGCGCCGACCTGCACACCGAGGTGAACATGCAAGCGCACTCGTTCGTGGTGCGCATCCCCACGAGCGTGCTGGCGGTGAGCGGCAGCTGGCAGGTGCGGCTGGCCGCCGGCCTGGCCAACGCCGAAGGCACCGAATTCGCGACGGTGTCACCCTTGGACGGCGGCCTGCCCGGCGGGGCGAACGTGTACAACGTCACCTTCCGCAGCTACCAGCAGGAGGCGGCGCTGGTGTGCCCCACCGAAGCGCTGCCCGCCTCCGGCGCGCTCACCGCGGCGCTCGAAGGCGAACTCGGCACCGAAGGCGAAGAGGACCACGTGCCGGTGGCCGAGTGCGGCAACGACTGGATGGAAAGCGACCAGGCCAACACGCTCGCGACGGGCAACGTGGCGAAGTACTCGCTGAGCGTCGACTGGGCGCGGCTCGCGGCCAGGCAGCAGACCCCCGAACCCGAGCCGACCGGGTACTCCAACCGCTGGTACGCGACGCCGCTGAACCTCGGCGAAGGCGTGGTGGAAGCCGAAGGCGCCAACACCTACACCGGACCCACCTATCTCGGGCGCGTGCAGCCGTACGCGGTGTACGTGCCTACCGGCTACGACGCGTCCAAGCCGAAGCCGACGTCGCTGACGTGGATCCTGCACTCGCTCGGGGCGAACCTCAACCAGTACGGCGGCGACGCCCCCACGCAGATCGAACAGGAGTGCCAGGACCGCGACAGCATCTGCGCGACCACCGAGGGCTTCAGCGACGGGCAGTGGTACTACGGCGCCGCGCAGGTGGACTTCTGGGACGTGTGGCACCAGCTGGCGAGCGACTACGACCTGAACCCCGACACCACCGTGATCTCCGGCTACTCGATGGGCGGCTTCGCCTCGTACAAGCTCGCGCTGGAATACCCCGACCTGTTCGCCGAGGCGATGCCGCTGGAGGGCCCGGTGGTGTGCGGCGAGCGCTTCGTCGAAGGCGTGGAAACCGCGGCGGGCAGCGGCGGGCAGTGCGAAAGCGACGGCGACACCACGCCGCTCGTGGTCAATGCCAAGTGGATCCCCTACGTGATGACCTACGGCGCGCTCGACGAGCTGGTGCCGTTCACCGGCGGCCTGGAACAGGTCGAGGCGTTCAACGAGCTCGGCTACCGCTACTACGCGGTGCTCTACCCCGCGGAGGACCACCTGGTGTTCGCCGTGCAGAACGACTTCACGCCGGCGACCTCCCAGCTCGAGCACCTGGAACGGGAGCAGGACCCCGGCTCGTTCACGTTCAGCTGGTACCCAGACGTGGTGTCGAGCGCGCTCGGCGTCGGCCCCGGCGGCGACTACTGGATCGCCGGGCTGCAGGCGCGCGACTCCGCGCCGGGCGCGCTGGCCAGCGTGAGCGCCTCCTCGGCAGCGCTGCGCGAACCGCAGCACACGGTCGAACACCACACCGGCGTGGCCGACGGGCCAACGCCGGCGGTGACGGACTCGCTGACCTGGAGCGCGGGCGCGCGCCCGCGCGCACGTCAAACGCTCGCGCTGGGGCTCACCAACGTGGCGGCGGTGGCGGTGAGGACCGCCGAAGCGAAGCTGAAGTGCGCCACGATCACGGTCTCGAGCGACGGCGCCACCGCGCTCACGCTGCTGCAGCTGCGGGCCGGCAGCGAGGTCACGCTCGGCGGCGCGCCGGCGGCGAGCGCCTCGAGCGAAGGCACGGCCACCGTGGCGGTGCCGGCGGGCGAATCGGCGCTGAGCGCCTGCTCGGCGCGCTGATCGTGCGCGCCGCGAGGCGCGGCGAGGCGCGCCGGCGGCGTTGCGCTCCGGGCGGGCCCGTGGCGTCCACGCCGCTGCTCCACGATCTGCACCGGGTCGAGCGTGGTGACCGTGGCGGCCACGCCGGCTACTCGACGATGTGCACCGGCGTGCCGAGCGTGATGTGCGCGCCCAGCCAGGCAACGCCGCGGTCGAGCATGCGGATGCAGCCGTGCGAGGGGTCGCCGGGGATCTTGCCGGGTTCGCCATAGGGGCCGTGGATGCCGACCACGCCGCCTCCCGGCCATTCGCTGAGCGTGGAGTAGTCGGAGGTGCCGAAGGCGTAGGGCCAGTACGGGTTGCTGCGGTTGGCGATGCGGAAGCGCTCGCGGATCCAGAAGCGCCCGGGAGGCGTGGGCGTGCTGGGCTTGCCCACCCCGACCGGCGCCACCAGCCTGACGCGAGCGTCGTAGGAGGCGGTCAGGCGCCGCTTGCCGAGGTTGATCACGATCGCCCAGTGGGTCACGTGGAAAGCGCCGAGCGCGCTGCGACGCACCCAGCCGACGCGTCCGTTGGGGCGCCCTGGGATGCGCAGCTCGATCCAGGTCTGTGCCCCTAGGCCGGTGCGGCTGGCCAGCAGCAGGTACACCTCGGGAAAGCCTTCCTCGGTTTCGAGGTGCACGCGCGCGAGGCGCCGGGAGCTCGCGCGCGGGCGCGCATGGATCCACTGCGGCTGCGCCGGGTGCGCCCAGGTGGTGAAGGTGGTTTCGTTGGAAAGGCGCTGAGCGACGGGCGCTGCGGCGCCCGGCGGCGCGGGCGCCGGCGCGCCGGCGCCGGGCGGGGTCGAGGCCGGGGCCGGCTGCGAGCCCGGAGCCGTGGCCGGAGCGGGCGCGCCCACGGGTTCGGGCGAGGTGGTACCCGGCGAGGCGGCTTCGGGCGCCGGCGCCCCGCCGCTGCCCTCGGCCGCCGCGGCGGCGGGCGCGGCGAGGCCGAGCGCCAGCGCTGCGCCTGCGAGCACGAGCGGTCGCTTGGGGTCGATCACAGCGTCATCTTCCCAGGCCTGCCGGGGCGAGCGGCGCGGTTTGTCCGCGTCGCTCGCCCGCTCGGCCCGTCAGCGCCTCAGCCGGTGAAGCGCGGCATGCTGCGGTGGTGGTGCGCTGCGCACCTGGCCAGCGTCTTGGTGATCGTGGCGGTGTGCGTTTTGCTCAACGCGCTGTAGACCACATGGATCACGAGCTTCGACTTGTGTCCGGTGGGCACCTTGATGTGCGCGGCGTACCTGCCGTGCGCGTTGGCTTTGGTGACCTTCGCGACCTTGTGGCCGTTGAGCGTGAACGTGACCGAGGAGATCAGGCTCCCGGTCACCGACGCCGTGTAGCCGTTGCTGGCCACGCATGCCTCGTGGCTGGCCAGGTGGGCTTCGCCGAACGCGGCCACTTCGGCTTTGGCCGGCGGCGTGCTCGTGGTGGTCGTGGTGGTGGTCGTCGTCGTGGTTTCTTGTTTGGGTTGCGGTTGCGCCGGCGGTTTCGGTTCTTCGGCTTCGGTTTTTTCGCCGATGCAGGTGGCGTCGTATTCGCCCCGCCACGTCAGCTTGAGTTCGACTTCGCCGATTTCGTTGGCCTCGCCGGTGAGCGTGAACAGGAACTGCGGCAGGCCGGTGGGCGTGTTCAGTTCCAGGTGGGTGAGGCTGGCCGAGCCGGTCCCGTCGAGTTCGATCGCCGGCAGCCCGATCGATTCGGCGTCGCCGTTGTCGAATTCGAGCGTGCCGGTGGTGTAGGTGCTGCGTTCCGGCCTCAGCACCTGCAGCGAGATGTATTCCGCCGGCGTGCACTGGGGCTGGGGCACCACGAACTGCGAGGCGAGCACGCGGATCGTGCCCTGTCCGCACGCTTCGCCGGTGTAGGCGTCGAAGTTCTGGATCTGGTCGGCGCCGTTGTCGGCGTTGATCCAGATGCAGGTCGGGCGTTGCGGATCGGGGTTGACCGTGTAGAGGTAGCCCAGCCCGGTGAACGGGCCCTTCGGGAAGTTCGTGCAGCTGGCGTCGGTGGAGTAGTCGAAGCACTCCACGTGTTCGACGTTGCCGTTGGGGAGGTACACCCTGGGGCCGAGCACGAGACCCGGTCCGTTCCAGGGGTCCGAGGCCTGGACCACCGCTGGCATCCCCGCGGGCGTCGCTGTTTCATTGCCTTCGAGCGTGAAGCACGGGTCGCTGCCGCTCGGCAGGCACAGGCCGATCGTCTTGCCGGTGGCGTCCAGCAGCGGGAAGGGCGCTCCGTTCGAGCTCGCGTAGCTGAAGTTGAGCTTCACCGGCCAGGCGCCCGCGCAGGTGCTGCTGGTGGCGTCGTCGAAGCAGGTCAGATAGCTCGTGCCTTCGATGCTGATGGGGATGATCGCCTTGCCTGCGATCGTGGCAGTGGCGGGCGAGGGAAAGCCGCCGTCGCTGACGTCGCCGCTGGGCAACGCCACGTGGTAGGGCTGTCCCAGGCACGCTTCGCCGGTGCTGACGTCGAAGCACAGCAGCGCGTTCTTGGCGCCTTCCTGCCCGACGGCGTTCTGGTAGCTGAAGGCGTAGAAGTGCGTCCCGATCAGCATCGGGTCGCTGGTGCCGCTGATGCCGCCCACCAGCTGGCCTTCGCCTTTGCCGGTCAGTTCGGTGAACCCACAGAACGGGTCTTCGTCGCTTTCGGGCTGGGTGGTGTCGATGCAGACGACGCCTGCGGTGCCATCCGACCTGGTGGCGTAGACGTACAGCTTGCCCGTGTGGTTGTCGAGGTCCAGGCCCGGCTGGCCCGAGGTGTAGAAGCCCTCTTTCGTGACCGGTTCCGTGATCACGTCGTATTCGCGCGAGGACCAGCAGCGCTGCGCGTTCGTCTGAAGATGGCAGCTCACGCCGAGATAACCCTGATGGTGGAAGACGTTGTACACGGCCGTTTCGGAAAGCGCGACCGCCCAGCCGTCGCCGCCGCCGGCGCCCGCGAAGTGCGAGGCGGGCGGCACGGGGACCCTCTCGGTCGCCGTGAAGGTGGTGCTTTCCGCCATCGCCGAGCTGGCGGAGACGGTCATCGCCAGCACGAAGATGGCGCCGGCGAGCGCAATCGCCGATTTGCGGAGGCGGCGTGCGAGAGCCCTCGTCTCGCCGCTTGTTCGCGACTCGCCCTGCGGCGCGCGCGTGGAACGTCGTCTCGCTTCAGATGTCTCCCTGCTCATGCCAAGCTCCTTCTTCGCATTCCCCCGCACCGAGGATCCCCCCTCAGCAGCGGCATGGCGTGTATTCACGCCCCCCAAGAAGACGGGTGTTTAGACGACCGGGCCGGTCCTGTCAAGTCAACGTGAACGTTGGGGAAGCGCATCCAACGGCGGGTCGAGAGCGGCTTACAGCCATCACTGAAGTTTCAGTCTATACTGAATTAAATGAACAAAGCCGCGATGGAGAGGTTCGTCGAGCAGCTCGGCATGCAGTTCGAGCTCGAAGCGGGGGCGCCGCGCATGGTGGGCCGGGTGTTCGGCTGGCTGTTGGTGTGCGACCCGCCCGAGCAGAGCGCGGCCGAGCTGGCGCAGGCGCTGCAGGCCAGCAGGGGTTCGATCAGCACCGCCACCCGCGTGCTGATGCGGCTGGGTCTGATCGAGCGCGGGCGTGCGCGCGGCGAGCGCTTCGATCGCTTCCGCGCGCACCCGGAGGCGTGGGACGAGCACCTCTGGCGCGAGGACCAGTTCTCCGCTCCGCGGCGGGTGATCGCGGCCGGCCTCGAGGCGCTCGCAGACGAGCCGCCGGCGCGGCGCGCGCGCCTGCAGGAGCTCGACTCCATCTACGCCTGGTGGGAGCGGCGGCTGCCGGCGTTGCGCGAGGAATACGAGGCCGAGCGACGTCGCCTGCGCCCCGTGGCCGCCGGCGGGGGGCGCGGGTGAACGGGGGCGAGGACGCGATCGAGGTGCACGGGCTCGTCAAGCGCTTCGGCGAGGTGGTGGCGCTCGACGGGGTCGACCTGGTGGCCGCTCGGGGCCAGGTGCTCGGCCTGCTGGGGCCCAACGGCGCCGGCAAGACGACGCTGGTGCGGGTGCTGGCGACGCTGCTCAGGCCCGACGCGGGCACGGCGCGGGTGCTCGGCTTCGACGTGCAGCACGACGCGGCGGCGCTGCGCGAGCGCATCGGGCTCGCCGGCCAGTACGCCGCGGTCGACGAGAACCTCACCGGCTCGGAGAACCTGATCATGGTCGGCAGGCTCTACGGGGCGAGCCGCAGCTCGGCGACGGCCCGCGCGCGGGAGCTGCTGGAGCGCTTCGACCTGCTCGACGCGGCCGGGCGCCCGACGAAGACGTACTCGGGCGGCATGCGCCGCCGCCTCGACCTCGCGGCGGCGCTGGTCGCCAAGCCGCCGGTGCTGTTCCTCGACGAGCCCACCACGGGCCTGGACCCGCGCAGCCGCTCGAGCCTGTGGGGGGTGATCGAAGACCTGGTGGCCGGGGGCACGACGGCCTTGCTGACCACCCAGTACCTGGACGAGGCCGACCGCCTGGCGGACACGATCGCGGTCATCGACCACGGCCGCGTGATCGCCGAGGGCACCTCCGACGAGCTCAAGGACCGGCTCGGCGGCGAGCGCCTGGAGGTCCGTCTCGACGCCGGCACGGACCCCCTGGTGGCGGTGCAGGCGCTGGCCTCGATGTCCGACGAGCCGCCGGCGCTGGAGGACGGCCTCGTCAAGCTGAGCGTGCGCGAGCGCAGCGGCGCGATCGTCGAGGCGGTGCGCCGGCTGAGCGACGCGAACGTGGGCGTGGACGACCTCTCGCTGCGGCGTCCCACGCTCGACGACGTGTTCCTCGCGCTCACCGGGCACGCCGCCGAAGAGGACGGGGCGGACGGCGCGCCGGGGCGGGAGCGCGCGGCATGAGACGGCTCGTAACCGACACGCTGATCATCGCCGAGCGCAACCTCATCCGCCTGCCGCGCGCGCCCGAACTGTTCATCGGCTACACGCTGCAGCCGATCATGTTCGTGCTGCTGTTCCGCTACGTGTTCGGCGGCGCGATCCGCACGCCCGGCTACAGCTACGTGGACTTCCTGCTGCCGGGGATCATCGTGCAGAACGCCTCCTTCGCCGGCTTCGCCACCGCGCTCGGCCTCAACGAGGACATGCGCAAGGGTTTGATCGACCGCTTCCGCTCGCTGCCGATGTCGCGCGCGGCGGTGCTGGGCGGGCGCACGCTCGCCGACGTGGCCACGAACGCGCTGTCGATCACGATCCTGATCGTCACGGGCGTGATCATCGGCTTCGGCTTCCAGGTGGGCTTCCTCAGCGCCGTCGCCGGCGTTGGCCTGCTGCTGCTGTTCGGCTATGCGTTCTCGTGGTTCCTCGCCTTCCTGGGCCTGCTCGTGTCCTCGCCCGAAGCGGTCAACTCCGTCGGCTTCGTGATCATCTTCCCGCTCACGTTCATCTCCTCCGCCTTCGTGCCGGTGGCGTCGATGCCGGCCGGCCTGAAGGACTTCGCCGAAGTCAACCCCTTCACGATCGTCGTCGACGCGTTGCGTCACCTGTGGCTCGGCGCGCCCGCGCACAACAACGTGTGGGCAGCGCTCGCCTGGTCGCTGGCGATCGTCGCCGTGTTCGCGCCGCTGGCGGTGGCCCGCTACCGGCGGGCGGCGGGGGGGTAGCTGACGTGCCCCGGCCGCGGGACCGGCGACAGCTCATCCCGCGGCTGTAGTCAGGGCTTACTCGGCGTAGCGCTCAGGGATGTGCGCTTCGCCGAGCTCCAGGTAGAGCGCGGTTGCTGCAAGGATTGGGATCGGTGCCACCAGCCACCACAAGATCGCGGCTGCGATCCCGCCAGCGGCGGTGGCGGGGAGACTGCCCACGAGCCTTGCGCCCTCGACGACGCCGATCACCCCGGCCACGACGACGAGGGTGCGCAGGCGGTTGCCACGCACGAGTTCGCGGCTGCGGGCCAGCGCGTGTGCTTGCCCAGGGCGCTCTATCACGACTACGGGCAGCGCGACGGACCACAGTGTCAGCAGCGCGACGAATGGCATCGCGCCAACTGCAGCTTCGATTTCTGCGCCTGTGATCGCGCCGCCGGTGAGGCCGGTAACAGCGCTGAGATTTGGGCCCGCGCCGAAGACCAATCCGAGCACCACGATCACCGCAACCCTCGCGAGATCCACGAGCAGGGTCAGCGAGATACTCGCCAGGAAGATGACCAGCGCCATCTCGCCAGCCGTCGACCTAGCCGCAGACAGCGCGGCGCGAACTCCACGATGCCCTCCGCTGCTCACGCCGCAGGAGACGACGAACGCCGTGAAGGATGCGAGCGCAAATAGAATCACGAACTGAGAGACGATCGATACCGCCGCTGAATCACTCACCCATGAAGCCCTGAACAGCGCGATCGTCGCGATCAGCAGCGCTGAGGTTGGCAGCAGGGAGCGCCATTCGCCGGTGTAAGTCGTCGCGACGCGGGATGCGACCGCGCGGAGGTTCAGGGTCGCGCATGCCCGCCTTCCAAGCAGCAGAGATGCCGCCGTGCTTCTTCGCGCTCTCATCCCGGCACCAGCCAGCGCCAGGCTTTCCCTGAGCAGCTTCGCGCGAGATCCGCCGCTCGCCTCCAGCACGGTGTCGCGCATCTCCGGGCCGCGAGACGCGCGCACCTCGCGCGGGTAGACCCGCAGCGCAAGGTTGAGTACGCGCTCGCAGCTCATGCTGGTACAACGCTCCCGGCGGCGCGCAGGCGCGCGGTCACGGCTTTGGCGGCACGCGAGAGCGCGGCGGCCTCTCGCTGCAACGCCTGCCGGCCAGCAGGTGTCAACGCATAGTCTCGTCTTATGCGTCCATGCTCAAGATACGGCTCGCCCGCGGTGACCAAACCCTCGCCGATCGCGCGTTCCAACGCCGCGTACAGCGTGCCCGTCGAGAGTCGCACAGAGCCTCTGGACAGCTCGCCGGCACGCTTGATGATTGCGTAGCCATGCAAGGGACCATCGATCAGAGCGGCAAGTGCGAAGTAGCTGGGCGCTCGAAACTCCATGCTGCCCAGTATATATCGATCATCGATGTACCGAGAGCGGCATCCCGCAGTGGCGTTCACCATAGCTCCCGTAGCGGCCGTGAGGTCGCTCGACGAGGTGGGGTAACGCCTGACGAGGTGAGCCGGGATGCGAGCAATGCGCGTAGCTGTTCCGGATCGGCCGAGGATGCCCAATCCGATTTGGTCAGGATGACTATTCCGAATCGGTCGGCTATGCTGCTCCGATGTGGTCGGGTCCGGTAGCTGGCCTGGAAAGTGGGCCATGGCGCTGATTGCTCGGGGGATCGAGCATGAGTTGCGCGACATTCTCAGCGTGAGTCGCGCGGCGGCGATCGTGGGTCCGCGGCAGGCTGGCAAGAGCACGCTCGCCAAACAGCTGCAGGCGGCGGGTGTGGTGCCGAACTACTTCAGCCTCGACGACGAAGCGCTGCGTATTACAACGCGGTCGTGGTGAGCACTGGTATCGGCGCTGCGAGTGTTGCCAACAGCGTCCCGCCTACGAGCGCCGGCCCGGCACCGACTAGATGCGGCGCGCTTGCAAGGGCCGTTGTGCCCACTGATAGCGGCAGTGTGAGGGTTAGCACGAGCGCGAGCACGCGTGAGCCGTTGCCGCGAACGAGTTCGCGGCTGCGTCCCAGCGCATGCAGATCGCGGGGACGCTCTAGGACTGCGACTGGCGCGAACACCGACCAGGTGCTCATCAGGTACAGAGTCGGTATGAGCAGCACGATCGTCGCCAGCAGCGCACCCACGAGGATCGTCGCGATGTTGGTCCTGCAGCGAACGCTGCGCCCGATGAGCACCGCGAGGAGAAGCCCGGACCGGATGGAGCTGACCAGCCCAAGCGCCAAACCAGCGATCACGCCCACGAGTAGGAGCCCACCGGATGCTCGCCATGCGCTGCGCAGCAATTCCTCGGGACGACGATGAGCCCCGCGTTCCTGCGTCTCGTTCGCCCCGAAAACGACGAAGCACACGAACAGGGTGAGCAGCAGCAGGTTGATCAGTCCCGCAACAACCCCCGCCGGACCTTCAAACAGCGCGGTGTCCAGCCGATCTTCGCCGCGACCGAGCGCATCGCCTCCCATTCCGAGGCGTACCCATCACGATGTTCCAACAGCAGCCGGACAGCCTGTTCACGGACCTCCGGCGAGAACTTCGTGGACTTGGTCATAGCTCGATCCTCTCAAGGGAAAGAGCCTCCGAGATCCCCGGCGGGATTCACCTTGCTCGTCGTTCCACCCGTTGGTCTGGCTGCTTGACGACGGGATGCGTTGAAGGGGCTGCGACGCCTCGCGTCACGCCGCAGACTGCAGCACCGGCGCCAAATCGTCTGCGCTGAGCTGGCCGGCGGGCCACGTGATCGTGAGCTTGCCGTCTCGGTCGAGAAGCCAGCGCACGTTGACAAGCGTCATGCCAACGACCCTGCCGTCGGCGTCGTACTCGATGTTGTGACCCTCGGGGGTTGCGAATGCGCTGGCGGGTGGGCCCTCGTATCCCTCGGCGCTGAGATACAGGACGTCACCACGAGGATCGTAGTGGTGGTGGGGGAAGCTGTTGCCGGCGATGATGATGATGCTCATTGATCAGCTCCGCGGATCATCGTCTTGGACCAAGGCCGTGACGACCCAGCCAGGGTCTTCGTTGAAGTCTACGACCACTCGCAGCCAGCGTCCTGGCCGCAGCGCGTTCTCGCGGTAGAAGCGCTCACGGCCGGGACGAGGGTCCTTCTCGTGATAGTCGGGTCGCTGCACCGCTACAAGGATCTCGTCGAGATGGTTGAGCAACCAGCTGCGGCGACCTTCGGCAAGATGGAGATGCGAACCGGCGTCAAAAGCGACCGTTCGTCCGTCGGGATCGGTGACCCGTTCGGCTGCCATACCGAAAAGCTATTCGCCGACGGGGACACCAGCCCTACAGACGATCGTCTGAACGGGCGAAGCTTGTCGGCGCGCAAACCATGCGCTGATGGCGGCGCCGGTGATCGGCGTCTGCTGAGAATGCGCGTCAGGCGGCTCGGGCAGCCATGGGGAACGCGGCGGGATCGGCCGCTTCACTGGCCTAGCGCTTCATCTCGATGGCGCGGTGGGCGCCCCTTGGAGTGCCACCCCAGACCTACCTCGCCAGCACCACTGGAGCGACGCCTGCTCAACCAGACGTTCTTCAAGCGCATCCTGGTCGGAGACGAGGGCGAGATCAAGAGCGCCGAGTTGCCCAATGGCGCCAGGGTGCCCGTGATGCGAACCCCGACCCCGTTTTCGGGGCCAGGGTTCACACAACGACGATTTAGTGGAGCCAACCGACCTCAAGTCGAACCGCTCTGTGCGGCTTCCCGGTGGCCGGATGTCGCTTGACGAAGCGGCATAGCCCTATCGAGCGGCTGCGAGGTAGCCCACAACGAACGAAACCCCGGCGGTTTGGCCTGTCCCCCGAGGAGGACTGCACAGGGACCGTTCCGGGGTCTTCGCGTCTTATGGTAGCGCGAACGATCTCCGATGCCTACCCCCGACCCCCAGCTCCCGCCGCAGGACCTCGAGCGCCTTTTCAGCGCTGAGCGGCTGAGCACCTACATCAACCACTGCGGCGGCGATTTCGCAGCGGCAGTTGAGTTGTACCGCTGGAACTCGGCGATTACCGCCGCTTTCTGGGAGCCCATAGGTCACCTGGAGGTGGCGCTGCGAAACACGCTCGACGACCGGCTCGCAGCACGCCATCGCCGGCTGGAACGGCCGGGCTCCTGGCTGGATGATCCCGCGCGGGAGCTGAGCGGCCGAGCACGTCTGGACATTGCGGGCGCCCGCGACCGCGTGAGGCAGAAGGGCAGGCGCGCGAGCGACGGGCAGACGATCAGCGAGTTGAGCTTCGGATTCTGGCGCTTCCTCATCACCAAGAAGCTCACCGGGCTGTGGCCGGACCTCGCCAGTGGCTTCCCACACGCACCGGACCGTCAGCTTGGAACGATCGAGGGTCCTCTTGCTCGCCTTCACGTCTTCCGCAACCGTCTCGCGCACCACCAGCGCGTCTGGAGCCACGCCCCCGACGAGCGCTACGAAGAGCTCCTTGCCCTCGCCGGCTACATCGACCCGTCTCTACCAGGCTGGATAGCCGCCACCAGCAGAGTCCCCCAGACGCTCAGCACCAAACCGTGACGGTTCGACCACCGTCAAAAGCGCATCCCAGAATCCGCTGCAAATCCCGCCTATGGAGCTAGTCGGGCTCGAACCGACGACCTCTACCGTGCCACGGTAGCGCTCTCCCAGCTGAGCTATAGCCCCAACGATAGCCCAGTCTAGCCGGCGATCGGGCACAGTGGGGCTGGTCGGGAGCGCGCAGTCTCTCGACCATCGTCGCCAGCTCATATTCGGATGCCCATTTGATGCGGCGTGCCTGGTTGTTCTTGGTGGGCTCGATGCGTAGGTGGATCGCGCGGCGATCGGATACCTCCCCCACAGGCAGCAGGAAGCATCGATGAAGCCTGGCCGCGTACACGCAGACCGCATCGATCTCTGCAGTCGAGTAAGCGCGTGAGACGTATCCACGGGGCGTGCAGCGGTTCGACTGCAAGCACACGACGAGCACGTTGTCGAGGACCCGCGCGAGCTTGCACTGGACCCTCATGAGCTGTGGCTCGAGATCGAGCACGAGGTCATAGCGGCGACCCTCGCAGAGGGGGCGCAGCACGGTCAGACCGAGCTGGGCGGCCAATGCTGCCACGCCGGCCTCGGCTACCGCTCCCTTCTGGCTGGGCGACAGGCTGAGCATGGAGAGACGGTAGTCCCTCCTTTGTGACCGCAGCTACGCATTTGTGTCCTCTGTGCGACCGCAGCGTGACAGGCGTGCGTCTGCGCCCGCTGCTGCGAGGAGCGTTCCTACCGCCTGGGTATGAACTCCGGCACGTCGAGCTCCTCGCCCGATTCGCCGCGGCCGGCTCGCCGGCGCATGCGCCTGCGCGTGGGCTCCTCGTGCTCGGAGGTGTCGGCCGCGTCCGGGTCCTCGGCGGGCATGGGGCCGCGGAGCTCGCCCGCCTCGTGGGCGCCGCCCGAGCCGGCCTGGTCGAGGCGCGCGGTCATCGCGCCGTGCGTGAGCCGCACGTCGCGCAGCAGCCTTTCGGCGTTGGTGCGCAGCGAGCTCGACAGCTCGCGCATGTTGCGCGAGATCTCGCTGCCTTCGCCGAGCACGTCGCGGGCGACCAGGTGCGCCTCGCTGGTGATCTGGCGCGCCTGCTCGCGCGCCTTCGTCCTCGTCTCGCGCGCCTCGTCGTCGGCCTCCTTCTGCAGCTTCGCCAGCTCCCGGCGCCGGGCCGCGATCATGCTCTCGGCCTGCTTGTGAGCCTGCTGGGCCTGCTGCTCGGCTTTGGCGCGCGCGTCCTCGAGCAGCTGCGCCGCCTCGGCCTGCGCCGCCGCGCGCAGCTGATCGCTTTCCTCGCGCGCCGTGGCGCGCACGCGCTCGGACTCCTCGTGCGCGCTCGCCCACACCCGCTGGGACTCGCCGCGGGCGTCGGCGAGCAGCCGCTCTGCCTGCTGGCGCGCCTGCGCGAGCGTGTGCTCGGCCTCGCCCTGCAGCCGCTCTGCCTCGCCGCGCAGCTCGGCGGCCGCGGCGGCGGCCTCGACCCGCGTGCTCTCGGCCTGCGCGCGGGCGGATCCGAGCAGCTCCTCGGCCTCCTCCTCGGCCGCCTGCACACGGTTCTCGGCGGCGCGCTCGGCTTCGGCGATGCGCTCCGCGGCCCGCTTCTCGGCCTGCTCTCGCAGCTCCACCGAGGCGCGTTCGGCGGCTCCAACGATGCTCGCCACACGCCCCGGCGCCGCGCTCAGCGTGTCCGGTCCGCGCTCGTCGTCGTGCTCGAGCTCCTCGAGCACGTGCTCACGATATGGCTGCTCCTCCACCGGCCCATCGTAAAGCCCGCCGCCCAGCGGTGTCGGCGGGTCACGCACATGGCAGGAAAAGTGGGGTTTGCGTCCTTGCGGCCAGGGCGGTAACGGGGCATGATCAGCCCATGCAGAGCGCCGCCGCCCCGCGCGAGATCGTGATCCTGCTCTACCCCGGCGTGCAGAGCCTCGACGTGACCGGCCCGCTCGAGGTGTTCTCCGGCGCGCAACGGCTGCTCGAGGCGACGGGCGGGAGCGGGCGCGGATACAGCGTGCGGACGGTGAGCGCCGACGGTGCGCCCCTGCGCACCTCGAGCGGTCTGCAGATCGCGCCGGACGCGCCCCTGCGCCGCGCGCGGAGACCGATCGACACGCTGATCGTCCCCGGCGGCGCCGGGCGGGAGGCGGCCGCGTCGGACCGGCGCCTGCTCGGCTGGCTCGCCCGCACCGCGGCCGCCTCCCGGCGCACCGTGTCCGTCTGCACCGGCGCCTTCCTGCTGGCCGCCGCCGGGCTGCTCGACGGGCGGCGCGCAACCACGCACTGGGCCTTCGCCGAGGAGCTCGCCCGCTCGCACCCGCGCGTCGAGGTGGACCCCGAGCCGATCTACGTGCGCGACGGCGATGTGTGGACGTCGGCCGGCGTGACCGCCGGCATGGACCTCGCGCTGGCGCTGGTCGAGCAGGACCTCGACCGCGACGCCGCGCTGACGATCGCGCGTCACCTCGTGCTGTTCCTGCGCCGCCCCGGCAACCAGGCGCAGTTCAGCGCCACGCTGGCCGCGCAGCACGCCGAGCGCGCGCCGCTGCGCGAGGTGCAGCGGGCGGTGCTGGAGGATGTCGCCGGCGAGCACACCGTCGAGGCGATGGCGGCGCGCGCCCACATGAGCCCCCGCCACTTCGCCCGCCTGTTCCGCGCCGAGACCGGCCTAACCCCGGCCCGTCACGTGCAGCGGGTGCGCCTGGAGGCGGCCCGCAGGCGCCTGGAGGAGAGCGCCGACCCGCTGGCGCTGATCGCCGCCGAGTGCGGCTTCGCCAGCGCGGAGGTCATGCGCCGCGCCTTCCTGCGCGCCCTGCGCGTGGCTCCGGCGGAGTACCGGCGGCGCTTTCAATCCCCCAAGGCGAAGGAGGCGGCGCGATGAAGGTCGCGATCGTCCTGTACGAGGGCTTCACCGCACTGGACGCGATCGGACCTTATGAGGTGCTGAGCCGCCTGCCCGGAGCGCAGGTGCAGTTCGTGGCGGCCGAGCCCGGCCCGTTGAGGACCGACAACGGCATGCTCACCGTGCTCGCCGAGGGCTCGCTGGAGCAGGCCGGCGAGCCCGAGATCGTGCTGGTGCCCGGCGGTCCCGGCGACGTGGCCGCGCGCGCCGGCGAGCGCGTGCTCGAGTGGCTGCGGGCGGCCGACCGCACCAGCGCCTGGACCGCGTCGGTGTGCACCGGCTCGCTGGTCCTCGCCGCCGCGGGGCTGCTCGAGGGGCGGCGCGCCACCAGCCACTGGCTGGCGCTCGAGGAGCTGCGCCGGCTCGGGGCCGAGCCCGTGGCCGAGCGGGTGGTGTTCGACGGCAAGCTCGTGACCGCCGCCGGCGTCTCCGCGGGGATCGACATGGCTTTGACGCTGGCGGCGCGCATCGCCGGCGAGACGGTGGCGCAGGCGATCCAGCTCGGCATCGAGTACGACCCGCAGCCGCCGTTCGCGGCCGGCTCGCCGCACACGGCGCCGGCTGAGGTGGTCGCGTTGCTGCGGGCGCGCAGCCCGCGCGTCCAACGCTGAAGGCCCAGCCGCCCCCACCCGGCCGCTCGCTAATGTGCCTCTGCCGATGGCAGAGCACCGCTACGACCCGCACGAGATAGAGCCGCGCTGGCAGTCGCTGTGGGCCGCCGAGCGCACGTGGGAGGTGGCCAACGAGTCGGCCGCCGGCGGGCGCCCCGAGCAGCGCTCGGCCGGGCGGGCGGAGGGCGGGCCGGGGGCCGCGGCCGCCGGGCGCGGCGCCAACGCGTACGTGCTCGAGATGCTGCCCTACCCGAGCGGCGAGCCGCACATCGGCCACCTCAAGGTCTACTCGGTGGGGGACGCGATCGCGCACTTCCAGCGCAGGCTGGGGCGCCGCGTGCTGCACCCGATGGGCTACGACGCCTTCGGCCTGCCGGCCGAGAACCACGCGATCAAGACCGGCGTGCACCCGCGCGTCTCCACCGACGAGTCGATCGCCTCCTTCCAGCGCCAGTTCCGCTCGTGGGGCATCTCGATCGACTGGTCGCGCGAGCTGGCCACGCACGAACCCTCCTACTACCGCTGGACGCAGTGGATCTTCCTGCAGCTGTTCCGCGCCGGCCTGGCCTACCGCAAGGAGGCGGCGGTGAAGTGGTGCCCCAAAGACCAGACCGTGCTCGCCAACGAGCAGGTCGACGCGGACGGCCGCTGCGAGCGCTGCGGCGCGCTGGTGGAAGTGAAGCAGCTCGAGCAGTGGTTCCTGCGCATCACCGACTACGCCGAGCGGCTGCTGAACGACCTCGAGCAGATCGACTGGCCCGAGCACGTGAAGAGGATGCAGCGCAACTGGATCGGGCGCAGCGAGGGCGCGGAGGTGACGTTCCGCTGCGAGGACCTCGATCCCGCCCACCCGATCGACTACCCCGTGTTCACCACCCGCCCCGACACGCTGTTCGGGGCGACGTTCTTCGTGATGGCGCCGGAGCACCCCGACGTGATGCGCCTGGCGGCGGGCACCGAGCACGAGCGGGCGGTGCACGAGTACGTCAACCACGCGCTCACCGAGACCAACGAGGAGCGCGGCAACGCGGAGAAGCCGAAGACGGGCGTGCCGCTGGGGCGCACCGTCACCAACCCCGTCAACGGCGAGCGGATACCGATGTACGTGGCCGACTACGTGCTGATGGAGTACGGCACCGGCGCGATCATGGCGGTGCCCGCGCACGACGAGCGCGACTACGCGTTCGCGCGCGCCTTCGACATCCCGGTCAGGCGCGTGATCGTGCCGCCGCGGGCGCAGGACGCGGTCGAGGCGGCCCCCGGCGAGGACGGGCTTCCGTACACCGGCGACGGCACGCTGATCAACTCCCGCCCCGACTTCGACGGCCTGCCCAATCGCGAGGCGCTCGCTGCGATCGTGGCGTGGCTGGACCGCGAGGGCAAGGGCCACGCCTCCGTCAACTACCGCCTGCGCGACTGGCTGGTCTCGCGCCAGCGCTACTGGGGCGCGCCGATCCCGATCGTGCACTGCGGGCGCTGCGGCACGGTGGCGGTGCCCGACGAGCAGCTGCCGGTGCGCCTGCCGGACATCGAGGACTACACGCCCAGGGGCCGCTCGCCGCTGGCCGGCGCCGAGGAGTGGGTGAACGTGCGCTGCCCGCGGTGCGAGGGGCCGGCGCGCCGCGAGACCGACACGATGGACACGTTCGTGGACTCCTCCTGGTACTTCATGCGCTACTGCGACGCGCGCAACGAGCACGCCGCCTGGGACCCGGCGGCGCTGCGCGAGTGGATGCCGGTCGACCAGTACATCGGCGGCGTGGAGCACGCGATCCTGCACCTGATGTACGCGCGCTTCTTCACCAAGGCGCTGGCGGACCTCGGCCACCTCGACTTCCAGGAGCCCTTCCGGTCGCTGTTCACGCAGGGGATGGTGACCAAGGACGGCGCCAAGATGAGCAAGTCGCGCGGCAACGTGGTCTCGCCCGCCTCGATCGTGGAGCGCCTGGGCGCGGACACGGCGCGCTGCTACATCCTGTTCATCGGGCCGCCGGACCAGGACGCGGACTGGTCGGACGAGGGCATGGAAGGGGTGCACCGCTTCCTCTCGCGCCTGTGGCGGCTGTCGGCCGAGCTGGCCGAGGCCCGCGGCGCCGGCGCCGGCGCGCCGCAGCCGGACGCGGCGAGCCTCGCGGGCGAGGACCTGGCGCTGCTGCGCAAGACGCACTGGGCGATCGACAAGGTCAGCGGCGACCTGCGCCGCTTCGCCTTCAACACCGCGATCGCGGCGGTGATGGAGCTGCTCAACGACTGCTCGCGCCTGCGCGAGCAGGTGCAGGCCGGCACGCTGGCGTTCGCGCTAGCCAGCGCCGCCTCGCTGCTGTTCCCGTTCGCGCCGCACGTGGGCGCCGACGTGTACGAGCGCCTCGCCGGCGGACGCGTGTGGGAGCAGCCCTGGCCGCAGGCCGAGGAGGCGCTGCTGGAGAGCGACTCCTACGAGCTCGTCTGCCAGGTCAACGGCAAGGTGCGCGACCGCGTGCAGGCGAGCGTGGAGGCGGGGCCCGAGGAGCTCAAGCGGCTGTGCCGGGCGGCGCCGAACGTGATCTCGCACCTCGACGGCAGGGAGGTCCTCAAGGAGATCGTCGTGCCCGGCAAGCTGGTCAACCTGGTGGTGCGCTAGCCGGCCGCCAACTCGGCGAAGTTGGGCCACAGCTTCACATCCAACTCGGGGAAGGCGTCCACCAGCTTCACCACATCGTCGCGATAGGCGGTCACATAGGCTTCGCGGGTGACGTCGTCGAGCGCCGGTTTGCTGTGTTGACGATGAGGGTGGTAACCGAGGTCGGGCACGAACTCCGTGTCCTCGAGGCCAAGGAACTCGAACGTGCGCTTCAGCTGTGGCAGCGGGTCGCCGATGCAGCGCTCATATTGCAGGACCAACAGCTGGGAGCGGTCGAAGTGTGAAAGCAGGCACGTCAGCTGGGAGTGGTACAGGCCGTGCATGAACGACTCCGCCGGCGCGAGCTCGCTCATCTCCCGTCCTCTCACCTGCTCGACCACCGTGTTGAACTCGATGCCTGAGCGGAAGCGCTCGATCGGGTCGCGCAGCACCGCCAGCAGGCGGGTTTCGGGGGCGGCGGCGGCGAGCAGCGGCGGCACCCACGGAGAGCTGAGGTACATCGGCGTCCACTCGCCCACCCGGCGGCGCCCGTCGCGGGGGAAATGCTTGTGGTAAGCGGCGGTGTCGGCGGATGTGTAGCCGCCGGCGTAGAAGCGGTCGAAAAAGTGAAGCTCCTTCCTGATCGGCGCCGGCGCCACTTCCGGATGCGATGTGATCAAGTCGAACCAGCGGCGGGTGTTGCCGCGTTGCACTCCCACGCCCACGAAATCCGGTGGACCGACCTGCCAGCCCGGCGGGCATTCCGGTGCGGGCGGAGCCGGACGGACGCCGCCGTCGCGCTTGATCCGTCGCTCATCGTCGAGGTCGTCGCGGCCCGTCTGTCGTTTACGGTAATCGCGGTAATTCTGATAACGCTTCCACATTGGCGACGAGACTATATCGGCCGCCGGCCACCGGGTTGACATCAACGAGGGCGAAAGGGGCGCACATGCAGCCGGCCGGCCCGTTCTCCCGCACCGCCCCTCGGGGGCGGGGGCGGGCGTCGGGGTGGAGCCCTAGACTCGCCCGCGATGGCCGCACTGAAGCCCGCCTACCTGATCCACGGCGACGACCACGGCGCGGTGGCGGAGCGCAGGGCGGGGCTGTGCTCGCTGGCCCGCTCGCCGGCGGGGGGAGGGGGCGAGCCGGAGGTGCTCGAAGGCGAGGCGGCGACGCCCGCGGGCGCCGCCGCGGCGCTGGCCGCGCTGACGCTCGCGGTGGGGTGGCGCGTGATCGTGGTGGACGGCGTGGAGCGCTGGCGCGAGGCGGAGGTGGCCGAGCGGCTGGCGCCGGCGCTGGCGGCGATGCCGCCGGAGACCACGCTCGCGCTGTTCGCGCGCGAGGAGGCGCGCGCGAAGGCGCCGCCGGCGCTGCACGAGGCGGTCGGGCGCGCCGGCGGCCAGGTGGTGGCGCAGCTCACAGTGAAGCCGTGGGAGCTGCCCAAGTGGGTGCGCGAGCAAGCCGGGAGGCTGGGCCTGTCGCTCGACCAGGCCGCCGCCAAGGCGCTGGTGGCCCAGGTCGGCGAGCGCCAGCAGCGGCTGCTGCGCGAGCTCGAGAAGCTGGCGCTGGAAGGCGAGGCGGCGGGCGGCGGGCGGCGGGAGGTGGGCGTGGAGGAGGTGGAGCGCCGCGCGGCGCGCTCGAGCGAGTGGCGCGCCTACGAGCTCGCCGACGCGCTGGTGGGCGCCGGCGCCGGGCACGCCACGCGCTCCTACCTGCGCCTGCGCGAGCAGGGCGAGCGCGTGGCGGGGCTCACCTACCTGATGGCGCAGCGCCTGCGCGACGCGCTGGCGGTGTCGCTGCGGCTGCAGGCGGGCGCCTCGCCGGCGGAGGTCAGGCGCACGCTGCGCATGCCCGCGCGCGCCGCCGAGCGCTTCGTGGCGGACGTGGCGCGCAGCGAGCCCGAGCGCCTGCGCGCGGCGCTGGCCACGCTCGCCGAGCTCGAGCTCGACACGCGCGGCGGCGCGCCGCTCACCGGCAGCCGCACGCCGCTGGCGGCGCTGTCCGAGGACACGCTCACGCTCTGCGCGATCGAGCGCATCGCGGGCGGCTCAGGCGCCTAGCTGGGCGGCCGATAGGCAAGCCAGGCAAGGACGCAGGGAGCGTGGCGTGCTCTGCACGCGAGCGAGCGAGGACACAGCCTGGCGCCGCCTATCGGCCGGCCAGCAGGCGCGCGGCGCGGGACTTCTTGCGCGCTCCGGTGTTCTTGTGCAGCGCGCCGCGCTTGACGGCCTTGTCGATGGTGCTGGCGAGCTCGCGGTGCGCGCCGGCGGCGCCCTCGCTGTCGCCGTCGGCGAGCAGCGCCTCGAGGCGGCGGAAGTAGGTCTTGATGGCGGAGGTGTAGCGGCGGTTCTCCAGCCGCTCGCGCTCGGTGCGCAGGATGCGCTTCTTCTGTGAGTGGATGTTGGCCATGTGCGGGTGGCGAGGCGCGCGCAGAAACGCTCCGGGCGCGCCGCGGAGCGCCGTACTATAGCGGCCTTGTGCGCCAGCGCTGACGTATTCGCCGAGGAGCCGTCGGCTCCGGAGCCCCCCGGTGGCGGACGCATCGCGCGCAACACCGCGATCTTCTCGTTCCTCACCGGCTTCTCGCGGATCGTGGGGCTGCTGCGCGAAGTGGTGTTCGCGAGCTACTTCGGCACGCGCGACTTCGCCTCGGCCTACTCGATCGCCTCGCAGGTGCCGAACTTCGTGGCCAACCTGTTCGCCCAGTCGGCGCTGTCGGCGGCGTTCGTGCCGGTGTTCACGGACCTGCTGCAGCAGCGCCGCCGGCGCGAGGCGATGGAGCTGGCCTCGACGCTGTTCTGGATGCTGCTGATCGGCGCCGGCGCGATCACCGCGCTGTTCATCCTCGCGGCCGGCGTGGTGATGCCGCTGTTCGTGGGCTCCAAGCTGTCCGCCGAGACGGCGCTGACGGTGGGCCTGTCGCGGGTGATGTTCCCGATCGTGCTGCTGCTGGCGCTGAACGGGCTGCTGGTGGGCGTGCTGCAGTCCTACGACCACTTCACGATCCCGGCGCTGTCGCCGGCGGTGTGGAACATCGTGATCATCGTGGCGCTGGTGGCGCTGGCGCCGCAGTTCCACGGCGAGGACCGCATCTACGCCTTCTCGATCGGCATCCTCGCGGCCACCGGGGTGCAGCTGGCGATGGCGTTCGCGGCGCTCGGGCGCATCGACTTCCGCCTGCGCGTGCGCATCGACTGGCACGACCCGCGCGTGAGCCAGGTGTTCGTGCTGATGCTGCCGGTGGCGCTGGGCCTCGGCATCGTCAACCTCGACCAGCTGATCAACACGGTGTTCGGCGGCAAAGTGTCCGGCGAAGCGCCGCGCGCGATCGACAACGCCTTCCGCGTGTACATGCTGCCGCAGGGGATGTTCAGCGTGGCGGTGAGCACCGTGCTGTTCCCAACGCTGAGCCGCATGGCCTCCAACCGCGACGCGGCCGCGATGCGGCGCGCGGTGGGCACCGGCATGCGCCAGATCAACCTGCTACTGATCCCCTCGGCGGCGTTCATGCTGGCGCTGCCGGCGCCGATCGTGCGCGTGCTCTTCCAGCGCGGCGAATTCAACGCGCAGTCCACTCACCTGGTGTCGATCGCGCTGTTCTGGTTCGCCTTCAGCCTGCCCTTCGGAGGGCTCAACCTGCTGCTCACGCGCGCCTTCTTCGCGGTGCAGCGGCCGTGGATCCCGACCACGCTGGCGGCGATCAACATCGTGGTGGACGTGATCGTGAGCATCGGCCTGTACCGGCCGCTGGGCATCGCGGGACTGATCATCGGCACGATCAGCGCCAACGTGGTGATGTTCGGCCTGCAGTTCTCGCGCCTGCGCACCGGGCTCAACGGCCGCCTGGAAGGGGCGCACACGACCATGATCACGGTGCGCATAGCGCTCGCCTCGGCGCTGCTCGGCGGCTGCTCGTGGCTGGTGTGGAAGCTGCTGCACGAGCTGCTGGGCGGATCGCTCGCGGCCCAGCTGGTGAGCGTGGGCGTCGCCGCGCTGGCGGGCATGGCGGTGTACGTGCGCGCGGTGCTGGCGATGCGCGTGCCGGAGGCCCACCAGGTGGGCGCGCTGATCCGCGCGCGGCTCGGTCGCGCCCAGCGGCCGGCCCCGCTCTGAGGGCCGGACGGGCGCTCGGCCCGCCCGGCCGACCCGAGCATGGATCGCCGCTGAACTGCTACGTCCCAGGACTTGTGTCGTATGCCTGGGCGGCTTGACACTCCCGGCCACCTGGACGGGCCGCCGGACGGGCTCGCGCCCACCCGGCGCGTTGCCGCGGCCGAGCTCGCCCTAGGGCCAGCTCACGGCCGGGTGGACGATCCGCCGGACCGCCAAGGCTAGAGCATCGCGGCGGGCGCGCGCTCACCCCCGCCGGGGAGCGCGAGGCGCAGGATCGTGCGGTGCACGCTGCCGAGCTGGCGGTGCAGCGGCCCGGTGTTGTAGGGCAGGCCGTAGCGCGCGCACACCTCGCGCACGCGCGGCGCGATCTCGGCGTAGCGGCTGGAGGGCATGTCGGGGAACAGGTGGTGCTCGATCTGGAAGCTGAGGTTGCCGGCGAGCAGGTGGAACAGCGGGCCGCCGTCGATGTTGGCGGCGCCGAGCAGCTGGCGCACGTACCAGCGCCCGGGCGTCTCGCCCTCCACCTCCTGCTGGCTGAACGTGTAGGTGCCGTCGGGGAAGTGCCCGCAGAAGATGATCGAGTGCGCCCACACGTTGCGCGCGATGTTGGCGGTGAAGTTGGCGGCGAGCGTGGCCTTGAACGCGCGCCTGCGCCCGCCACGGCGGGCGCGAGCGGCGGACAGGGCGGGGAAGGCGAGGTAGTCCTTGACGACCTGCCGGCGCGCCTTGACGCCGATCGCCTTCAGCTCGGCGACGACCTGCTGCTTGGGCTTCTCGCCGCTGCGCACGGCCTCGAAGTTGAGGTCGTGCAGCGCGACGCCCCACTCGAAGAAGCCCATCAGCACGAGGTTGTAGAGCGGCTGCAGCAGGTAGACGGGGTGCCAGCGCTGGTGCGGGTCGATGCGCATGATCTCGTAGCCGAGGTCGCGGTCCTTGCCGCGGATGTTGGTGAAGGTGTGGTGCTCGTAGTTGTGCGAGTGCCGCCAGGCGTCGGCGGGCGAGGCGGTGTCCCAGTCCCAGCTCTGGGAGTTGACGTCGGGGTCGTTCATCCAGTCCCACTGGCCGTGCATCACGTTGTGGCCGATCTCCATGTTCTCGAGCACCTTGGCGATCGACAGCGCGGCGGTGCCGGCGAGCCACAGCGGCGCGAGCTGCGCGCCTGCGAGCAGCGCGCGCCCGCCGAGCGCGAGCTGGCGGTGCGCGCGGATGACGCTGCGGATGTAGCGCGCGTCGCGCTCGCCGAGCGAGCTGCGGACCTCGTCGTGGATCGCGTCGAGCTCGCGCGCGAGCTGCTCGATCTGCTCGTCGGAGAGGCGCCGCAGCGGGTTGGCTCCGTGCTCGCCGGCAGCGGCGGGAGGCTCGCGGGTGGCCGGCGGATCGATCGTGGTGGCTGGCATGAGGTGGTCCTTCTTTCTTTTTATGAGGAGGGGTTCGGGCGGCTCTTTCAGAGGTCGATCTCGATCGCGCCCTCGGGCGCGCTCACACAGGTGCGCAGCATCTCGCCGGGTTGGCCGTGCACGCGCCCCGTGCGCAGGTCGCGCACCTGGCCCGAGCAGAGCCGTCCCACGCAGCTGTGGCAGATGCCCATGCGGCAGCCGAAGGGCAGGCGCGCGCCGGCGGCCTCGCCGGCGGCGAGGATCGGCTGCGCGCCGTCGCTGGTGGCGCTGAGGGCGCTGCGGCGGAAGCGGATCGTGCCGCCGCGCCCGGCGACGTCGGGGGCGAGCACGCCCTCGGCGGTGAAGCGCTCGAGGTGCAGGCGCGCGGACGCGCCGCGCTGCGCCCAGTGGCGCTCGAGCGCCGCCAGCAGCCCGGCGGGGCCGCAGGCGAAGCTCTCGCGCTCGCGCCAGTCCGGGCACAGCTCCTCGAGCTGCGCCGGGGTCAGGCGGCCGCGCTCGCCGGTGAGGTGCGCCAGCAGGCGGTAGCCGCGGTAGCGGGCGCCCAGCGCGTGCAGCTCGCGCGCGAACATCGCCTGCCCGGCGCTGCGCTCGCAGTGCACGTGCACCACGTCGCGCAGCGCGCCGCGGCGCGCGAGGCTGCGCAGCATGCTGATGATCGGCGTGACGCCGCTGCCTGCGCTCACGAACAGCAGCCGCCGCGGCAGCGGCTCGGGCAGCGTGAACGCGCCCTCCACGCCGCCGAGGCGCACGATCGCGCCGGGCCGCAGCCGGCGGTTGAGGAACGGCGAGACCCTGCCGCCCCGCACCAGCTTGGGGGTGATCGCGATGCACCCGTCGGCGCGCGCGGGGTCGGAGGTGAGCGAGTAGGCGCGCCAGTGGTGCACGCCGTCCACCTCCACGCCGAGGCGCAGGTACTGCCCCGGCAGGTGCCCCGGCCATTCCCAGCCGGGCTTGATCGTGACCGTCACCGCGTCCTCGCCCTCGCGCGCCACGCGCTGCACGCGCCCGCGCAGCTCGCGCGTGCTCCACAGCGGGTTGACCAGCTCCAGGTAGTCGTCGGGCGCGAGCGGGTGGGTGAACGAGGAGACCAGCGCCAGCGCGCGCCGGCGCGCGGGGGAGACCCTGGGCACGGCGCCGCGTTCAGGCACGTCCCGCCCCGGTCGCTCGCGCGCGCCGGCGGGGGCCGTGCGCGCGCGGGCCGCGGCACGGAGCTGCGCGGCGCGGGCCGCTGCGCACGCTGTCACAGCGGCGCGCGGAGGGAGACGTCGAACGCGGGATCATCATCACCTAATACGATGTTACCTCGTTTGAGGTTACATCAAACATGGTATCCTCGCATCGAGATGGCGAGTGTGAGGGCGGACACGGAGCGCGAGGCGCCGCCGGCCGAGATGACGATCGAGCAGCTGGCGGCGGAGGTGGGGATGTCGGTGCGCAACATCCGCAACCACCACTCGCGCGGCCTGCTGCCGCCGCCGGAGGTGCGCGCCAGGGTGGGCTACTACGACGCCGAGCACGTGGCGCGGCTGCGGCTGATCCTCGACCTCCAGGCCGACGGCTTCAACCTCACCGCGATCGAGCGCCTGCTGAGCGCCTCCGGGGGGTCGGCGGCGCGCCTGCTCAACCTGCGCCGCGCCCTCGCCGCGCCCTTCGAGAGCGAGACGCCGGAGGTGCTCACGCTGGCCGAGCTGCAGGAGCGCTTCGGCGACGTGGACGCGCGCGACGTGGAGCGGGTGCGCAAGCTGAAGCTGCTGGTGCCGCTCGGGGACGACCGCTTCGAGGTGCCGAGCCCGGCGCTGATGCAGGCCGCCGAGCAGGTCGTGGCGCTCGGCATCACGCTTCACTCCGCGATCGCGCTGATCGAGCGCGTGAGCCGCGACTGCGAATCGATCTCGCGCGCGTTCGTGAGGCTGTACCTGAAGGAGCTGTGGGAGCCGTTCGCCGCGGCCGGGCAGCCGGAGTCGCTGTGGGACGAGGTCATCGACGCGATCGCCCAGCTGCGCGGCATCGCCTCCGAGGCGCTGCTGGCGATATTCAAGCAGCGCATGTCCGCCGAGGTGGAGGCCCAGTCCGCCAAGCTGATCGCGCGCCAGGTCAAGCGCGGGCGCTGAGCCGTCGCGGGCGCCTGCGCGGGCGCCCGCCCTGCGCCGCCGCGCCGGCCGCCGCGCCGGCCCGCCCGCCGCGGCGCACCATCTATCGTGACGCCAGCGCCATGGACCAGCAGCACATCCGCAACTTCTGCATCATCGCCCACATCGACCACGGCAAGTCGACGCTGGCCGACCGCATCCTCGAGCTCACGCACACGGTGCAGCCGCGCGAGATGCGCGCGCAGCTGCTCGACTCGATGGACCTCGAGCGCGAGCGCGGCATCACCATCAAGGCGCAGGCGGTGCGCGTGTTCTACGCCGCGCGCGACGGGCAGACCTACCAGCTGCACCTGATCGACACCCCCGGCCACGTGGACTTCACCTACGAGGTGTCGCGCTCGCTGGCCGCCTGCGAGGGCGCGCTCTTGGTGGTGGACGCCTCCCAGGGGGTGGAGGCGCAGACCGTCGCCAACACCTACCTCGCCGTCGAGTCCGGCCTCGAGCTGATCCCCTGCCTGAACAAGATCGACCTGCCCGGCGCCGAACCCGAGCGCGTCGCCGGCGAAGTGAGCGAGCTGATCGGCGAGCCCTCGGAGGGCATCCTCGAGATCAGCGGCAAGACCGGCGAGGGCGTGGGGGAGGTGCTGGAGGAGCTGATCGCCCGCGTGCCGCCTCCCGCCGGCGACCCCGACGGGCCCGCGCGGGCGCTGATCTTCGACTCCGAGTTCGACCAGTACCGCGGCGTGATCGCCTACATCCGCGTGGTCGACGGGGTGTTCAGGAAGGGCGAGGCGATCCGCGCGATGGCCGCCGGCACCGAGGCCGACATCGACGACATCGGCTTCTTCAGCCCGCAGATGATGCCCACCGACCAGCTCGCCGCCGGCGAGGTGGGCTACCTCATCACAGGCCTCAAGGACGTCACGCAGCTGCGCGTCGGCGACACGCTCACCACTCGCAGAGGCGCCCGCGCGCCCGGCTCGCACGCGGCCGCGCCCGGCGGGCGGGGGAGCGCCGGCGCCGGCGGGCGCGGCTTCCCCGGCGAGGCCTCGGAGCCGCTGCCCGGCTATCGCGAGGTCAAGCCGATGGTGTTCTGCGGCCTCTTCCCGATCGACTCCGACGACTACCCCGACCTGCGCGACGCGCTGGAGAAGCTCACGCTCAACGACGCCGCGCTGTCGTGGGAGCCCGAGACCTCCGACGCGCTCGGCTTCGGCTTCCGCTGCGGCTTCCTCGGCCTGCTGCACATGGACATCGTGCGCGAGCGCCTGGAGCGCGAGTACGACCTCGAGCTGCTCGCCACGATGCCCTCGGTGGAGTTCGACGTAACGCTCACCGCATCGTCCCGGAACGGGGACGGCGAGGAGCTGGTGGTGCACAACCCCTCCGACATGCCCGACCCCGGCCACATCGCGGAGATCCGCGAGCCCTTCGTCACCGCCTCGGTGATCTGCCCGAAAGAGTACGTGGGGGCGGTGATGGAGCTCTGCCAGGAGCGCCGCGGCGAGCACTCCGGCATGCACTACCTCTCCCCCGAGCGCGTGCAGATGACCTACGAGCTGCCGCTCGCGGAAATCGTGCTGGACTTCTTCGACCAGCTCAAGTCGAGGACGCGGGGATACGCCTCGCTCGACTACGAGCTCTCCGGCATGAAGCCCTCGGACCTGGTCAAGCTCGACGTGCTGCTCGCCGGCGACCCCGTGGACGCGCTGTCGATGATCGTGCACCGCGAGAAGGCCTACGAGGTCGGGCGCGCGCTCACCGAGAAGCTGCGCAAACGGATCCCGCGCCAGCAGTACGACGTGCCGATCCAGGCCGCGATCGGCTCGCACGTGATCGCGCGCGAGACCGTCAAGGCGTTCCGCAAGGACGTGATCGCCAAGTGCTACGGCGGCGACATCACGCGCAAGAAAAAGCTGCTGGAGAAGCAGAAGGAGGGCAAGAAACGGATGAAGCAGGTGGGTCGCGTGGAGGTGCCGCAGGAGGCGTTCCTGGCGGTGCTCGAGCTCGGGGAGGAGTAGTGGGCGCCGACCGCTCCGCGCCCACGCGGCCGCCGGCCCGCGCCCCCGGCGCCAACGCGCCGGTGAGGCTGCTGTTCGTGTGCCTCGGCAACATCTGCCGCTCGCCCACCGCCGAGGGGGTGATGCGCGCGCTGGCGCTGCGCGAGGGGCTCGACGGCGCGCTCGCGCTCGACTCCGCCGGCACAGGCTCCTGGCACGTCGGCGAGCCGCCCGACGAGCGGGCGCGCGCGGCCGCGGCCGCGCGCGGCGTGCCGCTCGAGGGCGCCGCGCGGCAGGTGCGCGCCGAGGACTTCGAGCGCTTCGACCTGCTGCTGGCGATGGACCGCGAGAACCTGCGCGAGCTGCAGCGCCTGGCCGGCGGCGCGCAGCAGCGCGCGAAGGTGCGGCTGCTGCGCGAGTTCGACCCCGCCGCCGCCGACGCCGGCGAGCTCGACGTGCCCGACCCCTACTACGGCGCCGGCGGCGGCTTCGCCGAGGTGTTCGAGCTGGTGAGCGCCGCCTGCGAGGGACTGCTGGCGGAGCTGCGCGAGGACCTCGTCGGTGGTCCCCGCGAAGCTCTCCCGCCCCGCCCCGCGCCCCCCGCCCGCGCCCCTTGACGGCCCTGCCGCCGGGGGCGAGCGAGGTGCGCCGCGTCGGCGGCGGCCACATCAACGAGGCCTATCGCGTGCGCATGCCCGACGGCGCTTGGGCGTTCGTGAAGACGCGCGCCGGCGCCGTGCCGGGCGAGTACGCCGCGGAGGCGGCGGGCCTGCGCTGGCTGGCCGCGCCGTCCTCGCGGGGGGAGCCCGGCGCGCTGCGCACGCCGCGCGTGCTCGAGGTCCACCACCGCTACCTCGCGCTGGAGTGGCTGGACGCCCGCGCCGGCGCGCTCGACCGCGCCGGCGCCGAGGAGCTCGGGCGCGGGCTCGCGCGCATGCACCTCGCCGGTGCGCCCTGCTTCGGGCTGCCCGCCGCCGGCGCCGGGGCCAGCGGCGGCGGGGCCGCCGGCGGTGCCGGGGAGGCCGGCGCCGAGGAGGCCGCGCGCACGGGCGCGAGGAGCGGCCAGGGGCCGGCGCCGGCGCGCTTCGGCCCGATCGAGCTGCCCAACGAGCCGGCGGCGGACTGGCCGCGCTTCTACGCCTCGCGCCGGCTGCTGCCGCTGGCGCGCGCGGCCGAGCGGCGGGGGGCGCTGACGCCGGCGGGGCGTGGCGCGATCGAGCGCGTGTGCGAGCGCCTGGAGCAGCTGTGCGGTCCGCCGGAGCCGCCGGCGCGCGTGCACGGCGACCTGTGGTCGGGCAACGTGCTCGTCGACCAGGACGGCCGTCCGTGGCTGATCGACCCCAGCGCATACGGCGCCCACCGCGAGATCGACCTGGCGATGCTGCGCCTGTTCGGCGCGCCCTGCGAGCGCGTGTTCGACGCCTACGAGGAGCTCGCGCCGCTGGCCGCGGGCTGGCGCGAGCGCGTGCAGCTCAACCAGCTGCTGGCGCTGCTGCTGCACGCGGCGCTGTTCGGCGGCGCCTACGGCCAGTCCGCCGAACGCGCCGCCGCCCGCTACCTGTGAGCGTCCGCGAGCGAGTCCGGGCGCGGCCGCGCACGCTTCGGCGCCGGCCATGTGCTGCGGGCCGCGGGCGCGGCGGGTGCGGGCCGCTCACGCTTCGACGCCGGCCATGCGGTGCGGGCCGCGGGCGCGTGCGGCGTGGCGCGCACGCTCGGCGCCGGCCATGCGGTCACGCCGGCACGCGGCGGTCGGAGCATGAGCCGTGCGACCCGAAACGGAGTCCTCGCGCCGGCGCCTGTACCTGCTGGCGCGCGTGCTGGTGGCGCGCCACTACCGCCGCGCGCTCACGCTGGAGGCGCTCGCGAGGACGCTGGCGAGCTCGCCTCGGGAGCTGCAGCGCGCCTACTCGCAGTTCGGCGAGCTGAGCTTCAGCGAGGACCTGCAGGCGCGGCGCCTGGCGGCGGGCGCGCAGCTGCTGCTCGAGCAGCGCGCGATCCCCGTGGAGGACGTGGCGCGCCTGGTCGGCTACAGCCACGCCGCGCACTTCGCGCGCGCCTTTCGCCGCCGCTACGGCGTGTCGCCGGCCGGCTTCCGCAGCCTCGCCCTGCGACGCGCCCGCGCGGGACACCGCTGAGCGCCGTTCACGCGCGCGCGCCGGCGGGCGCGAGCGCGGCGGCGTCGCGCTCGCTCTGCACGTCGCGCAGGTCGGGCCGCTCCGTGCCGGCGAGACGCAGGCGCATCAGCGTGCCGCCGCCGGGCGCGCGCTGCGCGCGCACGTCGCCGCCGTGCTGGAGGGCGACCTGGCGCACGATCGCGAGCCCGAGCCCGGAGCCGGGCAGGCCGCGCGCCTCGGCGCCCCGGTAGAAGCGGTCGAACACGTGCGGCATGTCCTCCTCGGCGATGCCGGGGCCGTGGTCGCGCACGGTCAGCTCGCCGGCGCGCAGCGCGACCTCGACGGGCCGGCCCGGAGGGCTGTACTTGACGGCGTTGTCGATCAGGTTGCCGACGGCGCGCTCGAGCCGCGCGGGCACGCCGGTGAGGATCGTGGGCTCGAGCTCGGTGGCGAGCGGCGTGGCGGGCGAGCGCCTGCGCGTGCGCTCGATCACCTCGGCGACGAGCAGGTCGAGGCGCAGCTCCTCGGCGCCTGCGCGCGGCTCCTCGCCGCGCGCGAGGTCGATCAGGTCGTTCATCAGCGTGGTCAGGTCCTCGATCTGCTCGACCACGTCGGCGAGCAGGCGGCGACTGTCCTCGGGGTCCATCTCCGCCACCTGCTGCTGCAGGATCTCGATGTTGGTGCGCAGGCTGGTGATCGGCGTGCGCAGCTCGTGCGAGGCGTCGGCGACGAGCTGGCGCTGCGCGTGCACGGAGGCGTCGAGCGCGCTCATCGAGCGCTGCAGCGCGTCGAGCATGGCGTTGAAGCTGGTGGCGAGCCGGCCGATCTCGTCCTCGCCGGAGGGGCGGATGCGTTTGCTGAGGTCCTGCGTGTGCGCAACGTGCTCGGTGGCCCTGGTGAGCCGCTTGAGCGGCTGCACGGCGGCGCCGGCCACCAGTCGCCCGAGCAGCGCCGCGAGCGCGACGCCGCCGACCACCAGCAGCGCGAGGATCAGCCGCAGCCGCGCCAGCAGGCTGTCCACTTCGGCCAGCGGCTGGGCGAACTGCACGGCGTGTGCCCTGCCGAGCGGCGCGGCCAGCACGCGCAGGTGCACGCCGTGCACGTCGGCGTCGCGCAGGAAGGGTTCGCCGCCGTGCGCGGCGAGCGCGCGCGTGCGCGCTTCCACCGGCAGCACGATCGCGCCCAACGGCGCTCGTTCCACGATCCTGCCGGAGGCGTCGACGATCTGCTGGTAGCCGCGCACCTCGTCGGGGCTGGGCTGCAGGGCCCCGAACAGGTCGTGCGTCGGCGACCTCGCCGTGCGCGCCTCGCCGGCGTGCGCCTTGGCGGTGCGTGGCTTCGCGGTGGGCGCCCCGCCGGCGCCCGCGCCAGCCGCGCTCGCGCTCGCGCTGTGCGCCGGCAGCGGTCCCGCCAGCGCCTTTTCGACCGCCGCGCGCAGCTTCGCGCGGCGCTGGAAGGCGAGCCCGCCGCGGCCGGTGGCCTCGAGCGCGTGCAGGCGGCGCGCGGCCGCCGCCGCCTTGTCACGCAGCTGCGTGTCGACGTGGTTGTGCAGCTGGTCGGAGGTGAGCACGTAGGTGAGGATCGCGGCGAGCACCACCGCGATCGCCACCGCGGTGGCCGACACGATCGTGATGCGCCGGCGGAAGCTCACTGCGGCGCCCGCAGCACGTAGCCCACGCCGCGCACCGTGTGCAGCAGCCGCGGCTCCTCGCCGACCTCGGTCTTGCGGCGCAGGTAGCCCATGTACACGCCGAGCGAGTTGGAGCTCGAGCCGAAGTCATAGCCCCACACGCTCTCGAAGATGGCCGAGCGGGTGAGCACCTGGCGCGGGTGGCGCATGAACAGCTCCAGCAGCAGGAACTCGGTGCGCGTGAGCGTGAGCGCCCGCTCGCCGCGCCACGCCTCGTGCGCGCGCAGGTCGAGACGCAGGTCGGCGAAGCTCAGCAGCTCCTCCTTGCCGTCGTCCTCGCCGGCGCGGCGCAGCAGCGCGCGCACGCGCGCGAGCAGCTCGCGCAGCGCGAACGGCTTGACGAGGTAGTCGTCGGCGCCGACGTCGAGGCCGGCGACGCGGTCGTCGACCTCGCCGCGCGCGGTCAGCATCAGCACCGGCGTGCGGTCGCCGCCTTCGCGCAGGCGCCGGCAGACCTCGAGGCCGTCCACGCGGGGCATCGCGATGTCGAGGATCACCGCCTCGTACCGCGAGGAGCCCAGGCGCTCCAGCGCCTCGCCGCCGTCGCCCGCCTTGGCCACGTCGTAGTGTTCGAGCGTGAGCGCACGCGACAACGCGTTCTGCACGGCGGGCTCGTCGTCGACGACGAGTATGCGGGCTTGCTCGGCCATGGCCTGGACGTGCGCCTCCGCGCCTGCCGCCGCCTGCGGCGGCGGGGAGCGCACTGCTCCCAGGCTAGCGTGGCCGCGGCCGCGCGGGCGCGCATGAGCGGCGACGGAGAGCTCGCCGAGAGTCGCGGAGGCGCAACCATCGTCGGGGACGGCGGCGGGGGAGGGGCGCAGGACCTCGACGGCGCGGCGGCCGCGCTGGCGGCGCAGTCGCGCAGCCTGCGCAACAGCCTCATCAGCCTGGCGCTGTTCTTCGCGCTGATCGCCGCGCTGCTGCTGGCGGTGCCGGGGCTCGACGCGGCGGCCGACCGCATCGCGCACGCGAGCGTCGCCTGGACGGCGGCGGGCGTGCTGCTCGAGGTGCTCTCATGCCTCGGCTACGTGGTGCTGTTCGACCTCGTGTTCGGGAGGATCGCCGGCGCCGGCGGCGGCCGCGCCCTCGGCTCGCGGCTGTCGCTGGCGGAGCTGGCGGTCAACTCGGTGGTGTCGGTGAGCGGCCTGGCGGGCATCGCGCTGGGCGCATGGGTGCTGCGCGCGCGCGGCGTGTCGGTGGACCGCATCGCCCGGCGCTCGGTGCTGATCTTCATGCTCACCAGCGCGGTCAACGTCGCCGCCGTGGCGCTGATCGGGCTGCCGATGTGGCTCGGGCTGCTGCCGGGCTCCGAAGATCCGCTGCTCACGCTGGCGCCGGCGCTGGCGGCGATCGCGGCGATCGCGGGCACGCTGGCGCTGGCGGCCTGGGCAAGGCGCACCGCCCGCTCGCGCGCACGGCGCGAGGGACGCGCGGCGGTGGCGCTCACGGCGCTCAGCGGCGGCGTGTTCGACGCGCTGGCGACGATCCGCGCGCGCGACCGGCGCCTGCTGGGCGCGGTGGGCTACTGGCTGTTCGACAACCTCGTGCTGTACGTGTGCCTGCGCGCGTTCGGGCGCGCGCCCTCGCCGGCGGCGGTGGCGATGGCCTACCTCGTGGGCATGCTCGCCAACTCGGTGCCGGTGCCCGGCGGCTTCCTGGCGGTGGAAGGCGGGCTGGTGGGCATGCTGCTGGCGTTCGGGGCGCGGCCGGCGTCGGTGGTGATCGCCGCGGTCGTGGTGTACAGGGCGATCTCGCTGTGGGTGCCGGCGTTGATCGGCTCGATCGCCTTCCTCAGCCTGCGCGGCGAGCTCGGCGCGCCGGCGCCGCCTCCGCCTAGCCGTCGATCTGGTCGATGAAGGCCTCCTGCGCCTGCGCGCGCTGGCAGGCGTGGCGCGGCAGGCTCGCCATCACGCGCGCGAGCTGCGGTTCGACGGGGCCCGACAGCCCAGGGCAGTACACCGGCGCCGGCAGCGGGCCGGAAGCGGAGCCGGGCGCGTTCAGCGGCCGCAGCTGCCGGCCCGCCTGCAGCGCGTGCGCGAGCGAGTCGGAGAAGATGTCGATCGCCACACGGCCGCTGTAGACCTCCAGCGAGCGCCCGCCGTCGTAGGAGGTCGCGGGCACGCCGCGCACCAGCAGGTTGCGCTGCCTGCCCAGCGCCGCGTTGGAGTGGATCGCGTAGACCACCGTCCTGACCTGCAGCGGCAGCGGGCAGCTGCCTCCGCCGAACAGCCCCTTGCCGTGCACGCAGTCGCCGTAGTACACGCTGTCGCCGACCGTCGAGATGTAGCTCTTGAGCCCGTCCGCGGCGACCAGCGGGTGCCCGTCGAAGCTCGGCCCCACCCAGTACACGCGGAAGTACGGGAAGGTCTGCGCTTCGCCGAGCTCGGCGGCGGCGATCGGCGGCGGCGAGGACGTGCCGCAGCCGGCCAGCGCGAGCGCCGCGCAGGCGGCGAGCAGCGCGACCGCGAGCCGCGCGCGCGCGCCGCCGTGAAGATGGGCGTGAGGGCTCATGACGAGCATTATCCTGGCGTGCGCATGGGCAGCGGCACAGCGACTTCCGGCGCCGTCGAGGGTTACAGCTCGTGCGAGGAAGCCGCCGCGCTGGCGGCTTCGCCGGGGTCCGGCGGGGTAGCACGCCGGGCCCCGGCAAAAGCAGGCCCCGCGCGGGCGCGCTCCTGGCGGGAGGCGGGAGCCGGCTGGCGCGGGGCGCTGCTCGGACAGCTGGCGCTGAGCGCGGCGCTGGTGGCGGCATGGCTCGTGGTCTACCCGCGCACGCCCGACATGGCCGCGCAGCTCTACCGGGTGCAGCTGTTCCACCAGGTGGGCCTGGCGCTGTGGGACGACAACTGGTACGCCGGCCACGGCGCGCTCGGCTACAGCCTGCTGTACCCGCCGCTGGCGGCGCTGCTGGGCATGCGCGCGCTGGGCGCGCTGTCGGTGCTCGCCTCGAGCGTGCTGTTCGCGCGGCTGGCTTGGGAGGAGTGGGGCGCGCGCGCGCGCTGGGGCGCGGCCTGGTTCGCGCTGGCGGCGCTGGGCGACGTGTGGAGCGGTCGGCTCACGTTCGCGCTGGGGGTGGCGCTGGCGCTCGCCGCGGCGCTGGCGCTGGCGCGCGGGCGGCCGTGGGCGGCGGCGCTGCTGGGGCTGGCGTGCACCGCGGCGAGCCCGGTGGCGGGTGCGCTGCTCGGCCTCGCCGCGCTCACGCTGGCGCTCGAGCGCCGCTCGCCGCGCGCGCTGGTCGCGCTGGCGGCGCCGGGCGCGGCGCTGGTGGCGGCGCTGGCGCTGCTGTTCCCGGAAGGCGGCTACGAGCCCTTCCCGTTCCTGTCGTTCGCGGCCACGCTGGCGGTGACGCTGGCCTTCCTGGCGGCGCTGCCGGCGCGCGCGGGGCGCGCGAGCTTGCTGCGCACCGGCGCCGGCGTGTACCTGCTGGCGTGCGTCGGCTGCCTGCTGGTGCGCACGCCGATCGGCAGCAACGTGGAGCGCTACGGGGTGCTGCTGAGCGGCCCGCTGCTGCTGTGCGCGTGGCTGGGGCAGCCGCGCGAGTCCGGCCGTTCGCGCCACGGCGAGGCGCGCGCGCCCGGCCGGTGGCCGGCGCCGGCGCGGTGGCTGGGCGCGCTGCCGGTGCGCGGCGGGCGGCTGCCGCCGACGGCGCTGGCGGCGCTGGCGGGGAGCGCGCTGTGGCTGGTGTGGGGCCCCGTGCGCGAGACGCGCGCGGTGGCCGGCAGCGCGGCCACCAGCGCCTCCTTCTACGCGCCGGTGAAGCGCTTCCTGGCCGAGCACGCGCGCGGGCCGGTGCGCGTGGAGGTGCCGCTCACGCGCTCGCACTGGGAGGCGGCGCTGCTGGCGCCGAGCGTGGCGCTGGCGCGCGGCTGGGACAAGCAGATGGAGACGCGCTACGACGGCGCGCTGCTGTCGGGCGAGCTGGGCGCGGGCGGCTACCGGCGCTGGCTGCTCCAGCAGGCGGTCTCCTACGTGGCGCTGCCGGACGTGCCGCTGGACGGCTCGAGCGCGCGCGAGGGACGCCTGATCCGCGCCGGCCTGCCGTACCTGCGCGAGGTTTTCGCGAGCGCGCACTGGCGCATCTACGAGGTGCTCGGCGCCGCGCCGCTGGCGCAGGGGCCAGGGCGCCTGAGCGCGCTCTCCCACGAGTCCTTCACGCTGCGCGCGCGCGCTGGCGGGCGCTTCCTGGTGCGTGTGCATTTCACGCGCTACTGGACGCTGGTGCGCGGCGCGGGATGCGTGGCGCCGGCCGCCGGCGGCTGGACGGAGGTCACGCTGCGCCACGCCGGCGAGGCGGTGGTCGCCGCGCGCTTCTCGCTCGCGCGCGCGTTCTCCTCTGGTGCGAGCTGCTCGCGGGGAGCGGCCTGAGGCGGGTCCGACTCGCGCGCCGCGAGCGCGCCCGCCGCGCGCCCCGCCGGCCGCCTGCCGCGCGCCCGCCGGCCCCGCGGGCGGCAGCGCTCCGCGGGCGGCGCGGCTATTCGCGGGGGGCGAGCGCGAATAGGCTGCTGTCCCCGGTTATGTAGACGTGGTCGCCGTCGCTGACCGCTGGGTCGAACGCGCCGGTGTCCTTCTCGAAGACGAGGCGCCCGGTGGAGATGCCGAGACCGTAGGTGCGGTGGCTGGCGAGGTCGGAGAAGTAGACGATGCGTCCCAGGACGGTGGCCGAGCCGGAGATGCGACCGTGCGCGTCGAAGCGCCAGCTGACGTGCCCGGAGCGGGCGCTGACGGCGTAGAAGGTGCCGTCGTAGGAGCCGAGGTACACGGTCGGGCCGAGGCCCGGCGCGTTGGCCACCGCCGGCGAGGCGTACACGTAGTCGCCGGTCTGCACCGCCCAGTCGAGGCGCCCGCTGCGCGCGTCGTAGGCGTAGATGCGCCCGTCGGTGTTGCCGAGGAACACGCGCCCGTAGGCCACCGCGGCGGTGGAGTAGAAGGTGCCGCTGCCCAGCAGCGCGCCTTCGGAGGCGCTGATCCACAGCCGTCGCCCGTTGCGCTCGGAGATCGCCTGCAGGTGCCCGGAGTAGTCGCCGAAGTAGAGCACGCCGCCCGACAGCGTGGGGCTGGCCTTGACCGCGCCGGCCGCCTTGTAGCTCCACAGCAGCTTGCCGTCGCTGTCGTCCAGCGCGTACACGCGCCCACTCTGCGAGCCGAAGAAGATGCGCCCGCGGTCGATCAGCGGCGACGACTCGCTGGGGCTGGGCAGCGCGCGCCACCAGCGCACCGCGCCGTTGGCGCTGTCGAGCGCCACCACCCGCCCGGGGTCCCTGCGGTGGCCGCTGGCGAGGATCGTGACGTACACGGTGTTGTAGGTCACCGCCGGCGAGGAGGCGGACAGGCGGCCGAGTTTGCGCTTCCAGATCACGTGGCCGGTGCGCTTGTCGATCGCGCTCAGCACCGCGTCGTCGGCGAGCTGGAAGATGCGCTGGCCGTAGATCACCGGCGGGAACTCCAGCAGCGAGTGCTCGTCGTGCACCCACAGCTGCCTGAACGGCGGGCGCACGCGCGCCGGCGCGGGGAAGAAGCGCGTGTGCTGCTTGTCGTAGCCGTACAGCGGCCACGCGAAGCGCGCGGGCCCGCGCCTGGGCAGCGTGGGCGTGGGCTGCGGCACGAAGCGCGCGTGCGGGTGGTAGACGCTGCCGGTGCGGTGACGCTCGTACAGGTAGGCCGCGAGCGCCACCGCGGCGAGCAGCGCGAGCAGCGCGGCCACCGCGGCGCGAGCTCGCCCGGGGCGCGGCAGCAGGCGCGGGCGCTTGGGCCCCCGGAGCCGGCGTTGGCGGCGTTTGCCGTTCACGACCGCGCGCCGCGCTCAGGCTGCGAGCTTGCGTGGGGAGCGGCCAGACGGCGCCCCCGCCCCAGAGCGCTCCTCGAGCTGAACCCTGGTGGCGGCGCCCGCCCGTGCCCGCGCGCGCCGCATCCGCGCGCGCCCCCCCAGCACCGCTCGACCGGCGCCCGCGCGCGGCCGCTCGCGCCGTTCGGTGGCGCGCGCCAGCAGCCGCGCGCACGCGCACGCGCACGCCCACAGCCAGGCCACTGCCAGCGGCGGCAGCGTGAGCCCGGAGATCAGCACGAGCGCCCCATGGCTGCCTCCCGACGCCCAGCCCCACAGCAGGTAGTCGCCGAGGGTCAGCCCGGTGACGAACACCAGCGGTCTGCGGTACACGAGCCAACCCTAGAGGGACTCGGGGACGGATGGGTCGGCACCTGCGCGCAGGGGCCGGCGCACGCCCGCGCCGGCGGTCCGTGCCCCGCCGGCCGGCGTTGGTCAGGCGTGCGGGCCGAGCGCCGAGCGGCGTCGGCGCGGACCGCCGTCAGCGTTGAGTTACGTCCCTGCCGAGCGACGAGCCGCGTCCGCGCCGGGCGCCGAGCGGGCGTCCGCGTGGACCGCCGAGTTGCGTCGCCGTCGGCCGCGGAGCGCGCCCGCGCGGAGCGCCGAGCGGCGTGCCCGCCGGCCCCGGAGCTGCGTCCACGCCGACGGCCGTGCGGCGGTAGGATGAGCCGAGGGCGTGCGGGCGAAGTGTTGTGGCTGCACAGAAGCCTTCCAAGCTTCTAGGGCGGGTTCGATTCCCGTCGCCCGCTTGGCCACGGGGAGTGGCGCAGTCTGGTAGCGCACCCGGCTGGGGGCCGGGCGGTCGCAGGTTCAAATCCTGTCTCCCCGATAGAAGAAAGACCTGCTAATCAGCGGGTTCTGAGATGGTAGATGGCCAGCTTGTGCTCGCCTGGGGAACAATTGTGGAACAAATGTCGACGCGGTGCGTCTGGGCCAGACGATGGCAGGGGTCGTGTCGATCGGCGTGGTCAAGCACATCCGGAAGACGCTTAAGCAATGCGAGGAGGATGGGTCATGCGTGACTGTCCTGCGCCAGCTACACGTTAGGGATCGCCGTCACCGGGCCTTGATCGCTGGCGATAGGCTCCGGGCGACACGCTGGAGCGCGAGCGATGCCCGCAACAGGACCGGGTCGGCTCCCTAGCCCGTGCCCTTGCTGCCGGTCGCCGACTTTGACTTCTTCGTAGGCTTCGCCGGAGCTTTCGCCCGCCCCAATGCGACGCTCACATAGCCGCCCGTCGTGCCGAGCAGCTCGGCAATCCGCGCCTGACGGATCCCGACTCCCTCCAGCTCGACGATCACCTCCTGAAGGCCCCGGTCGCGCTTAAGGTTCAGCGCGAGCAGCCGCGCGACCTCATCGATCGGATCCAGCTCCCGCGTAGCGTCACGGCGCCTGCTAGCCACCCTTGACCACCTTTTTCGCAGCTACCGCCTTCGCTGGTTTCTTCTTCGCGCGTGCTCCCGCGAGCTGCAACCGCACGGCTCGGTCGGTCTTTCCCAGCAGCCGTGCGATCTCCGCAGTCGAAACTCCCGCCGCCGCGAGCATCTCATCGATCGTGCGCTCCTTGGGGCGCGCAAGCCCGGTCTGGCGCAGATATCCGTCAAGCAACAGCGCGAGGATTGCCCCAAGCTTCGCATCAATCGAGAGCAGCAGCGCCTCATCTGTCATAGCTTCACCATAGGGTCCTGGTCAGACGTACCCTCCCGAAGAGCCGGCGGTCGGCGGTCAGCATGTCCTCTCGGCGAGCGACTCCAGCGCTCTGGTCAGTGCCGCGCGGGACGTGCCGTTAACTGTCACGAAATCAGCCGGTGCGGCGGCCGCGACCGCCGCGGGGGACGCCCGACCGCCGGACCGTTCGAGCTTTGCGACCATCGCGATCGCCGCGCCGTCCACATCACTCCAGCCGTGCGCTCGGAAGAGGCTAAGCAGCTTGCGGAGCACCAGGCGCTGGCTTCCCCCGAGACGATCGAACTCAAGCTCCTCCACGGTGCCTCTCATCCCATCATCATGACGCGCCTACGAGCGTTCCCCGCCGCATCTAGCAAAGCAGCGTGCCGTCCTTCGCGTCGATGTAGCCGTAAGCGGCGAGGATCCTCGCCGTGTCCGTGCCGTCCCATACGCTCGCGACAGCCCGCCCATCGCCCTGCGAGCGGGCGTTCAGGACGAGCCCGTTCGCGAGCTCCCGAACGGATGGGGCGATGCTCGCGTTCGCCTGGATCACGTGCAGCGACGCGGGCTGCGTGAAAGAGCGCTGTAGCTGATCGCCGTTCTTGCCGTAGTCGGCAGGGGTGAGCTCTCCGCGCTTCGCGGGGCCCTTCAGCACGAAGCTGGTCGCGATTCGCTCGCCCCCGAGGTACACATGGGTGCTGAACGCGTCCGAGCGCTCGCCGCCCCAGTCCGCCGGTATCTCGCTGACGCCGAGGATCTCTAGAAGCGCCCGCTTCACCTCGGCCTCGGTCAGCGCGAGAGGTCGCGGGATTCCGGCGACTTCCCCGGCGGTCACGGTGCTTACGCGCGCAAAGCTGTCGATCTGCTCTGGGTCGATGATGCTTGGCTGCTCGACCTGAACGGTCACATCCCGCAACGCCTCCGCCGCGACCGTCGCGACGTGTGCCCGGGCGCAGCCGTTACGGACGCAGAACGCGTCTGGGACCGCAGCCGCGAGCGAGAGGCCGGCGGTGTGTGCGCCCATGATCGCGAGCGCCGCGCCGGCCGTGTCGCTCCAGTCGTGCGCGCGCCACGCGTCCAGCAGCAGCCTCGCCGCCGCCCGTGCTGTGATCGTGCTCACTTGAAGCCCAGCGCGCGGCTGATGCCGAGCGCCTTGTCCAAGCGGCTCTTCTTGTAGATCACCCCGTCCTTGGTCCGTCCGACCCTGGCGATCAACCCCTCGTGCGCGAGCTCCTCGATCTTCGTAGATACCGCGCTACGCGACGCACCTTTCAGCTTCAGGGGTTTCAGGACGGTGACGATCTGCCCCTGGGAGCGGATCCCGTCGATCAAGCCGTAGATCTCGCGCAGCGCGGGGTCCGCTTGGAACGCATCGAGAAGATTGGTGCGCAGCTCGGGGCTGCTTGCACGGACGAGTGCGTTGATCATCGCGCCCTGCTCCTCGATCTCATCGCGCATGGCACCGACCTCTACGAACAGCTCATTTGACTCGCTCATCTTTTGCTCCTCATCCCTTGCGGGCTCGTTTGATGGCCATCCGCACTGCGCCTGGCTGCTTGCCGAGCAGATCGGCAATGTCCCCTGCGCCGAACCCGGCGCGGGCAAGCAGCAGCTCACTTCGCAGGTTCTCCTCCTGCTCGGCTCCGCGGCGCTCGATCATCAACATCACCGTTGCGCGGGCGAGCTTCTCGGAGTACGTGAGATCCTCGCTGGCCATCAGATCAGCCCCGTCGAGCGGTATTGGATGCTCTTACCGGCGCCGCGGCGTTGGAGCGCACGGCGCGCGACCAGTGCTGCGATGTGCGTGCGCACTGTCCGCTCCTTAGCATCGGCCGCGGCGCCGGCTGCGCTCGTAAGCTTGCCCGCCCCGACCCAGTCCTCGCCGCATGCGTCGATGATCGCTGCGTTGAGTGGATCCGCGCGCACCTGCTCGGATGCACGCTCGATCGCGTCGTGGTGGGCGAGCTGAAGTACTGCGAGCATCAGGTCGAGGCGTTCGATCACGGCGTGCTCAGCCATGCTCGGCTCCCTTCTTGCGGGACTTGGCGATCGTGACCTTCGCGGTCGCGGTGCTCGTGCCGAGCAGCTCCGCGATGCGGGTCGGCCCGAATCCTGCGCGGCTGAGCTCAAGGATCGCCTGGGTCTGGTTGGGGACACTCAGACGGATCTGTGTGGCTAGGAGTCTGGCGAGCTCTTCGCTTGGGTCCATATCACTGCGCCGTGACTCAGCCATCCTCCGCCTTCTTCTTGGACGGCTTCTCGGCGCTTGCCTCCCGCGCCCGACGGACGGTCGTCTTCACGGTCTCGTACTTCCTGCCGGTCAGCGCGGCGATGTCGGCGAGGGCGACCCCGGCATCTGCCAACACCAGCTCGCTCGGGCAGCCCGCTTCGCCGCTGCTGCGGTCTTGGCGCTCTGCTATCTGCAGCGCCACGAGGGCCCGCAACAGCGTCGTCTCATCCGGTTGTGTGGCGGTGCTACTCATGATCCCTCCTGTTCGCGGAATACCTATGCTTACCTGGTATAGCGGCCTTGCGAACATATGAAGCTCTGAAGATCTATAAACTCCGCAATTTGCGGAAAAATTCGCGGGATGATCATAAGTGCTGTTAGCTTGAGATGACCTCACGGTAAGCGTGATCCCAAGATGCGGGCGCTACGGCGGACAGGGCTTAGATGTACCTGACGAAGAACACCCACATTTGCGGACGCCTTCATTGATGGGCGGGCGGACCGTGATCACCGCTGCGTCTCCCGTGGGACTTACCGCCCCCGCGCTCCATGATCACGGCATTTCGCACACTTGTCCTAGAGCATGACTGAGCACGGCGTCTAGGCAACGACGGGTTGCGCAGCTATCGGGCTAACCGTCACGAAAGTCGCACGCCTCGGTCAGAGAGCCGTGTGGTAGCCGCGCCCGCGCTCGGGCGGCGACCCACCACGGCGGACTCCGAGCCAGCAAACGTACGCGTCGTCTCGACCAGCACCGGAGCCTGCGCCCCTAAGCAGCACGCCCTCGTCTTCGTTCATCTGCTCTAGACCATCATCTGCGCCTCCGACGCAGAGGCCCGGCGTCCCCTCGGTTCCTACCGCCAAACAGACTAGATGCACGGGTCCCGAGCGGTCCCGGATTGGCCCCTCTTGGGGGCGCCGATCATGGGCGTCGGTGCTCGTCGGTTGGACACAGCAATCACACAGCGCTTGCTGTGGCGTGCATCTAGTCTGTTTGGCCTTTCTGCGGGTGACAGCAGGCGCGCATACTGCGTCGGCGGTCGGCTCCGGCTACGAGCGTGTTGCGCGCTCGGCGGCGTCGATCTCGCGGGCGAAGTCGCTGACGCTCGCGTCGACGACTGCGAGGATGCGGCGGATGGTGCGCCAGTGTGCGCCGCGTTGGCCGCGCTCGAGGCGGCCGACGAAGGTGGGATCTACCCCCAGCCGCTCGGCGACCTGTTCCTGCGTCATCCCCGCCCGCTTTCGCAGCGAGCGGAGGGCGTGCCCGAGGATGAGCTGGTCCTGCTCGGCGGTTGGTTCTGATCTTCGTGGCACGGCGGGAACACTCACGAGGCACCCTGCTCGGCGCCAGGGTATTTATGGTCTGGTTCTCGTGCTAGGGTCATCGAACACATCAAAGTGCCCCCGCGCAGTTGGAGCTGCCGGGGGCGTGGCACCGAGAGCCTGAACTCCCGGCGCATAAGCACCCTACTGAGCGGCGCGAGGGGTGCCTTCTTCGCCCCGAGCAGTCCTCCCGGAGCCTCCGACGACAAGGAGGAACCGATGAGCACTACTGAGATCCCCGACGTGACTGTGCTGGCCGCGATCGACCGCGCGGAGCGTCACAGAGGCCGGCCGGGCGTACCCGTCTGGCTGATCTTCGAGCACCTGGGCATTCCACGGCGCTCCCGGCGCGTGCGCGCCCAACTCCAATCGCTCGTGCAGGACGGCGCGATCGAGCAACGGCGCGCACACGGAGTAGACATATGGGTGCTCACCCCAAGCGGTCGTGGGCGGTTGCAAAGCGCCGGACGGGTGGACCTTCCGGAGTCCCCTCAGCACCGAGAGTGGCGCAGCGCTCGCACTCTCGCCGCGCAGGAGATCGAGCGATTCCGCGGCACCTTGCATGACACGATCGTGGAGGCGAGCGCGCTACTCAGCGACGCGCCCGGCTCCGATGTGTGGTTCGAGCTGGCCGGGCGGCTCCAGAGCGCGGCGTGGCGACTTGGGTCGGCGATCTACTGTCTGCACGAGTGGATGGAGCCCAGCGACGATCGGGCGGATATCGACGACCACATCAGCCCGGCCGATCTCGCGCTCGCCCCGCGTGAGCGTCGGCAGCGCCAAGCCCGCCGTGCTGGTCGACGCAACACTCGGCTCTGGCAGGACGCGGATTCTGACGGGACTGACACGACGGCTTGACTGGCACGGACGTGGCTCTCCTGGTCGGCAAGGGAAACTCGTTGGCCGGTTTCGGCTGTTCGGGGTCTATCACCCGAAATGCAAAAGTCCGGCCAAGAGCAGCAACCGCCAGCGCGCGGCGAACTCCTCACCGCGGAGGAGGTCGCCGCGCTGCTGCGGGTCACGCCTGCGTGGGTGTACGCAGAGACTCGACGGCATCGCATCCCGCATATCCGGCTCGGCCGATACGTGCGCTACCGCCGCGAGGCGATATTCCTCTGGATGGACGAGCTGGAAGGCCAGTCGGGGCGCGACGCGAGCCGGTCCTATCCCGTCAATGGCGTTTCACGGCGACCGATATGAGACCTGGCCCGTCTTCCTCGCGGATCGGTCGTACCAGCCGACGAGCTGCGTATAAACGAGCACCATGACCAAGCGCACCTACGGCACCGGGCACCTGTACGAGAAGTCGGGGTCCTACTACGGTCGCTGGCGCACGTGCGATGGTCGCCAGCTGAACCGCAAGATCGGGCCGATCCGCAAAGCCGGCGAGAGCGATGGCCTGACACGCGCTCAGGCCGAGCGGGAGTTTCGCCGCCTACAGGACGCCGAGGAGCGCGCGCCCAAGCCCATCCGTGGGGTGCGCAGGCCCACGGTCGACGAGGTTGGCGATTCGCTGCGGCAGGCGCTCCGCCTCGGCGGCGCTCGGCCCTCCTACCTGGAGGGATGCGAGTCGATGCAGCGCGTCCACATCTCGCCCCGTGTTGGCGGGCTGGCGGGCGATGACCTGACGACCGCTCATGCGGAGGCGCTCGCGACAGCGATGCTCGCCGACGGCCTCTCGCCGAAGACGATCCGCAACGTGTTGAGCTTCCTGCACTCGATCGTCGAGCACGCGATCGATGGTGGCTGGGTGCGCGAGAACCCCATCCGTCGTGCTGCGCGCCCTGGTCGTCGGCGTAGGGGCGACGTGAATCTCGATCTCCAGTTCCTGACCCTTGACGAGCTCGAGGCGGTGCTGCGGGCGATTCCCGACGAAGTCGTGGTGCGGACACCGGCGCCTACTCGCCGCGGCCGTCGCGGCCCTGCGCCGCCACCTCCGCCGGACGTCCTTGGGCCGGTGTTGCGCGTTGTGGTGCTGGCCGCTGCGATGACCGGCCTGCGGCAGTCAGAGCTGCTCGGCTTGCGCTGGCGTGATGTCGATTGGGCTGCTCAGCGCATCCGTGTCCGCAACACGTTCGTGCGGGGTGAGCACTCCACGGATGGCAAGTCGGACCTCTCGACACGACGCTCGGTGCCGATGACCGACCGACTTGCGGGCGAGCTGGATCGATGGTCCCAACGCACCGAGTACTGCGGTGATGGCGAGCTCGTGTTCGCGCACCCGCAGACCGGCTCCCCGCTGGACCGCTCGAAGGTGACCAAGCGCTTCAAGGCAGCGTGCCGCGCCGCTGGAGTCCGGGAGATCAAGTTCCACGACCTGCGCCACACATTCGCGACTCGTCTGGCTGCGTCGGGCCAGCCGCTGCGCACGATCCAGGAGTTCCTCGGGCACGCGGACAGCAAGACCACACAGATATACGCCCACTACGCGCCGTCCGAGCGCGAGGTCCAGATGGTCAACGAGGCGTTCACGGAGTCTCGTCCGGCGTCGGCCGGCTCGCTGTCGGAGAGCGCAACGCGATGAGCCCTGGCGATCCACCACCGTTCGAGATCGAGTTCTATGCCGACGAGTCGGGCGATGTGCCGTGCCTGCGCTGGATCAGGGAGGACCTGAGTTCGACCAAGCGCCGCGCTCTCGGCATGGCCATGAACGAGGTTCTTCAACACCACGGCGTGCAGGTGGTAGGGGAGAGGTCGTGGGGTCGCCAGCTGGGGCAAGGACTGTTCGAGTTCCGCGTCGACCGCACCGTCAAGCCCGACGACGAGATCGCAGAGAAGCTCGTCCTGCGGGTCTTCTGTCACGCGCATGGCGATCGCAAGATCCTCGTCCTGCACGGCTACGACAAGGGCAAGAGCCCGTCGTCACGGCGCCAACAGCGGGAGATCGGGGTAGCCCGCTCGCGCTTGGCATCGTGGCGCGCGATCGACGCAGAGAAGCGCAAGAAGCCGCGCGGGCGGGGCGTGGGTGCAGCCAAACCCGCGGCGCGACGGAAGCGATAGTGACGCCTCCATCCTGATGTGATATAACCCATCGACTGTGTCCACTCGCTCCACTCACCCCACCGTGTCCACTGACTTCAGCCAGCTGATCGCCGATATCGAGCAGGAGGCTCGGGATGAGGGTCCACAGGCCGTCCGCGAGCTGGAGCAGTTCCGCGAGGAGTTCAGCCTCGCAAGCCAGCTGATCGAGAGCCGCAGGGAGGGCAGGCTGTCCCAGCGGGATTTGGCAAAGCTCTCGGGCGTGCCTCAGAGCGAGATTTCGCGGATCGAGACAGGAACGAGCAATCCGACCTACGCCACGATCACCGCACTGCTTCGCTCCCTCGGGAAGCGTATCCAGCTTGTTGATGACGGCAAGATCGTTGCGCGGAGGGGAGGCGGCTGCCGGTCTCGGAGCGCCAAAAGACCGGCCAAGCTGGCATCTGGACCCGCCAAGCAGACCGCTAAGAAGGCTGCCACCAAAGGGTAGAGCGGCGCACATTCCGCGAAGTTCGCTAGGTCCGACTCGTGGGATACGGTGGGCGCCGTGAATTCCGCACCGCGCATCCCGTCGGTCAGCGAGCTGCTGTGGCCCACGCTGCGGGCGGTACGCGAGATCGGTGACTCTGGAACGATCGAGGAGATCGTTGAAAAGGCGATTGAGCTGGAGGGGTTCACCGAGGCGCAGCAGGCCGTCCTGCACGGCGACGGACCCCGGACAAAGCTCGAGTATCGCCTGGCGTGGGCGCGCTCCTACCTGAAGGGTATGGGAGCACTGGACAACAGCGAGCGGGGCGTGTGGAGCACGACTGAGGCGGGTCGATCTATGACCCCCGAGGATGTCGTGAGCCGCCATGCTGCCTACGTCACCACTCTCAGGGAAACGAGGAAGGCCAAGCGGTTGGCCAAAGCCGAGCAGGAGGACGAATTCGACGAGGAGTCAGCTCGTCGCGATTGGAAGGAGCGCTTGCTGGAGGTGCTGTTCGAGGTGCCGCCCGACGGCTTCGAACGCCTTGCACGGCGACTGCTCCGTGAGGCTGGCTTCGTATCAGCCACGGTCACCGGCAAAAGTGGCGACGGCGGGATCGATGGGATCGGTGTCTACCGCCTGTCGCTCGTGAGCTTCCCGGTCTTCTTCCAATGCAAGCGCTACAAGGGCAGTGTGGGGGCGAGTGCCGTCAGAGACTTCCGCGGCGCGATGAGCGGTCGCGGCGACAAGGGGCTGTTGATCACGACGGGCTCCTTCACTGCCGACGCCAAGCAAGAGGCGACTCGCGACGGCGCTCCGCCCGTCGACCTCATTGATGGCGAGCGGCTATGCGATCTGCTGAAGGAACACAGGATGGGAGTGAACGTCCGGCTGGTCGAGGACGTCGAGGTATCGCCGGACTTCTTCGCCGATCTGTGATGGCGCGTGCGACCCCCCCGCTGGGGAACAATTCGGGGAACAAACTGAGCGAAACTCCGAAGCACTCAGCGGCAGAAAGCCCAGCAAACACGGGCTCTATGCACTGACCGGCACCCCATCTCTCCGGCTGGGGGCCGGGCGGTCGCAGGTTCAAATCCTGTCTCCCCGATCTTCGATCACAGGTTCAGAACCTTGAACCTCGCCGCGAACACTGACGAAAGCCGCGAGAACACTGGGACTCTTGGTCGGTCGTTCTCGCCTGTTCCCGGCTATTCCCGGCACTGGGGGCCGCAAAAGGACCGCAGCGGCGGGCGAAGGGGACCGCAAGCGACGAACCGTGGCGCTCCCGCCGTATGTTGGGTGCGCTCAAGTGGACTCGAGCCACCACGGGCCGTAAAGCCCACAACGCCCTCAACCTCGTACCCTCGCGCCAGATACGTCTGCCTGCGTCCAGATGGTCCATCGTGTCCAGCTCCCGGATACATCAGACGCATCGGACGAATGACCTGTGCCAAAGATGTGCCACGCCGGACATGAGCCGAGTATGCCTCGCCCGAGGCGGTCCTGTCCATTCTCGCACAAGGGTCTGGACCCAGCCAAGTTGTTCGGTGCCCTGTCCCCCCGAACGAAGTTTCTGAGTCAGCCAGCTTGCCACAGGCGATCGGAGCGAACCAGAGGCTGACCCTCTGGGCCGCCCCACACCACCTCGAGACCACCAATCTAGGGATGAACGTCTGCGCAATCGTAGGCGAGACCCGACCGGCATCGAACGCACCAGTCTGTCAGGTGCTACGAATGTCGGTTAGACGCCATGCAGGTACCGCAACCCATTCCCAACCAGCCTCGCCATGATCGACCTGCGAACGCACTTGCCGCCGGCCACCTCATTCGCTCCTCACCCGCGCATTGGGCGATCGGTCCGCTACCCGCGTTGGATCGGCGCGAGCTTTGACTGTTCGAACAGCTCGCGCAGCTTGCTCTCCAACGGCTCGTGGTCGCGAAGCTGGCACACTTCCAATTCGCGGTAACCGTCAAGTAGGTACATGAACGCAAGGTAGCGCCCGAGCTCCCGCACAGCGTCGATGTATACGCGCTCGTCGCTGCGCTTCTGATTGCGCCGCTCGAACTCCGGAAACACGAGCGACGCCTCGGTCAACGCCACCACAACCGCCGCGATGTCCTGCGGAAGCGCATTGACCAGCTTCACAAACTCGGACACCCGGGAGCCGATCTCGGGCTGGTTCTTGATCGCGAACGCGAACTCATCGGCGGTGCACACCCTCACGTTCAGCCCGGCCTCAGCGAAATATCGCTCGTATCCGCTGAAGCCGCCGGCGAGATCGATCACCGAGCCGATGCCGATCAGGCCGACCTCGCTTCCACGAGCCGCATCGGGGAGAGCGCGCAGAACAGCGGGCACCGTCGCCTCCGCGATCGAAACGAAGCGCGCGCCCGCTGCCTCACACAGCGTCCGCAGAACCGGCTCAAAATAGATCGTCGTGTTGCATGCGACCGTCACGATCTTGCAGCCAGACGCGAGAAGCTCCGAGACGCCTCGAGTCACCTCGCGCTCAACGTCCTGCTCACGAGCCACCAGCTCCATCGAAAGTCCGAGGCCGGGAGCCGATCGAAGCACCAACTCGGGCATGAAAACGTCCGGCACTCCCTCACGGTACGGCGCCCGCACGGCCGCGACGAGCTCCGAGAGCAACGCGATACCCGACTCAGGGCCGTTACCCGTCAGAACCCCGATTCGTGGGCCGGTGGGCGGCGGGAAGCGCAAGAAGAAATCCTTCGGATAGTCGCCGGCCTCGCCGAGCCAGATCTGACACGGCGCCGCAATCGGTGCCACCGTCGCGGCGCCCGCGTGCCGCTCAACGGCGGGGATCAGATCACACGGAGCGATCTCCATCGCGCGCGTCCGGTCGCCCACGTTCGTCATGACCGTATCCGGTAGGCCCCCAAACTGTGTCACGGATGTATCAAACACCTGCGCGATGTCACCAGGACCCAGATCGGTGTCCTCGTATTCCGAAAGCGCGAGGTCGACCGTGAAAGGGTTGATGATGCCCCGCCAGCGAAGTCGCATCTCGCGAACGCTTCCCGCGAGCGGATGATCTGCATACTCCGCGTCGTCATCAACGAACGACCGCACTTTCGCGTGGGCTGGGTCGAGCCCCAAGGCTCGAAGTACCGACGGCCAGTCGAAGCTCGTGTTCGCACGCGTGTGCGCCGCAAACGGAATCGACGGCGATCGATCGTCCGGGATCGCGACGGCGGCCACCGACTTGAGCTCGGCCCACATAGGGATCCCGCCGTGGCTGCCGGACCCGAGTCGGTCGCGGACCCGTGCCGCCTGCCGGCAACCGTAGGCCGGAATGTCCTTGAAGTTAGGACGGAGCGTCCAACTGCACCCCGACGCAGCAAGCCGCGCGAGGCACACGCGAGCAACCTCTCGTTCCAGTGCGGCGGTGGCGGCATCGGTCATGACGGACGGGTACGGCGGGGACGCGTGGGCGCCCTAGACCCCGACCTCCCACAGCACATTGATCTCGCCCCTGATGTCGTGGACCATTTCCTCACGCAGACGCGCATAGGGCATATCCCCGGTGCGGCGCTTGGCGAGTAGCCACCCGAGCTTCGTCGTCTGTGCCTCGATGCTCATGTCGAACGCCGGGATCGCGAGTTGGTGCTCGCGCAGAAACTCGCCGGGCTCGTTGACCTGGAAGTTGCTGTTGCCGTTTGGGGCCTGGGTCGTGACGACGATCGGTATCTCCCGACCCTTGAGATACTCGAACGCCTCACGGTGCTTCGTGGCCGGGTCGCCCGCGCCGAAGGCCCGCAGGACGAAGCCCTGCACATCGTTGCGCTCAACTAGCGTCGCGAAGATGCCCGAGTCCATCCCCGGAAACTCCGTGATCGACGCGATTCGCATATCGAACTCGCTTTCGCAGCGAAGCGAGGCGGCGTCCCGCGCCTCCGGATACATGCCGGTGCTGAGGTATTTGAGATGCTTCTCGAGGTTGGGTTCGCTGATGTTGATGACTCGCCCGATGCGGCCAATGCTTGCGCTACTAAATGACTTGAAAGCATCGTAGTCGAACTCGGTGTCCTTCTTCACGCGCGTGCCTGTGATTATGTGGCTGCCGAAAACCGCCAGTACGCCCTTGATGGGGTTTCTCGTCCGAGGCCAGGTCGCTACGCGCAGCGCGTTTTCGAGGTTCGTCAGACCATCCGACCCGGGCAGGCCCGCCGATACCTGGGAGCCGGTCAAGATGATCGGCTTCGCCGGGTTAACCAAGGCGAAGCTCAACGCTGCGCACGTGTAGCCGAGCGTGTTGGTGCCGTGCGTGATCAGGAATGAATCATGCTCGTCGTACCTCTCGCGCACGGTCTCGGCCAGTTCCGTCCAGACGGCCGGCTGAATATCCGAACTATCGACGTTAGTGAGCTCGTGGCTCTCGATCGAGATGTCGAGGCTGTGCTTGATGTTCAGGTATTCCACCGCCTCGCCGATCAAGGCGGAGAACTCGCCGGCGGTCCGCTTCATCGCCGCGTCCTGGAGAGTGTCGGCAACCTGACCGGCGATCGTTCCGCCGGTGGTGATCAGCAATACGCGATGGGCATCTCGTGCCATCAGTTACGCTCCTATCGGGTGGGTTACGCTACGTACGATTCGAAAGCCGATGGTGCTCTCGCGCTTACTCGGGACGGCGTGATGGCGGTAGGTCGGCGTGACGCAGTCCGGAAGGTCACGCCACGAGCCGCCCCGCAACACGCGCTGGAACCCTTCCGGCGGGCCCGTGTAGTTGGTTAGCGTGTCCGGTGGGTAGCCCGGCTGAAACCAGTCGCCGCACCACTCCCACACGTTCCCGAGCAGGTCGAACACGCCGCGATTGTGATCGAGCGCTGCCACCGGATGGGTGGAGCCCTCGGCGTTGCGCCCGTACCACGCCACGCTGTCCAACGGGCCATATGGCTGGTCGCTGCCGTCTCCGGTGCGGCAGCACAGCTCCCACTCGGCCTCACTCGGCAGCCGGTAGCCGTCGCGCGTTGGGTCTGCCACTACATCCGAGCCGCTGATCTCGTAAACGGCCTTACGCTGCTCAAGCGCAGACAGCGCGTTACAGAACTGGACTGCATCGAACCATGAGACCGACTCGACCGGGTGATCGGCCGTCGGAAAGCGGCTCGGGCTGCGGCCCGTGACCAGCTCGTAGTCAGCCTGGGTCACAAGCGTCGCGCCTATCAAGAACGGCCGCGTGATCGCCAGCGACGCGCTCGGAGCATTACGCGGCCCGGCGTCAAACGTCGCTTCGCCCACAGCGACCAAGTCGCGGACGCATCGCAGATCCGTCGAGACAGCGGTGCGGACGGCCTCGGCCTCGTCGCCAGCCTGCTCGACAACCGCCGTCGCGTCTGCGGCATCGGGTGCGAGTTCCTCCTCCATCACCCCCAGCCCCGCGGCTGGGTGCGTATTGAGGCCGTCTGCGTTCGCGTTCGCGTACTGATGGACGTTCTCGTGCGCACCGGTCGTCAGCTCCACGCGGAAGTACGGGCGGAACTGACCAGAGCGGCCGGGGACGTACTCCAGGACCGTGCGATGCGCGGTGTCGGTGAGAAACACCTGCGCAGGCTCAGCCAGAGCCGCGACGGAGATCGCCGCGATGACCGTGTCCCCGGCGACGTTGATCATGTTGTTCACATCGCGGTAGAGGACCGTCGGTCCTTCGGAGACCCCGATACAAGGAAGCAACAAGGGGTGGCAGTCACACCAGCAGCCGGCATCAAACACGGCACACGCGCCCAACTCCGCGTTGTGCCGCGCGACAATACGCAGGAGGTTGTCAACGAAATCCATCGATACCCCCGGCACTCCAAAGGGGAAGGCGACAGCGAGTCCAGTGCCAGTCGGCAGCATCACGCTGTCGTTCTGGATGTGAGCGTTGAGTTTTGCCAATTTCGCAGCGTAGGGCGCTCCGGTGGCGTCGATCGCCGCGCGAAAGCAAGCCGTCATCGCGAGCATCGCGGTGAGCTGCGCGTGCGCGCGACGCGACGCGTAGCCAAAAATGTCCATCACGACGATCTGCATGCTCGACGTCGTGTCTCCATCCGCGAGCTTGTCCGTGAGCAGGCGTGACTCGCTGGTCATCTTGTGCCTCCACCAGGTACGTTGCCCACGCGGTCGGCCGGCGCGCCGGGTGCCCTGAGTGGATGTGATCGCTCTGCGGCGGACCTGAGCGAATCCGCAAGAGTTCCACCTCGCACACCGGATTGGGAGGCCTCTGGGCTACGTGTCCTCGCCACGGCCGACAGCACATCAAGCGCACAACCCCATGACAAGGTAAAGCCGGCCCCGCCGTGCCCGTAGTTGTGTACGATGACCTTCTCGGACACACCGCTAAGCCGAGAGCTCTCGACCCGAACCTGCTCGGTATCGCTGTCGCGCACGAACCGGAAGCCGCACCCTGCGACGAAACGCGAAAGGTCGGCACTTGCAAACACCGATGCAGCATCCGGGCCGAGTGGCGTAGATCGCAGGAGTTCGCCGTTGAGACGCAGAACGGGCTCTGGGATCGGCACCAGGCCGCTGACGCCCCTGACCGAGAGGCGGCTGACCTCGCCTGGAAGCCCCTGCCAGTCGCCGCTGCAGTCGACCCGCCCGACTTCGCGGCTTCCTCCTAGCAGCCATCCGACGCGACGCGGGTAGCAGTACACATCCGCGCTCCCGCCGTCCGCAGCCGGATAGGTGCTGTGAGCCGGAGTGTAGTTGTACGAAAACGCCCTGCCCTCTCGGTCACAGAGAGGCTCCTTGAGCAACACGCTGAGGTACAGACCGCGAATCAGCCGCCCGCCAAACGGGTCCAAGGTCGGCACGAATCCATCGCCGGGAGAATCCGCGAAATCGCCTGACGCCAGGGCGTCCTCTAGCAGCGCACCGGACGCCTGCCCGGCACACAGCACGTAAATCTGATGGTCCAGAGCCAGGTAGCCGGCCATTAACGGTGGATCGGGCAACGCCGAGTCGGTGCGACACTCGCCGCCGAGTTCAAGGAATGCGGATTCGAGGAAGCGAAGGTACGGCGGCGCTTCGCAGAAATAGATCGAGAAACACCAGCCGGACGGGCTCGCGCCGTCTCGCGTCGGCGCGCCCAACGCGCGCGCGTCCGCAGCTGAGAGCTGGCGAAAGTCCGACACAACGTCGCGATAGTCCGGGTCGGAAACCGGCGGATCCTCGAACAGCTCGTAGTGGCGCTGACGCCGGACTGAAGGTCGGGCCTCGTCGATCAGCGCCGCAAAGAATCTCTGGGATGTCTGCGTCCAGCGCAGTATGTGACTCGAGGCAACTGAATGCGGCAGGATCGATGCTGCGGCGTGCAAACTCGCGAACCAGGGCGGCTGTGTGAGCGTCGCCGTTTCGGGCAGCGCAGTCGCATAGACAGTGGTCGGATAGCCGTGCGCTTGGAGCAGCGTGGCTGTCGTCAGACCGGTCACGCCGCCACCGATCACCGCAACGCGACTTTCGCTATGAGTCATGCGCCCTCCCCGGGAGTCTGTGGGCGGTGGCGCGGGGCCGTTGCAATAACAGGCGCGATACCATGATTGCGATGGCATTTTCGAGCGAGGTCGCTGAGGAGCTGCTCGTACGCGCGCACCGTCACTGCTGTGTCTGCCACAGGGCGGCAGGGACGAAAATGGAAATCCATCACATTGTCCCGAGCACCCAAGGAGGCGACGACTCGCTCGACAACGGAATACCGCTGTGCTTCGACTGTCACGCTGAAGCTGAGACCTACAATCCAAAGCATCCGCGTGGCCGGCGTTTCGGTCCAGGGGAGCTCAAGCGCCACCGAGACCAGTGGTTCGCGATGGCCTCGCGCCCGTTGTGGACAACAAGCAGGAGCCTGACGGCGCACGCCTCTACGACATCGGTTGCGGACCTGACGACCGTGATCGGTAGAGCCGACCTATGGAACCGAGACAAGGCATCTCCGTTTTTCAATGCAGTCGCATTGCTCACGGACGCCGAGCGCGAGTCGCTTGTGGCAAAGCTCACGGAGCAGCTAGACCCAGCAGCAAGCGAGCCAGCCCGCTGGGATGCGGCACTCGTCATCGAGTTTCTCGTAAGCTGGGATCCACTGAAGGTCCCAGCCGAGTTGCTCGTGCGCATGGCGGAAGACACGCTCTTCACCGTCCGAACGAGTGCCGCGGTCGCATACTTCTATCTCGCCGACGCGGCTCCGAATGAGGTGCCACTAGGCGTACTCCGGGATCTCGCGATGCCTACCGAGGATTGGTACGTGATGACCCCGGCGATGAGCGCTCTCGTACGCCTGGCTCGCCGCCGACCTGCTGCAATCGACGTGCTTGCCGAGGGCACCGAAAGTGCCGTCGGGGAGGTTCGAGACCACTTTGGCGCGGCCTTGCGGCGACTGATCAAGGATCATCCCGCAGCAGCCAACTGGGGCACGATTGAACGTCTTGCCGCAAGCGGCTACCTCCCGAATCAAGAGATAGCCGCTGAATGGCAGGCGGTTCTCGAGCATCGGGTCAATCACGGGCTTCCGCTCGATCAGGGCATCTTCTGATCGTTGATGCTCGCAGTGGGCTCATTCCGGCAGAAAGACAGAACTCACCTATCGACGGCGGCGCGGTTCCCCCAGCAGACGCAGCTCCCGTCGCTCGCGGGCCGAGTTCCCGTCGCGAAATCGCTTGGATTTGCTCTCGGCGCTGGCCGTCGCGCCAGCGAACCCCCCAGCCGCCCATCGCGTAGCTGCAGCGCATCATCATCGACAAGGCCTGACCGGCAAGTCGCTGGTTTGGCAGCTGCTGGAAGATTGTCCGAATTTGTCAACGGCAACCATCCGAACAGTACGGTTGGCGCCATGGCGGTTGCAAGGCCCGTTTCTAGCCGCAAGAAGAGGCCCAAAATTGGGGCTTTCCATACGCTTGAGAGGACAGCTCTCGAGTCCGTCCCCAAGACTCGCTGGACTGGCCCCGGTTTCGTGGATAGTCTGATCTGCCCTGGGCCGGTGACTAGCTGGTCGAGCGCCGCTCTGAGTTTGGCGACTTCCTGCTTCAATTTTTCGGATCTATTGATCGTGGTCACTCATCGGGCGGATGCTAATTGCCGTGGCGACGCTCTTTTCCACCGGGGTGGCCAGTAGGCTCCCGTCGTCATAGCCACCGTCCTGATTCAGCCCGCCGGTCCGCGCGACCAGGCGATGCACAAAGACCAGTACGAGGCGCTGCGCGTTGCCCTGGAAGCGGAAGGCTACGAGGCTACCGTCGATAGCGGTTTCGAGAGGCGCGGCGTCGAGCAGGTCGTGCTGGACTTGGTCATCCATCTCGGCGGAGATGTTCTGCTGGATGCCGTCGTAGCTGCGGTCAAGAAGTACCTGCGCAACTTCCGCCGACCCGAAACAGGCAAGCCGCGGACGGCCACGATCTACGGCCCGCGGGGCGAGATTCTGTCCGTGGTGAGCTTGAGGACGACCCGAGTAGATGCCACTAGTCGTCCGAGGGGTCCGGCCGCGACTGGATACCGCCGCCCCCGTAGGCCATGAGCGACTGGGTGGCACCGGCCACCACTTCGAGGCCGTGGAGGTCTAGGGTCGCGTCGCGCAGCGGCAGCGCCCCGCGGGCGCGCTCGTGGAAGCCCTCCGTGACGACCCCCTCGGACACCTCGTCAACGAACAGGTGGAGCGGCTTGCCTAGCTCCACGATCATCGGCGCGTGGTGCCACTGCCGCTCGTCTTCGGTTAGCTGCGCGCGGACGTAGCTCAGGTGCGCCATCTCCTTACTCGTCTTCGCCTGCGCTAGGCCGAGCAGGGCCGCTTTCGGCCCGCGTTTCTCGCGCCAGCCCTGGATGAAGTCGCCAGCGATGGCATCGTCGCGCGCGGGCCGGTCGTCGTAGAGGAACGCGAGCAAGTTGCGCGCATGGAGCGCCCAGGACTCCATGAGCGCGTTCTGCATGGTCGCCCGCGCGTCCTCCGGGTCGATGCCCTCGAAGGCAGCAAGCATAGTCATCGTCATGCCGAACATCTGCATCTCGTAGAGCAGGTGCTTCGAGACTTCGCGTAGCTCGTCGAGGCCGCGGGCCGGGCGTTCGCGCATCGACCCAGGATGCCACGCCGCGGGGCCGGTCGCGGTGTACCGGACTCCCCCGTTGGTTGGACTGCTGCCTTACCCCCGCTGCTTGGCACGAGATGAGTACCTGGCGTGTGGCCAACGAAGGTCCGTGGGATTGGGCTGCTCGGATAGTCTCGCGCGTGGAGATGGAGACGGGACCACGAGCAGATCTTGCCCGCGTGACACTCGTCGGCGACGAGGGTCGGTTGGTGTACCTGGACTACCGCAACGGCCAGAGCGGCAACATTCATGTCGACGTCGATCTCGGCCTCGCGGTGGGCGATGTCGTGGTTGTGCGCGAGAGCTCGATCGAGCATGCACCGAACGAGTTGTGGCCGGAGGAACAGTGGGTCGGCGTGGTGCGTCTCTGTCTGGGTGACCAGTGCGTGGTCAACATCAACGGCAACAACCGCCTCACGAAGTGCACACTGATCGAGTGCGCGGTTGACAACACGGTTGCCGGGACGATTGCACGCGGCGTGGAAGCTGTGCTCGACGAGAAGCCGGTCCGGCTACTTGACCTGCCGGGGATCGATGAGACGGTGATCGAGGGGTCCCGCGTCCCGCGCTCGGGTGACCTCAGCTTCGACGACTTCGGCGGGCTCCGCCAGGTCGTGGAGCGAGCGTATGAGCTGATCGAGCTGCCTCTGAAACATCACGAGGCGCTCAAGCGGATCGGAGCCCGCCCAATCAAGGGCGTGTTGTTCACCGGTGACCCCGGGACGGGTAAGACGATGCTCGCGAAGATCATCGCGAACGAGGCATCAGCCGCTTTCTATGAGATCTCCGGCCCGGAGGTGTTCAGCAAGTGGTACGGAGCGAGCGAGGAGCTCCTACGCAAGATCTTCACGGATGCCGCGAAACGGGACCGGTCCATCATCTTCTTCGATGAGCTCGACAGTGTCGCAGCGCAACGTGACAATGAGGGGCACGAGGTCTCAAAGCGGGTCGTCGCCCAGCTACTGACGTTGATGGACGGGTTCAACCGTGGGGATAACGTCGTCGTGATCGCGGCGACGAACCGTCCCGATGACATCGACGTCGCGCTTCGGCGCCCCGGTCGATTCGACTGGGAGATTGAGTTTCCGCTCCCTTCGCCGTCGGATCGCGTTGAGATTCTTCGCACATCAGCGGGCCGGCTCGCGACGACGACTGATCTGCCTCATGAGCGGATCGCGAGGATGACCGAAGGCTGGTCAGCGGCAATGCTCACCGCGATCTGGAGTGAGGCGGCGCTGCTCGCTGTTGCCGATGAGCGCGACCGGATTAACCGCGAAGACTACGTTGGCGGCTACGAGCGAGTCGCTCAGCAACGGCAGCGACTCCCTGTCTGATCATGATCCGTCGCGCGCTTTCACGTTTTCGTCGATGGCGGAGGACGCCGTCGGGAGAAGGCCGCCCGCAAGCGCCGCGACGTGCCGCTGCGCGAGTTTGTCTATCTGGATGAAGTGAGCGTCTTCAGCTTGATCGCGTCCCGGCTCGGCCCCGTGGCTACGGAGTTCACCGCGAGCGAGTCGAACTCCCTTCGAAGCGAGGTGGGCGCGAACGCCGGAGTCTCTGCCGGGCTGGTCGGCACAGAGATCAGCTCGTCCGTCGCTTCTGAGATGACCAGCGGCTCGCAGGTGATGCGCAAGGCGACGGTCGAGTCGACGTTCCGCGAGCTGCTCGCATATGAGCGCGACACGCTTGCCCTGTCTCCACCCGGGCCTGGGGTGATGCCACCTGCCGTTGCCAGCTCCTCGGAGCTGGGCGAGCTGGCAGGGACCCCGGCTCTTGACGGGTGGCTCGTGGATGCTTCGAGGCTGAAGCGTGGGGAGCTGCTCGAGGTCGAGGTCGAGCTCGAAGCCGACGACATCTTCCGGATTCGGACGATCATGTCGACCCTCCTCGAGCTCGTCGAGGAGAACCCAGAGCTAATCGGTGCGCAGGAGCGCGGGGGTCTCGCGCAAGCAGCTACGGCGAACAGGGTGCTTGAGAAACTGCTTGCGGGGCTCGTTCCCCTGCGTGGCCGCTCCACCAATTACCGGCACATTACGCTCGCCGGCAAAGACTGGTTGATCCACCAGCGACTCTCGGACGCGCTGACGGACCGGGCCAGGGTGCCCTCTCGAGAGCTGAACGTGGTGGGGGTCGCGGAGGTCGCGCTGTTTTGGAAGGACCTTCGCCGCGTCCTGTTCTCCGGGTCGCGGTATCTGGTCATGTGCCGACTTGCACGTGACGGGGTGCAACTTTCGTGGACGCCGGTACAGCTGGCCGACGTGTTCGCTGATGTCTTGCCGGAGCTCGGGGACCTAGGAGAGATGAGCAGGGGTCTTCTTGCCGGCATGACTCGAGCACGCGGCGAAGGGCCGGACGCGGCGATGGCTGGGACCGCTGAGCAGGCAATGCGACAGGCGCTCATCTGCTACGCGGAGACCATCGCCGCGGCGTATGACGCGTCATGTGCCGAGCAGGATCTTGCTTCGCATGGGCTGTTGAGTGCCAAGCAGGTCGCGGCGCACGGGAGCGTCGCCGAGCGACGGACTGCTTTTGGTGCCGTGACGCGCCACCTTGAAGAAGAGCACCGTGTCGAGCTCGACCCAGCGGTGCTTGCTGACGCAAGGAGCGAGGCGTTGCGGCGCGCCGGCTTCGATGAGGTCGGGGCGCTCGCGGAGATTGCCGCGAGCGCGGTTGTAGCTGCGTCCGGGGGTCCTGAGCAGAGGTTTCTCGATACTGAAGTGGTGGCCATCTACTGGTGACGCACCGGGAGCGGCGCCCTGGATCCTCGGGGAAGTCGATATCTGGATGGCAGGTCGCGGCACCCGGCGCACCAGAGCCCAGCTCGAACGGACGGGCCGACCGATGCTCGGGGCCGCTCACCGTCGACGCATTCCGGATGGGGCCCCAAAGCAGCCATCCCTTGCGACGGGAGACCTTGGGATTTGGGACCGCAGAAAGACCGCAGGAAACCCGTAAACCGCATTGGAAAGCCAACTTGAACCTGCCTCCCCGATGACGGCATTGTCGGCAAATGCTTGCGAACAGGTCGAAGCGCGGCGAAGGCTCGCAGGTTCGGCGTGGGGCGTTTCACCCGGTTTCAGGGGGTTGCGGCGGTCGGCTGTTTGCAGCGGCAGCCCGTACGTTTGCTGGACGGTCGCGAGCGATCGCCCGTCCGTGCTGCGACGTTGCGCGGCGGCTACCATGAGTGGCCTATGACCGCAAAGGAGCAGCTGTTGCAGCAAGCGCCCGGCTGGAGCGAGCATGATGCCGAGGTGGCGCTGCGTGCGGTGCAGCGCGCGCACGCAGAGCCTGCCGTGGATGGGTGGGGCGATCTCGATGAGTTCAGCGCCCGCGCTTCTTCGGCGACGCTCCGCCGCTTGGACGAGGAGGAGGCGACGGCCGGCTTCTCCTGGGAGCAGCACTGCAGCTCGTGAGGCGCGGTGAGGTTTGGTGGCATGAGCCGCCGGATAGCAAGCGACGGCCGGTCCTGATCCTCACCCGCGACGAGGCGGTCGATCGCGTCTTCAACGTGATCGCGGTCCCGGCGACGGGCACTGTCCGCGGTCTTGCAACGGAGGTCGAGATCGGACCCGCCGATGGGATGCCGATCGAGTGCGTGCTTGCGCTCGGCAACACCCTCTCCGCCGAAAAGGCATTCCTGACCGAGCACGTCACGACGCGTGGCCCGGAGAAGATGGCCGCGGTCTGCTCGGCGCTCGCCACGGCGACGAGTTGCCGCTGACCGAAGCCTGCAGTCTCACAGTCGCTCGATCGCCGTGACGGCCTCGTGGTTCAATACCGTCCGGTTAGGGCGATTTTCGCATCCCCTCACCAAAGGTCGATTTGAAGGGGCTTTCGGTACAGGCTCCGTCGACGGTCGCACTGCCGTCCCAGCGCTGGCGCGCTGGTTGCTGCTGCGGCGATCACGACGTCGTTCTTTGGCGGCCAGACGCTCGTGAAGCACGACATCAGCGCTGCGGCGTGGATCGCGATCGGCTGCTTCGTGCTGCTCGGCTTCGCAGTGCTGATGGTGCTGTGGCCGCGTCGGGACTGGGGAGTTCTCGCTGGCGCAGGACCAGTTCATCGCCACCTACCTCGAGCAAGCGGAAGGCGATCCTCTCGCGCTCCACCTGATCGAACGCGATCTTGCCCTTCAGATGGAACATCGCCGCGATGCGCTACGGCCTCGACGGTGCCGGTCCGGGGGCATGAGATCACTGCCGGGTTGCTCTTGGAGCTGCATCGGAGGTCCCTGGGGGGGACTCGAGGAGCGCGGCGGCCGCTTCGGGGACGCGCAGAACTGGATCGCCGGCAGCTACTGCGAGGCCGGCGCCGAGCGGGCGATGACACGAACGGTCACGAGCTCGCGGGCCGGATGTTCTGGTTGATGCGGAACAGGTTCTCCGGGTCGTAGGTGCGCTTGACCTGCGCCAGGCGCTCGTAGTTGCCGCGGTAGCTCGCGCGGACGCGGTCCTCGCCCTCGTCCATCATCATGTTCACGTACGCGCCGCCCGCGGAGTACGGGTGCAGCGCTTCGTGGTAGTCGACGCTCCAGCGGCTGATCGCCTCGCGGTTGGAGGGATCCGGGTCGACCCCCGCGAACACCGCGCCCCAGTTGGCGTCACGGTAGCCCCAGGCGGTGTCGGCCTGGGCGACGTCGTGGGCGGCGCCGTCGATGGGGTAGAGGTGCATCGTCGACTTCGGGCTCGGCAGCCGCGAGCCGAAGCGGGCGTGAAGCGCGACCGCCTCGTCGGGGATCTCGTTCACGAAGTCCGCGCGCCAGTACCAGTTCTCGCCGCGCGGGTAGAGCCCGTCGAACGCCGTCTGCAGCATCGCGTGCGGCATCGACTGGACGCCGTGCATCAGCGGCTCCGGCACCGCTTCGAGCAGGGGCGCCATCGCCGCGCGCGCGTCGCCCTCCGCGCCGAGGCAGCACCACACCACGCCGCACACCTCGCGCAGGTGGATCTGCTCGGGGAAGGGCGGCGCCGGCGGCACCACATGGAAGGCGAAGAACCCGTTCAGCTCGCGGGGCGCTGCGGGCAGGAACTCGCGGTACGCGGACAGCACCTCCGCGGCGTCCTCCACCGCCCAGAACGTCGGGCCGCCGAAGATCGTGCCGACCTCGTGCGCCCGGAACAGGAAGGAGGTGACGACGCCGAAGTTGCCGCCGCCGCCCCTGATCGCCCAGAACAGGTCGGGGTGCTCCTCGGCGCTGGCCCGCACCGTCTCGCCGCTCGCGAGCACCAGCTCCGCCTCGAGCAGGTTGTCGATCGTCAGCCCGAAGCGTCGCGTGAGATGGCCGAGCCCGCCGCCGAGCGTGAGCCCGCCGACGCCCGTGGTCGAGATGATCCCGCTCGGGGTCGCGAGGCCGTGCTCGCCGGTGGCGGCGTCGACTTCGCCCCACGTGCAGCCGCCGCCGGCGCGCACCGTGCGCGCGCCGGGGTCGACCTCGATGTCCTTCAGCAGCGACAGGTCGACCACGACGCCGTCGTCGCACGTCCCGAGGCCGGCGCCGTTGTGCCCGCCGCCGCGGATCGCGAGCGCCAGCCCGTGCGCGCGGGCGAAGGCGACCGCGTGGGAGACGTCCCGCGCATCTGCGCAGCGCGCGACCAGCGCCGGGCGGCGGTCGATCATGGCGTTGTAAACGGTCCGTGCCTGCTCGTAGTCGTCGTCCGCGGGGCCGATCAGGCGTCCCCGGAACCCCGGCATCTCCTGGCGTGCTGCCTGCGCTGCGGTGATCGTGCTGCTCATCGGCTCCTCCTCTGGTGAAGATCGTCGGTCGCCTCGTCAGCTGCGCAACCTAAGGCGTCGCCCGAGCTTTGTCATGACGCACGCTGACCCACTTTTCCGGCGGCGGCAGGAGCCCTGGATTTGCGCGCCTGATCAGATCTGACTATCGTGCTCGCGGGGGTGTCGGTGCCCGAGCTTCCTGCTCAACTTCGCGTTTCCTCTCCGTTCCCGTTCGTTGGCCGCGCCGCCGAGCTGGAGAAGCTGCGCATGTTGCTGCCGACGGCCGAGGGCGAGGGGCGCCGGGTGGTGCTGCTGGGAGGGGTGGCCGGCTCGGGCAAGAGCCGCCTCGTCCGCGAGTTCGCGGCCGAGGTGGCGCAGTCCGGTGCGCTCGTGCTGCACGGAGCCTGCGACGCGGTTGTGCACGTGCCATATGGGCCCTTCTCGCAGGCGCTCGAGCGCCTGACGGCGGTGCTCGGCGAGGATGAGCTGCGGGCCGCGCTCGGCTCCTCCGGCGGCGAGCTGGTTCGCCTGGTGCCCAGCCTCGGCGAGCGGCTGGCGGGGCTGTCGCTGCCTACGCGCGCGGACTCGGACACCGAGCGCCACCGCTTGCACACGGCCGTGGCGGACCTGCTCGAGCGCGCGAGCCACCGGCGTCCGGTGGTCGTCGTGATCGAGGACGCGCACTGGGCGGACGCGCCGACGCTGCTGCTGCTGCGTCATCTCGCGCAGAGCGCCTGGGCCGGGCGCGTGCTGCTGTTCGCCACCTTCCGCGACACCGAGCACGAGGTTCCCCAGGGTCTCGCGCAGACGCTCGCGGATCTCCGGCGCTCGGACGACGTCGTGCGCATGCGCCTGCCGGGCCTCTCAGACCTCGAGGTCGGGGAGTTCGTGCGGCGCGTCACCGACGGTCGCGCCGGCGCGGAGCTGCCGGAGATCGCGCGGGCGATCTCCGCCCTCACGGGCGGCAACGCGTTCCTGATGTGCGAGCTGTGGCGCGCCGTGGTCGAGACGGACGCGATCGCATACGGCGAGGGCGAGCTTCGGCTCGCCGGCTCCCTCCTCGCCCAGCTCGGCACGCCCGACAGCGTGCGCGAGGTGGTGAGCGCCCGCCTGGCGCGGCTGGCGCCGGCGACCATCGAGCTGCTGGAGCTGGCGGCTACGGCCGGCGCCGAGTTCGAGCTGGCGGTCGTGCGCCGGGGCTCGCGCCTGGCAGAGCACGAGCTGATCGCAGCGGTCGACGAGGCGACGCGCAGCGGCATGGTCATGGAGCTGCCGGGCCGCCAGCTCGCGTACAGGTTCAGCCACGAGCTCGTGCGCCGCGCCGTCTACGACCGCCTCTCCGCCGTGCGCAGGGCCGAGCTGCACCTGCGCACCGGCGAAGCGATGGAGGGGGCGCAGGCGCCCTCGGCGCGGGTCCTTGCCGACCTCGCCCATCACTTCGCGGCGGCCGCCGCCGTGGGCGGGGTCGAGCGGGCGGTCCGCTACAACGTCCTGGCCGCGCAGGCCGCCGCCGACGCGCTCGCGTTCGAGGAGGCGGCGCAGATGCTGATGACGGCGCATGGGCTGGGCATCGAGGACGCCCGCGCGCGCGCCGAGGTGCTGCTCGAGCTGGGCATGGCTCAGCACAAGGCCGGCAGCTCGCTCGACGCTCGCGAGGCGCTGGCGTCCGCTGCGCAGATCGGTCGTGAGCTGGGGGACGCCGAGCTGCTGGGGCGCGCCGCGGCACGATACGAGGAGGCGAGCTGGCGGCCGGGCATGGTCGAGGGCGCGGTCGACCTGCTGGAAGAGGCGACGGCGGCGCTGGGAGAGCACGAGTCGGAGCTGAGCGTCGAGCTGCTCGGCGGCCTGGCGCGCGCCCTCGACGGGCAGGGCGAGCACGAGCGCGGTGCGGTCGTGCGAGCCAACGCGATCGCGCTCGCGCGGCGCCTGGGTGACCGGGCGGGGCTCGCCACGGTGCTCGTGCGCTCCTACTGGTCGCGCGGCGCGACCCCGATCGAGGAGATCCTCGCGATGCTCACCGAGGCGCGCGCCATCAGCGAGGAGCTCGGCGACGTGGAGCTCCAGGCCGAAGCGATGTCGTGGCGCGTGCCGGCGTTCGTGGCGATGGCCGACATCCCCGCCGCGCGCAGCGAGGCCGCGCAGCTCCGGCGCATGGCCGAGATCACCAGGCAGCCGTTCATCCTCCACGTGGCCGAGCACTACCGCGCCGCGATTGCCCTCGCGGACGGCCGGCTCGACGCCGCCGAGGCGATGGCGGCTCGCTCGGAGGAGGCGGGCCGCATGTTGACCGGGCGCGACGCCTCGGGCACCTACGGCATCCAGATGTTCAGCCTCCGCCGCGAGCAGGGACGGCTGGCGGAGCTGGCCTCGGTGATCAGGATCCTCGTCGCCGGCGACCGCGAGCGCAGTCCCTGGCGTCCGGGGCTCGCGTCGCTGCTCGTCGAGCTCGGCATGGAGGCCGAGGCCCGGCACGAGCTGGAGCGGATCAGGCGCGAGGGGCTCGAGCCGTTCCGCGAGACGCTGTGGCTCGCCTCGCTCACCTACCTCGCCGACGCCTGCGTGGCGCTGGGCGACCGAGCGCTCGCGGCGCTGCTCTACCCCGAGCTCGCGCCGCTCGCCGGGAGCAACGTCATGGTCGGGCACCTCGTCGCCTACTACGGAGCCGCCGACCGCTACCTGGGCATGCTCGCGGGGACGCTCGGCGAGTGGGACCTGGCGGAAGCGCACTTCGAGCAGGCGCTCGCGGCCAACCTCGCGATGGAGGCGCGGACCTGGCTCGCCCACACCAACTACGAGTACGCGCGGATGCTGCGCGCGCGCGGAGGCGAGAGCGGCGCCCGCTCGCATGCGCTGCTGGCGGAGGCCGAGCGGCTTGCGCGCGAGCTCGGGATGGCGGCCCTCGCCAAGCGGATCGCATCCGCTGCGTCGCCCGCCGGCGCATCGGCTGCGTCGCCCGCCGGCGCATCGGCTGCGCCGCCCGCGGGCGCGTCGGCGGACGCGCCCGCCGGCCTCCCCGACGCGCTGTCGGGCCGCGAGGCGCAGGTGCTGCGCCTGGTCGCGCGCGGCCTCAGCAACCGCGAGATCGGCGCGGAGCTATTCATCAGCGAGCACACCGCCGCCAACCACGTGCGCAGCATCCTGCGCAAGACCGGCTGTGCGAACCGCACCGAGGCGACCTCCTACGCCCACCGTCACACGCTTGCCGACGCATAGCGACACCAGTACGATCGGCCGACGATGCCCCTGTTCGTGATCGAGCGCACGTTTGCCGAGCAGCTGCAGCTGAGCGACGACGACGTCGAGCTGATCGAGGAGATCAACGCGGACGAGGGCGTGCGCTGGCTGTTCTCGTTCCTGAGCGCCGACCGGCGGCGCAGCTACTGCCTCTACGAGGCGCCCTCGGCGGCGGCGATCGTGGCGGCCGCCGAGCGCTCGCAGATCCCCGCCGACGCCGTGGTCGAGGTCGAGCGCGACGCGCTCGGGGTTCCCGGTCGCGCGCGCGAGTGGGCGCAGTCCCAGTAGCGCCCGTCGCCGCGCTCAGCGCACGCGCCCGGACCGCTCAGCGATGAGCGTGCTCGGCCTGCGTTCCCAGTCCACGCGCGTCGGCGCGCAGGAACGCCTCCACCCCCTCCACGTCGAGCGGGCGGGAGAACAGGAAGCCCTGGCCCTGGTCGCACTGTTCGCGCTGCAGCGTCTGCAGCTGCACCTGGTCCTCGATGCCCTCGGCGAGCGTCTCCACGTGCAGCCGCTTGCCCAGCTCCACGAGCGTGTGGATCAGCGCCGTGGCGTGCGAGGAGGCGGCGATGTTGGCGATGAACGAGCGGTCGATCTTGAGCGCGTCGGCGGGGAAGTCGTGCAGGTAGGCGAGCGAGCTGTAGGCCGTGCCGAAGTCGTCGATCGCGATCCGCACGCCCAGCCGCTTGAGCGAACGCAGCCGCGCCGCCGCCTCCTGCGGGTCGCGCATCAGCGCGGTCTCCGAGACCTCGAGCGTCAGCGCCGCCGGCTCGAGGCCGCTGCCGCGCAGGGCCTCGTGGACCTGCTGGGCGAGCTGGTCGCTGCGCAGCTGCGCCGCGGACACGTTCACCGAGATGCCCAGTCGCAGGCCGCGTTCGTGCCAGCGCGCGGTCTGCTCGCAGGCCTCGCGCAGCACCCACGCGCCGATCGGCACGATCGCGCCGGTGGCCTCGGCGGTGGGCATGAACTCGGCGGGCGCCAGCGTGCCGCGGCGTGGATGACGCCAGCGCAACAGCGCCTCGACGCCGATCACGCTCCCGGACTGCAGGTCGAAGGTGGGCTGGTAGAGCAGGAACAGCTCGCCGCGCTCGAGTGCGCCGCCGAGGTCAAGCTGCATCGCCAGGCGCTCCTGCAGCGCCGTCTGCATGGTGGAGTGGAAGGACACGTAGCGGTCCTTGCCGCCGTTCTTGGCCGAGTACAGCGCGAGGTCGGCGTCGCGCAGCAGCTCGTCGGCGCTGCCGCGCAGGCCGAAGGCGATGCCGACGCTGGCGCTCAGCGACAGCTCGCGGCCGGTCTCGCGCGTCATGTCGTAGGGCTCGCGCAGCACCTCCAGCAGCCGCTCGGCCACCAGCTCGGGGCCGGCGTCGAGGGTCGAGCCCTCCACCAGCACCACGAACTCGTCGCCGCCCAGCCGCGCCGCCGTGTCGCCGCCGCGCACGACGCCCTCCAGCCGCCGCGCCACGATCCGCAGCAGCTCGTCGCCGGCGGCGTGGCCGTAGCTGTCGTTGACGTCCTTGAAACCGTCGATGTCCACGTACAGCGCCGCGATCGGCTGGTCCTGGCGGCGTGCGCGCGCGAGCATCTGCTCGGCGCGGTCGAGCGCCAGCACGCGGTTGGGCAGGCCGGTGAGGGCGTCGTGCATGGCCTGGTGGCGCAGCTGGCTGGTCTTCTCCCGGACCACGCCCATCGCGTGCTCGCGCGAGCGCGCCAGCACCGTCACCAGCGCCGCCAGCAGCAGCGTGGTCACGAGCCCGGCCGCGCCGACCGCCAGGCCCTCGCCCGTGGCCGACAGGTACGCCGTCGTGGGGGCGCCCGCGACCTTCACGATCCAGCTGCCGTCCATCTGCAGCCTGGCTTCGTGCGTGAACGCGCCGGCGCTCGTGCGCGGCCCGGTGCGGCCGATGAATTCGTCGCCCAGCCCTGGATTCGCGTGATACAGCGTGACCGACAGCTTGCGGGCGCCGCCGCGCGCGGCGTGCATCAGCGACGGGATGTCGAACGAGCCGAGCACCCAGCCGAGCACCGCCGCGCGGCGCTGCGCCGCCGTCGCCAGCGGCGCGCCGGGGCGGTAGGCGGCCACTTCGATGATCAGGCTCGGCACGCCGGTGAAGGTGATCGAGTACACGCCGTAGTCGCCGCTGGCGGTGATCGCCTGGGTGAACCTCGCGCGGGTGGTGCCGTGGTGGGAGTAGCCGCCGATCAGCGACGCCGGGTTGCACCAGTCGCCCTCCAGCAGCCGCGCCACTTCGCGGTTGTAGAGCAGGTCCGCGCTGCCGCCCGAGAGCAGGCAGTAGTAGGGGCGCCCCGACGGCTTCACCGATTCCACCTGCCCGCCGACCAGCGAGCGGAACGCGGGGCTGTCGGAGCGCTCGCGCTGGAAGCTCGCGAGCCGCGCGGCGGGGACGTCTTTGACGATCAGCGCGCCGTAGCCCGCCGGCTCCTCCTCGCGGTCTTCCAGCAGCGACAGCCAGCGCTGGTAGGCGCCCGCGCCGAGGTGCGGCTCGAGCGCGAGCACGGCGCGCACCGACTTCACGAAGTCCGTGTCCCGCCGCAACAGCGTCTCCAGCGTGCCGCTGACGTTGGCCGCCGAGGCCTCGAAGGCGTCGCGGTCGTGTTCGCGCACGCTCGCGCGCCACGTCAGCGCCGCCACGACCGACGCGGCCACCCCGAGCACCACGATCGTCGCCACGAGCGCCGGCCAGCGCCGGCCAGCAGCGCCCGCGCCGTCGCTGCCCACTCGGCGTCGAGCTCCTGCGATCAGGCTCACGTAGCTTTATCGGGCGCCCTCACGAGGCGCTTTAGGAGTCGCTCCCCCGGCCGGCTCAGCCGGCGAGCACGTCAACGGGGGTGCCGAGCGTCACGTGCCGCGCCAGCCAGGCGACGTCCGGCGCCAGCATGCGGATGCAGCCGTGCGACGGGTCGCCGGGGATGCGCTGCGGTTCGCCGTAGGGGCCGTGGATGCCCACCACGCCGCCGCCCGGCCATTCGCTGAGCGTGGAGTAGTCGGAGGTGCCCAGCGCGTAGGGCCAGTAGGGGTTGCTCGGATCGGGGACCCTGAAGCGCTCGCGGATCCAGAAGCGCCCCGTCGGGGTGGGCGTGCTCGGCTTGCCCACCCCCACCGGGAACACGCGCTGCAGGCGCCCCGCGCGGTAGACGCGCATGTGTCGCCACCGCAGGTTGACCACGATCCGCCAGCGCGTGCGATGCAGGCCTCCCAGCAGTTCGCGCAGCACCCAGCCGGTGCGCCCGTTTGGACGGCCCGGAACGCGGATCTTCACCCATTCGCGGCCTTCGCCGTCCACGTATGAGTCGAGCAGCACGTACACTTCCGCGAAGCCGTCCGAGGTCAGCAGCTGGATCCTCGCCGTCGCGGGTGAGCCGAGGTCTGGCCGCGAGTGGATCCAGCCCCTGATTTCCGGCTCGGCCCAGGTGGTGAAGGTGAGTTCGTTGGACAGCGGCTCGGTCGCGGGCACGGCAGGCGCCGGCGGGGGAGACGCGCCTTCGCCCGGCGTGGCCGCGGCTGCGCCTTCGCCGCCGCCGGGCGGCGGGCTCGTGCTCGGCGCTTCGCTCGAGGCCGCCGGCACGCCGCCCGTGCCCGCCGCCTCGGCGGGGAGCGCCTGCAGCCAGCAGAGCGCCGACACCAGCGCGCTGGCCGCGAGGATCGACCTGGCTGCTCTCATGCTCGTGCGAGCCTAGCGAGGCAGGGCGGGCGGCCACGCGCTACGCGGCCGCCCGCCTCTGCTTGGACGGTGCGACCCGCCCGTCAGCCGGTGAAGCGCGGCTTGCTCGCGTGGTGAACCGCGGCGCACTTCGCCAGCGTCTTGTGGATCGTCTGTGTCTTGTTGCTGGCGGCCGCGGTGAACGCGACGTGGATCGTGAGGTGCTCGACCTTGCCGGCCTTCACCGGCACCGCCAGCGAGTACTTGCCGTGCTTCGCCTTGGTCAGCGTCTTGAGCTTGTGGCCGTTGAGCACATAGGTCACCGAGGCGATGTCCTTGCCGCTCACCGCCGCCACGTAGCTGCTGCCCGCCGTGCACGCTTTCCCGCTGCTCGCCAGGTGGGCCGTGCCGAACGCGAGGACCGCGCCTTTGGCCGGGGGCGCAGAGGCGGTCGTAGCGGCTTTCGATTCTTCCTGTTTGGGTTCTTCTTTCGTTGCCGGGTGCGATTCGACCCATGTCTCGCTGGCGAGGTTAGATTCGTAGGTCACCGCCTGCGCCGCTGCCGCCGCGCGGGCATCCTCGAGCGGCGGTTCTTCGGGCGTGCTCGTGAAGCTCGCCACGATCTCGTCCGTGCCGCTCTTGCTCGAGCTGTAGCTCCAGCTGGCCTGACCCGCTTCGTCGGTCGTCGCTTCGCCGGTCGCGCCGGCGTTGGGACCTTCGCTCACCCTGAACGTCACCGGCACTTCCCCGAGCGGTTCGCCTTCGTCGTCGCGGACCGTGGCCGTCAGCGTGTGCGTTTCGCCGACGGTGTTGGTGCCGGTCGTCGGCGCCAGCGTGACGCCTTCGCCGACGACCGCCTCGTTGGCGTGGGTTTCCACCGCCCCGAAGAAGATGTTGTCGTCGTCGGAGGGGTTGTCGGTTTCGAAGTTGACCTCGGTTTCGCCGTTTTCCACGAACGGCAGCAGGCTGTACAGCTCGTCGTCGCAGCGAGCAACCGGTTCGCCGTTTTCAGCGGCGCATTCCGCGAGCGTCTCGTTTGCGTTGGGATCTTCGGTGCTGTCGCCGATGCCGCCCACCGTCAGCAGTTCGCCGTTGCCGCAGCTCGCGAATTCAGGCGTGGCTTCATACTTTTTGGCGCAGTCGTCCTGGCCGCCGGCCATCTGCGTCATCAGTTTCCCGTTCGCGTGGATGATGCTGAACTGTTCCGTCACCTCCTGCTGCTGGTAGCCGTAGCTGATGCCCAGGCTCAGGTTCAGCGCGAAGCTCGGGTTGGACTTGTCGACAGGTTCGGCGAGGCCGATGTTGAAGCTGTCGCCATCAGGGTTCTGCGCCCCGTAGAGCAGCGTCACGCTGTTCGGTTCGATGACGTTCGGGTTGTTGAAGATCACCGCGAGGATCTCACCGTCCATGTCATACGTGCTGTCGCCCTCGGCGATCGTGAATTCGCTGTCGCCCGCCGGCGCCGCGTTGAGCTGTTCCTTCACCAGGCTCGTGACTTCGGCCTCGGCGTTGATCGAGTTGATGTCGTTGGAGATCGTGTTCGCCGAGTTCCATTCGATCGGCGTGCCGTCCAGCGTCACTTCGCCGCCTTCGGGGTTGAAGTCGGTCTCGCCGGTGCTGGCGGCAAACAGGTAGGCCTTGCGCACCGTCTCGTTGGCGAATTCCTTGTAGACCTTCACCGGCGCGCCTTCGGCGTCGTTGGTGGCGATGCCGTCAACCGACAGCGAGATGTCGCCCGATTCGGTCAGGAAGGGAAGCAGCGGATCGCCGTTGCGAGGCGAGGCCGCGAGCTTCGCGCTCGCGTTGAGCGCATCTGAGGGCAACGCCGCGGGCAGGGTGCCGGGCGTCGAGCTGGCGCCTGCGAGCGCAGGCGCGATCAGCGAGATCGCCACGAACGTCACCGTGGCCAGGGCGCAGCGATGAACGGGGTGAAGCCGGCCTCGCATGCCATCGAAGATCGAGCCGATCGCCGCCGCGCGCCTTGCCCTTCTCGACGCTCCGCGTGCAACGCCCGATCCACCTACCAACGCCAATACCGTCTTCATGACCATCGAGGCCCCCCAGAGAGTGAGATGTTTTCCTGCGGACGGCCGGGCCGTCGCGCTGGGCGGCGTCGCTGCGCGTCTTCCTTGCGCGCCGACGCCGCCGAGCGCGGAATATACCCCGTGATCGTCGATTTGTCGAGTTTGCGGCAAAAAGCTCACCGCGCGCGCCGGGGAGCGCGCCTGCGCCTCGCTGCGGGGCGCCGGCTGGGCGCGGCGCTCGACACCCATGTATTCTCGCGTCAAGTGCAGAGTCTGAGCTGTCTGCGCAGGCGCGCGCCCGGCGCCCTGGCTGCGCTGCTGGCGAGCGTGGCCGCGCTCGGCTTCGCGCCCGCCGGCGCCGGCGCCCAGCCGGTGGAGCTGGCCGCCCCCTACGAGTACCTCGGCTGGGGCGAGCCGCAGCCGCCGGCCGGCGTGATCGAAGCCACCGGCGTGCAGGACCTGACGCTCGCTTTCATCCTCTCGCACGGCAGGTGCGACCCCGAGTGGGACGGCCGGCGGCCGCTGCTCGGCGGCTCCGACGCGGCCGCAATCGCGGCGATCCGCGCCGCCGGCGGCGAAGTGGACGTCTCCTTCGGCGGCTGGAGCGGCAAGAAGCTCGGCAAGAGCTGCAAGAGCGCGGCGGCGCTGGCCGCGGCCTACGAGCGCGTGATCGGCGCCTACTCGCTGCGGGCGATCGACATCGACATCGAGCACGGCGAGTTCACCAACGCGAGCGTGCGCAGGCGCGTGATCGAAGCGCTCGCGGTCGTGCAGCGCGAGAGCCCCGGCGTCGAGATCTCGGTGACGTTCGCGGCGGACGAAGCCGGGCCGGAAGCGGACGGGCGCAGCCTGATCGCCGACGCCGCCGCGATCGGCTTTCAGCCGAGCGCCTGGACGATCATGCCGTTCGACTTCGGCCGGCCGCTGACCGACATGGGCGACGCCTCGATCCGCGCCCTCGAAGGACTGGCCGCCGATCTCGCCTCCGCCTACGGGACCTCGCCCGAAGCCGCCTACGCGCACGCCGGGATCTCCTCGATGGACGGCGACACCGACGAATCGGGCGAGACCGTGAGCGTCGCCGACCTCCACACGATCCTCGCCTTCGCCCAGAGCCACCGGCTGGCGCGCCTCAGCTTCTGGGCGGTCAACCGCGACCGCCAGTGCAGCGGCGGCGAGACGCCCGGCGAAGACTGCAGCGGCATCGCCCAGGCGCCGTACGCGTTCACGGACGTGATCGCCGAATACCACGGCTGAGCGGGGCGCTCGCCGGGCATGGGGCCGCCGCCCGGCCCCGCAGTGGCGGGGGCCACGCTCGCGCTCCGCGCGCTCAGGCGCGCGCGCTCGTCTGCGGGTCCAGGCGCGACATCGTCACCGCGGCGTCCAGCTTGGAGTCGGCGCTGCCCATGTACAGGCCCTTGACCGGCGGCACGTCTGAGTAGAAGCGGCCGTGGCCGATCTTCACGTGCGTCTCGCCGGTGAGCCGGCGGTTGGTGGGGTCGGCGCTCACCCACACCGGCTCGCCGTGCCCGTCGCTGCTCGGCAGCAGCGCCTCCAGCCAGGCGTGCGTGTCGAGCTCCAGCGAGTCCGCGCCGCCGTCCTCGGGCGCGGCCCACAGGTAGCCCGACACGTAGCGCGCGGCGATGCCGCGCCGGCGCAGCAGCACCAGCGAGACGTGCGCGAAGTCCTGGCAGACGCCCGCGCCGAGCTGCAGCAGGTCGCGCACGGTCGAGCCCACGTAGGTGGCGCCGGGGCGGTACTCGAAGCGGTCGGGGATCACCTCGCACAGCAGCTCGAGCGTCTCCAGCGGGCTGTCCGCCTCGATCTGGCGCTCGAGCTGCTCGAGCCCGGCGATCTCCGGCTGGTCCTGCCACGGCAGCGCGAACTCCCCCGCCGCGTCCACGTAGGCGGCGCTGCGCAGGTCCTCCCAGGCGCCCTCCGGCGGCTCCGGCGGCGCGGAGGTGACCACGCGCGCGCGCACGTCGATGACCAGGTGGTCGTGGCCGGTGGGGATGCCGAACTCGATCACCTCGGTGCCGAAGTAGTCGAGGTGGCGGCTGACGCGCGCTTCGGGGTCGATGCGCGTGTGGAACTCGTCGCAGCGTTGCGTGGAGGTGGTGGCGGGGCGCACGCGCAGCGCGTTGAGGTTGTCGGTCACCGGCGCGTCGTAGCGGTACTCGGTGAGGAAGCGGATCGCGAAGTGCATGCTGCTCAGCTCACCCCCGCGCCCCCGCCGTGGCGGCGCCCGCGAAGTAGCGCTCGCCGACGTCCTGGTCGATGCGGTTGAGCTCCTGCTGGGTCTGTTCGCAGATGCCCGTCAGCTCGGCTCCCGCCGGCAGCGCCCGCCGCTGGAAGTCCAGGTCGGCGGCCAGGCGGCTGACGCGCAGCACCGGCTTGGAGTTGCGCGGGCCGGCGTCGGCCATCGTGAAGACCTCGTGCAGCGAGTCCACGCAGGCCGCCACGCTGTCGGGGTAGGCGCGCTCGAACAGCAGGAAGCGCGCCACCGGGTGCGCGTTGGGGGGCGCGGTGACGGCGCGCAGGTAGGCGTGGAAGCCGCCCACCGCCTGCAGCAGGATCAGCGCCTGGCCGTCCTCGGCCGGCGACTCTCGAAGCGGCGAGGGAACGCCCGCCGGCAGCGCCACGCGCAGCATCCGCAGCACCATGTCCGCGATCTCTATCAGCCCGCCGGCGTCGAGGAAGCACTTGGCCTCGTCGCGCAGCATCGAGCGGTCTGCCACACCCCAGATGAGCGCGATGCGCTCCTTGACGTACTTGGCCGCCAGCGACGTTCCCGCCGGCGCCGCCCAGCCGGGCTGGCCGCCGCCGCGCAGCCCCAGCGCGGTCGTGTTGATCGCCTCCCACATGTCCGCGCTGATCACGTCGCGCACCGTGCGCGCGCCCTCCCTCGCGCGCTCGATGCTCGCGAGCATCGAGCCTGGGCGCTGCGCGTCGAGCGTCAAGGCGCCCAGCGCGTGGCGTCCCGGCGCGCGCCCGCCGTTCTCGTGTGCATCGCCGAACATCGCCAGCAGCCCGCCCGAGCCGAAGCTCACGCCCGGCGTCGTCTCCGACGTTCCCTGCAGCTCCGCCTGGAAGACGGCCTCGACAGCGCGCGCGGTGAACTCGGCGCGCGCCAGGTTGCGGCCGAGCCAGTACAGCTCGTGCGCGATCCTCGCCAGCATCAGCCGTGGCGCGCGCGCTCCGCAGTCCGCTGCCGTCGCGGCCGTTGCCGCTGCCGTTGCCGTTGGCGTGGCTGTTGCTGTTGTTGCTGCTGTTGCTGCTGTTCTTGTTGTT
>DATJMM010000064.1:0-11030 GCA_035508735.1 Solirubrobacteraceae bacterium | reverse complement strand
ACTTGCGCGCGAAATCCGACTTGACCGCCGGCGCCACTTCGCCAGCGGGCGGCCTGTCGATCGGTGGACGGTCGCGCCCGATCCAGGTGATCGGCTGGTGTTCGTCGGGGCTACTCATGTGTTCCGGGTTTGTGCCCACGCGGATTCCTTACGATGAGACCTGTGCGCCGGCACCCTTTTAGAACCAGCACGTTGCGCCGAAGTTTAATCAAGCAGGCAACTATTTCCGCCCGTAACGCGCCGAAGGGACGCGCGCGGGCGGCAGGCCGATCCCCGGCTGGGCGGGCACCGTCCCTGGCCGCGACGTATTCCAACGCCGCCTTCCTGCGGGCGCGGAGTCTACCCGGAAACCGACGGCGGATCAGTCCTTTCCGGTCACAGAAGCAGCAACCGGGTCAGGCAGGGCCCGGGGATCGAAAAGGCTCGCCGGGAGGCCCCCGTCGAAGCGCACCGAGTCGATCGCCAGCACCGTGTGGGTACGCCCGGCGGGGGTCGCCATATCGAGGCGCCGCGCGCCCCAGATGCCGCTCGCCCGGACGAGACGGGTCGCGGTCAGCACGCGCACCGGCGCCGCATCCGCGGCGTAGAGCCTCTCCCTGAGGATCACCGGCGCATCCCCGGCAACCGAGATTTCCATGCGCGAATACTGGGTGTCGGCGCCCGCCGCCGGGGTCGCCTCGAGGAGCCAGGTGCGGTGACCGTCGAGCGGCTCGCCAGGGCCGAGCAGCCGGTAGCGGAAGTCGCCGAGTGCGTGGGCATGGATGTCCTCGAAGGTGAAGTCGGTGCCGAGAAACGCTGCCGAGCGCTGCTGCGGCGCCAGCGGGCGCGTGCGCTGCTGTGCGGGAAGATAGATGTACTGACGCGCCGCCGGCGCGGCGCCGCCGACCGAGAGCAGCTCGACCCCGCGGACCTCGGCCGGCTCCGTGAACGTCAGCCGCTCGCTCACGCTCGCGCCGCTGCGCAGCCGCCGGTAGAGGAACTTCCTGACGGTGGCGTGACCGGCGGCGTCGTAGACCGTGAACGATGCCGCGAGCGTCGCATCGCGGCTGCGATCCTGGGCGTACACCTGCGCCATCAGCGCCTCGGCATCGGGTGCGGCGGCCGGTGCAGCCCCAATCGCGAGCCACGCGGCGATCGCGAGCCACGCGGCGCGCCGCTCACTCACAACCGAGCGCCTCCGCTACCTCAGTGCGCATCGCGTACCGGGCCGGGACCCAGGCGGCGAGCAGCGCCACCAGCGCGACCGCGGGAAAGGCGGCGAGCACCACGGCCCAGGGAAACAGGAACGGCACATCGTAGCCGGCGAGCACGGTCGAGACGGTGTGCGACATGAACTCGATGTTGCAGAGCGCGCCGAGTGCGCCGGTGAGCACGCCGACCACGGCGATGGCGAGCGCCTCGAGCAGCACCAACCGCGCGACCTCGCGCCTCGGGGCGCCGAGCGCGCGCAGGATCGCGAACTCGCGGCGCCGCTCCGCGACCGAGATCGCGAGCGTGTCGGCGATGCCGAGCACGGCGACCAGGATCGCGACCACCAGTTGCATGTAGTTGAGCAGGAAGAACTGATCGACGAGACTGGCGATCCAGCGGCGGAACTCGAGGTTGGTATAGACGAGGGCATGCTCGCGGCCGGCGAGCGCGGCCTCGATCGCCTGCTTCACCGCCGCGGCGTTCGCTCCCGGGGCGAGGTTCACGTCGACGAAGTCGACGGCCGCGTCGCGCCAGTGGTGCTCGTAGAGGGCGCGGTCCATGAAGATCGAGCCCTTGTCGGAACGGTAGTCGTCCACCAGCGCCACCACCGGCAGGGTCAGCGCTCCGCCCGGCGCGGCGAGAGTCAGCCGCGCGCCTACCTGCGTGCCCCAGCGCAGCGCGAAGTTGCGCGACACGATGAGGCCGGATCCCTGCTCGAGCGCGCTTACCGCGCCGGGGCGTGCGCCGAGCAGTGCACCCGCGGCGCGCTCGAGGAAGCCGTGCATGTCGATGGCGATCACCGCAGCGCTGTCGTAGCGGTAGGGGATGAGCGCAAAACGCACATTCTCGACGCGCCGCACTCCGGGGAGCGCCGCGATGCGCGCGCCGACATCCGCGCCGAAGTGATACGAGGTGGTGCGCAGCAGCGCGGAAGTCGCGACGAACAGGTCGGCATTGAGGAGCTGGTCGGTCCAGCGATCGATCATGTGGCGGTAGCTCTGGATGTACGCCGCGGTCGAGAAGATGAACATGAGGCCGATCATGAGCGCGCCGACGGTGGCGGAGCTACGCCGCGGCGACTCGATCATTGCATCGACCGCGAGCGCTCCGTGCGGGCCGCCGGCGCGCGCGAACAGCGGTCGCAGGATGCGCGCCGTCCGATTGACGAGCAGCGGCATGAGCAGCACGAATCCGGCGAGCAGCGTCGCCGCGAAGCCGAACTCGAGCGTCATGCCGACGTGCGCCGGGGTGCGCTCGATCAGGGCGAGGCTCGCGAGCACCAGCACGCTGCCGGCGAGGATGCGCAGCCAGTGCGTGCCGGACTCGCGCTGGCGCGACTCGATGTGGTGCAGCGCGAGCACGGGATTCAAGCGTGCGGCGCCGCGCGCCGGCAGCCAGGCGCCGCCGAGCGAGGCGAGGAGTCCGAGCGCGAGCGCCGTCGCGGCGAGCCCGAAGTCGAGCCGCGGCGGCACGGCGGTCGCCACGGTGCCGTACACCGCGGCGGCGATCCCGCCCATCAGCCGGCTGGCGCCGGCCGCTGCCACGAAGCCGCCGGCGATACCGAGGACGGCGCCGAGCGCGCCGATGGCCGCGGCTTCGGCGAGCAGCATGCCCTCGATGCCGCCGCGGCTGACGCCGAGCGCGCGCAGGATGCCGAGCTCGCGCCAGCGCTGGTTCACGGCGATCGTAAAGGAGTTGAAGATGATGTAGACGCCGACCAGCAGCGCGATTGAGCTCGTGATCTGCATGCCGAGCCGCATCGCAGTCACCGCGTTCTCGAGCGCCTCGCCGCGCACCTCGGGCCGCGCGACGCCGACCCCGTCCGGCAGCCGCGCGGCGAGCCGCCGCGCGAGCTCAGCGACGCTCGTGCCGGGCGCGTTGCTGAGATCGATGCGGTCGAAGTTGTGACCGCGCCCGAAGACCAGCTGCGCCGAATAGATGTCCATGACGGCGATGTTGCCGCCGAACACCGCGCCGATACCGGTCGGCTCGATGAGGCCCCGGACCGTGAAGGGCACGAGCCCCTGCGCCGTGTAGACGGGCAATCGCGCGCCGCGCGCGAGGCCGTGCCGCGCGGCGAAGGCGCGCGACACCAGGATCGAGTGCGGGTCGGCGAGATAGCTGATGGGGTCGGCGAGCTCGGTGCGTGCGCGGTCGAACTGGTACTCCCGCAGCTGCTGATCGCCGGTCGTATCGACGCCGAGGATCAGCAGGTTCCCTTCGGTCGCGTCCCCGGCATGCGTCACGACCTCGATCACGGGCTCGGCGAGCGCCACGCCGGGCGTCGCCCGCACCGTCTCGAGCAGCGTCTCCGGAAAGCCGCTCTCGCCCGCGGTCACCTGCAGCGTGGCGCGGCCGGCTACCTGTTCCACCGTGCGCGCCAGGGACTCGACCAGCGCCGCGTTCGCCGTGACGATGGCGAACCAGACCCCAACGCCGAGCGCGACGGCGAGCGTGGTCAGCGCGAGGCGCAGCGGGTGAGTACGCCAGTCACGCGCGCCGATGTGCGCGAGCGCACTCCACATCAGGCGGAGCCGGGCGCGCCCGCCCGGGCCTCGTCGCGCAGCACGCGGCCGTCCTGCAGGATGAGCAGCCGGTCGCAGTACGCGGCCGCGTCCGGGTTATGAGTGACGAGCACCAGGGTGGCGCCGCACTGCTCGCGCAGCCGCTCGAGCTCGCGCAGCACCTCGCCTCCGGTCGCCGAATCGAGGTTGCCGGTGGGCTCGTCGGCGAGCAACAGCTCCGGGCCGTGGATCAGTGCGCGCACCAGCGCGACCCGTTGGCGCTCGCCTCCGGAGAGCTGATCCGGACGGTGGCTGGCGCGCTGCGCGAGCTGCACCCGTTCGAGCAGGCCGAGCGCACGGCGCTCGGCCGCGGCGCGCGGCGCGCCCGCCAGGCGCAGCGGCAGTGCGACGTTCTCGAGCGCCGAGAGCGTCGGCATCAGGTTGAACGTCTGGAACACCATGCCGATGCGCTCACGCCGCAGCTGCGTGCGGGCATCGTCGGCGAGGCCCGCGAGCTCGACGCCGCCGATCTCGACCGAGCCTGAGTCCGGCTCATCGAGGCCGCAGCACAGGTTGAGGAGCGTCGACTTGCCGGAGCCCGAGGGTCCCATGACCGCGACCCGCTCGCCCGCGCGGATGTGAAGGTCGACGTGCCGCAGCGCCGGCACGTCGCGCCCGGTTCCGTAGCTCTTGGAGACCGCGTGCAGCCGGATCATCGACTGCGCGGGGCTCAGGCCCTGGGCGCGGCCGGCTTGCCGAGGAAGCCCGCGAGCAGCAGCGCCGCGCCGAGGATGGCGGCGATGACCGCCACGTACAGGAGCAGCGGCGTGCCCGCAGGATCCGGCAGCGTGTAGCGCAGCACCGCTTCGCCGGTCTCGTTCTGCGTTTGCTCCGCGCCGCGCGCACCTTTAGGCAGGTGGATATGGAACGACTCCTGGGTGATGCCGCCCGGATCGGGGTAGCTGGTGGTGAACTCCCACAGCGTCTCGTTCACCTTGGTGGCCTGGGCGCCTTTCGGGATCGTCCCCTGCCACTGGCCGTTGCCGATGTACTGGGCGGTGGCCTGCGCCTTCCAGCTGAGCACCGAGACGCGGTTCATCTCGTCATTCGTGAGCGAGATGTCGCGCAGCTCCATGCTCGAGTACTGGTGCTGCAGGTCGCGCTTCAAGAGCGAGGGATTGCCGCCGTAGTTCGACTTGTACTGCTCCCAGTCGATGGCCGAGCGGGTCACCTTGTCGACGAAGGTTGCGTTGCCGACCGCGTCGATCGTCACGTCGAGGTCTTCCTGCTGCACGCGGGGCGCGTTCTGTGCCCAGGCGGCGCCGGCGAGTACGCTGACGCCGAGCAGCGCGACGACGGTCATTCTCATGTCAGGCTCCCGGTTCGAACGTGGCGAAGATCTGGCGCAGCCGCGGCAGCACCGGAACCAGCTGCCCCTGCCTGGCCTGCAGCGAGAAGATCACCGTGCCCTGGGGGACGCTGCGCACATAGGTCACCCAGTCGATCGAGGTGCCCTGCGGGTAGCGCGTGCCGCCGTAGAACTGGCGATACTGACGGCCGTTGTTGGTCACCGGCTGCTGCTCGGTCGAGCTCATCTGCCCGCCCTGCGCCGTGATGAAGCTGCGCACGCGCGCGACGGCATCGTCGGCCGAGGCCACGCCCGGGAAGACCAGCACGGTCACACCCATGGTCGAGCCGGTATCGAATGCCTGCAGCGCCAGGGATTTGAAGTTGGCGGCAGGGTAGGGATTCACGCGCCAGCCGCTCGGCAATGCCACGCTGAACAGGCCGTTGGGATCGGAGTAGCGGTTGCCGCCGCCGTTGCCGTTGCCGGAAGGTGCGGGCGTCGCGGCGGGCGGTGAGCGCGCTGCGCGCGGGCCCTGGGTGGAGGCGCTGCGCGCCGCCTGCGCCGGCGCGCGCTGGTCGTTGCGCCCCTCACCGAGGAGACGCGCCAGGATCTCGTCGATCTTCTGCCGGGCGGCCGGATCGTCCGGAAGCTCCGGCGGGACGATGCCGCTCACGTGATGCAGGTAGTGCAGATCGAGCATCATGATGCGCTGACCGATCTGGCGATTGCCGCCGCCCATCCAGATGTCCTTCTCCTCCATGCCGCGCTTGAGTGCGACGTCGAAGGGCACGCGCTTCTGGCCCATGCCCGGGATGCCGACGGACGTTGCCTCGAAGCCGACCAGCTCGTTGTTGACCTTGAGGCCCGGGAAGGCATGGATGGTGGTCATGAAGATGACCGGGTCGAGGCCGGCGGCCTCGGAGATCGAGGCGAAGAGGGCGGCCAGCTCGATGCACAGACCCGAGCCGCCGAGCAGCACCTCGCGCGGCAGCCGCACCTTCTGGATCATGGTGACCGAGGAGCCGCTCTTTTCGGGCAGCCCTTCGGTGCCCGCGTACACGATTCCGGAGAGCTGCTCGAAGGCGTACACCGTCGCCATGAAGCGCGCGATCTCCCGGGGATCTGCGCCTGCGCCCACCAGCGTGCCGCCCATCGCCTTCGACTCGAGCTGCGCGACGAAATACTTGATCACCGGGTCGTCCGGCGTCACGAAAGCGGCGGCGAGATCGGTGTTCTCGTAGAGGTCCTGGACGTTCAGGATCTCCGACTCCGGCAGCGTCGTATAGATCAGATCGTTGCGGCCGCGCAGCTGGAAGTCCATCTGGCGTGACTCCTTCTGTGCGCCGCGCCGGTCGGCGTACTCGATCCTGAGCTCCACGTGCTCCGTCGTGGTCGTCGTCCGGGTCGCGAGGCTGTCGGGCAGTTGCGGGTAGTAGAGCGAGACGATCGTCTGGCCGGGGAGGATGCGCGGATAGGTCGTCGGCGTGGTCCAGTCGACGAGACCCGGGATGCGGTACGAGGTCGTCACGTTCTCGAGCGGCGCCCCGCCCTCGTTCTGCAGCACGACCTTGCTCAGCCAGTAGCGCCCGCTCCCGACGGCGCGGTTGCCGTAGACCTTGTAGGCCGCGCTCATCAGCGCCGGCTTGGTCTCGATCGAAAGGGTGAGCTTCCCCGGCGCCGGCCGGTTCACCAGGTAGGCCGCACCGGCGGCAGCCGCGACGGCCAGCAGCGCCGCCCCACTCACTTTAAGGATTGTTCGCCCCACTGCGCTCACCTCGACAACGGCTCGCCGGCCCGCTGACGCGGGCTCAAGGAGGAGAGCGGCTGCTCGGTGCGGCCGCCTCCCTTTTTTCAACCCCCACCGGAAGAGTCTTCAGCAGGTCGCGCCGCCGTGGTCGCTGTACTGGTGGCCGCAGTTGCTGCAGAGGTTTCCCTGCCCCGGGTTGGTGAACCCGCAGCAGTAGCAGCCGCTGACCGTGCACTTGCCGTAGGCGGCGTGGGCACGGCGTGGCACCAGGAAGCCGCCGGCCGCGAGGCCGAGGCCCAAGGCCAGGTAACGGACCGCGCCGCGGCGTTTGGTATCGGCGGTGTCTTTGCTCGGTGTCTTGCGCTTGGAATCGCTCATCTGGGCACCCCTTGGTGGATTGCATGGGCGGGACGCTCCCGCGGCCCTGCGGCCGGTGAGATCCCCCTGCAGGTGCAATGGCGCAAACGGCGCGGATTTCGTATCAGCGGCCCGGGGGCGGGGTGATCTTCGCAGTCCAGCGGTTCGCCGCCTGCGGCTGGTTCATATCCTCATACAGGTCGCGCAGCGCCGCGTAGGCGTCCTGCGTGCGCCGGTAGGCCGTGCCCCGGGACCTGGTCAGCCCGTCGGCCGCCTCGAGCAGCAGGGGCTCGGCCTCGCTGTAGCGATGCAGCCGGGTGAGGCAGGAGCCGATGTCGATATTGGTGCTGTAGATCAGCCGGTGTCCGGCGGGGAGCGTACGCGCGCGCACCGCCGCGACGCGCTCCAGGGCGGCGAGTCCCTGCGTCGCGTGGCCGTCGTTGCAGGAGGCGGTGCCGTACTCGTTCCAGGCGAACAGCGTGTACCAGCTCTCGGGTCCCAGCGTGCTCTCGAGCGAGTGCGCCACCGAGGCGGCGAGCTCCGCCGCCTCCGCGTAGCGATGCAGCTCGAGCAGATCGTTGCCGAGCCCGAGCTCGTTGACCAGCGTGTCGTGGTGCTGCGGCCCGAGAACCCGGATGGAGCGCGCCACGGCATCGCGAAACAACGGCTCGGCTTCGGCGGGCTTGCCCAGATTGCGCAGCGCCACCGCGTAGGCGTCCTCCATACTGAAGCGGTCGGGATCATCGGGCGGCAGCAGCTTCTGCGCGAGCGCCCAGCCTTCCGCCGTGTAGTGCGCCGCTTCCTGGTAGCGGCCGAGCTCGGCGCCCAGCAGCACGCCGATCGATTCGTTGGCCTGCATCTGCTGGCGCAGGAGCCCCGGGCCCGCCGAGTGCTCGATCGCGAGCTCACGGCGCAGCGTCGCCCCGGCGGCGTCGAGCTGCTGCAGGTTGAGCTGCGCGGCGGCGAGGTTGTCGAGCGCGGTGCACAGATCCCCTGCGACCCCGAGCGGCTCGAGCAGCGCGACCGCCGCCGCGAGCGCGCGCTGCGACTCGGCCCAGCGGCTCTCGTAGCGGTAGAGCTGGCCGCTCAACGACAGCGCCCGGCCGATCTCGAGCGGTCCGCCGCCGTTACGGCGCAGGATGTCGAGCTCGCGTTCGTTGGCGGAGTGGCCTTCGCGCACGCGTCCGAGACCCAGGTTGGTCTGGGCGATGAAATGCAGCATCGAGGCCTGTACCAGCGGCTCGCCGCGCAGGCGCACGTCGACCTGGCTGCTGGCCTTGTCGAGCAGCTCCGCCAGCGTCGTCACGTTGCTCTCACCGCGGTAGGGGTCGGCCGAGCGCAGCAGGCTCTCGAGGAACTCGTCACGCCGCGCCGCCGTGAGCTCGGCTTGAGCGACGCGCCGTTCCTGGCCGAAGTAGATCAGCGCTCCCGCCAGCACCGCGGCGCCGAGCAGGGCCGCGACGGCGAGCGGCAGTGCACGGCGCCGTACGAACTTGCCGAGCCGGTAGGACCAGCCCCCAGGGTGCGCACGGACCGGGCGTCCTTCGAGGTAGGCCGCGAAGTCGGCCTGCATTTCCTGCACGCCGGGGTAGCGGCGCGCCGGCTCGCGCTCGAGCGCCTTCATGAGGATCGAATCGAGATCGCCGCGCAGCCGCGCCGCCGGGTAGGCCAGCGCGTCCGCGCCCGCGGCGGCGACGCTCGGCCGGGCGACGTCCTCCTGGGTCACGGCCATCAGGTAGCCGACGGCGCTCGTGACGTGGGCGTAGGGCTCGCACCCGGTGAGCACGCGGTAGGCGAGGGCGCCCAGGCCGAATACGTCGGTGGCCGCGGTGACCGGCTCGTTGCGCACCTGCTCGGGCGCGGCGTAATGCGGCGTGAAGAGCGTGCCGACCTCCGCCGTCGCGGCGCGCGTCTCGCTCGGTCGCGCGAGCGCCGAAGCGATGCCGAAGTCGATGAGCTTCGGCTCGCCCGACTCCGTCACCAGCACGTTGCTCGGCTTCACATCGCGATGCACGATGAGCGCGCGATGCGCGGTCGCGATCGCATCCGCCACGGCGAGCAGCAGCCGCACCCGCCCGGGGAGGTCGAGCCGGTGGCTGTCGCAGTAGTCCGTGATGGGCTGGCCGCGCACGAACTCCATGGCGATCCAGCCCTCGCCGTCGCGCACGCCCACGTCGATCAAGCGTGCGATCGAGGGATGCTCGAGGCGCGCCAGGATCTGCGCCTCGCGCAGGAACAGCGCGCCGCTCGCGGCGGTCACCCCCTCGCGCAGCACCTTGACCGCGACGGTCTGCGGGACGCCGTCGATGCGCTCGGCGCGGTACACGGTGCCCATGCCGCCGGTGGCGAGGCGCTCGACGAGGCGGAAGGCGCCGTATTCGCGGCCGATGCGCTCGGGATCCGGGGGTGCGAAGTCCGGCAGCAGCATGCCGGTCGCGGTGGAATCGGTGTCGGCGATGGCGAGCAGCCGCACCACCATGCGCCGCAGCGCCGCGTCCGCGCCGCAGCGCGCGGCGAGCAGCGCCTCACGCCCGGCCGGCGGCAGCTCCAGCGCGTCGCGGAAGATGCGGTAGGCCGCGGCGCGCTCGGTGCGGGCGTTCATGCACCCGAGAGCAGCTCGTGCGCCAGCCAGGCCTTGCCCGTGGCCCAGCGCCGGTTCACGGTGGCGACCGAGAGCTTGAGAACCTCGGCCGCCTCCGCAATGGAGAGTCCGCCGAACACGCGCAGCGACACGACTTCGGCCGCCACGTCGTCGATGTCCTTGAGCTCGGCGAGCACCGAGTCGACGTCGAGGGCGTCGTAGGCGCCGTTGCTCCCGCCGATGTTCTCGTCGCTCAGGGTGACCGGGGTGCCGCCATCGCGTTTCTCGGCGCGGCGCCGGCGCGCCTCATCGACCAGCACCTGGCGCGCCACGCGCGCCGCGAGGGCGAGGAAATGCGCACGGTCGCGCCAGTTCGGCTCGCGCAGCTCCACCATGCGCAGATACACCTCGTGCACCAGCGCCGTCGGGCGCACGGTGAGGTGGCGCTCGCCGCGCAGCTCGCGCACGGCGATCGCGTGAATATCGCGGTAGAGGTGGGCGAGCAGCTCATCGAGCGCGCGTGGCTCGCCCGCCGACCAGCGCGCGAACAGTCCCGAGGTCCTGGAGGCGTCCACCGGGTCGCTCAATGTGGCCGGCCCTTGTTGTTGATGTCCGGGTCCGCGGGATTGGTGCCGGGAATAGGATTCGAACCTACGACCCACGCATTACGAATGCGTTGCTCTACCAACTGAGCTATCCCGGCACCGGGAAAAAGGACAGTCTCGCGGGGAACGGCGCGAATTCTACTGCTTTTTGCGCAGCCGGATCACGAGATCGATCCCCGCGACCTCGGTTCCCGGAGGCGGGACGGGCAGGCGGCTGAACTCGACGTCGGGCACCGGAACGTCGATCAGCGCACCGCTCGAGAGATCGTGAAAGTGGTAGTGGGGATCGACGTTCGAGTCGAACCAGGCGCGCGCGCCGTCGACCGAGAGCTGGCGGATCAGGCCGTGCGAGGCGAAGAGATTCAGCGTGTTGTAGACGGTGGCCTTCGACACCCGCGCGCCGCTGCCGCGCAGGCTCGCCAGGATCTGCTCGGCGGAGAGGTGCTGCGGCGCCTGCAGCAGCACGGTGGCGATGCGCACGCGCTGCGCCGTGGGGCGGATGCCGCAGGCGGCCAGGCGTTGCTCGCAGCGCATGCCGGCCGGTGGCGCGGCGGTGTCGGTATTCAGCATCGGCGCATTATAGGCAAGGGACCGCGGAGTCAAAATAATGTCTTAAATTTCATGGCGTTGTAGCAGACGTCAGCGGCCTGGCGCCGGCTTCAGGCCGCCCCCGAGCTTCGCCTCGAGATGCTTCGCG
>DATJMM010000063.1:0-43042 GCA_035508735.1 Solirubrobacteraceae bacterium | reverse complement strand
CTGGCTCGCTCACCAGCGAACCCGGCAAAGGCGGCGGGCGCTCCGTCGAAGGCAACCTCACCAACACCGGCACCCTGGCGGTGAACACCAACACCGAATACAACGGCGCCGGCGCCACGCTCACCAACGAAGGCACGATCGTGATCGCCAACGAAAAGGCGCTCACGGCGCCTGCCGCCGACAAGGTGATCAACGCCGCCGCCGGCAACATCGAAGGCCTCGGCAGCGGCAAGCTCTCGCAGAGAACCGGCAGCTTCGAACAGGCTGCCGGCAAGACCACCGGCACGCTGCCGGTCGTGCTCGACGACCTCGCGCTCAGCTACGCCGGCACGGGTGCGAGCACGATCGCGCTGCGCGGCACGAGCACGCTGAGCGGACGGCCGTCCGCCGGGCAGACGCTGTCGCTGCAGAGCACCAGCTCCGAGAACACGAGCGTCAGCGCGGCCAGCTTCACCAACGGCGGCAAGCTCGTGCTGACGAACGCCGCCGACGGCGACGCCAACAGCGTCGCGCTCGCGCTGGCCGGCGGCACGCTCACGAACGCCAAGGGCGCGAAACTGCTCGTCGAACATGCCAACGGCGGTTCGCGCACGATCGAAGGCTCGCTCGTCAACGAAGGCACGGGCGCGGTGACGGCCACCGCCGCCGGCGGGCAGACGCTGCGCGTGACCGGCTCCTTCAAGCAGGCCGGCAAGAAGCCCATCCTCGAAACGACCGTCGCGGGCGCGTCGGCCTTCGGCGCGCTGCAGGTGACGGGGGCGGCGACGCTCGCCGGCGAGCTCAAACTCGTGCAGGTCAAGCCGTTCGTGCCCACCGTCGGGGAGAAATTCGTGATCCTCACCGGCTCGGCGGTGAGCGGCACCTTCAAGAAGGTCAAGGGCAACAAGATCAAGAAAGCGCCGGCGAAGCTGTACGCGCCGATCTACGGGGCCAGCTCGCTCACGCTCGAAGCGCAGGCGTGACCGGCACGGCGCAGCGCGAGGACGGCGGCGCAATCGCAGCGAGCCCGCGCGCGGCGAGCCGCCGGCGCTACGGCGCCGGCGGGCCCACGATCTCGCTCATCCAGCTTGCTAGCGTGTGGCTGGTCAGCTCGGGTTCGCCGTCGGTCTGCCGGTAGGCCGCGGTGACCACGTCGAGGTGGTTGTACCCGCCCGCCACCACGTGCACCTGCGGTTCGGGCCCGGTCGGGATTTCGCCCGCCGCGCCGAGGTCCGGCGTGATCCCTTCGCCCGCGTCCACGTACGCCGCCGGCCGCTGCGTCACGCCTTCGTAGCGCAGGCTCGCGAGGCTGCCCGAGCGATCGCCAGAGCCCGCCGCCACGATGTCCGTCACGAGCTTCGACGGGAAGTAGTCCTCGGTGAACATCGCCGGCGCGCCCTGGAACAGCGCGCGCGCCAGCTGCGACACGTCCGAGACCTCGCTCGCGGGCGAGGTGTAGGGCTGCCCCGGCGCGCCAACAGGCGAGGGCCCCGGCGCAGGCACTTCGTCGTAGTTCAGCCAGCCGTAATGCGCGCCCGAGGGCCTGGCCTCCCACGGCGCCGGCGAGATCAGCTTGTTGCCGCCCAGCAGGCCCGCCAGCGCCGGCGGCGAGCCGTAGGGCAGCGGGAAGTTCTTCTCGATCACCGGACCGCCGCTCGGCGCGCCCACGCTCGAGCGCAGGATGCCGATCGGCTGGGAGTCGTCGTCGAACAGGAAGCCCACCGCCGCCTCGTTGCTCACGTGGAACTGGCGGATGCTCGGGAGGCCGTCGAGGAAGTTCAGCCAGCCGTTGGCGAAGAACAGGCGGTAGGTCGCTTCGAAGTTCGCGTTTTCCGGGAACTCGCGCTCCAGCGTGCTTTCGCTACGCGGTTCGTAGTAGCCCGCCATCCCCAGGATCGGCAGCGCCGCGAACGTTTCCGGGGTGAACGGCGGCAGGTCCAGGTATGGCTCGCCGCCCTGCTGGGCCGCCCGCAGCACGCTCGCCGACACCGGGATGCCGGCGCCCGTGGCTTCGCCGGGCGCTCCGCCCAGGCTCTGCGAGAGCACTTCGCGCCCCAGCGACAGCGTGAAGCGCGTGTCCAGCGCGAACCAGCCGGCGCACTGGTTGTAGCCCGCGTCTTCGGGATTGCCTTCGCCGGAGAAGTCCCAGTCGGCGAACGCGCCCGTGATGATGCCCCCCAGCGAGTGCCCGCCGCAGAACACCTTGCTGCGGCGCACCGCCGGCGGCAGCTGGCTGATCACCGCGTACTCGTCCTGCACCGTCTGCGCCAGGCCCACGTGCGCGAGGAAGCCCGCTTCTGACTCGCTCACCCAGCCCGGGAACGTGCGGCCGTCGAGGCGCTTGCCTTCGTAGTAGTAGCCGAGCGCCAGCCTCGGGTCGTGCGCAGCCGCCGCCGCTTCGTCGCCGAACGTTTCCGTGAGGCAGTTCGAGCGGCGGTTGAGCGCCCAGAACTCCACGTCGTAGCCCTTTTCCGCCGCCGCCGCGATCGTGTTGCGCGCCACCTGATCGAGCGCTCCCGCGCCCTCGAAGATGCCCGGCTGCGCCACGAAGATCGCGTCCGCGTCGGCCGGGTTCGCCGGCCCGTGCGCGTCGCGGAAGCGCAAATAGCCGATGCGGTCGCACGCCGCCGGGCGCGGCCCGTCTTCGGCCGGCAGCGGCTCGTACAGGCTCACATAGCTCTCGCTCACCCGCGCCGCGTCGGGCGCGCTCGAGCGGATGGGCGTTTCCGTGCGCGGCGGTTCGGAGGCCAGCGCGTCCGCCGTCTCGCCCGCCAGCAACGAGACCAGCGCCAGCGCCGAGCAGGCGCACAGCCGCGCCAGCGCGCCGCTGCCGCGTCGCCTCGCCGACCAGCCGCCTCGCGCCGCGGGCCCGTGGCGTCGCGTCGCAGGGCTGTGCGCACATGCCGGGGCCATCCGCAGCGACCTTACCCGCTTCTCGCGCTTGCGCAACAATCACCTCATGTTGAGCGACGCTCCCCCCGAGCTGCCAGGCGTGCGCCACGAGCACGTCGCGGCCGGGGCGCTGCGCATGCACGTCGCGCTGGCCGGCCCGGAGGACGCGCCGCCGCTGCTGCTCGTGCACGGCTGGCCGCAGAGCTGGTGGTCCTGGCGGCGCGTGATCCCGCCGCTCGCCGAGCGCTTCCGCCTGATCGCCCCCGACCTGCGCGGCCACGGCTGGAGCGAGGCGCCCGCCGGCAGCTACGCCAAGGAGCAGCTCGCCGGCGACCTGCTCGCGCTGCTCGACGCGCTCGAGCTCGACCGCGTCAGCTGGATCGGCCACGACTGGGGAGGGTGGAGCGGCTTCCTCGCCGCGCTGCGCGCCCCCGAGCGCTTCGAGCGCATGCTCGCGCTCTGCATACCCCACCCGTGGGTCACGCCCGACCTGCGCCAGCTCGCCGTGCTGCTCAGCTACCAGGGCCCCATCAGCCTGCCGCTGCTCGGCCCGCGCGTCGCCGACAGGATGGTCCGGACCGTGCTGCAGGCCGGCCGCGGCCGCGAGCGGCTCGAGGCCGGGGACGTGGACTTGTTCGCGCGCCACATCCCGCCGCGCGTCACCGTCGCCATGTACCGCACCTTCCTCACCCGCGAGCTGCTGCCGCTCGCGCGCGGGCGCTACGCCGGCGCGCGCCTGCAGGTGCCCACCAAGCTGGTGCTCGGCCGCAAGGACGCCGTCACGCGCGGCGTCGCCGCCGGGGCGGTCCACGGGCAGCCGCAGCTGCAGGTGGAGCTGCTCGACGGCGTCGCCCACTGGGTGCCCGAGCAGCGCCCCGACGCGATCGTCGAGTGGGCCTGCGCCGAGGCCCCGGCGGTGGCCAAGGGCGCATCCTGAGCGCGCAGCTCGACCGTCGGCGCGTGCGCGCGCTGATCGAGCGCGAGGCGGCGGCGCTCGACGAGCGCACGCAGGGCAGCGCCGCCATGTACCGCCGCGCGCGCCAGGCCCTCAGCGGCGGCGTCGCCTCCAGCTACCAGGCGCGCGACCCCTGGCCCATCTACTTGACCAGCGGCGAGGGCGCGGTCGTCCACGACGTCGACGGCAACCGCATGTGGGACTTCCACAACGGCTTCGGCTCGATGGTGCAGGGGCACGCCAACCCCGCAATCGTGGCCGCCGTCCGCCGGCGCGCCGAGCTCGGCACGCACTTCGCCGCCACCACCGAGGACGGCGTCATCGTCGCCGAGGAGCTCGCGCGTCGCTGGCAGCTGCCCAAGTGGCGCTTTCTGAACTCCGGCTCGGAGGCCACGATGGACGCGATCCGCATCGCGCGGGGTCTCACCGGACGCGACACGATCATCAAGATATTCGGCTCCTATCACGGCCACCACGACGCGGTGATGGTGTCCATCGGGGTCGAGTACGACCGCATCGGAGACCGTGAGAACTACGCCTCGCTGCCCTACGGAGCCGGCATCCCCGAGGCCGTCTCCGAGCTCACCGTGCCGGTGCCCTTCAACGACGCCGGCGCGATGGAGCGTCGCATCGAGCGCCTCGAAGGCGAAGGGCGCAAGCCAGCCTGCGTGATCATGGAGGCCGCGATGATGAACCTCGGCGTGGTGCTGCCCGAGCCGGGCTATCTGGAGGAGGTGCGGGAGCTCACCGCGCGACGCGGCATCGTGCTGATCTTCGACGAGGTCAAGACCGGCCTCGCCATCGCCGCCGGCGGCGCCAGCGAGCGCTTCGGCGTGCGGCCCGACATGGTCACGCTCGCCAAGACGCTCGGGGGCGGGCTGCCCTCGGCGGCCGTGGGCGGCAGCGAGGAGGTCATGCGCGTGGTCGAGGACGGCACCGTCTATCAGGTCGGCACCTACAACGGCAACCCGCTCGGCATGGCCGCCGCGCGCGCCAGCCTCGAGCAGGTGCTCACCCCCGACGCCTATCGCCACCTCGACGCCCTCAACCAGCGCATCGTCGCCGGCTGCCAGGGCGTGATCGAACGCCACGGGCTGGCCGGCTACGCGCTCGGCGTCGCCGCCAAGGGCTGCGTCACCTTCTCCCCCGTCAAGATCGTCGACTACGAGACCTTCAAGGCCAACCAGGACGTCGCCGTCACCGAGCTCGCCTGGCTCTACAACATCAACCGCGGCATCTTCATGACCCCCGGCCGCGAGGAGGAGTGGACGCTGTCCGTCGCCCACACCGACGAGTCCGTCGACGCCTACGTGCGGGTGTTCGAGGAGATGGCCGGCGAGCTCACCGGATGAGAGCAATCGCGGGGAGGCGCCGGCGCCGGCGCAGGAGAGGCCGCGGTTAATGAGAAAATGCTCAGATTCACAAATAGGGACTGACTCCAACCAGACCGAGCGCGTCGCCGCAGGCAAGCCTGGTTAACTACGGATGCGTGCTCGACGGGCGCGGGCATATGCTCACCGCATGCCCTTCGCTGTGAGCGTCGGCGCGCTGGGCGCGGTGTTCAACCTGAATCATCCCGCGCACGTCGTCGAATGGCACTTCATCTCGCTGTCGGTGGCGAACGTCGTGGTGATCGGCCTGATGCTGGTCGTGTTCGTGGTTGCGATCGCGCTGCCGTTCCCGGGCGCGGCGCGCCGGGACGCCGCGCGCAGGAGCGAGGAGACGAGATGAGCGCCACGCCGGCGCATGCGCAGACCGATGCGACGCGTCCACCCGCCAGCTGGACCGGTCGCGTGCGCGAGGCCGCGGTCGCCGCGCTGCCGCCGGAGAAGCTGCTGCCCGAAGGCCAGCCCACCTACGTCGCCTCCTGGATATACGTGTTCGGCGTCGCCAGCCTCGCCTCGCTGGTGGTGATCGTGGGCTCCGGCTCGATCCTCGCGCTGAAGGGCCCGGCCTGGTGGCACTACACCGGGGTGGGCCATTTCTTCAACAGCGTTCACCTGTGGGCGGTGGAGCTGTTCTTCTTCGCGATGGTGGTGCACCTGTGGGGCAAGTACTGGATGGCCGCCTGGCGCGGCGGGCGCGCGCGGGTATGGGTGACCGGCGCGGTGACGTTCCTGGTGGCGATCCCGTGCGCGCTCACGGGCTACGTCTCCCAGCAGAACTTCGACGCGCAGTGGATCTCCACGCAGGCCAAGGACGCCATGAACTCGGTTGGCGCCGGCGCCTTCTTCAACCTCACCAACTTCGGGCAGATGTACAGCTACCACGTGCTGCTGCTGCCGGCGGCCGTGATCGCGCTGGTGGCCGCGCACGTCCTGCTCGTGCGCCGCCACGGCGTGGTGCCGCCACCGCCGTTGGAGAAGCGTTGATGCTGCGCTCCAGGGATGACACGCGGCCCTGGAGCGGAAGCTACGCGCCGTATGACCTGGTCAAAGAGCTCTGCATCGCCATCGCCGTGGTCACGCTGCTGGCGGTGGCGCTCACGATCCTCTTCTCCTCGCCCGACGAGAAGCCGAGCACGATCGCGCAATGGTCGCGCCAGCTGCCCGTCAACTTCGTGGCCACCGCCGCCAAGGAGCTGGACGGGACCAGCGACACCGCCGAATACGGGCCGCCCTACAACCACGCCTCGGGGAGCGTCCAGCACTTCCTGTTCCTGCACCCGCAGCGATGGCTCGGCGTCAGCCACCCGATCGACACCGAACTGGAATACGTGATCGACCCGCTGAAGACGATTCCGGGGGACCCCACGCTCAAAGCGGCGCTCGCCGAATACCAGGCGGCGCCCGAACAGACGCGCAAGGCGTGGGGGGAAGCGTATGCGAAGCCGCTCGAAGAATACGAGACCGCCGAAGAAGAAGGCAAGCCGCTGCCCAGGACCGTCGCGATCGACCACGGCACGGGGGGAGTGATCGTGCAGGCCCGCGGCGCGGGCCCGGTGCCGGCGATGATGGCGAGCCTGCTCACGCTTGCTCGCAGCGGGGGACTCGACGGCAACCTGCTGACCAGCAGGCAGTTCTTCCAGACCGACTACACCAAGCCGCTGCTGTTCATGGCCGACGGCGGGTTGCTCGAAAAACGCGCCGAAGCCGACCACCTGCTGGGCGAGCAGTGGGGCATGATGAACGAGACCGGCAGCTATCCGGGGCAGGTGTGGCTGTGGCTGTACACCCTCTGGTACCAGGTGGAACCGTTCAAGAGCTCAGTCAACGCCGACCTGCTGGTGATGATCGTGATGGCGGCGCTCAGCCTGCTGTTCGTGTGCGTCCCGTTCCTCCCCGGCGTCCGCGACCTGCCGCGGCGCGTCCCCTTGTACCGGGCCATCTGGCGCGAGCACTACCGCTCGCCGAGCGCTCCGCCCCAGGCGGAGTAGCGCCCGGCCCGGCGGGCCGAGGCGATCGTGTAGCATCGCGCGCCAGAGCTTCGGCCACCAAGGAGGGAATCCCATGAGCGGACGTTTCAGCCTCGTCGGCTTCGCGAAGGTTCTGTGCCTCTCGGTGCTCGTCTTCACGGCGCTCGCCTCCAGCGGCTATGCGGCGGGCGTGACGGGCAAGCTGCACCTGCGCAAGCCGCTGCTCGGCTCGCTCGGCTCGCCGGGCCGCCCGCACTGGGCCTGTCGCGAAGGCGCCTGCGACGCGATCGTCGTACCCGCGGCCGCCGCGCCCGCCGGCGCCGCGCCCGCGGCCGGCAGCGGAGAGCGCCACGGGCTCGACCCCCAGGACCTGCAGGCCGCCTACAAGATCCCCTCCACGCTCGGCTCGCCGCAGACCGTCGCCGTGGTGGACGCCTACGGCTACCCCAACGCCGAAGCCGACCTCGCGGCCTACCGCTCGCAGTACGGCCTGCCGCCGTGCACCGCCGCCGACGGCTGCTTCAAGAAGGTCAACGAGCAGGGCGAAGAAGGCAACTACCCCGCCGAAGAACCGGAATGGGACGTGGAGGCTGCGCTCGACGTGGACATGGTCTCCGCCGGCTGCCCGCAGTGCCACATCCTGATGGTCGAGGGCAGCACCGAACTGCCGCGCGACCTCGGCGAATCGGTCAACACCGCCGCCGCGCTGGGCGCCAACGAGATCAGCAACAGCTACGGCTACCCGCAGAGCCTGCTGCTGTACTGCGGCCTGCTCGCGTGCCTGCGCTACAACCAGGACTACGCGCATCCGGGCGTGTTCATCGCCGCCGCGGCGGGCGACGCCGGCTACGACGACGCCTACTTCGGCCTGCACACCACCGACTTCCCAGCCGCGTCGCCCAACGTCGTCGCGGTCGGCGGCACCGCCCTGTTCAAGGTGCCGAGCACGCCGCGCGGCTGGTTCGAGGAAGTCTGGAACGAACCCGCGATCGAAGCGGGCACCGGCAGCGGCTGCACGCGGCTGGAGCCGAAGCCCGCGTGGCAGGCCGACGGCGGCTGCTCGAAGCGCACCGACGACGACGTCGCCGCGGTCGCCGCCGTCGTCACGCCGGTGTCGATCCGCATCGACGGCGAATGGACGCTGGTGGGCGGCACCAGCGTGTCCTCGCCGCTGGTGGCCGCGATCATGGCCCACGCCGGCTCCTCCGTGCGCGCGCTCGGCGCCCAGGCCTTCTACCAGGACCCGAGCGCGCTGTACGACGTCACCGAGGGCTTCAACTGGAACGCCCTCGATGCAAGCGGCGTGAGCGAATGCATGCCCAACGAATACCTGTGCAACGCGGAGGTCGGCTACGACGGCCCGACCGGGCTGGGCACGCCCGACGGCGTGCCCAGCGAACCGTAGGCCGCGCCATCGCCTGCGTCTAAATCGCCGCCTCCACCAGTTTCGTGAACTCTTCCTGACCTTTGACGTTGGGGTGATAGCTTTCAGATAGCGGGTTGGACTGCCCGTTGAGCCATTCTTCGGAAGCGCACACCTCGTGCGCTTCGAACGCGCTGGTGGGGTTCACGAAGGTGAATTTCATCGCTTCCGCGCGCGCCTTGATCACGGCGTCGAGTTTTTCGGCGCCTTCGTTGATTTTCTTCTCGTTGCCCGAGGTGAGGAAGTTGACGTTGCAGGTCTTGCCTTCCTTGGTGAACAGCTTGGGGTAGCCGAGCACGATCACCTGGGCCGCGGTCGCCTTGGCGCGGATGTCTTTGTAGGTCGTTTCCAGCAGGCCCGGCAGCTTCTTCGCGACGAATTCCTCCGATTCGCTGATCGCGCTTCCACAGGTGAAGTAGTAGAGCGCGCAGTTGAGCATCACGTTGCTGAAGCCGGCGTCGTTGCCGCCGATCGTGATCGTCACGAGGCTGGTGGAGCTGCTGAGATGGCTCAGCTGTTTTTCGTTCACTTCGGTGGTCTTGGCGCCGCTGCACGCTTCGAAGTTGAGCGTGTAGCCCTTGGCGGTCGCGATCTTGGGTCCGTACGCGTCGGGGCTGCGGTCGCATTCACCGGATTCTTCGTAGAAGACGCGGCTGCCCACGCCCGAGGAGTAGGAGTCTCCGAGTGCAACGTACTGCGGTGCTGCGGACGCGGCGGCAGCCGGGGCGAGCACGCCCAGGCACAGCACCGCAAAGCCGATGGCTCTACGCCACTTCATCCCTCTACCTCCCTGTTTGTGTTTGGACCGGCGAGCGCCCCTCACTGCTCGACCCCTCGGCGCCGGCGCGGCTCGCGCCAACCTATCCAGTACGCTGCGATCGCGTCAAGGGATCGGTCGGATGTGGCCTAGGATTGGCTCTCACTCGCACAGGCCGAAAGATGGGAGCTGCAGCAATGAACCAAGCGCGTGCAACCGGTGGGAGCTCCAGGAGCCTCGTGCTCGCGGCGATGATCTTCGCGGTGGCGATGACGTTCATCGACCAGACGATCGTCTCGATCGCCGCCCCGGAAGTGCAGCGCCACCTGGGCCTCACCAGCACCGGCGTGCAGTGGGCGATCAACGCCTACCTGCTGTCCCTGGCCGCGCTGTTCGCCTTCGGCGGGCGCCTCGCCGACACCGTCGGGCACCGCCGGATGGTGACAGTGGGCGTGCTGCTGTTCGCGCTCGCCTCAGCGCTGTGCGGGCTCACGCCCGAAGGCAGCCTCGCGGAGGCCTGGATCGTGGTCTTCCGCGCGGTGCAGGGGGCCGGCGGAGCGATCATGTTCCCCGCTGCGCTCGCGATCGTGGTGCAGACGTTCGAGTTGCGCGAGCGCGGGCGCGCGCTGGCGATCTTCTTCGGCATCGCCGGCGGCCTCACCGCGATCGGCCCGCTGCTCGGCGGCTATCTCACGCAGTGGACCTGGCGCGCGATCTTCTGGGTGAACATTCCCGTGGCGCTGGTCGCGCTCGTGCTGATCGCCGCCTCGAGGCCGGTGACCGAGCACCGCCCGGCGCGCATGGACTACCGCGGCCTCGCGCTGATCGCGGTGGGCGTGGGCTTGAGCGTGTTCGGCTTCCAGCAGTCCGCGATCTGGGGTTGGGGCAACCCGGCCACCGGCGCCTGCGTGGCCGTCGGCGCGGCCACGCTCGTGCTGTTCTACCGTGTCGAGCAGCGCACCGCCTCGCCGCTGATCCAGGTGAGCATCCTGCGCGTGCGCGCGTTCCTGGTCGAGAACCTGGTGCTGGCGATCTCGATGCTGGTGTTCATCCCCGTGTTCTTCTTCGCCAGCGAGTACGCGCAGATCGCGCTCGGCGAAACGCCCTCGCAGGCCGGCGTCTACCTGCTCTGGTTCTTCATCGGCTTCGTCGTGGCCGCGCAGGTGGGGGGGCGCATGCTCGACCGCATCGGCGCCAAGCGCCCGGTGGTGCTCGGCTGCACGCTCGCGGCGGTGGGCTTCTGGCTGTGGGCCGGCAAGGTCACCGGCCTCAGCTTCGGCTCCCAGCAGGTCGACGTGATCATCGCCGGTGCGGGCATGGGCCTGATGCTCGGGCCGGCCAACACCGACGCCGTCAACCGCGCCTCGCGCCTTTCCTACGGCGAGGCCACCGGGATCACGCAGACGGTGCGCAACTACGGTGCCAGCCTGGGTCTCGCCGTGCTCGGCACGATCTTGATCTCGCAGCTGCGCTCGCGCGTGACCGATTCGCTGATCGCGCGCGGCGTCCCCGCCGCGAGGGCGCACGCGATCGCCGCGCGCCTGGCGCAGTCGCACGGCTCCGGCACGAGCGCCGGCGCGATCCCCCACTACGTGCGCCTGGACTTCGCCTATGCCACGCGCTCGGTGCTGTACGTGATGGCGGGCGTGATGGCGGCGGCCGCAGTGGTCGCCTTCCTCGGGCTGCAGGCAGGGGTGCAGGGCGAGGCGGAGGCCGGCGAGGAGCGCGGGCGCGAGGACGGGGACGCGTTCAGCGGCGTGCTGCCACGCTGAGCCCGCCGTCGACGATCAGCGTCTGTCCCGTCACGTAGGAGGACTCCTCGCTGGTCAGGAACAGCGCGCAGCGCGCGACCTCCCAGGCGCTGCCCTGGCGGCCGGCCGGGATCGCGACCTCGCCGCGTCCCGGGTTGTAGCGCGTCGCCAGGCGCCCGAGCGAGGTGTCGATCAGGCCCGGCGCGAGCACGTTCACGCGCACCTCGGGGGCGCCCTCCACGGCGGCGTTGCGGCACACCGCCTCGAGCGCCGCCTTGGAGGCTGCGTAGGAGGGGATCGGCATCGACTCCCGCGCGGCCAGCGAGCCGATCAGCACCACGGTGCCGCCCTGCTCGAAGCTCGCGAGCGCCTCCCTGCAGCCGAGGAAGTGCGAGCGCAGGTTGATCGCCATCACGCGGTCCCAGTCCGCCACCGAGGTGCCCTCGAAGCGGAAGCCGGCGCCGATGCCCACGTTCAGCACCAGCCCGTCGAGGCCGCCGAGCGCCTCCCGCCCATAGCCGAACATCGCCTGCATGCCGCTCTCCTCGGCGGCGTCGGCGAGCACGCTGGCGCACTGCGCGCCGGCCTCCCGTACCATCGCCTCGGTCGCCGCCAGGCTGGCGCCGTCGACGTCGGCGAGCGCGAGCGCTGCGCCTTCGTGCGCGAACAGCACCGACATGGCGCGCCCGTTGCCCACCGGCGGGTCGTCGAGGCCATGGTCCTGCTGGCCAGCGCCCACGATCAAGATGCGCCTGCCGGCGAGCCTGCCGAGGCGTGCGCCTGGTGCGCTGCTTGCAGCCATGCGCGGCCATCTTAGATGCCGCTCCGGCGCGCACGGCGCGGGCCGGCTCCCTCTGCGTCGCATCTCGGCGAGCCGGCCGATCGCGCCGGGTGCGGCGCTCAAGCCCGGCGCAGCGGGCGGTGGCTCACACGGTGCGCAGCGCCTCCGTCGGCGACAGGCGCGCGGCCCGGATCGCCGGCAGCAGCCCGGCGAGCGCGCCGATCAGGATCGCCGCGCCGAAGCCGCCGGCCCACGCAAGCGTGGGGATCACGACGGTCCAGTGCTTGGTGGCGGCGTAGACGGCGGTCGCGGCGATGCCCGCGGCGATGCCCGCGGCGCCGCCGGCGAGCGACAGCAGGATCGCCTCGGAGAGGAACTGGCCGCGGATCTGGCCTTTGGTGGCGCCGAGCGCGCGGCGCAGCCCGATCTCCGAGCGGCGTTCGAGCACCGAGATCACCATGATGTTCGCCACGCCCACCGCGCCCACCAGCAGCGCCACCGCGCCGAGGCCGAGGAACAGGCCGTTGAGCGCGCTCTGCGTTTTGGCCCTGGCCTCGAGCGTCGCCGAGGGCTGGCTCACGTCGACTTCGTTGGGCGCTTCGGGGTCGGCGGTGTCGGCGAGCACAGCCTGCACCGCCGCCACCTGGCTGTCCTGGGCGCGGACGTAGATCGTGTTGGGGTGCCCGTCGAAGTCGAGGTAGCGTTTCGCCGCCGGGAAGCCGACGAGCACGTCGTCTTCCAGTTCCGGCGTCAGCGTCGAGGAGCTGAGGATGCCGACCGGGTAGAACCACTGGCCCTCGAGCCAGATGCGCTCGCCCGGGTAGATGCGGTCGATGCCGAGGCGCTGGGCGGCGGCGGGACCGAGCACGGCGACCGGCTCGGTCGCGGTGGCGGCGTTCAGGTAGCTCCCCTGCGTCATCGTGATGTTCAGCGCCCGCAGCAGGTTGAGGCTGGCAGCCGTGATTTCCAGGGCGTTGGTGTCGACTTCCGGGATCAGCGGCGAGCGGTACACCGCTCCGCTCACCTTGCCCGTCTCGGCAACGTGTTCGACGGGGTAGATGCGGGAGATCATCGCCGGCGCCGCCAGCGGCAGCTCGGCGGTGTTGCCGGTGAAGCCCTGGCCGTTGGTGACGATCAGGAGGTTCGTGCCGAGCCGGTCGATTTCGGCCAGCAGCCCCGCCTGGGAGGAGGACGACAGGCCGAGCACCGCCACGATCGCCGCCACCCCGATCGCGATCCCCAGCGCCGACAGCGCGGCCCGCGCGCGCCTGGTGCGCAGCCCGATGCTCGCCACCCGGGCGAGGTCGCCGGGGCGCAGCCTGGCGGGGACCAGCCTGGCGGCGACGCGCTCCTCCTGGGGGGACGACGCGACGGGCTCGACGGCCGCGCTCACAGCCGCTGGCTCATGGGGCTTCGTTGACGAGCGCGAACGCCGCCGCCCGCGCGTGCCCGGCGCGTGCCTCGACGACGTAGCCGCCCGCCCTGCGGTTGGCCGTGAAGGCTGGCGCGACGGCGATCCCGCACGCGTTCGTCTTCACCCTCGCCACGCGCGTGCGGCGCGTGCGGCGCGTCCCGGCCGAGCGCTCGCGCGGATGCTTCGCCGCGCCGGCCGTGAAGCGTCCGCCGGCGGCGGCGGCGGGCGCGGCGAACGACACGAGCATGTGCGGGACGCGGTTGCCGTGGGCGTCGGTGACCGTGACCGCGAGACGCACCGGGAAGCGGGCGCCCAGGCGCGTGGATTGCGTCGCGCCCACGCCGGGCACGAGCTTCGCCGGCGCCCCCGCGAGGTTGCTGAGCGCGAAGAGGGCCGGCGCGAGACTGGCAGAGGACGCGCCGCCGTGCGATTCGGCGGCGCCGGAGCTTCCCAGCGCGGCGCTCGCGGTGAACGTCCCGGCCTCGTCGTCGGCGGTCAGGGCCGGCGAGCTGGCCACGCCCGAGGCGTTCGTGGTGGCGCTCGCCTGGGTGGCGCCACCGGCGAAGCTCGCCCCGGCGCCGCCTGTCCCGCTCGCGCCTGAGCTGGAGCCGCACGATGATGAGGCGGTGGAGGCGGTGAGCGTGAACGTGACGCTCGCGCCGGCGACGGGGTTGCCATCGCCGTCGAGCACCTTCACCGCCAGCGCTCGCCGGTAGCCGTGGGCGACGGTGGCCGTTTGCTTCGTCGGCGAGAGCGCCACCAGCTGCGCCGGCGTTCCCGCCGCCGTGTTGGTGAGCGAGAAGGTCACCGCCCCGTACTGCGAGGTCGCGGTGACGGCGTAGCTGCCCGCGATCCCGTTGGCGGTGAAGGCCGGCGCGGCGACCGCGCCGCTGCTGTCGGCGCCGACGGTGACCGTGTTCGTGCCGCTGGCCGAGAACACGCCGCTGGCGCCGCTGGAGGGCGCGGTGAACGTCACCGGCACGCCGGCTGCGCCGCTCGTCACCGCGCACCCGTCCCCGTTCGTGAGCGCCACCTGCAGTCCCGTCGCGTAGACGCTGTCCAGGGTCGCTGTCTGGGGGGTGCCGGCCACGAGCGTCATCTCGCTCGGGGGGTTCGCGGCCGGGCAGTTGGCGCTCGGGCCTTCGACGGCTTCGCCGGCGGCGGCCGCAGGTCCTCCCGCGAGCGCCCCGCCGGCTGCGCACAGGACGCCGGCAGCGCTCACCCCCGCCAGCCTCGCCAGTGACCGTCCGCGCCTGCTGCTCGCGCAGCTCATCGCCCCGCGCCCTCGAGCGCCGCCTGCGAGGCGCTGTCTGCCACGATCTGCCCGTCGAGCATCTGCACCTGGCGCGGCAGGCGCGCGGCGAGCGTGCTGTCGTGGGTGATCACGAGGATCGTCGCGCCCTGCGCGTGCAGTTCCTCCAGCAGCTCGACGATCGCCGTTCCGGAGCCGCTGTCGAGGTTGCCGGTGGGCTCGTCGGCCAGCACGATCGCGGGCGCCCCCACCAGCGCCCTGGCGATCGCCACGCGCTGGCGCTCGCCGCCGGAGAGCTTGCTCGGGCGGAAGCCCGCGCGCTCGGCCAGGCCCACGCGGGCGAGCGTCTGCGCCGCGCGCTCGCGGCGCTCTGACACCGCCATGCCCGAGTACAGCAGCCCGTCGGCTACGTTCTCGAGCGCGGTCGAGTGCTCGGCCAGGAAGAACTGCTGGAAGACGAAGCCGATGCTGCTGGCGCGCAGCGCCGCCAGCTCGCGGTCGGACAGGCTCGCCACGTCCACCCCGGTGATCGACACCACGCCCTCGCTCGGGCGCTCGAGCGTGCCGATCACGTGCAGCAGCGTCGTCTTGCCCGACCCGGAGGGCCCCACGATCGCCGCCAGCTCGCCCTCCCGCACCTCGAAGCTCACGTCCCGCAGCGCGTACACCGGCGGCTCCGAGCCGTAGCGCTTGCTGACGTTGCGCAGCTCGAGCACCGGCGTGGCGCCGGCGCCGCGCTCGCCGACGGCGCCGTCCACGAGTTGCGTCGCGCGTTCCCGTGCGGTCCGCCGCTCGCTCATGTCTGCGGCACCACCACGCGCTGGCCCGCTGCGAGCCCAGGCCCGCTGACCTGCACCAGCCCGGCTTCGTCGTCGAACTGTCCCACCGTGACGGGGAGCAGCCGGTGCACGCCGTCGGAGCGCACCTCCTCCACGGCATAGCCGCCGCCGGCGAGCGCGAGCAGCGCGGTCACGGGCACCGCCAGCGCGTTCGGCACGCTCGCGGTGGTGATCGAGACCTGCACCGGCGCCGCGTCGAGATGACCGGTCGCCCGCGGTTCGCTCGGGGTGATGTCGACTTCGATCGTGGGCGCGCTTTCTTCGCCGTTCTGGCTGGGGGGCGCCACCGCGACGCTCGCCACATACGAGACCGTCCCCGAGGTGGTCTGTTCGTTCGGCAGCGTGATCACCACGCGGTCGCCCTTCTTCACGCTCGCCTGCTCGGAGGCGTCGAGCTTGACCGTCACCTGCCGTCTGGTCGAGCTCACCGTCAGCGCCGGTCCCGGCGTCACGCCCATGCCCACCGTCGGCGTCACGCTCGTCACGCGCACCGGTCCGGGCTCGAACACGACCGAGCCGAGCGCCAGCGCTCCCGTCTGGGCCAGGCCGTGGGCGGCCTGGAAGGCGCGGATCGCCGCCGCGGTCGCGGCGGTGAACTCGTCGCCGGCTAGCCCCGAGCCGTATCCGAGCGCTTCCAGGTTGGCGTTCAGCTCGCCCACGTCAGGGCCCGCTGACATGCCCGCGACGAACGCCCGCGAGGCCACGTGCTGCCCGTAGAGCAGGATCGTGGGCTGGCCGGCGATCGCGTACACGCTGTGGTTGCGGTCGATCACCTTGCCCACGGACGGCAGCGACGTGTACACCGCGCCCTGCGCGTAGGTCACCGCCGAGGCATGGGCGGTGGCGAGCGCCGAGCTGGCATGTGCCAGCGAGGTCTGCGCCGAGGCCAGCTGCGCGCGATCGGCCGTGACCTTCGCTTCGGCGCCGGCCTTGCCCTGTTCGCCGCTCGTCACGGTCTGCCTGTCGCCTGCGCACGTGCCCGCGCCGCCGCCGGAGGAGGCGGCTTCCGCGGCGGAGGAGCCGGCTTCGGCGGCGCCTTCACCGGCGCAGTCAACCGCCTCCTTGGCCCGCGCCGCCGCCAGCTGGCCCTGCGCGCGCTGGAGCGCCGCGCTGTCGCTCTCGAGCGTCCGCTGCGCCGAGGCCACCTGCGCTTCGCCGCTTGCCACCTGCTGTTCTGACTGCTGCAGGGCGGAGGGGGCGTTCCCCGACGGCACCAGGATCTTCGACGAGCCCGCGTAGCCGAGCGTCCCGTCGACCTGCGTCTGCGAGGACAGCGTCTGGCGTTTCACCGTCGTGATGCTGGTCGGCGTGGCGTTGTCGGCCACGCCGGCGCTCGGCTTGGACGATCCGTGAAACGGGTCGACCACGATCAGCAGCACGACGATCACGATCACGACGATGGCGGCGAGGGCGGTCCAGCGGCCGCGCCGCGGCTGCGCTCTCACGGAGCGACCACCGCACCGGAGGAGGATCGACCGGGCCCGGAGCCGGCGTGCGGCCCTCCCTTGAACGGCAGGTTCGACTGGCACGCTCTCTGCGCCGCCTGGAACTGCGGCGAGTTCGGGTTGAGCCCACTCGACGGACCACCGCCCAGCTTGAGCGTCACCCTCCCGCCGCCGGCGGAGAACTTCGGGTCGGGGAAGTTGGGCACGCCGTGGTGGCGCATGCATTCGGAGAACTTCAGCGCCTGTTCCTGCATCTTGGCCTGCTGCGCCGGGCTCGGAGCCACCTTCGAGGGCGCGTACTTGCTGCACGCCTTTTCGGCCGCCTTGAAGCGCGGCGATTCCGGGTTCGGGCCGTGGCCGTTCCGGTTCTGGATGTGTATGCCGCCTTCCGTCGGTTCGGGGAATTCGGGTTCCCCGTGGGTGCGCATGCACTGCGCGAACTTGACCATCTTCTGCTGGACGGCGGCGCTCGTTTCGCCCGTTTCCGGCGTGCCGCCGCCCGATCCGCTCGGGGTGCCGGAGGCGCTCGTGGTGCCGAGGTTGGCGACGCCGGGGCTGGAGGAGCCGCCGCAGCCCGCGAGCGCCAGCGCCAGGGCGAGCAGCAGCGCGGCCGGCGGGAGCGCCCGGCGCAGCGCCCGATGGCGTCGCCCAGGGCACGCGGCCGCGGAGGGGCTCGTGGGGGTGGCGGGCGTGTGCATCTCGGTTCTCCTTCTGCTCGGTCGGGCTCGCGCCGCCGGCGCGGGGTCTGGCTCTGCGGCTGCCTCGGCGGCAGTTCCACCCCCACGGTCGGGCCGGAAGCTGAGAATTGCCTGAGACGAGGCGAGGAAGTGCGTGAAGCTGCTTAGGCGCCGCTAAGCCGGCCGTGGTTCGCTTGCAGCCAGAGCCTCGTCCGGCCGTGCGAGCTCTGCCTCGGTCATCGCCAGCGGCGGCAGCTCGAGCATCAGCCGGGCGCCGCCGTCCGGGGCGTTGCCCGCGTGCACGGTGCCGCCGTGGGCCTCGGCGGTCTGGCGCACGATCGCGAGGCCCAGTCCCGAGCCGGGGCGGCCGCGCGCCGCGGGCGCCCGGTAGAAGCGGTCGAACACGCGCGGGAGATCCTCCTCGGCGATCCCGGGCCCGTGGTCGCGCACTTCGAGGACGCCGTCGCGAACCCGCACCTCGATCGCGCAAGCGGGCTGCTCGGAGGAATCTCCGGGCCCCAGCGTCGGGGTCCACTTGACAGCGTTGTCGAGCAGGTTCGCGATCGCGCGGTCCAGGCGCGCGGGCGCGGCCCGCACCAGGCAGGGCTCGGCGTCGAGCACGAAGCGGCAGCGCGGGGCGTGCAGGCGTGCGCGCTCGATCGCGCCGGCGGCGGCGAGGTCCAGGCGCACGTCCTCCACCTCGATGTCCTCGACCTCGTTCTTCGACAGGTCGACGAGATCGCCCACGAGCACGGTGAGCTCGCGCAGCTGCGCCTGCGCGGCCGCGAGCACGCGCGCGCGTTCCTCTGCGGGGAGCTGCTCGCCGAGCGCGAGCGCGTCGAGGTTGGCCTGGATGCTCGTCAGCGGCGTGCGCAGCTCGTGCGAGGCGTCGGAGACGAGCTGGCGCTGCGCCAGGCGCGAGCGCTCGAGCGCCGCGAGCATCGTGTTGAAGCTCGCCGACAGGCGCCCGAGCTCGTCCTGCCCGCCGGGCGCGATGCGGTGTCCGAGGTCCTGGGTGCGGGCCACGCGCTCGGCCGCGCCCGTCAACCGGCGCACCGGCACGAGCGCGGCGCGCGAGACGAGCAGGCCGAGCGCCGCCGCCAGCGCGATCCCGCCGAGCACCACGATCGCGAGCACCAGCCGCAGGTGATCGAGCGTGCTGTGGAGATCGGCCAGCGGCAGCGCGACCTGCCATGCGGCGCCCCTGGCGGCGCGCGCCGTCAGCACTCGCACGGGCGTGCCGTGCACGTCCACTTCGCTGAAGAAGGCGTTGCGCCGCCCCGAGGCCACGCCGCGCGTGGCGGCCGTGATCGGGAGCTGCGAGCTCGGACTCGTCGCGCCGAGCACTTCGCCGTCGGCGAGCGAGAGCTGGGCGTAACCGGTCGCTCCTTCCACTGCGCGGCCCTGCAGCACGAGCCGCACCTGCCCCCCCGCGGCGATGTGGGCGGCCCCCTTGGCGCCCTTTGGCACCGGCAGCATGCGACGTGCGAACGTGATGGTTTCCTGCGGGAGCACGCCGCCGCCCGCGCGCGTGGGAGTGAGCTTGCGCGCCTGGCCGGCGCTGGCTTCGTGTTCCGGGCCGGCGCTGGCTTCGCGGACGATGCTCTTGGTGGCGCCCGGCGTGTGCACCGGTACCGCCCCCACGGGCACGGGGACTCCTCCGTCGGCCTTCGCGAACACGCCGAAGCCGTTGGGAACGGCGGCGAGCAGGGCCGGCAGCTTGCCTTCGCGCGTGAGCTGGGTGAGCTGGTGCTTGCTGAGGTGGCTTTCGACCTTCACGAACTGCCGGCCCGGGGTGATCTTGGCGCGCAGGCTCGCGTCCAGCTGCCCGCTCAGCTCGTTGCGGGTGACGATGTAGACGACGACCGAGGCGATCACGATCGCGGCGGCGACGGCGCCGGCGGCCAGCAGCACCATGCGGCGGCGGAAGCTCATCGTGCTCGTCCAGCGTCTCATCGCGGCGAGCGCAGCACGTAGCCGACGCCACGCACCGTGTGCACGAGGCGCGGCTCGCCCATCGCCTCGGTCTTGCGGCGCAGGTAGCCGACGTAGACCTCCAGCGAGTTGGAGGACGGGCCGAAGTCATAGCCCCACACGTGGTCGAAGATCGTGGAGCGGGTGAGCACCTGCCGAGGGTGGCGCATCAGCAGCTCCAGCAGCAGGAACTCGGTGCGGGTGAGCTCGATCGCCCGCCCGCCGCGGCGCACCTCGTGGGCGAGCGGGTCGAGCTCCAGGTCCTCGAACCGGAGCAGCTGCCCGTCGCCCTCCCAGCCGGTGCGTCGCAGCAACGCCCGCAGGCGCGCGATCAGCTCCTCCCGCGCGAAGGGCTTGGCGAGGTAGTCGTCGGCGCCGGCCTCCAGCCCCGCCACCCGCTCGCTCACCTCCGAGCGCGCCGTGAGCATCAGCACGGGGGTGCGGTCGCCGGTCGCGCGGATGCGCCTGCACACCTCCAAGCCGTCGAGCCCCGGCATCAGCACGTCGAGTATCACCGCATCCGGGGGGGCCACGGCGAGCGTGCGGATCGCCTCGCGGCCATCCTCGGCGATCGACACCTCGAAGCCGTGCAGATCGAGCACGAGCGCGAGCGCTTCGCGCACCGACGGGTCGTCGTCGACGACCAGCAAACGCATGGATCGATGGTGACGGGACAAGGTGAAAGGAAGCTGAAGGAGCCGCGCCGGCGCTGCGCTGCGGCCATCCGACGGCCAGGGCGCGCTCGTGGCGGCCCCCGACCTGGGCGCTCACCACGCGCGGCTGCGGGGCGCCGCGCTGGCTTTCAGCCCTTCACCTTCGACCACTCGGCCTTGTGCGCGCGCTTAGCCGCCTGGTAGTCGGCGAGCGCCTGCGGCGAGTCCACGTCGCCGAGCGTGGGGTGCGGCGGGACGAGGCCCTTGGCCTTGGCCAGCTTGTAGCGCTTCGCCAGCACGGCGCCGAGCGACTTGACCTTCATCTCGCCGAAGCCCGGCAGGCCCTCGATGTTCGCCCGCAGCTGCTCGCCGTTCTTCGCGCTCCGCCAAACCTGCCCGGCGTCGCCGCTGTACTCGTCGCGCACGTGCGCGGCCAGCTGGTGAACGCGCTCGGCCATTTTCCCGGGGAAGCGGTGGATCGCCGGTTTCTCGCGGAAGACGGGATCGAGGTCGGTCGCGGCGAGCTTCGCCGCGTCGAGCGTCCCGACGCGCTGCTTGATGGCCAGCGGGCCCATGAAGGCCTTCGGCACGGTTACCTGCTGGTCGAGCGCGAAGCCGATCAGCAGTGCCATCGGGTCGCTCGCGATCAGCGCGTTGGCCTCGTCGGAGTCGGTGAAGTACAGGCGCGCGGGCACTGAGGCGATCCTAGCGGCGGGTGCTGGAGCGGCCTTGCTCGGGGGCGCCCGAGCGCCTCGCACGCGAGTCGCTCACAGCTCCGTCGCTGCCGCCACGTACAGCAGGGCGAGCGCGCGGGCGACGGCGCCGACCGCCTCCTCGGGCGGCAGCAGCTCGGGGTGGTGCAGCGGCCGCGGCGCGAAGCCGGGGGCGCCGTCGAGGCCGACGAACGCCATCGCCAGCGGCGCCAGCGAGCCGAAGAAGGCGAAGTCGTCGGAGCCGCAGGAGCGCCAGGCGCCGGCCGCGCGCAGCCCTGCCGCGGGCGCCAGCCGGCGGGCGCGGGCGGCGATCGCGGCGTCGTTCTCGAGCGCGGGCTCGCCGGCGGTCAGCTGCACCACGGCCCGGCAGCCGTGCGCGGCGGCGATCCCGTGCGCCACCTCCTCGACCATGCCCCGCAGCGCCTGCCGGTCCCCGGTGCGGTAGGCGCGCAGCGCGCCGCGCGCTCGCGCTTCGGCGGGGATCACGTTCTCGGCGCTGCCGGCCGCGAGCACGCCCACGCTCAGCGATGCCGGGTGCAGGGGATCGATGCGCCTTCCCAGCTGCGCGTGCAGCGCGAGCACGAGCTGCGACAGCGCGAGCACGGGATCGCGGGCGCGGTGGGGATAGGCGCCGTGCGCCGGCTCGCCCTGCACGGCGATCTCGAAGGCGTCGCAGGAGGCGTTGACGACGCCGGCGTCGATCGCCAGCTCTCCCCACGGCAGCTCGGGGTGGACGTGCACGGCGACGATCGCCGCGGGCGCGTGCGCGGCGAGCTCGCGCGCGGCGAGCTGCTCGGCGCCTGAGGGATAGGCCTCCTCGCTCGGCTGGAAGATCGCGAGCAGCGGCGCGGCCAACCGCGAGCGCAGGGCGTGCGCGGCGCGCGCGAGCGCGACGAGCGCCGCCATGTGCACGTCGTGGCCGCAGGCGTGCATCGCCTCGCCCGTGGCCGCGAAGGGGGCCCCCGTGCGCTCGCTCAGCGGCAGCGCGTCCATCTCCGCGCGCACGCCGATCGCCCGCCCGCCGGCTGGCGCCTCGACGCGAGCCAGCAGCCCGGTGCCGGCGGCGCTCTCGGCCGGGATGGGGAGCTCGGCGGCGAGCGCGCGTGCGGTCTCGCGCTCGGCGTGCGCGAGCTCGGGCGCCGCGTGCAGCCGGCGACGCAACGCCACCGCCCCCGGCAGCTCCAGCTCGAGCGCCGCCAGCAGCCCCCCGAGCAGATCTGCCTGCGCGCCGTCTCCGACGCCGCCTGCGACGGGCGCAAGCGGCGCCGGCGGGTCCGGTTCAGTAGATCGCGCCATAGCGCTCGCACAGCTCCCGCAGCTCGACGCCCGCGGCCGCGTCGAGCTCGGCGCGCTTGACGCTCAGGTAGGCCTCGTACAGCAGCGGCGACATCCAAGAGCGCGCGGTCCCGTCGTCGGCCAGCGCTTGCAGCGCCTGCTCGAGCGTGCCCGGCAGCGCGCCCACGCCGAAGCGCTCGGCCTGCTCGCCCTCGAGCCCCGCCGGATCGGCTTCGAGCAGCGGCGGCGGCGGCAGCCCGCGGCGCACGCCGTCGAGGCCGGCGCGCACGATCGCGCCGAGCGCCAGGTGGGGGTTGGCCGCCGCGTCGGCGCCGCGGTACTCGAGGTGCAGTTGCTGCGCGGCGTCGCTGCCGCCGAGCTCGAGCAGCGGCGGTATGCGCAGCAGCGCCTCGCGGCTCTGGCGCGCCAGGCACGCGGCGCCGGCGCTCCAGCGGTGCGGACGCAGGCGCGCGGCGGACACGGGGCTGGGCGCCGTGATGGCGCTGAGCGCGCATGCGTGCGCGAGCACGCCGGCGGCGAAGGCGCCGCCGAGCTCGCCGAGCGCGCCCGGCCGGGCGGCGTCGTAGAGCAGCGGCCGGCCGGCGCCGTCGAGCAGGCTGAGGTGCACGTGCACGCCGTTGCCGGCCTGCTCGGGATCGCCGAGCGGCGCGAAGCTCGCGCGCATCCCCTCGCGGCGCGCAACCTCGCGCACCACCTCGCGCACCAGCACGGCGCGGTCGGCGGCCGCGAGCCCCTCGGCCGGGGCCACCGGCAGCTCGAACTGCCGCGGCGCGTACTCGGCGAAGAAGCGCTCGGGCTCGAGGCCGGCGCCGGCGAGCGCGGCCATCGCCCGGCGCGGAAACGGTTCGAGCAGGCGTTGCGCCTCGATCGTGAACGGCAGCGGGTCAGGCCACTCGCCGCCACCGCCCGCCGCTCCGCCGTCTGCGCCCGCCGCTCTGCCGTCTGCGGCCGCGCCGCGCGCGCCCGCGCCGGCCGACATGCGCGCGATCTGGAACTCGTGCTCGAAGCTCGCGTGCACGCGCGCGCCCAGCTCCCGCTCGAGCTCGGCCAGCGCCTCGCGCAGGAACTGGCGCGGGCAGCACTGCCAGGGCCGGCCGTCGGTCTCGACGATGTCGCACAGGAGCACGTCGAAGGCGGAATGCTCGCCATGTGCGCCCACCACGGCGTGCGTGCGCGGGTCGGGCAGCAGCCGCAAGTCGCCGATCGACCCGAAGGGGTTCGGCTCGGCCACGGGGCCGAGCGGCGTGAGCGCGTGGTTGGCCGGCACCCAGCCGACGCCGAGGGCCAGGTGCTGCTCGAGGTCCGCGGCCGGGACGGAGCGCCCGCGCACGATCGCGCCGAGGTCGCAGCAGGCGAGCGCGACCAGCTCGGCGTCGCTCATTGGTCATCCTCGGCGTCGCTCACGGCAGCGTCTCCTGCTTCACGCTCGCCGTGCCGTTGTCCCAGGCCCGCTCCCGCAGCCCCGCCGCGAGCGCGGCCGAGCGGATCGCGGGCGCATCCTCGAGCGCGCTCACCGCGATCACCCCGCCGGCCGGCATGTCGCGCCGCGCGATCGCCGCCGCCAGGCGCTCGCGCGGCTGCAGGTGCACGCCGCCGTGCCCGAGCGCCGGGTAGGTGTCGGCCAGCGCGAAGAGGCAGCCGCGCGGGCCGCGCACGCGCGCCACCACGCACGCGAAGTGCCCCACGCGCCAATCCGGAGCAGGTCCCCGCGGCTCTCCCTCGAGCAGGTAGGCGAGCAGCTGCGCGAGGCTGGGACGCCCTCCCCACAGGTGGTGCGTGGCGAGGTTCGCGATCAGCGTGACCGGGCGAGCCAGAGACGAAGCGGCGTCGAACAGGGCGTCCAGCGCGGCCTCGCTCCAGGGCCCGGCGCACGGGATCGCGGCCAGCGCGCCGCCGCCCAGCTGCTCGATCGCCTCGACCACCCCGGCGGCGGTCGTGCCCGACAGGTCCGAGTCCTCGATCAGCGGCAGCGACAGGCGGTAGTCGCGCCGCCCGCCTTCGCCGTGCGGCAGCACGCCTCCCGCCCTCGCGGGCGAGATCAGGCTGCCGGCGGCGAGCGCCACGTCGTCCTGGTCGAGCTCCCTGCCGTCGGCGCCGAGCACGCCTGCGGCGCGCAGCGCGAGCGCGCCGCAGAAGGCGCCGCACAGGTCGTCGCGCTGGGGCAGCTCGCGGGCGTGCGCCGCCAGCAGCTCGCGCGTGCCCGCGAGCAGCTCCACGGCGAGCGTCTGCGATCCCGGCATCGGCCCAATCTACCTCCGGCGCCGAGGTCCGGGCGGGCGCCCGACGCCGGCCGGGGCGCGCGCCCGATGCCGGCCGGGGCGCGCGCGGCCGGCGAATGGCGCGTGCCGGCGGCAGACGGCTGACAGCGATATTGCAAACAACTGTCAGCTTCCGCTTGACAGAACGGGGGCCGTCTGGGATATTTGCGCCGGTTCTTCTGTGGAGCAGAACCCTCCCATTCTATGACAAAGAAGAATAGCGGTGTGTTCGATCGTCAAAGCGTGGGGCAACTGGCGACGAGAGAAGGGGCGGTAAGAAACAATGCAGCGGATATTCGCTAGGGGGCGGCGTCTGACGCTGCTCGGGGTCGCGGTTGCGGCGGCGGCGGCGATCGGCGGCGCCGAGGCGGGCTCGGTGTCGGCCAACGGCCACGAGTTCATCGCGAGCAAAACCGGCAAAGTGACGAGCAAATACATCGGCGAACAGACCTTCAAAACGTCCGGGGGCACGATCGAATGCACCGGCGTGACTGGCACCGGCACGGTCACCGAACTCGAATCGCCCACCCACAAGGAAGTGCTCACCTACACCGGCTGCACCGGCTTCGGCGTGGGCATCAAAATCTCGGCGGCCCACTTCGAAATGAACGCCAACGGCAGCGAGCGGCTCGAAAAAGTGGTGACGGTCACGCCCGAAGGGCTCAGCTGCGAAGTGCTGATCCCGGCGCAGACGTTCGAAGGCATGAAATACACGAACGACACGGGCGGCAAGGTCACGGCGGCCGCCAACGTCTCGAACATCACGATCAAAGGCACCGGCGGCATGTGTGGCGGCGAAAACTCCGAAAGCTCCTACACCGGTAGCATGAAGGCCGAAATCGAAGGTGGCACGCTCGAATGGAAATAGCCGCCGCGGGGGCCTAGAGGGGAGGGCGAGGCGGCACGGCCGCGCGATGCGGCCGCCGCCTGCGGCGCGATCGGCCAAGGCTGGCCGCGCGCGTGCGTAGCTGGCAGCTCCTGGCGCTGGCGCTGAGCGCGGCCCTCCTGGCCGCGCTCGTCCCCGCGAGCGCGCGCGCCGAAGGCTGCGCCAACGAACGGTTCCGCACCGGCGCGGGGGAACTGCTCCCCGACTGTCGCGCCTACGAGCGCGTCTCGCCCGCCGACAAGGGCGGCCTCGACGCGGTCACGCCGCAGCCACTCGAGCCGGCGCAGAGCTCGGCGTGCGAACCAAGTGAAGAATGTACGATCGCGTACATGAACGTGGACGGGGCGTTCGCGGGCGCGCCCGCCAACGAGGTCGCGAACGCGTACCGGGCCGGGCGCGAAGCAGGCGGCTGGGCGACGACGCCGCTGGGCCCGCCCACCCCGCAGGCGCCGCCCGACAGCCAGCCGACCGTGAGCTACGCCTTCTCGCCGACGCTCGAAGACGTGGTCGTGCGCGTGCCCCTGCAGCAGCTCGCCGAAGGCGCGCCGGCGGGCGTGTACAACCTGTACCTGCGCGGCGCGGGCGGCGGCTACACGCTGCTCACCGCCGAGCCGCCGCTGGCGCTGCCCGAAGCCGGCTGCGGGCGCTGCTTCGTGTCTGAGGACGTGCCGATGTTCGCCGGCGCCTCGAGCGGCTTCGCCCGCATCATGTTCGAGACCAACGCCGCGACGGCGCAGGCTCCCTCGGAAGCGGGGCAGCTCTACGAAGCCGGCCCCGAAGGCGTGCGCCTGGTCGGCATCCTGCCCGACGGCCAGGTGCCGGCGGGCGGCGCGCAGGCGGGCGGCGGCGTCGAAGTGCTCGACGAACACACCGGCGAGCTCGAGCACGCGGTCTCCGAAGACGGCGCGCGCGTCGTCTTCGAGGCGGCCTCGGACGGCGGTCCGGCAGCTGAAGGCGGCCCGGCCGAGCCGGCGCAGGAAGGCTGGACGGAGCTCTACGACCGCCTCGACGGGGCGCGCACGATCGAGCTCTCGGCGCCCGCGCCGGGCGCGCGGCCGCAAGCGTGCGAAACCGAGGAAGGCTTCTGCGACCCCGGCGCGGCGAAGTTCTGGGACGCCTCGGCCGACGGCTCGCTCGTGTACTTCACGAGCAAAGCGGCGTTGACGAAGCGCTCCTTCACCGGCCCGGAAGAAGCGCTCGAACAGCGCAAGCTCGCGGACGAACGGGCCGAGGAAGAAGACGAACCGCCCGTGGAAGACGCGGGCGAGGACCTCTACCGCTATGACGTGGAAACTGGCGCGCTGACCGACCTCACGGTCGACGCCGGCGACCCGGAAGACCCCGATGGCGCCGACGTGCAGGGCGTGGTCGGCGCCTCCGAAGACGGCTCCTACGTGTACTTCGTCGCCGACGGCGACCTGGCGGCGGGCGCCACGAGCGGCGAGCCCAACCTGTACGTGTGGCACGAAGGCGGCGACGGCGCGGCCACGACCACCTTCATCGCGACGCTGCGCGCGCCGAACACGCCCGAAGAAGAAGAACCGGACGAAGAACAGAACATCGAACGAGAGCACCACGGCCCTGGCTTCCCCTACCGCAGCGACCTGGCCGACTGGACCGACCGCCCGGTCGAGTCGCAGGCCTACGTGACGCCGGACGGCCGCCACCTGGCGTTCATGTCGGTGCAACCGCTCAGCGGCTACGACAACCGCGACCGGCTCACCGGCGAACGCGACCACGAGGTGTTCGAGTACAGCGCCGAAGGGGGAGAGCTCGAATGCGCCTCCTGCGAGGCGAGCGGCGAACGCCCGCTGGGGAGCGCCTTCCTCGGCGCCGAGCTCGACGAACGCGTGAGCACCGCGTTCCACCAGCCGCGCTCGCTGAGCGACGACGGCAGCCGCCTGTTCTTCTCCTCCCCAGACCCGCTGGTGCCGGGCGTGTATGGCGGCACGAACAAGCTGTACGAGTACGAGCACGGCGCGGCGCACCTGATCTCGGGGCCGCAGGCCGGAGGCGAGGCGACGTTCCTCGACGCGAGCGCGAGCGGGAACGACGTGTTCTTCGCCACCCGCGAACAGCTCGTGGCGAGCGACGTGGACGAATCGATCGACGTGTACGACGCGCGCGTGGGCGGTGGCCTGCCGAGCCCCGCGCCGACGTCGCCCTGCCAAGGCGGGTGCCAGGAAGAGCCGGCCTCGGCGCCGACGCTGCCGGCGCCGCTGTCGGCCACGTTCGTGGGGCCCGGCGACGCGACGCCGGCCGCCGAGCGCAGGCCGACGCGCAGGCAGCTGCTGGCGCGGGCGCTCGCAAGGTGCAGGAGTATCAGGAAGGCCAAGCGGCGCACGGCCTGCGTGGCCGCCGCCAGGCGCCGCTACGGCCCGCACAAGCCACGGGCGCACCGCCGCCCCACCAAGCGCAAGCGCGCGGCGCGCGCAAGGTGAGCCGGTGAGCCGTCCCGGCGGCGGCGCCGTCCGCGCCGCGAGCGTGCGGCTGGGAGCGCTGACCCCAGCCTTGCTGGTGCTCGCGCTGGCGCATCCGCCCGCCGCCCCCGCGGCGCAAGCCCTGCCGCACTGGAGCATCCTCTCGGAGTCGGAGCCGACGGACTTCGTGGCGGGCGCCTCGACCAACGCGTACGTGCTGCTGATCCGCAACGACGGAGCGGGGCCGACCGCGAGCGGCAGCGAAGTGACGGTCACCGACGTGCTGCCCGCGGGGGTGACCGCGACCAAGGTGACGGCGACGGGAGAAGGCGCGAACGGCAAGGGCCTTCCGAAATACGTGCTCAGCTGTCCGCACGGCGAAGTGAGCGGCAGCGTCGTGTGCACCTACGAAGAAGGCCTCGACATCAAAGGCGAAGAACAGGGCAGGATCCTCCCTGGCGCGACGATCGCGATCACGATCGTGGTCTCGATAGAAGCGGGAGCGAACGCCCTAGAAGCCAACACCGCGACGGTCTCGGGCGGCGGCGCGCCCAGCGCGACGGTCAGCGAAGCGACGCCGCTGGCGCCGCCGGCGCCGTTCGGCCTGGCGCTGCTGGACGCGGAGGCGGTGGGCCCGGAAGGCACGCCCGACACGCAGGCGGCCTCGCACCCGTTCGAGCTCACCGCCAGCCTCGCGCTCAACGTGGATGCGCGTGAAACCCCATCGGAAGCAAACGGCCACGGCGAAGCGCCGCTCGCTTCGGGCGCGGCGAGAGACGTGGAAGTCACGTTCCCGCCGGGCCTCGCGGGCGACCCGAGCGCGACCCCGCGCTGCAGCCAGCAGGCGTTCCTCGAACGCGAAGCGCTGAACTGCCCGGTGGACACGCAGGTGGGGACGGTCAAGGCCTTCTTCTACGGCTCGTTTCATGCGGCCACCTACCCGGTGTTCAACATCGTGCCGCCGGCGGGCGAGCCGGCCGAGCTCGGCTTCTCGGTGGCGGGCATCGGCCACATCCCGATCTTCTTCCACGTGCACGGCGGCGTAGACGAAGACGGCCGGCTGACGGCGCAGCTGAGCGAACTGCCGGAGACGGGGCCGTGGCAGGGGGCGATCCTGACGCTGTGGGGCGTGCCGGCGGACCGCACGCACGACCTCGAACGCGAAGGCACGCTGGGCGAAGGCGCGCCGGAAGACAACGAGTCGTGCAAGCCGTCGGTGGAAGTAGTGGCGGGCGTGGAAGAGGACGTGTCCTGCCCCAGCGGCGTGCAGGCGCGGGCGTTCCTGACGATGCCGAGCGAATGCGCCAGCGCCGAATTGGGCGTGAGCGCGGAACTCGACTCGTGGGAGCAGCCGGCCTTCGCGCGCTTCCCGCCGGCGCCGGGGCCCGCCGAACCGCAGGTGACGAGCGCGATCACGGGCTGCGAGCTGCTGACGTTCACGCCGACGCTGGCGCTGGCGCCGGAAAGCGAGCAGGCGGGGGAGCCGAGCGGCTACACGCTGGAACTGCACATGCCGCAGAACGAAGACCCGAGCGCGCTGGCGGCGCCGGAGCTGCGGAGCGCGGCGGTGGCGCTGCCGGCGGGTGTGGTGATCTCGCCGTCGAGCGCGAACGGCCTGCAGGCGTGCTCGCCGGCGCAGTTCGAACCGCCGCCGCGAACGTCGGACGAACCGCCGATCTCGGCGACGGGCGAAACGGCCGCGGCGGAATGCCCGCGCCAGTCGCAGATCGGCACGGTGAAGGTGTCGACGCCGCTGCTGTCGCAGCCGCTGGAAGGGCAGGTGTACCTGGGGCAGCCGCAGTGCGAACCGTGCGGGCCGGCCGACGCGCAGGACGGTCGCCTGCTGCGGCTGCTGGTGCAGGCGCAGGGCCCCGGCGTGGTGGTGAAGCTGGCGGGCGACGCCTCGATCGACCAGGCCGACGGGCAGGTGACGGTGCACTTCGAACGCGTGCCGGAGCTGCCGATCGAAGCGGTGAAGCTGACGCTGGACGGCGGCCCGACGGCGCCGCTGGCGAACCCGTGGGCGTGCGGCACGCCGCTGGCGGCGAGCTCGCAGCTGAGGCCGTACAGCAGCGAGACGCCGGCGCAGCCGGGCAGCGAACCGTTCGAGCTGGGCGGGTGCGCGACGCCGGGGACGTTCGCGCCGTCGTTCGTGGCGGGCACGACGAACAACCAGGCGGGCGCGTACAGCCCGCTGAGCGTGACGCTGGCGCGCTCGGACCAGGACCAGCAGCTGCAGGCGGCGAGCGTGACGCTGCCGCCGGGCCTCTTGGCGACGATCGCGAAGGTGCCGCTGTGCACGCAGGCGCAGGCCGAAGCGCAGGCGTGCGCGCAGCAGAGCGAAGTGGGCACGGCCACGGTGGCGGCGGGGCCGGGCGCGTACCCGCTGTACCTGAAAGGGCACGTCTACCTCACGGGCCCGTACGAGGGCGCTCCGTTCGGCCTGTCGATCGTGGTGGCGGCGAAGGTGGGCCCGCTGGATTTGGGCACGATCGCGTTGCGGGCGCGGATCGAAGTGGACCCGGTGACGGCGGCGCTGAGGATCGTGACGGACGCGTTGCCGCAGACGCTGGACGGGATACCGCTGCAGCTGCGCACGGTGAACGTGGACGTGGACCGCGAAGGCTTCGCGTTCAACCCGACGAGCTGCCGGGCGCTGGCGGTGGCGGGCACGCTGTGGGGCGCCGGCGGCGCGAGCGCAGTGGTGTCCTCGCGCTACCAGGCGAGCGGCTGCGCGCGCTTGCCCTTCGCGCCGAAGCTGGGCGCGCTGACGCACGCGCACGCGAGCAAGGCGAGCGGCGTGCACCTGCACGTACGCATCACCTCGCCGGCGGGCGCGGCGAACATCGCGAAGCTGGCGCTGACGCTGCCGAGGCGGATCGTGGCGAGGCTGAGCACGCTGCAGAAGGCGTGCCCGGCAGGCGTGTTCGCGGCGAACCCGGCGGGCTGCGGCGCGGGCTCGGCGGTGGGCAGCGCGACCGTGCTGACGCCCGTGCTGCGCGCGCCGCTCGAGGGACCCGTGTACCTGCTCTCGCGCGGCGCGTCGGGCTCGCCGGAGATCGCGCTGGCGCTGCGGGCCGAAGGCGTGCGCATCGAGGTGGTGGGCCAGGCGCACCTGACGGGCAAGGCGGCGTGGGTGTCGTTCGCGTCGGTGCCGGACGCGCCGGTCTCAGAGCTCGACGTGACGCTCGACGCGGGGCGGCGCTCGCTGCTGGTGGCGAACCTGCCGGCGCGGGCGCGCGCGAGCATGTGCGGACAGCGGCTGCGGCTGCGCACGACGATCACGGCGCAGAACGGCGCGGTGGTCAAGCGCGACCCCAGGATCGCGGTGTCGGGCTGCGGGCGCGGGAAGGCGTACGCTAGGAGCCGCCGCGCCGCCAAGCGCCGCGCTGCCGAGCGCGAAGCCGCCAGGCGCGGGGCGGCGCACCACCGAACTTGAGGAGGGCAGTGAGATGAGCTGGGACTTCTCCACCGACGCGGACTTCCAGGCGCAGCTGGACTGGATGCGCGAGCTCGTGCGCGAGGAGATCTGGCCGCTGGAGACGATCTGGCACGAGCTCGACCTCGAGGGCCTGGCGCGGGCGATGGCGCCGCTGCAGGAGCGCGTGAAGGAGCGGGGGCTGTGGGCGGCGCACCTGCCGCCGGAGCTGGGCGGGCAGGGCATGGGCCAGGTGCGCCTGGGGCTGATGCACGAGATCCTGGGCAGCAGCCCGATCGCGCCGCTGGCGTTCGGCAACGCGGCGCCGGACTCGGGCAACTCGGAGCTGATCGCGCTGGCGGGCAGCGAGGAGCAGAAGGAGCGCTGGCTGCACCCGCTGCTGGCGGGCGACCTGCGCAGCGCGTTCAGCATGACCGAGCCGGACACGCCGGGCTCGGACCCGACGCAGCTGCGCACGCGCGCGGTGCGCGACGGCTCCGACTGGGTGATCGACGGGCGCAAGTGGTTCTCCTCGAACGGCTCGATCGCGGACTTCCTGATCGTGATGGCGGTGACCAACCCCGACGCGCGCCCGTCGCAGCGGGCGTCGATGTTGATCGTGCCGGTGGACACGCCGGGGGTGGAGATCGTGCGCGACGTGCCGACGATGGAGCACCCGTGGGAGCGCTACGGGGGCTACGGCGGGCACGCGGAAATCGCCTACGAGAACGTGCGCGTGCCGGCGGGGGCGCTGCTGGGCGGCGAGGGCGAGGGCTTCCTGCTGGCGCAGCACCGCCTGGTGCCGGGGCGCATCCACCACTGCATGCGCTGGCTGGGGGTGGCGCGGCGCGCGTTCGACATGCTGTGCGAGCGCGCGACCTACCGCGAGGCGCACGGCTCGCTCTTGGCGGAGAAGCAGACGGTGCAGAACTGGATCGCGGACAGCGCGGCGGAGATGCAGGCGGCGCGGCTGATGACGCTGCACGCGGCGTGGGTGATGGACACGCAGGGGGCGAGCGCGGCGCGCACGGACGTGGCGCTGATCAAGTTCTACGGCGCGAAGGTGCTGCACGACGTGGTGGACCGGGCGCTGCAGCTGCACGGCTCGCTGGGCTACTCCACCGACCTGCCGCTGGAGCAGATGTACCGCTTCGCGCGCGCGGCGCGCATCTACGACGGCCCGGACGAGGTGCACCGCCAGTCGGTGGCGCGTCACATCCTGCGCGGCTTCCAGGCGCCGGCGGACGGCGTGCCGAGCGAGTACCTGCCGCGCCGGCGCGAGCAGGCGCGCGAGCGCTTCGCGCAGCTGCTGGACGCGGTGACCGCCAACGACTGATTTTTTTATGGGGGCTCGCCTGCCGGCTCGCGGGGCGGGGTCGCGCAGCGCCCCTGCCGCGTCTAGGCTGAGATGACCGTGGCGACCGACACCACCAAGGCGCGCGCGCGCTTCGACCCGCGCGCGTTCGAGCGCTTCCGCTTCACCTCGCGCGAGCTCGGCGCGGACGGCACGGCGATCCTGCGCTACGCGCTGGACGAGGCGATCGCCTTCGAGGAGCGCTTCGCGCTGCCGCTGGCGGCGGCGGGGCGGGAGCGGGGCGCGCGCGAGCTGAGCGCGGGCGAGCGCGAGCGCGTGGACGGCCTCTTGGCGCTGGCGCACTGGGTGGCGGGCGTGAGCTACTTCAAGACGGCGCTGCCGCCGGCGGTGGCCTGCGAGACTGGCGCGCCGCCGCCGGCGACGGCGGCGCTGCTGGAGGCGCTGTACTCGGAGGGCCTGGGCGAGCTGGCGTACAGCAACGGCCTGCGGTCGCTGCCGCGCCCGCGCTTCCCGCGCGCCGGCGCTGCCGTTGCGCTGGGCGCAGTCCCCGCCGCGCCGAAGGCGGCCCCGGCTGCGCCGCCGGCCTCCGCTGTGTCGCCTGCCTTCGCTGCGCCGCCGTCCCCCCCTTCGTCGGCGCCCGCGCTGGGCCGCGTGCTGGTGCCGGTGGGCGGCGGCAAGGACTCGGCGGTGGCGCTGGAGCTGGTGCGGCGCTCGGGCTGCGAGACGGCGCTGTTCTCGATCGGGCAGGCGCGGCCGATCGCGCGCACGGCGGCGGCGGCGGGGCTGCCGTGGCTGCGCGCCGGGCGCACGCTCGACCCGGCGCTGGCGGCGCTGAACGAGGCGGGCGCGGTCAACGGGCACGTGCCGGTGACGGCGATCGTGTGCTGCGCGGCGCTGCTGACGGCGGCGCTGAACGGCTTCGACGCGGTGGCGATGGCGAACGAGCGCTCGGCTTCGGTGGGCAACGTGCGCTTCGACGGCGTGGAGGTGAACCACCAGTTCAGCAAGGGCCTGCGCGTGGAGCGGCTGCTGAGCGCGGCGCTGGCGGAGCTGGCGCCGGCGGGGCCGCGCGCCTTCTCGGTGCTGCGCCCGGCCTCGGAGCTGGCGATCGCGCGCGCGTTCGCGCGCATGGAGCGCTACCACGGCGCGTTCACGAGCTGCAACGCGATCTTCCGCCTGGACCCGGAGCTGCGCGCGAGCTCGTGGTGCTGCGAATGCCCGAAGTGCCGCTTCGTGTACCTGGCGCTGGCGCCGTTCAGCGAGCCGCAGCGGCTGGCGCGGATCTTCGGGCGCGACCTGCTGGACGAGGAGGAGCAGTTCGAGGGCTTCGCGCTGCTGACGGCGACGGGCGGGCACAAGCCGTTCGAGTGCGTGGGCGAGGAGCAGGAGAGCGTAGCGGCGCTGCGGTTGCTGGCGGCGGACGCGCGCTGGTCGGGCCACCGCGTGGTGCGCCGGGCGGCGGCGGAGGTGCTGCCGCGCTTCGCGCCCGGCGAAGGCGACCCCGCGAGCGTGCTGGCATTGGGCGGCGAGCACGACCTGCCGGAGGAGCTGATGGCGGAGGTGCGCGCTGTGCTGGGCGCGTGAGGCGGCCGGCACCCGCGGGGCGGATCGTGCGCTTCTCTGATCTCGACGGCGCGGCGATCGGCGTGTGGGGGGCGGGGCGCGAGATCGCCGCCTTCGCGGCCGAGCTGGAGCGCCTGCTGCCGGCGGCGCGGATCGTGGCGGCGGCCTTCGACGCGCCGCCCTCGCCAGCCGAACGCGAGGCGCTGCGCTCGCCAGGCGCGCGCATCGTGGCCGGCGGGGAGGCGGTGCGGGCGCTGCGCGAGTGCGAGCTGGTGGTGCGCTCGCCGGGCGTGTCGATCCACCGCCCGGAGCTGCGGGCGCTGCGCGACGCGGGCACGCCGGTGACCACGGCCACCTCGCTGTGGCTGGAGGAGCACGGCGGCGAGGGCGTGCTGGGGGTGAGCGGCACCAAGGGCAAGAGCACGACGGCGGCGCTGGCGGGGCACCTGGCGCGTGCGGCCGGGCGCACGGTGGCGCTGGCGGGCAACATCGGCGTGCCGGCGATCGAGCTGCTCTCGCGCGAGCCGGCGCAGGTGGTGGTGCTGGAGCTCTCCAGCTACCAGATCGCAGACCTCTCGCGCGGCCCCGAGGTGGCGCTGATGACGAACTTGTTCCGCGAGCACGTGGACTGGCACGGCTCCGAGCGCGCGTACCGCGAGGACAAGCTGCGGCTGCTGGCGCTGCCGGGCGTGCGCGGCGCGGTGCTGAACGGCCGCGAGGACGCCGGGCTGCTGGCGGCGCTCGACGGCGCTCCGCGGCGCCCCGGCGGCGGCGCCCCGCGGCTGGCCGGCGGCGGCGCCCCGCCTCCGGCGCAGGCGGATCGACTCGGGCTCGGCGTCGAGACGGTCCTGTATGGCGTGCCCGGCGGCTTCGACGTGCGCGACGGCGCGATCACGCGCGCGGGCGGGCGCATCGCCTCGACCGCCGAGCTGCCGCTGCGGGGCGAGCACAACGCGCTGAACCTGTGCGGCGCGCTGGCGGGCCTGCAGGCGCTAGGCGTGCAGGCGCCGCTGCCGCTCGGGCGGGCGCTGGCGGGCTTCGAACCGCTGGCGCATCGCCTGGAGGAGGTGGCGGAGCGCGACGGGGTGCTGTGGGTGAACGACAGCATCTCCACCACGCCGGAGTCGACGCTGGCGGCGCTGGCGAGCTTTCCCGGCCGGCGCATCGTCCTGATCGCCGGCGGGCAGGACCGCGAGCAGGACTACGCGCAGCTCGCGCGAGCGATCGCCGCGGGCGAGGCGAGCTTGATCGCCGTGCCCACGACCGGCACGCGCCTGCTGGAGGCGGCGCGCGCGGCGGGCGCGCCGCAGGAGCGCCTGTGCGAGGCGCGCGACCTGGCCGAGGCGATCGAGCGCGCCCGCGCCCGCGCCCGCCCCGGCGAGGTGGTCCTGCTCTCGCCGGCGGCCCCCAGCTACGACCACTACCGCGACTTCGAGCAGCGCGGCGAGCGCTTTCGCGCGCTGGCGCGGGCGTAGCCGCGGCCGGCGGCGGCGAGGGCGTCGCCCCCCCGCCCCGCCCCTACGGGCAGAGCGGGTTCTTGGGCACGCCTTCGCAGGGGTCGGGCATCGTTTCCTGCGGCGGCGGCGCCGGCTGGCCTTTGACTTCGGCCAGTTCTTCGCGGTGTTCTGAGACGTACTGCAGGTAGAGCAGGTAGGCGAGCGTCTGCAGCGGGTGTTCGTAGCCGCTGTTGGGGTTCGGCGTTTTCGCGTTCTGGCAGCCCCACGTGCCTTCGATCTCGGCGGGGTAGACGGGGTCGGCGAAGGCGTTGGCGGTGAGGCAGTTGTTGGTGGAGGTGTGCGTGCCGAACAGGCCGCCCTCCATCATCACGTCGCCGGCGAAGCGCCCGCCGCCGTAGCCGTTGCCGGCGAAGCTGTTGCCGGCGATCTCGTTGCCGGCGAGCTGGAAGTCGATCGTGTCGGCCACCGGCGGGAACGGGTTGGGGTACTCGAAGGCGAGCACGCCGTCGGAGGGGTTGCCGTCGATCTGGTTGTCTTCGATCAGGTCGGCGTAGTCGCCCGGCAGCTCCACCCCTGCGCCCCACGGCGCGGCGGCGGCGGAGGTGTTGGCCGGCACCGTGAGGTTGTTGTTTTCGCTGATCACGTTGTCGCGGATGATCGTGCAGCGTTTGATGCGGGTGGTGTAGATGCGCGGGGTGGGGTCGGGTTCTTCGACGTTGAGCCGGTGGCACTGGCCGTCCTGCGGCGGCGGGCCGTCGCCGGGGTTTTCGGAGTTGGGCGCGAGGCCGTCGGTGTTGTGCACGAACTTCGACTTTTCGATGACCAGCTGGCCGCCGGCGTTGGAGCCGGAGTAGCCGAGCGCGTTGTCTTCCATCACCGCTTCGCTGACGCGCGCCTTGCATTCCTGGCAGGCGCCGATGTAGATGCCGGAGTCGTTGAAGCCGGAGGCGTAGATCTTTTCCCAGAAGCCGCCGACCTCGTTGTTGGTGAAGATGCCGTAGCCGCCGTCGAAGCCGGTGTCGTAGGCGGTGAGGTAGCGGCCATACCAGCCGTAGGCGCCGATTTTGTGCGACTCCGCGCCGCCGTTCCACCAGATCTCGTTGCCGCCTTCGCCGTTGATCGTTTCGCGGTCGAAGTTCGCCACCGTCAGGTTTTCGATCCACACGTCGCTGGCCTTCACCACTTCGATGCCGTTGGCGCCTTCGGGGCAGGGCGAGTGTTTGCACGGTTCGTGGTTGCCGTCGAGCAGCACCGTGTTGCGGTTCATGCCGCGGATCCAGATGCCGGCGTGTTCGGGCTGCACCTTCACTTCTTCGTCGTAGGTGCCGGGCTCGATCAGCACCCAGTCCCCCCACGTTGCTGCGTCGATGGCGGCCTGGATGGTGGTGAAGTAGGCGGTGTCGTGCGGCACGTGCGCCGGCGGCGGCGCCTGGCTGACGATGTTGACCTTGGCGGCCAGCGCCGGGGCGGCGGCCAGCGCGAGCGAGGCGGCGAGCGCCAGCGCGAGCAGCGCTCCCCTCGACGCGACTGCTGCGGACGATCTCGAGGTCCTTCCCACGGCGCCACCTCCTCGCTCGACGGCGCGCAGTCTATTGCGGGCCGTCGGCCGGGTCAAACGACGCGCTCAGGCGTCCTCGGCGGACGCCGCGGGCGTGTCGGCTGGCCCGGCGGGCGTCGCGCGTGCGCCGGCGGGCGTGTCGGCTGGCCCGGCGGGCGTCGCGGGTGCGCCGGCGCGCGTGTCGGCTGGCTCGGCCGGCGTCGCGGGTGCGCCGGCGGGCGCGTCGGGCGGCTTGGCGGGCACCGCGTCGACCATCGCGGCGGCCGCCGCGCGGTTCTCCTCCTTGACCGCCAGCCAGATCTCCTCGCGGTAGATCGGCACGCCGCCGGGGGCGGCGATGCCGAGCCTGACGGTGTGCCCGCTCACCCCCATCACCGTCACGAGGATGTTCTCGCCGATGACGACGCGCTCTCCGGGACGACGCGTCAGGATCAGCATCGAGGCTGATTATGAAGCAAGTCGGGACTGCGCGGGAAGCGTGAACAGGGGCGCCTGCAGGGGGGCGTCGTCGTTGGTGTTGATCACCTGGTAGCCGCGCCCGTCCTTGATCAGCAGCGGCGCGCGCAGGTTGGCGGTGATGTCCAGCGGGTTGGGCGCGGCGCGCACGGTCACGTACAGCGTGGCGCCGGTGGCGTCCTGCAGCCCGGTGCGCTCGCGGTCCTCCTCGGCGATCTGCACGGAGAAGCCCGGGAAGAACTGCAGCGGGCTCACCACCGGCAGCGCCAGCGCGGGGTTGTCGACGGCGTGCAGCCACAGGAAGCCGCTGCCGGGGTTGCGGTCGACGAGCGCGTAGCGCTGCCCGCCCAGCCCGATCAGGCCGAAGGGGAACTCGATCACGGCCTGTGACTCCACCTCCACGGTGCCGAAGCGGATGCTCTCGAATGTGACGGACACGGCGGCTCCTGGGGTGCTCGGCTTACTGCAGGAAGTTCAGCAGGGATTCCTGCACGATGGTGGCGCCGGCGCGCAGCGCGGCCTCGTAGGCGGCCTGCTCGTTGGCGTAGGCGATCGACGCTTCGGCCAGGTTGGCGTCGTAGACGCTCGAGAGGCCCTGGGTGATCGTGCTCTGCAGGCCTTCGTTGCGCGACACCGCCGCTTCGAGCTGGTCGATCCTGCTGCCGGCGGTGGCCTGCAGCGAGCTCAGCGTTTCGAGGTTCGCGTCGAGCTGGCCGAGGTCCGTTTCCGACAGGGCTTCGAGGTCTTCCGGGGTGCCGCCGCGCAGCTGCGAGGCGATCGTGCGCAGCGTGTCGAGCAGCTTGCCGTCTTCGGAGGCTGCGCCGTTGCCGAGCAGCTGCGAGATTTCGATGCTGATCGTGACCGTCGAGCTTGGCCCCACCGCGCGCGTGATCGCTTCGCCGTTGCCCTGGTATTCGTCTTCTTCGCCCTGCAGGTAGGGGGCGGTGGTGGTGGCGGTGCCGGAGAACACGTACTGGCCGGCGTACTGCGTGTTGGCCTCCTGCTTGATCGTTTCGGTCAGCTGTTCGACCTCCTGGGCGATCGCTTCGCGGTCGCCCTGGTTGTTGGTGCCGTTGGCGGCCTCGACCACCAGTTCGCGCACGCGCTGTACGGCGGAGTTCATGCTCGCCATCGCGCTCGAGGCGGTGCTCTCCCAGGCGATCCCGTTCTCGGCCGCGCTTTCGTAGGTGGCGAGGCCGTCGAGCTCGCTCTGCAGGTCGATCACCTGGCTGGCGCCGTAGGGGTTGTCCGACGGTTCCAGGATCTTGCGCCCGCTCGAGAGTTCCTCGGTGGTGCGCTCCAGCGCCGACAGCGAGGAGTTCAGGCCGGTGAGCGTGGAGCTCGTGACCATCGCCGGTGTGATGCGCTGCTCCATCGCTACAGCCCCACCACGCCGGTGTGCTCGATCAGCGTTTCCAGCATTTCGCTCATCACCGTGAGCGTGCGCGCCGAGGCCTGGTAGCCGCGCTGGAAGGTCACGAGGTTGGTCATTTCTTCATCCAGCGACACGCCGGAGACGCTCTGGCGCTGGTCCTCGATCGCGGTCACGGTGGTCTGCAGGTTGCTCTGGTCGTCGCGCGCGGTGCGCACGCTCGCGCCGAGGCGCTCCACCAGCGCCGCGTACCCCTGTTCGGCGGCGCCGCCGCGCAACGCCGCGACCGCCTGCGCCGCTTCGTTGCCGCCGGCCGCTTCGCCGATCGACGCTTTCACTTCGGCGGGGGTGACCGCCACCGTCAGCGTGGCCGCGGTTTCGCCCGAGAAGAACGGCGTGGCGAGCTGTTCGTTGACGGTCGCGGCGAGCGCTTCGGCGACTTCGTCGAGCCCGCTCTGCAGGCCGCTGAGGGCGCCCTTGGGGCCGGTCAGTTCGAGCAGCGCGCCGAGCTGGCCGCCGGCGGCTTCGCTCAGTTCCTGCGGCCAGTCCACGTTGCCGGCCTGCACCAGCGGTTCGGCGGCGTCGCCGAAGTACACGGTGTCGGTGTGGTCGGGCTGTTCGGTGACGGTCACGTTGGCCAGCGAGGAGAGCTTGTCGAGCAGCTCATCGCGGCGGTCGAGCATCTCGTTGGGCTGCTGGCCGGCCGCTTCGGCGAGCCGGATCTGGGTGTTCAGTTCGGCCAGCTGCTTGGCGTAGTCTTCGACTTCGCCGCCTTCGCCGGTGAGCGCTTCGTACTGTTCGCTGGTCTGCGCCGCGATCTGCGAGAGCTCGCCGGCGAGTTCGTTGAAGGTCGAGGCCAGCTGTTCGCCGGCGGCCACCACGGCCTCTTTGGCGGCTTCGCTGGTGGGCGATTCGGCGAGGCTGTTCCAGGCGCTCCAGAAGGAGGACAGCTGCGAGGCCAGCGCCGTGCTGGACGGTTCGTTGAAGGCGCTCTGCGCCTGCTGCAGCACTTCGGCCTGGGCGGTGGCGCTGGCCAGCGCGCTGTTCTGGGCGCGGTACTGGGCGTCCAGGTACTGGTTGCGAACGCGCGTGATCGAGGCCACGTCCACGCCGGTGCCGAGCTGCGCGCCGGTGCCGGTGAAGCTCGAGATCGCGGGGATGTCCAGCGGCTGGTCGGGCTGCATCAGCGCGGTCTCCCGCGAGTAGCCTTCGGTGGCCGCGTTGGCGATGTTGTTGCCGGCGGTGTCCAGCGCCGTCTGCTCGGCGATCAGCCCGCTGAGGGCCGTCTGGAGTCCTTGCAGGGTGGGGATCGTCATGCGCCCACGCCCCGGTGGCGATAGTCGTGCGCGGTGTGCAGGTGGATCGTCATGCGCCTATGCCTGCAGGTCGAGGACGTGCAGCGCGCCGCCGGGGCGCGAGCGCGTGATCGCGCGCGAGCCGCCGCGGGGGTCGTAGCCGCTGACGCCGTCGAGCGAGAGCATGCCCAGCAGGTGGTCGAGGAAGCCCAGCTCGATCTGCATCAGCGCGCGGTTGGTGGAGTGCTCGCGCTCGAGCTCGCGCAGCAGGCCCTTCAGCTGCGCGCTGCGCTCGCCCGCGCGCTCGGCCCTGGCGGCGTCCATCAGCGTGCACAGGAGCGCCAGCGTGACCGTCTGCGGCTGCATGCCGAGCCGCTCGCCGCTGCGCGCCAACAGGCGCGTGCGCTCCTCCTCGAGCAGCTGGCGGCGGCCCATCTCGCCGCGCAGGATGCCGGCCAGGCGCACCACCGCGTGCACGTCGCGCGCGCGGATCGCCGCGCCCTGCTCGAGCACCACCTCCAGCAGGCGCTGCGCGGAGGCGATCTGCGCGTCGAGGTGCTCGAGCACCGCCTCCGCCAGCGCGCGGTCGCGCTGGGTGGACTCGTGCGTTCTCAGCGCCTGCGCGCTCACGAGCTCGCTCCCCGCGGCGCGTCCACTCCGCCCGCCGCGCCGAGCGGCTGCGCGCCGGTGCCGCCTGCTGCGCCGAGTGGCTGCGCGCCGACGCCGCTCCCTGCGCCCGGCGAGCTTGCGCCCGCGCTGTTCGTCGCATCGCCCTGCTCGGCGGCGAGCTGCTGCGTGAGCTGCGCCGCCAGGCCGAGGCCGCCGGCGTTCATCACGCCGCTGGTCAGCGCCTGCGGCAGCAGCATCGAGAGCTCCGAGTCGCCTTCGCCGCCGGCGCCTTCGCCGGCGCCGGGCGCGCCTTCCATGGAGCCTTCCTCCGGGGACGATGCGCCGCCCAGGCCGCTGCTCTTGGCGAGCGCCTGCGAGAGCTGTTCCACGAGCGCCTGTTCGAACGCCAGCGCGGTCTCGTAGGCCTTCTGGGTTGCCGGCGAGCCGTCGCGCACCCACTTCGGCTCGAGCGCCTGGCTTGCCACCGGCAGGCCCGCCGCGGCCACGCTCGTAGCGCTCGTGCCGGGCACGCTCATTGCGGACGCAGCTGGTTGGCGATCGACATCATCTGGCTCTCGGTCTGGATGGCGGTGCTCATCAGCTGGTAGTTGCGCTGCGTGCTCACCATCTGCGCCATCTCGCTCGAGACGTTCACGTTCGAGGCCTCGAGCGCGCCCTGGCGTATCTTGCCCTTGGCAGCATGGGGGGCGCCGCTGGCGGCGGTGGCGCTGAACTCGCCGCCGCCGTCCGCGATCAGGTGTTCCGGCGAGGTCACCGTCACCAGCTCGATGCGTCCGAGCTTGCGCGTGCCCGCCTCCACGGTGCCGTCGGAGGTGACGCTGAGGTCCTGCGTGGGGAAGCCCTTGGGCACCTTGATCGGCGGCACCAGGCGGTTGCCTTCGCCGTTCACGATCGCGCCGGTGGCGTCCACGCCGAAGGCGCCGTCGCGGGTCAGCGCGGTCTGTCCGTTGGCGCGCTTGACCTGGAAGTAGCCGTCGCCTTCGATCGCGAGGTCGAGCGCATCGCCGGTTTCCTGGATCGACCCCTCGGCTTCGCTGCGGCCGATCACGCGCGCGCTCGCGCCGGAGCCCGCGCTGCTGTCGCTGCCGGCGATCTTCACGGGGTTGTAGAGCAGGTCGTCGAAGGCCACGCGCTCGGCCTTGTAGCCGCTCGTCGACACGTTCGCGATGTCGTTGCTGATCGCGTTCAGCTGTTCCTGCTGCGCTGCCATGCCTGCTGCTGCGGAGTACAGACCTTCGAGCATCGACCCATCCTGTATGCGTTCTCGTTGTCGAGCGGGGCTTTCCGCATGGGCGGTCCAGCCGAGCTCGGGGCTTCTCCGTCCGGTGATCGGCCGCGCCGGGCGGGACTTGAGCGACCGCGCGGCTCAGCCGGAGGTGTTGAGCGAGCCCACCTGCGAGGCGGCCTCCTGCAGCGTGCCCGCGATCGACTGGATCGCCTGCTGGCCCGACTGGAAGTTGCGCAGCGAGGTCACCATTTCGACCATCGCCGTGGCGGCGTCCACGCCGGAGGCCTCGAGCGCCCCCTGGCGCACGGTGCCGCCGGCCTTGCCCGACGCTTTGCCGGTGTAGAGGTTTTCCCCCTGCTTGGTCGCGCCCGGCACTTCGAACACGCCCAGCGAGCCGGCGGGCACGCTGCCCGACGCGCCCACCTTGATCTGCGCGCCGCGCTGGCTCAGCACCGGGTTGCCGCTGGCGTCGGTGAGGATGCCCTTGGCCGAGGCCGTGAACTGGCCGTCGCGGGTGTAGCGCACTCCCTGCGCGGTCTTCACCGCGAAGTAGCCGCTGCCGACGATCGCGAAGTCCAGCGGTTCGCCGGTTTCCTCGCTCGGTGCCGGCGCGGAGTCGACGAAGGTCTTGCCCAACGACACGCCTTCGTCGACCGAGCCGATCGAGGCGCCGTCCTCGGTGTTCGCCAGCAGCACGTCGCCGAAGCTGTGCTGCTCGGACCCGTCGGGCTTGTAGCCGGGCGTGGACGCGTTGGCGAGGTCGTTGGCGAGCTGGTCCTGGCGGACCTGCTGGGCGACCATGCCGGTGGCGGCTATGTGCAGGCCGAGGTCCATGTGCGTCCCGGTTCTCGGCCGCGGCGGCGCAACCTTGAGCTCAGGCCACTGCCGCGAACAGCGTGGTCTCGTCTGAGAGTTGTTCGTAGAGGCGGCGGCGTAGTTGGGTGTGGATCTGGCTGATGCGGCTCTCGGAGACGCCGAGGCGTTGGCCGATCTCGCGTAGCGTCAGTTCGTGCACGTAGAGCATCACCGC
>DATJMM010000062.1:0-78718 GCA_035508735.1 Solirubrobacteraceae bacterium | reverse complement strand
GGGGCCCCCCCCCCCCCGCCCCCCCGCGCCCCCGGAGAGACCCCCCGGCTTGGTCGCGCGCCGCGCTAGAAGTCCACCGCCGGGGGGATCGTCTGCGGGGCGGGCGCCTCGAGGATCCCGGCCGGCGCGGTTTCGGACTTGCGCGCGAAGAAGTCCCTGAAGTAGGGCCGTGAGACCAGCATCAGGACCAGCCCGATGATCATGCCGCCGATGCCGAACCAGAGCGGCAGCGTGATGCCGGCGATCGGCTTGGATTCGACGTTCTTGAATTCGCCGTAGAAGATGATCGCCTTCACGAACACGCCGAACAGCATCAGCCCGCCGAGGAACGGGAGCACGCCGACCATCAGGAAGTTGCGGGCGCTCACCAGCAGCTCGCGTCGGTAGTAGAAGGCGCAGGCGAAGCCGGTGAAGCCGTAGTAGAAGCACACGGGGAAGCCGAGCGCCGTGATCGAGTCCACCAGCACGCTTTCGGAGACGAGCAGCAGCGGCACCGTCACCGCGATCGAGATCAGGCCCATGCCGATGGTGGACACGTCGGGGGTGAGATACGTTTTATGCACGCGCCCGAGCATCCGGTGGATGGCTTTCCAGTGGGCCATCGAGAGCGTGGTGCGGGCGGTCGGCAGGATCGTGGTCTGGGTGGACGCCGACGCGGAGGTGAGCACGCACAGGATCAGCAGCTTGGCCAGGGTCCAGCCCACCGCCCCGCCGCCGAACACCGGCTTGCCGAGCGCGTTGAGGACGTCTTCGGCGTTTTCTTCGCTGGCCAGGAAGCCGACGCCGTGGAAGGCCTGCGCGCCGGTGGCGACGAGCAGGTAGATGACCACGAGCAGCAGCGTGGAGACCACCGCCGCCTTGCCCGGCCCGTTGGCCGGGTCCTCGGACTCCTCGTTGACCGCCACGCCGGAGTCCCACCCCCAGTAGATGAAGATCCCGAGCAGCACCGCCGGCAGCAGGCTGCCGAAGCTGATCGAGAAGGGGTTGAACCAGGCGGCCTGGGGGTCGATCGCGCCGTGCGGGGCGCTGCCCCCGTACACCTTGGCGAGCGCGACCACCGCGAAGATGCCCAGCATGATCACCTCGAGCGTGAGCAGCGCGCGCTGGATCGCGGCGGAGAGCTCGATGCCGCGCCAGCAGATCCACGTCATCAGCACGATCCACAGCACCGCGATCGCCAGGATCAGGCCTTTCGATTCGCCGATGCCGAACAGCTTCAGGCTGTAGATCGCGGCGATGTCAGACAGCGAGGCCATCACGATCACGTCGGCGAGGAAGATCGCCCAGCCGTTGAGCCAGCCGGTGCCCGGGCCGAAGGCGCGCGTGGTCCAGGCGAATGTGGTGCCGGCGTCGGGATCCGCGCGGTTGAGGTATTTGTAGGCGATCGCGATCAGCAGGATCGGGACGAAGGACACGATCAGCACGGCCGGCGCGTGCGTGCCGACGCCGTGGACCGCGACGATGTAGCCGAGCGTGGCCGCCAGCGAGTAGGCGGGCGCTGTCGAGGCCACGCCGATGACGATGTTGGACACGTAGCTGATCGCGCCCTTTTTCAGGCCCTTGTCCATGACTGCGCTCGCGGCGGGGGCGGTGCGGGCGGGGCCCGCGACTTCGGCACCTTCGATTGCCATGGACGGCTCCTATCTGGACGCGACGGACTTGGCGCTGTTGTGCAAGGGAAGTTAAGGACGCGCGGGGCCGGGGCGCAATGGGCGGGTTTCCCAAAACGCGCACCTCTGCTTATACGCTCCGTACAATGGAGATTCAACTTCTTGACCACGCGGCGCATTGAGCGGCCAGCGTGGAGTGGTTAGCGTTGTCCTCAGTGTCTAGTGAGCGACAGGAGAGGGCGGTGTGGCATGTCAGCTGACCTGCAGGAGCAGGCGAAGCGCCACTTGTGGATGCACTTCACGCGCATGGGCTCCTACGCCGAGCACGAGGTGCCGGTGATCGTGCGCGGCGAAGGCTGCTACGTGTACGACGAGCACGGCAAGCGCCATCTGGACGGCCTGTCGGCGCTGTACTGCGTGAACGTCGGGCACGGGCGGGCGGAGCTGGCCGACGCGGCCGCGGAGCAGGCGCGCGAGCTGGCCTTCTACACCAACTGGAGCTACGCGCACCCGCGCTCGATCGAACTGGCTTCGCGCATCGCGGCGCTCGCTCCGGGGAACCTCAACCGCGTGTTCTTCACCTCCGGGGGCTCGGAGGCGGTGGAGACGGCGTGGAAGCTCGCCAAGGCCTACCACGCGGCGCGGGGAGAGGGCCGCCGGCACAAGCTGATCGCGCGCAAGCTGGCATATCACGGCACCTCGATGGGCGCGCTGACGGCCACCGGCCTGACGCCGCTGCGGGTGCCGTTCGAGCCGCTCACGCCCGGCGGCGTGCACGTGCCCAACACCAACTCCTACCGCTGGCCGGAGGATCGCGAGGCGCTGTGGGCGGCGGACGCGATCGAGGAGGCGATCGAGTTCGAGGGCGCGGAGACGGTGGCGGCGGTGATCCTCGAGCCGGTGCAGAACGGCGGCGGCTGCTTCGTGCCGCAGGAGGGCTACTTCCAGCGTGTGCGCGAGATCTGCGACCGCCACGGCGTGCTGCTGATCTCCGACGAGGTAATCTGCGCGTGGGGACGGCTCGGCCACTGGTTCGGCTGCGAGCGCTACGACTACACGCCGGACATGATCACCACCGCGAAGGGCATCAGCTCGGCCTACGTGCCGCTGGGCGCGGTGATCGCCGGCGATCACGTCGCCGAGCCCTTCCAGCACGGCAAGGCGGTGTTCAACCACGGCTTCACCTTCGGCGGGCACCCCGTGGCGTGCGCGGTCGGCCTGGCCAACCTCGAGATCATGGAGCGCGAGCAGCTGAACGAGAACGTGCGCGAGAACGAGGGCGCCTTCAGGGAGATGCTCGACGGCCTGAGGGACCTGCCGATCGTCGGCGACGTGCGCGGCGCGGGCTACTTCCAGGCGATCGAGCTGGTCAAGGACAAAGACAGCAAGGAGACCTTCGACGCCTCCGAATCGGAGGAGCTGTTGCGCGGCTTCCTCTCGGGCGAGCTGTACAACCGCGGCCTGATCTGCCGCACCGACGATCGCGGCGACCCGATCGTGCAGCTGTCGCCGCCCTTGATCGCGGGTCAGCAGCAGTTCGAGGAGATCGAGGCGATCCTGCGGGCGGTGCTGGGCGAGGCCTCGGCGCGGATGGAGCGGTGGAGCTCACTGTCGCGAGCCTGATCGGGGAGCTCGAGCTCGAGCTGGCCTGCGGCGAGCGCGCGGCGGACAGCCACGTGCGCTGGGTGCACAGCACCGAGCTGGTGGACCCCACGCCGTGGCTGAAAGGCGGCGAGCTGCTGCTGAGCACCGGCATGCAGCTGACCGGGCCGAAGGCGCAGCGGGAGTTCGTGGAGCGGCTCGCCGCGCACAACATCGCGGGCCTCGGCTTCGGCACCGGCTTCGCCCACAAGCGGCTGCCTGCGGCACTGGTGGGCGCGGCGCGCGCGCTCGAGTTCCCGCTGTTCGAGGTGCCCTATGAGCTGCCGTTCATCGCGGTCACCGAGCGCGCCTTCGCGCGGCTGCTGGACGAGCGCTACGAGCTGCTGCAGCGCACGATGGTGGGCGACGTGCTGACCGAGGTGCTGACAGGCCACCTGTATCCCGAGGACGTGCAGGCGCGGCTGCGGCCGTTCGGCATCGGCGAGCGCCTGGCGGTGCTGGCGTTCGCGCTGGCCGATCCGGGCGCGGCCGTGGCGCCGGTGGAGGCGGCGCTGGCGCGCGAGCGCGTGCCGGCGCTGGTGGCGGTCCGCGCGGGCCTGCTGTGCGCGGTGGTCGACCCGGGCGCGGCCTCGCCGATCGAGCTGGCACGGAGGGTGAGGGCGGAGCTGGCGGCGCGCTTCGGCGAGCTGCGCGCGGCGGCGTCGCGGCCGGCGGCCACGCACTCGCTGCGGATGGCCTTCCACGAGGCGCGCTGCGCCCTGGAGGCGGTGCGCCTGCGCAACGGCACCGCGCCGGAGGTCGCCTCCTACGCCGACCTCGGCGCCTTCCAGCTGCTGCTGTCGCTGCAGGACGACGAGGCGCTGGCCTCCTACTGCCGCAGCGTGCTCGACCCGATCGAACACGGGGAGGGCGAGTACGGCGAGGAGCTGGTGCGCTCGCTGGACGTGTTCATCGAACACAACGGGCACTGGGAGAAGGCGGCGGCGGCGCTGTTCTGCCACCGTCACACGCTGCGCTATCGCATCCGCCGCATCGAACAGCTGACCGGGCGCGACTTCTCCAACGCGCGCGACCGCATCGAGTTCTGGCTGGCGTTGCGGGGCAGGGAGCTGGCGCGGTGAGGATCGGCGTTCCCACCGAGGTCAAGGCCGACGAGTACCGCGTGGCGATCACGCCGGCGGGGGTGCGCGAGCTGACCGCGCGCGGGCACGAGGTGCTGGTGCAGGCGGGCGCCGGCGAGGGCAGCGCGATGAGCGACGAGCAGTTCCTGGCCCAGGGCGCACGGATCGTGCCGGACGCCGACACCGTGTTCGCGCAGGCGGAGCTGGTGCTGAAGGTCAAGGAGCCGCAGGGCGAGGAGGTGGCGCTGCTGCGCGAGGGGCAGACGCTGTTCACCTACCTGCACCTGGCCGCCGAGCCGGAGCTGGCGCGCGGGCTGATGGCCTCTGGCGCCACCTGCATCGCCTATGAGACGGTCGAGGACGCGCAGGGCCGGCTGCCGTTGCTGGCGCCGATGAGCGAGGTGGCCGGCAAGATCGCCACGCAGGCCGGGGCGTTCATGCTCGAGAAGCCGCTCGGCGGGCGCGGCATCCTGCTCGGCGGCGTGCCGGGTGTGGCGGCGGCGACGGTGCTGGTGATCGGCGGCGGCGTGGTGGGCATGAACGCCGCCTTCATCGCGATCGGCATGCAGGCCGACGTATTCGTGTTCGATCGCTCGATCGACCGCCTGCGCGAGCTCGAAGTGGCCTTCGCGGGGCGCGCCTCGACGGTGTACTCATCGACGCTGGCGATCGAGGAGATGCTGGGCGCGGCCGACCTGGTGATCGGCGCGGTGCTGGTGCACGGCGGGCGCGCGCCGCGGGTGGTGACGCGCGAGCAGCTGTCGTTGATGAAGCGCCACGCGGTGCTGGTGGACGTGTCGATCGACCAGGGCGGCTGCTTCGAGACCTCGCGGCCGACGACGCACTCGAACCCGACCTATGAGGTGGATGGCATCACCCACTACTGCGTGACCAACATGCCTGGGGCGGTGCCGATCACCTCCACCTACGCGCTTACCAACGCCACGCTGCCGTACGTGATCGAGCTGGCCGAGCACGGCGTGCAGGACGCGCTGGAAGCGAGCCAGGGTCTGCGCATGGGCCTCAACGTGAAGGACGGCGAGATCACCCACCCGGCGGTCGCCGGGGCGCTGGGCGTGGCGGCGGTGTAACGACACCAATCGACCAGGAGGCACGAGCATGACCAGCGCAGCTGTGGAGACCCTGAGCAACTTCATCGACGGCGAGTCGGTGGCGTCGGAGGGCGGCGAGACCGAAGCGGTGCTCAACCCGGCCACCGGCGAGGAGCTCGCCCGCGCGCCGGTCTCCGGCGCCGCCGAGGTCGACCGCGCGGTGCGCGCCGCGCGCGCCGCCTTCGCGGCCTGGTCGAGCACCACGCCGGCCCAGCGCGCGCAGGCGCTGTTGGCGATCGCCGAGCTGGTGGAGGAGCACGGCGAGGAGATCGCGCGGCTGGAGGCGCTGAACGCAGGCAAGCCGCTTCAGGCGGTCAGGAGCGACGAGGTGCCGGTGATGGCCGACAACCTGCGCTTCTTCGCCGGCGCGGCGCGCTGCCTGGAGGGCAGGGCGGCAGGAGAGTACATGGAGGGCTACACCTCCTTCACCCGCCGCGAGCCGGTGGGGGTGATCGGCCAGGTGACGCCGTGGAACTACCCGCTGATGATGGCGATCTGGAAATTCGGCCCGGCGCTGGCGGCGGGCAACACGGTGGTGCTGAAGCCGGCGGAGACCACGCCGATCACGACCGTGCGCCTGGCGGAGCTGGCGGCGGACGTGCTCCCCAAGGGGGTGCTGAACATCGTCATGGGCCCCGGACGGCCCACGGGGGAGGCGCTGATCAACCACCCCGACGTGGACATGCTGGCGCTGACCGGCTCGGTGGAGACGGGCAAGCACATCGCGCGCGCCGCCGCCGACACGCTCAAGCGCGTGCACCTCGAGCTCGGCGGCAAGGCGCCGGTGATCGTGTTCGACGACGTCGAGCTGGAGAGCGCGCTGGAGACGATCGCGGGCACCGGCTACTACAACGCCGGCCAGGACTGCACGGCGGCCACGCGCGTGCTCGCCGCGGGCCCGGTGTACGACGACGTGGTTTCGGGCCTGGCCGGCCAGGCGCAGGGCCTGGTGATCGGCGACACGCTCGCCGCGGAGACCACGCTCGGCCCGGTCAACTCCGACAGGCAGCGCCGGCGGGTGACGGGCTTCCTCGAGCGGCGTCCCGAGCGCGCGGAGATCGTGACCGGCGGCGAGGCGCCCGAGCGGCCGGGGTTCTTCGTGGAGCCGACGGTGGTGGCCGGTCTCGAGCAGGACGACGAGATGATCCAGGACGAGATCTTCGGTCCGGTGATAACCGTGCAGCGCTTCGCCGACGAGCAGCAGGCGATCGCCTGGGCCAACGCCACCCGCTACGGCCTGGCTTCCTCGGTGTGGACGCGCGACGTGGGGCGCGCGCTGCGCGTCGCCAGGGCGCTGCGCTTCGGTTGCGTTTGGATCAACGACCACATTCCGCTCGTCTCGGAGATGCCGCACGGCGGCTTCAAGCAGTCCGGCTACGGCAAGGACCTCAGCGTCTACGGAGTCGAGGACTACACCGTGGTCAAGCACGTGATGGCCAACATCCAGTAGCGCCGGTCATCCCCTCCGCGCAGTCAGCTAACGTCGCGCCCATGACCACGTCGCGTCGCGACGATCCCGAAGCTGGTACGGGCGCCAACGGCGACTCTGCCGAGGCGGGCGGCGAGGCGGACCTGCTGCTGCACTACGACGTGCTGCGCGTGCGCGCCGAGAACCCGAGCCCGCTGACGCTGTCGGGCACCAACAGCTGGGTGGTGGCGCGCGAGCCGGCGTGGGTGGTGGACCCCGGCCCGCTGCTGGAGGCGCACCTCGACAGGCTGTCCACGGCGATCGAGTCGCGCGGCGGGCTCGGCGGCATCGTGCTGACGCACGACCACCACGACCACGCCGAAGCGGTGGCAGAGTTGCGCAGGCGCCACCAGGCGCCGCTGGCCGGCGGGCGCGGCGCGGTCGACGTGCTGCTGGGCGAAGGCTCGCGCTTCGGACCGTTCGAGGCGGTCTCGACGCCGGGGCACTCGGTCGACCACTTCGCGCTGATCGCCGAGGGCGCCTGCTTCACCGGGGACGCGGTGCTGGGGGAGGGCAGCGTGTTCATCAGCCCCTACCGCGGCGCGATGAGCGGCTACATGCTGGCGCTGACGCGGCTGCGCATGCGCGAGGACTTCAACGTGCTGTGCCCCGGTCACGGGCCGCCGGTGTGGGACGCGCACAGCAAGCTCGAGGACTACCTGGGGCACCGCGTGGACCGCGAGCACAGCCTGATCGTGGCCTTGGGCAAGGGCAAGCGCACGATCCAGGAGCTGCTCGACGCGGTCTGGCCGGAGGTCTCCGAGCCGCTGCTGGGGCTGGCCACGGCCACGCTGGCGGCGCACCTGAACAAGCTCGAGGAAGAGCAGGCGCTGCCGCCGGGGGTGGAGCGGCCGCGCTTCGAACGGACCGAGTGGTGAGCGGCAGCGCAGACGCGCAGGACGCGCGCACGGGGGCATGGCGGGCGGACGCGGTCAGCACGCCGAGGGTCGACTCGCCGTTCCCCCCGATCGCCGACTACGCCTTCCTGTCGGACTGCCACACCTGCGCGCTGCTCGCCTCCGACGGCTCGATCGAGTGGATGTGCCTGCCGCACTTCGACTCCCCGTCCGTGTTCGGCGCGATGCTCGACCGGGGCGCCGGCAGCTGGCGGGTGGGCCCGTACGGCACCTACGTGCCCGCCGGGCGCCGCTACCTTCCAGGCACCAACGTCGTCGAGACCACGTGGATGACCCCACAGGGCTGGCTGCGCGTGCTCGAGGCGCTGACGATCGGCGCCTGGCACGACAACAAGCACGGCTCGAGCCACACGCGCCCGCCCACCGACTACGACGCCGATCATCTGCTGGTGCGGCTGGTGGAGTGCATCCAGGGCCAGGTGCAGGTGGAGATCGTGTGCGAGCCGATGCTCGACTACGGCGCCAACGCGGCCAGCTGGAACGTGGTGGACGGCGGCGAGGAGGGCGTGTGCATGCTCGACGCAACCGACGAGGTGACCGCGTTCAGGCTGTTCAGCGACGTGCGCATGGGCCTCGAGGGCAACCGTGCGCACGGGCGCCACACGATGCAGGAGGGCGAGAAGCGCTTCTGCGCGCTGTCCTGGACCGAGGGGCTCGGCGGCCCGCACACGGTCGAGCAGGCCGAGGAGCACATGCAGCGCACCGCGCACTTCTGGCGCACCTGGCTGGCGGAAGGCTCCTACCCCGACCATCCATGGCGCTTTCAGCTGCAGCGCTCGGCGCTGACGCTCAAGGGCCTCACGTTCATGCCCACCGGCGCGCTGGTGGCGGCCGCCACCACCTCGCTGCCGGAGACGCCTCGCGGCGAGCGCAACTGGGACTACCGCTACTGCTGGATGCGCGACGCCTCCTTCACGCTGTGGGGCCTGCACGCGCTCGGCCTGAACTGGGAGGCGGACGACTTCGTGCAGTACGTCGCCGACATGGAGCGAAACGCGGACGGCTCGCTGCAGATCATGTACGGCATCAAGGGCCAGAAGGACCTGACCGAGTCGACGCTCGACCACCTCAAGGGCTACGAAGGCGCGCGGCCGGTGCGCATCGGCAACGGCGCCTTCAACCAGCGCCAGAACGACGTGTACGGGGCGGTGCTCGACTCGGTCTACCTGCACTCCAAGAAGCGCGACCACATACCCGAGCGGCTCTGGCCGGTGCTGGCAGATCAGGTGCGCTGCGCCTCGGAGGTCTGGCGGCAGCCCGACCAGGGCATCTGGGAGGCGCGCGGCGAGCCGCGCCACTACGTGTCCTCGAAGCTGATGTGCTGGGTGGCGATGGACCGCGGCGCGCGCCTGGCCGAACGGCGCGGTCACGAAGAGGACGCCAAGAGGTGGCAGCAGCTGGCAGACGAGATCCGGGCCGACATCCTCGAGCACGGTGTCGACGGCCGCGGTGTCTTCCGCCAGCACTATGAGACGGACGCGCTCGACGCCTCCACGCTGCTGGTGGGGCTGCTGCGCTTCCTGCCCCCGGACGACGAGCGCGTGCGCGCCACCGTGTGCGCGATCCGCGACGAGCTGACCGACGGCGGCCTGGTGTTGCGCTACCGCACCGAGGAGACCGACGACGGCCTGCACGGCGAGGAGGGCACGTTCCTGATCTGCTCCTTCTGGCTGGTCTCGGCGCTGGCGGAGATAGGCGAGCACCGCCAGGCCGAACACCTGTGCGAGCGCCTGCTCTCATACGCCTCGCCGCTGGGGCTGTACGGCGAGGAGCTGGAGGCCTCCTCGGGCAGGCACCTCGGCAACTACCCGCAGGCCTTCACCCACCTGGCGCTGATCAACGCCGTCACGCACGTGATCGAGGCCCAGCAGGGCGGCTAGCAGCGGCCGCTCAGTACCCCTCCTCGCCGGGCAGAAGTATGCGCGCGACCTCTCCCTCGATCACGACGCGCGGCTCCACCGGCTGCACCTCGCGGCCGCGCGCATAGGCGACCAGCGCCGCCACCGTGGAGAACTCGCCCAGCTGTTCGAGGTGCTTGATCGTGGGGAAGACGAGCTCGATCTCGCCGGCGCGATGGGCCTCGAGCGCGCCGGCAGGGGTGAACCAGCGGTGCTCGACGCACTCCTCGCCGTCGACGCGTGGCTCCTGGCCCGCGGGCAGCTCGGCGAGGAAGAAGTGGGTGTCGAAGCGGATCTGCACCTGCGCCGGCGTGATCCACCGCGAGAACCTCACGAGCGCGGACGGATCGTCGATGGCGAGGCCGGCCTCCTCGCGCAGCTCGCGCAACGCGGCGGCGCTGTGGGGGTCCTCGCCCTCGCCCTCGCCCGCGTCCACGGCGCCGCCGGGAAATACCCACACGCCGCCCATGAAGCGCGCCTGGGGCGTGCGCTGCACGAGCAGCACCTCGAGCGCCTGCGCACCGCCGCGCAGCACGATCACGCTCGCGGCCTGGCGGGGCGGCGTCGGCTCGCCGGGGTTGTAGTCCTGCCCAGGCTCCCCCTTGGCCTGGGGCGCCGGTAGCTCACTGTCCCCCGCGCTGCGCATCGCCTGACCCTAGCCGACCGCTAACCTTCCGCGCATGAGCGATACCTACGAGCGCCGGGCGTCATGAGCGCCACGGAGACCGAGACCATGCAGCGCTGGATCTGCGAGTCCTGCGGCTACATCTACGACCCCGAGGAAGGCGACCCCGACGGCGGCATCCCCGCGGGCACGGCGTTCGAGGAGATCCCGGACACGTGGTTCTGCCCTGTGTGCGGGGCGCGCAAGCGAGACTTCACCCTGTACGAGGACTGACCAGGGCGTCGCTGGCCTGCGCGATGCGGCGTCCTCGGTCGCTCGCGTGCGAAGCACGCCACGCCCCCTGCGTCCTTGCCTCGCTTGGCCAGCGGCGCTCTGGTGCGCGATGACCGACCGCGCGATGCGGCGTCCCGGCGTGCGATGACCGACTGGGGGCGGCTGCTGGCGCTCGATCGCGAGCGCGTGTGGCATCCATACGGGGCGTTGCCGGCGGCGCTGGCGCAACTGCCGGTGGTCTCGGCGCGGGGCGTGAGGCTGCGCCTGGCGGACGGCCGCGAGCTGGTCGACGGGATGGCGTCGTGGTGGTGCGCGATCCACGGCTACGCCCACCCGGCGCTGGACGCGGCGGTGCGCGAGCAGCTCGGCGCGATGGCGCACGTGATGTTCGGAGGGCTGACGCACGAGCCGGCGATCCGCCTGTGCGAGCGCCTCACCGCGCTCGCGCCGGCGGGCCTGGAGCGGGTGTTCCTGGCGGACTCGGGGTCGGTGTCGGTGGAGGTGGCGATCAAGCTGTGCGTGCAGTACCAGCGCGCGCGTGGGCACAGCGGACGCACGCGGCTGCTCACGGTGCGTGGCGGCTACCACGGCGACACGCTCGGCGCGATGGCCGTGTGCGACCCGGTCGGCGGCATGCACTCGCTGTTCGCGGGGGTGCTCCCGCAGCAGCTGTTCGCGCCGCGCCCGCCCGACGGCTTCGACGCCCAACTCGAGGAGGGCTGGGCGCGGGAGGTGCGGGAGCTCGCCGCGGCCCACGAGCACGAGCTGGCCGCCGTGATCGTGGAGCCGGTCGTGCAGGGCGCGGGCGGCATGCGCTTTCACTCGCCCGAGTGCGTGGCGCTGCTGCGCAGCGTTTGCGACGAGCACGGGCTGCTGCTGGTGCTCGACGAGATCGCCACCGGCTTCGGGCGCACCGGCGCGATGTTCGCGTGCGAGCACGCGCGCGTGAGGCCCGATGTGATGTGCGTGGGCAAGGCGCTCACCGGCGGCTACGTGTCGCTGGCGGCAACGCTGTGCACGGCGGCGGTGGCCGAGGCGGTGTCCTCGGGGGAGGGGGGAGGGCTGATGCACGGCCCCACGTTCATGGGCAACCCGCTGGCATGCGCGACGGCGCTGGCTTCGCTGCGGCTGCTGGAGGACGGCGGCTGGAGGACGCAGGTGCAGGCGATCGAGGCCGGGTTGCGCCACGGCCTCGCCCCGGCGCGCGACCTCGTCGGGGTGCGCGACGTGCGCGTGCTCGGGGCGATCGGGGTGGTGGAGCTGGAGCGTGAGGTCGACGTGGCCGCCGCCAGCGCCGCGGCGCTCGACGCGGGCGTGTGGCTGCGGCCGTTCCGCAACCTGATCTACGCGATGCCGCCGTACGTGATCGAAGCGGAGGACCTGGCGCGGGTGGGGGAGGCGATGCTGGCTGCGACGGTGGCCTGCACCTGAGCGCACATGGGCGCGAAGGTCCGCAGCAGTTGGGCCGCGGGCTCAGAGCCAGCTTCGCCAGGGCAGTGTGGCGCCGGCGGCGGCGAGCGCGGCGACGTCTGGTCCGGGCACGGTGGCGAGCGTGTGCACGTCGACCTCCCCCAGCCGCGCGATCGTGTCGCGGTTGGAGAGCTCGAGCGCGGAGGGCGCCTCGGGCCAGGGCGTGAGCACGGCCGCGCGCACGTCGAGTCCGCCGGCGCGGGCCACCTGCAGCGTGAGCAGCGTGTGGTTGATCGTGCCGAGGCCGGGTCGAGCGGCGATCAGCGTGGGCAGCGCCAGCGCTCGGGCGAGGTCGAGGACGGTGAAGCGGTCGTCGATCGGCACGAGCAGCCCTCCCACGCCCTCCACGATCAGCGGCGCGCCGTCCGCGGCGGCGAGACGCCGGGCCCGCTCGACGATCTGCTCAGGATCGATGCGCCGGTGCTCGAGCCCGGCCGCCAGGTGCGGCGAGGCGGCCGCCCCGAAGCGCTCCGGCGCCACCTGCACGGGTGCGAGCCCGGCGAGCGCTCCCAGCAGCTCGTCGTCCGCCGGCCAGGGTCCGCGCGCGGCGATCTCCCGCTCGTCGAGCAGGCCGGTGATGACCGGCTTGTAGGGCACGGCGGCCTCGCCGGCGTCGATCATCGCCGCCAGCAGCGCTGCGCTCAGCACGGTCTTGCCGACGCCGGTGCCGGTGGCCGTGACGAACAGGCCGCGCATCGGCGCCGGGCGCCGTCGCGCTAGGCCGCGCGGGCGCCCTCGACCTCGCGCTCGAGGTCGAACGGGGCCGTGGGCGGTGGGGCCGGGCTGTGGGGCGGGGCGAGCGCTGCTTCTTCGCGCTCGAGGTCGAAGGGCGCGGCCGGCCCGGCAGAGATGTGCGCGAGCCCGCCGCCGTCCTGCTCGCCGAGCTCATGAGCGTCGAGCTCCAGCACCGCCGCGGGGGCGAGCGGCTCGCGGCGCTCAGACGGAGCCGGCAGCAGCGACTGCGGCGCCAGCCCGGTCGCGCGCGCGGCCTCGCCGATGGCGGCCGCGGCAAGCTCGAGCTCGGTGGCGGTGTGCGAGGCCATCGCTGTGACCCGCAGCCGCGAGGAGCCGGCCGGCACGCTCGGAGGCCTGATCGCCTGCGCGAACACACCGCGCTCGAGCGCCTCCTGGCAGAGGCGCAGCGCAGCGCGCTCGTCCCCCACGATCAGCGGCACGATCTGCATCTCGCCCTCTCCCACGGGGAAGCCCTCCGCGGCCAGCGCGCGGCGCAGCACGCGCGCGTTGCTGCGCAGCCGCTGCACGCGGTGCGGGCGCTCGCGCAGCAGCTCGAGCGCGGCGAGCGCGCCGGCGACCGACGGCGGCGCCGGCGCGGTGGAGTAGATCAGCGAGCGCGCGCTGTTGAGGAGGTAGCGCACCGTCTGCTCGCTGGCGCAGGCGTACGCGCCGTAGGAGCCGAGCGCCTTGCCGAGCGTGCCCACGATCACGTCGACCTCGCCCTCGAGACCGGCCTCGGCCACCGCGCCGCGCCCCTGCGGGCCGAGGTTGCCGGTGGCGTGCGCCTCGTCCACCACCGTGCGCGCTCCGTGCAGCTGGGCGATCTCGACGATCTCGGCGAGCGGCGCCACGTCGCCGTCCATCGAGAAGACGGAGTCGGTCACCACCAGCCGTCGCGTCGAGCCGTCGCGGCGGCCGTGGCGGCGCAGGCTCCAGTCGAGATGCTCGCTGTCGCGGTGGCGGTAGACGAGCACCTCGGCGCGCGAGAGCCGGCAGCCGTCGACGATCGAGGCGTGGTTGAGCTCGTCGGAGAGCACCACGTCCCCGCGGCCCGCGAGCGCTGCGATCACGCCGATGTTGGCGAGGTAGCCGGAGCCGAACAGCATGCACGCCTCGCTGCCTTTGAAGTCCGCGAGCCGCTCCTCGAGGCGGCGGTGGATCGTCATCGTGCCCGACACCAGGCGCGAGGAGCCGGCGCCGACGCCCCAGCGCATGGCTGCGTCGGCGGCCGCCTCGCGCACGCGCGGGTGGTCGGCCAGCCCCAGGTAGTTGTTGGAGCACAGCAGCAGCGCGGGCTTGCCGTCGATCAGCACGGTCGGCCCCTGCGGTCCGCTGACGAGCCGCAGCCGCCGGGTGAGGCCGAGCCGCTCGATCTCCTGCAGACGCTGCTCGATCTCGTTCATGCGGCGGCCTCGCCTATGCGACCGCGGCCGTGTCGGCGGCCGCGCCGGGGCGCGGTCCCGGCGCGCGCCTGGCCTTGTAGCGAAGCTGCTTGGACGGGTCCCACAGGCGAACCTCGAGCGCCGGCGGCTCGCAATCGTCTGCGCCGCCGCGGCCGCCTTCGAGCGCGGCAAGCGTGGGCGTCGCGCCGTCGAGCCACCCCGAGCGGTTGTCGGGGCGGGGGTTGGACGCGTTGTCCGGCTGGCGTGCCACGTTCAGCCCGAGCTGCTCGAACATCTCCCGGTCCGCCTCCGGCGCATTGCCGAGCGTGGTCAGGAAGTTGCCCAGCATCACGCCGTTGATGCCGGCCTTGACGGCCAGCTGCTGCAGCTCGGCGAGGTTCTCCACGCGCCCGCCGCACAGCCTGAACAGCGCCTCCGGCAGGATCAGCCGGAAGATCGCGATCCACTTCACCGCCTCCCACGGGTCCATGTGCTCGCGCTCGCCGAACTTGGTGCCGGGGCGCGGGTTGAGCATGTTTATAGGCACGCTGGTGGGGTTGATGGCGGCCAGCTCGAAGGCCATCTCGACGCGCTGCTCGCGCGTCTCGCCGAGGTTGAGGATGCCCCCGACGCACGTCTCCAGGCCCGCCTCGCGAACCGCGTCGATCGTGCGCAGGCGGCCCTCGTAGCGGACCGTGCTGGTGACCTCCGGGTAGTAGCTGTGGGCGGTCTCGACGTTGTGGTGCACCCGCTGCACGCCGGCCTCGCGTAGCGCCTTGGCGCGCGCCGGGGAGAGGTGGCCGACGGAGGCGCAGCGCTTGAGGTTGGTGTGCTGCGCCACCAGGCGCACGCCCTCGAGGTACTTCTCGAAGTCGCGCTTGGACAGGCCCTGGCCCTGCGTGACCATGCAGAAGCGGTGCGCGCCGGCGGCCTCGGCGGCGCGCGCGTGCTCGAGGATCTGCCGGGGCTCCATCATCGCGTGCATCGGCGTCTCGGCCTCGGCGAAGCGCGACTGCGCGCAGAAGCCGCAGTCCTCGGCGCAGCCGCCGGACTTGGCGTTGACGAGCGAGCACATATCGGTGGAGTCCGCGAAGCGCTCCACGCGGGCCTTCCAGGCGCGCTCCACGAGCGCTTCGATCTGTGCGTGGTCCTCGAGCTCTCCGAGCCGGAGCGCCTCCTCGCGCGTTATCAGCGGCGGCATGGCTACACCGTAAGCGCCGCGGCGGACGGTATTTGCGGCTATTCGCCGCGCCAGCGCGGCGCTCTGCGCTCGGCGAAGGCGCGCATGCCCTCGCGCAGGTCCGCCGAGGCGAACGAGGCGCGGCGCAGCTCGGTGAGCTCGCGCTCGACCGCGTCCGGCAGCTCGCCCTCGGCCGCCAGCAGCGCGGCGATCACGCGCTTGTTGCCCCGCTGCGAGAGCGGCGCGTTGCCGGCGAGCTCGCGCGCGAGCTCGAGCGCGGTCGCTTCGAGCCGATCGCCGGCGGCGACGCGGTTGACGAGGCCCCAGGCGAGGGCTGCGTCGGCGTCGACGTAGCTGCCGAGCAGGAACAGCTCGCGCGTGCGCGCCGCTCCGATCGCGTCGACGAAGCGGCGCAGGCCGGTGTGCGAGTAGACGAGCCCGAGCTTGGCCGGCGGCATGCCGAGCTGGATGCCCCGCTTGGCCACGCGCAGGTCGCAGGCCAGCGCAAGCTCGAGCCCGCCCCCGATGGTGTGGCCGGGCAGCGCGGCGAGCGTGGGGTAGGGGAAGGACTCGAGCGCTTCGATGGCCTGCGTGAACGGGTGCGCGACGAGCCGCTCGGCCTCCTGCTCGAAGCGCTCGTCGGGGATCTCGCCGATGTCGTAGCCGGAGGAGAACATCCCGTGCGCGCCGGTGACGAGCACGCAGCGAACCGGCGCGCCGGGCGCGGCGAGCTCGCCGAGCGCGGCGCCGATGGCGTCGAGGATGGGGTGGTCGAGCGCATTGCGCTTCTCCGGGTTGGAGATCGTCAGGCGCGCCACGCCCTCGGCGGGCTCGTCGAGGAGCAGCTTGCCGTCGGCCAGCTCGCGCGTGGTGAGGCTCGCGGACACGGAGCCGACAGGCTAGCCGAGCGGCGGCGGGCGCCGGCGGGCGCAGGCGGGCGCCGCGCGGCGCCGGCTCTACTCGAGCACGACCAGCGTGTCGCCCTCGTTGACCGCCTGTCCCTCCTCGCAGCGGATCTCCACGACCGTGCCGGCGTCTTCGGCCTCCACCGGCATCTCCATCTTCATCGACTCGAGGATGGCGACGGTGTCGCCCTCCTGCACGGTGTCGCCGACGGCGCACTCGATTTTCCATACGGTGCCGGTGATATGGGCCTCGACGTCAGTCATTCGCTCCTCCCTACGCAGCTGGCGGGCACTGCCGGCAAGACAATAGACAGCGGGCAGGACCGACCGGATCGTGCGGGCGTGACGGTGATCGTGGCGGCGCGCGACGAGGCCGCCCGCATCGCGGCGACGATCGCGGGCCTGCGCAGGGCGTTCCCGGCGGCGACGATCTGGCTGGCCGACGACGGCTCCCGCGACCGCACCGCCGCGATCGCGCGCGCACAGGGGGCGCGGGTGGTGGGCGGCGGGCGGCCGGTGGGCAAGGGCGGTGCGATGACCGCGGCGGCGCGCGAGGCGCTGCGACAGCGGGGCGCCGCGAGCGCGGCGCGCGCAGAGGGCGTGTTCGTGCTGTGCGACGGCGACCTGGCGGGCTCGGCGGAGGGGCTCGCGGAGCTGGCGCGGGCGGTGGCCGACGGCGAGGCGGACCTGGCGGTGGCGGCGTTCGCGCGACGCGTGGGCGGCGGCTTCGGGATCGCGCTGGGCTTCGCCCGCTGGGCGATCCGCCGGCGCTGCGGCCTGCGCACGCGCGCCCCCATATCGGGCCAGCGCGCGCTGCGCGCCGGCGTGCTCGCCGCGGTGCTGCCGTTCGCGCCGGGTTACGGCATGGAGATCGGCATGACGATCGACGCGGTGCGCGCGGGCTACCGCGTGCGCGAGCTGCAGCTGGATCTCTCCCACCGCGCGAGCGCGCGCACCGCGGCGGGCTTCGCGCACCGTGCGCGCCAGCTGGCGGACTTCGCGCGGGTGTACCGCGCGCGCTCTCGCCGGCGCGGCCGGGGCTTGCGCCCGCCGGCGGCGTGACGCCCGCGGCGTAACCTTGCGCGCCGGGGGCGGTAGAGCGTTTGATGAGCGATCTTGCGCCGATGCGCGAGCAGGTTTACACGGATGAGCGGCCGAAGGAGCACTTCGACCGCTTCCATGACCGTGCGCGCACGCGCGAGCCGGACTGGGCGTACGAGCTCACGCGCGTGATCACCTCGCTGTACGGCTACACGTTCCTGCGCGCGCGGGCGATCTCGGTGGAGAACGTGCCGGGCAGCGGCGCGGTGATCCTGGCGCCCAACCACTTCTCCTTCATGGACCACTTCCTGATGGGCTGCTACCTGCGTCGCAAGGTGCGCTTCATGGCCAAGTCGCAGCTGTTCAAACGGCCGATGCAGTTCATCTACACGCACGGCGGCGTGTTCCCGGTGCGCCGCGGCGCGCGCGACGAGGAGACGTTCATCACGGCGCGCACGATCCTCGAGCGCGGCGGCGCGATCACGATGTACTGCGAGGGCGGTCGCTCGCGCACGGGCAGGCTGGGCGAGCGCGCGAAGGCGGGCATCGGGCGCCTGGCCTTGGAAACGGGGGCGCCGGTGGTGCCGATCGCGATCTACGGCTCCTCGCACGTGCGCAACTGGAAGCGCCTGCAGTTCCCGAAGGTCACGGTGCAGTACGGCGAGCCGATCCGCTGGGAGCGCGTGGAGGGCGCTACGCGCGAGCAGCAGCAGGCGGTGGCGGACCAGGTCCTGACCGAGATCCGCGCGCTGTACGCGGGCCTGGAGCAGCATGGCCGCAAGGGCGTGCTGCGGCGCGTGCGCGCTCGGCGGCGTGCCGAACGGCGCGCGCCGGAGGGCGCGGCGGCGGTGTGAGCGCGCGCCCTGGGCGCCCTGCGGCGCCGTCGGGCGCCTGGCATAACGTGTGCGCGCGGTGAGCTGTGGGCTTGGAGCCAGGGGGCGGTGTGCAGCGGCGGCTTGACGGCGGCGCGGTGATCCGCCGCGTGTTCGACATCTACGTCGACCAGGCGCCGGTGTTGATGCCGGCGGCCGCGGTGGTGTTCGTGCTCGCGGGCCTGCTGCGCCAGCTGCTGGTGGCCGCGGGCCCGGGGACGGCGGTGCTGGGAGAGCTCATCAGCCTGATCGCGGGCACGCTCTTCACGGGCATGGTGGTGGAGCTCGTGGCGGACGTGCAGGACGGCCGGCGCGACGCCACCGCCGCCCAGCTGCTGCGAGCGGTGACGCCGGTTCTCGGGCAGCTGATCCTGGTCGGGGTGCTGGTGGCGATCGGCGTGCTGGTGGGGCTGGTGGCGCTGATCGTGCCGGGGTTGATCGCGCTGACATTGTGGTCGGTGGCGGCGCCGGTGGTGGTGCTTGAGCGGCCCGGCGCGATCGCGGCGCTGGGGCGCAGTCGCGAGTTGGTGCGCGGCAACGGCTGGCAGGTGTTCGGCGTGATCGTCGTGCTGGACGTGATGGTGCTGGTGGCGGTGTTCCTGCTCGAGGCGGTGGCGGCGGCGGCCAGCTCGGCCGCGGGGCTGGTGGTGGCCGTCGTGCTGGGCGTGCTCAGCGCGCCGATTCCGGCGCTGGCGGCGGCGGTGCTGTACTTCGAGCTGCGCGGCGCGCGCGCGGGCGCGAGCGTGTCGGAGCAGCCGTAGGGACGGGCCGCGCCGCAGGACGGGCCGCGCAAGCCGTCGAGACGCGCCGAGCGGACGGTGGCGCGCGGCGTGGCGGGGTCCGGCGCGGGCGCCGGACCCCTGGTGGTGGCTCAGCCGGTCATGCCGCCGAACAGGCCGCCGGTGATGTGCAGCGTCTGCCCGTGCACGTAGTTGGACCAGGGCGAGCACAGGAAGAACACGCCGCCCGCCGCCTCCGCGGGCGTGGCGGGGCGGCCGAGCGGGATCAGCATCGAGGCCATCTGGCGCATCTGCTCGGGGATGCCGAGCTGGATCGTCTCGCCATCCTTCTGCATCGTGTTCTCGTCGACCTTGGCCTGCGTGAGGCGCGTGTCGATGAAGCCGAAGGCGACGGCGTTGACGTTGACTTTGAACTGCCCCCACTCCTTGGCGACGGTTTTGGTGAGGCCCACCACGCCGGCCTTGCCGGAGGAGTAGTTGGCCTGTCCGGCGTTGCCGAAGGTGCCGGAGGTGGAGGACACGTTGACGATCTTGCGGAACACCTCCTTGCCTTCCTCGCGCTCCTGCTTGGCGGGTTCGCGCAGGTGCGGGGCGGCGGCGCGGATCACGCGGAACGGCACCACCGTGTGGATGTCGAGCATTTTCTGGAACTGGTCGTCTGACATCTTGTGCACGGGCGCGTCGATCGTGTAGCCGGCGTTGTTGACGACGATGTCGATCTTGCCGAACGCGTCGATGGCCTTCGCCACGAGCTCGTCGGGGGCGCCGGGCTTGGTCAAGTCGCCGGCGTAGACCGCCGTCTCGCCCTGGATCTCGCCGGAGGCCTGCTCGGCCACATCGCCGTCGAGGTCGTTGATGAGCACCTGTGCGCCGTGCTCGGCGAGCAGCTCGGCGGTGGCGCGTCCGATGCCGCGCGCGGAGCCCGTGACGATCGCCGACTTGCCGTCCAGTACACCCATAGCTTTCGCGTCTCCTTGTCGTTTGCGGGGTGACGCAGCCTATCTGAGCGTGCCGTGGCGGGCCGCCGGCAGGCGGCGTGGCGGCGGCGCCACGGCGGCGGCTCGAAGGCGGCGGCTCAGCGGCGGCGCAGGACGCCGAAGTCCTGCGTGTAGATCGCGCCGGGCTGGCCGTGCGCGAGCGAGACGGGCGGATGCGGCGAGACGCCCACGCCCGTTTCCCGGTAGCGCCGGTCGAGGATGTTGGCGCGGTGCGGCGGCGAGGCCATCCAGGCGGCGACGATCGCGCGCGGCGTGGCCAGCGAAAGCGTGCCCCAGGCGATGTTCTCGCCCACTTCGTAGGCGGCGTGCGAGCTCGAGATGTAGCCGGCGGCGCGCAGGCGCGCGAGCGGCGTGCCGCCGCCGGGCCCGCCGGCGCCGACGTGTTCGAAGTAGTCCTCGAAGGCCATGCTCTCGGTGTGCGCCTGGGCGGCGTGCATCAGCCGCCGGTTGCGGCGCAGCGGGCGCTCGCCGTGGCGGCGGCGTTCGCGGTTGACCAGGCACAGCGTGGCTGCGCGGATCAGCGCGAGGTTGCGCGCGCTGGGCCGCGCTCCGCTGTGCGCGCAGGCTCGGTGCGCCGAGGGATGCGCACGGTGCCTGGCGGCGAACGCGGGCGTGCTGGCGACGGCGCAGGCGAGCGGGGCGAGCGCCGCGGCGAGCACTTGACGGGTGATGCGTCGAGGGGCCACGGGAGCGCTATCGGGCGCTGCGGGCGCAAGCTTGAGAAGTGAATGAGAGGTTTGGACAGGGTTTGGCGCGAGCGGGCCGGCCGGCGGATCGCTGGCCTTGCGCGGGCGCTCGCCTGCGGGCGCGCTCGCGCGCTACAGCATGCGCGCGAGGATCTCGCGCATGATCTCGTCGCTGCCGCCGCCGATGGGTCCGAGGCGCGCGTCGCGGGCGGCGCGCTCCACCCAGTATTCCCGCATGTAGCCGGCGCCGCCGTGGATCTGCAGGCAGGCGTCCATCAGCTCGAAGCAGGCGCGCTGGGTGAGCAGCTTCGCCATCGTGACCTCCTTCAGCGGCTCCTCCCCGGCGACGAAGCGGCGCAGCGCGTCGTAGGTGACGCAGCGGCAGGTGTACACCGAGGTGGCGAGGTCGGCGAGCTCGTGGCGGATCGCCTGGTGGCCCGACAGCGGACGCCCGAACGCCTGGCGCTCGCGCGCGAACGCGGCGGTGCGCTCCCAGGCGAGCGCCATCGCGCCGACCGCCCCCAGGGCCATCGCCAGCCGCTCCCACTGGAAGTTGGCCATGATCAGCTTGAAGCCCTCGTCGAGCTGCCCGAGCAGGTTGTGCTCGGGCACGAACACGTCCTGGAAGGCGATCGTGGCGGTGTCGGAGGCGTGCCAGCCGAGCTTGTCGAGCTTGGACGAGGACACGCCCTCGCCGCGGTCGACGATCAGGAAGGAGATGCCGTGGTGGCCGCCGTCCTTCGTGGTCTTCACGGCGGTGACGACGAAGTGCGCGCGCACGCCGTTGGTGATGTAGGTCTTCTCGCCGTTGATAACCCATCCGCCGTCCACGCGCTCTGCGCGGGTGGCGATCGCGGCCACGTCCGAGCCGGCGCCGGGCTCGGTGATGCCGAGCGCGCCGATCAGCTCGCCGCGGATGGCGGGCACGAGGTAGCGCTGCTTCTGCTCCTCGGTGCCGAACCTCCAGATCGGCGGGGTGGCGATGTTGACGTGCGCGCCGATGCCCGCCGCGGTGCCGCCGGAGCCGATCCGCGCGAGCTCCTCGCACAGCACCGCCTCGTGCAGGTAGTCGCCGCCCTGCCCGCCGTAGCGCTCCGGGTACTTCAGCCCCAGCAGGCCCTGGGCGGCGAGCTTGGCGAACACGTCGTCGGGGAACCACTCTTCGCGCTCCCATTGCGGCGCGTGCGGCGCGAGCTCTCGCTCGAGGAAGCCGCGCACCGACTGTCGCAACTGCTCGTGCTCGTCGGAGAAGGGGGCTGTGGAAGGTGGCACAGGAGCGCTCGTTATGCCTGATGTAGCAGCATCAGGCTATATTGATGGTGTGCGAAGGACAACACTGGACATCGATGAGGATATGCTCGCCAAAGCGCGAGAGATACTGGGCACACGTGGCGTGAAGGACACGGTCGACGAGGCGCTGCGCGAGGTGGTGCGCCGCGAGGCGGGCAAGCGGCTGATGGCGTGGTACCGGGAGAACGAGGATCTGCACAATCCCGAGATCATGGAACGCGCGTGGCCGCGCCCACCCATCTCGTAGACAACAGCGTCATCGCGCGGACCGGCAAGCCTCTCGTTGCCGCAGCGCTCGAGGCGAAGGTGCTGGGAGGCCTTCTCGCGAGCTGCTCGATCACCGCCCTCGAGCAGCTGTTCAGCGCACGCAACGGCGAGGAGCATCGCGCGCGGCGGGCGGACATCGAGCTGCGTTACGCCCTCGTGCCGATCGACCAGGCGACGCTCGACCGCGCGATCGAGGTCCAGGGACTGCTCGCCGAGAAGGCGCAGCACCGCGCGGCGAGCATCCCCGATCTCGTGGTCGCCGCCGCGGGGGAGCGGGCGGGGCTCACCGTCCTGCACTACGACGCCGACTTCGAGTTGATCGCCACGGTCACCGGACAGCCCACGGAGTGGGTCGTGCCGCGCGGCTCGATCGACTGAGCAGTTCCGGGAGGCGCATGCTGGCCGATCTTCGATCGGCGGCCGGACGGTGCATGCACCGTCCGGGGAAGACCCGCATGCGGGTCTTCCGTCCATACGTCTCTAGAGCCCGTAGGAGCGCCCGATCACGTCGAGCATGATCTCGTCGGTGCCGGCGCCGATGCGGTTCAGGCGCGCGTCGCGCCACACGCGCTCGACGCCGTACTCGCGCATGTAGCCCGCGCCGCCGTGGATCTGGATGCACTCGTCGGCCACTTCGCACAGCACGCGCGAGGCGTGCAGCTTGGACATCGAGATCTCGCGCACGGGGTACTCGCCGTTCTGGAAGCGCCACGCGGTGATGTAGGTCATCTGCCGCGCCGACTCGATCTTCGTCGCCATCTCCGCGAACTTGTGGCGGATCACCTGGAACTTGCCGATTTCGCGCCCGAACGCCTTGCGCTCGTGCGCGTACTGCAGCGTGCGCTCGAAGCACCTCTGCGCGCCCGCCACCATCCCGGCGGCGCCGATCAGGCGCTCGCCCTGGAGCTCCCACATGATGTGGTAGAAGCCCTTGCCCACCTGGCCGAGCACCGCCGAGGCCGGTACGCGCACGTCCTGGAAGGCCAGCAGCGCGGTGTCCGAGGCGTGCATGCCGAGCTTCTCGAGCTTCTTCTCGCGGATCACCCCCGGCGCGTCCATCGGCACCAGGAACAGCGTGAAGCCATCGTATCTGGCGTCCGCATCGGTCTTCGTGACGAGCACGATCACGTCGGCGCGGTGGCCGTTGGTGATGTAGGTCTTCGAGCCGTTGATCACGTAGTCATCGCCGTCTCTCACGGCCCTCGTCTTGATCCCTTTCACGTCCGAGCCGGCGTCGGGCTCGGTGATGCCCAGGCACAGGATCTTCTCGCCCTTGATCGCCGGCACCACCCACTGCTGCTTCTGCTCCTCTGAGCCGAACGCGAGGATCGGCGGCATCGCCATGTCGGTGTGCACCGCCACCCCCATCGCCAGGCCGCCCGAGTTGGCGTTGGTGATCTCCTCCGCCAGCACCAGGCTCGTGTAGTAGTCGCCGCCCTGCCCGCCGTAGCGCTCCGGCTTGTCGAGGCCGAGGAAGCCGAGCTCGCCCATGCGCTTGAACACCCAGTCGGGGAACGTGGTCTGCTCCCACTCCTCGGCGTGCGGGGCGAGCTCCTTGGTCGCGAAGCTGCGGATCGACTCGCGCAGCGCTTCGTGCTCGTCGCTGAAGATGAAGTGCTTGCGCTGCGTCTTGAAGTCGGGCTTCACGACGCTGTCCCCGTGCGGGGACGCTGCGGTGGCGGCCATCGGATCGCTCTCCTCTGCTGCTCGCTTTCGGGGTCGCCGCGACGCTACCGCAGGCGCGCGCGAAAGTAAATAGTATGGCTCACTACTTTGAACGCGCCCGCGGTGGCCCGCGGGGCGCGAGAGCGGCGGGCGATGCCCGGTCCTGCGCCGGCGCCCGGTCGCGGAAGTGCCACGATTCGCGTTTTGCACGCCGGCTGGGGGGCAATGAAGGACACATGAGACGAACATTCACATCGAAGGCACTCGCGCTGGCGGTGGCATGCGGGACGGCGCCGGCGATCGCGGGCACGGCTCCTGCGGCGCTGGCGGACGCGCCGGGCGCAAGCCCCAGCGCGGGCGACGCCGCGACGGAACTGGCGCCGCTGGCGCAGAAGATGGAAACGCTCACGATCGGCAGCTCGCACATCAGCGGCGCGATCACGCTGAGCGGACACCTGCCGCGCGTGCTGCGCGCGCTCGACGAACAGACCGCCACCTACACCGCCGAAGAGAACACCTCGCCGGCGATGGCGACGGTGAGCGAGACGCTGCTCGGGCACGTCGTCACCATCCGGCTCGTCGGCGGCAAGGCCTACGTGGAGAACCCCGCGCTGGCCGCGCGCGACGGCGGGCGCCCGTGGGTGCAGGTCAGCCCGCGCGACACCGGCGCCTCGCCCAGCGTCGTTGCGGCGACCGCGTTCGGCAGCACGCTCGGCGTCTACAAGACCTCGGCGGCGCTCCTCGAGGACGCCACCGACGTGCGGTCGCTCGGCACGAGCACGATCGCGGGGCAGAGCGTGAGCGGCTTCGCCGGCACGCTGGCGCCGATGAAGATCGAGGAACCCAACCTGCCGACGGGCCTGCGCGTGCGCATCCGCAAGCTGGGCTTGAAACTGACGGGCGCGATCGAAACGTTCGTGGCGGCCGACGGGCTGCCCGTGCACACGGTGCTGACGCTGGGCATCGGCGGCGTGCACATGAAGATCAGCGACGAAATCTCCGCCGTGGACCAGCCGATCGTGCCGGTGAGCGCGCCCGCGCCTTCCGAAACGATCAGCGTCAGCGAGGAGCGCGCGCTCAACAGGAGGGCCGCGGGCAGGCAAGCTCGCTGAGCGGGGCGGCCGCGCCAACAGCCAGCAGCGCAGCGCAGCGCATCGCAAAGTAAGAAGTAGCGCTGCTCACTTCGCACGCACCGGCGCTTCCGGCTAGGATGCGCCGGTGCCCGGCGATACGGCGGCAGGCGCGGCGGCGTCCACGGACAAGGTCCTCTTCGACCTCGCCGAGCCCGGTGTGGCGAGCATCACGCTCAACGACCCCGACACGCGCAACGCGCTCTCGCCGGAGCTGCTGCGCGGGCTGACCGGCGCGTTCGAGCGCGCGCGCGAGGATGCGGCGGTCCGCTGCGTGGTGCTGCGCTCCTCGCACGAGAAGACCTTCTCCTCGGGCGCGGCGCTGGGCGGCTTCGGCGCCGACGCGCCGCTGGTGGAGAAGCACTTCGGCTCCGAGCGCTTCGTGGGGCTGTTCAAGCTGATCGGCTCGCTGGGCAAGCCGACCGTGTGCGCCGCCCGCGGGCACGTGCTGGCGGGGGCCCTCGGGATCGCGCTCTCCTGCGACCTGATCGTGGCCTCCGAGGGCGCCACGTTCGGCACCCCCGAGATCAACGTCGGCACGTTCCCCTTCATGATCATGGCGCTGATCTACCGCAACGTGCCGCGCAAGCAGGCCAACGAGCTGCTGCTGCTGGGCGAGCGCTGGGACGCGCAGCGGGCGCTCGCGGCGGGGATCGTCAACAGGGTGGTGGCGGACGCCGAGCTCGACGGGGCGGTCGCGGAGTGGGCGGCGAAGCTCGCCTCCAAGTCGCCGGTGATCATGCGCCTGGGCAAGGAGGCGATGCGCCGCCAGCTCGACATGCCGCTGGAGGACGCGCTGGACTACCTGCGCGCGCAGCTGTCGCTGGCGCTGTCCACCGAGGACATCGTGGAGGGCGTGACGGCGTTCTTCGAGAAGCGCGAGCCGGTGTGGAAGGGTCGCTGATGGCCACCGCCCGCAAAGCCCCCGCGGCGAAGAAGGCGGCTCCGGCTCCGCCCGACTCGCTGCTGCGCCCCCTGGCTGCCGACCTCGCGGAGCGCCGCGCGCGCATCGCGCTGGGCGGCGGCGAGGCGAAGATCGCCGAGCAGCACGCGCGCGAGAAGCTGACCGCGCGCGAGCGCATCGCGTTGCTGATCGACGCCGATCCGGCGACGGGCGAGAGCACGTTCGTCGAGCTCGGCATCCACGGCCGCCCGCACTTCTCCCAGCGGGCGATGGACGGCGTGGAGGCGCCGGCGGACGGCGTGATCACGGGCTACGGCAAGGTCAACGGCCGCCTCACCGCGGTGACGGCGTACGACTTCACGGTGATGGCGGGCTCGATGGGGATGACCGGCGAGCTGAAGGTGACGCGCCTGCGCGAGCTCGCGCTGCGCGAGCGGATCCCCTTCGTGTGGCTGCTGGACTCGGCCGGCGCGCGCGTGCAGGAGGCCGCCGGGGCGCTGTTCGCGGGCTCCGGGCACCTGTTCCGCGAGGAGGTGGTGATGAGCGGGGTGATCCCGCAGGTCGCCGCGCTGATGGGCCCCTGCGCGGCCGGCACCGCCTACATCCCCGGCCTCGCGGACTTCGTGCCGATGGTCAAGGGCCGCGGCTCGATGGCGCTGGCGGGCCCGCACCTGGTGCGGGCGGCGATCGGCGAGGACGTCACCCAGGAGGAGCTCGGCGGCTCGCGCGTTCACTGCCGCAAGTCGGGCGTCGGCGACATGGAGGTGGCCGACGACGAGGAGTGCATCGAGCGCATCAAGCAATACCTCTCATACATGCCCCAGAACTGCGAAGAGCCGCCGCCGCGACGGGCGGGTGGGCTCGGATCGGACCCGGTCGAGCGCGCCGAGGAGGGGCTGCTCGACGTGCTCCCGGACTCCAACCGCAAGCCGTATGACATGTACGACGTGATCGGGATGATCGTCGACGACGGGGAGTACCTCGACATCAAGCGCCAGTGGGCGAAGACGATCATCACCTGCTTCGCCCGCTTCGGCGGGCGCCCCGCGGGGATCGTCGCCAACCAGCCCAAGCAGCTCGGGGGCATCCTCGACAACGACTCCGCCGACAAGGCGGCGCGGTTCGTGAACCTGTGCAACGCCTTCGCGATCCCGCTGGTGTTCATCCAGGACGTGCCGGGCTTCATGGTGGGCACGAAGGTGGAGGCGGAGGGGATCATCCGCCACGGGGCGAAGATGCTGCACGCGGTCGCCAACGCGACCGTGCCGAAGGTGACGGTCATCACCCGCAAGGCCTACGGCGCGGGCTACTACGTGATGAACGGCCGCGCCTACGAGCCGGACCTGATCGTGGCGTGGCCGAGCGCGGAGATCAGCGTGATGGGCGCCGAGGGGGTGGTGGAGATCGCCTTCCGCAAGCAGGTCGAGGCCGCCGAGGACCCGGCCGCCAAGCGCGCGGAGCTGATCGAGGGCTTCCGCAAGGTCTTCGACGTGTACGTCGCCGCTGGCAACGACGTGATCGACGACGTGATCGACCCGCGCGAGACCCGCGCCACGATCTGCCGCGCCCTGGAGCTGGCGCAGAACAAGAAGATCGAGCGCCCCTGGAAGCGCAATGGCGTGGTGCCGGTATGAGCCTCGAGGACCCGGTCGTGATCACCTGCTCGATCTCCGGGGCGATCGCCAACCGCGAGCAGTGCCCGGCGATCCCCTACACCCCCGCGGAGTACGCGGCGGAGGCGCGCAGGATCGTGGACGAGGGCGGGGTGATGATCCACATCCACGCGCGCAAACCGGACGGGACGCCCAGCTACGAGGTGGAGGACTTCGCCGCGATCACGCAGGCGATCCGCGAGGAGGTGGGCGACGCGGTGATCGTGAACTTCTCGACGGGCACGATCGGGGTGCCGGTGGAGAAGCGCATCGAATACCTGCGCGAGTGCCGCCCGGAGGTGGCGGCGCTGAACATGGGCTCGATGAACTACGCCAAGTACTCGCGCTCGCGCAAGGGCTTCGTGTTCGACATGGTGTTCGCGAACCCGTTCACGGAGATCGTGCAGCTGCTGGAGGCGATGAACGAGCTGGGGATCAAACCCGAGCACGAGTGCTTCGACGTGGGCCACGTCGGCAGCCTCGCGCCGCTGATCGACATGGGGGCGCTGCGCCAGCCGCTGCACGTGGACTGCGTGATGGGGGTGGTTGGCGGCATCCCCCCGACGGCGCGCAACCTCGCGGCGATGGTCGAGAACGTCCCGCCCGACCCCGCATGTTCCCCGGAGGGGGACGGCGCGCACACGAGGTCCCACTGGGGCGTGATCGGGATCTCGCGTGACCAGTGGATGCTGGTGGCGGCGGCGCTCACGCTGGGCGGCTCGATCCGCGTGGGCCTGGAGGACAACCTGTACCTGCCGGACGGGACGATGGCGCGCTCCAATGGGGAGCTGGTCGCGAAGGCGAGGCAGATGACCGAAGACGTCGGGCGCCGCCCGGCGAGCGTGCAGGAGGCGCGCGCGGCGCTGGCGGTGCCCCAGCGCGAGGGAAGCCCGGCACGATGAGCCTGCCGCTCGAGGGCATTCGCGTGCTGGACCTCTCGCGCCTCTTGCCGGGGGGCTTCTGCTCGCTGCTGCTGGCGGACTTCGGCGCGGACGTGGTCAAGGTGGAGGACACCGGCATGGGCGACTACATCCGCTGGTCGCCGCCGTACTACGAGGGCGCGCACGAGAGCGCCAAGGGCGCGCTGTTCCTGGCGCTGAACCGCAACAAGCGCTCGATCCGCCTGGACCTCAAGAGCGAGGGGGGGCGCGAGGCGCTGCTGGCGCTGGTGCGCGACGCGGACGTGGTGCTCGAGTCCTTCCGCCCGGGCGTGCTCGATCGCCTCGGCGTGGGCTACGAGCGCATGCGCGAGGAGAACGCGGCGATCGTGTACTGCGCGATCTCGGGCTACGGCCAGGACGGGTCCAAGCGCGCGGCCTCCGGCCACGACATGAACTACCTGGGCCTGGTCGGGCTGCTGGGGCTGACGGGCGCCGGCGGCGGCGAGCCGGTGCAGGCGGCCGGGCAGATCGCGGACCTGGGCGGCGGCGCGCTGATGGCGGCGTTCGGGATCATGGCGGCGCTGCATGAGCGCGACGGCGCGCCGGCGCGCGACGGTCGCGCGGCGCAGCCGGGGTCGGGCGAGGGCCAGCTGGTGGACGTGTCGATGTCCGACGGCGCGCTGTCGTGGCTTGCGATGGTGGCCGGCGCGTACTTCGCCGACGGCGACGTGCCGCGCCGCGGCGAGCTGCCGCTGGCGGGCGCGCTGATCTGCTACCGCCCCTACGAATGCGCGGACGGCTGGGTCTCGCTGGGGGCGCTGGAGCCGAAGTTCTGGCAGGCGTGGTGCCGCGGCGTGGGGCGCGAGGACCTGATCGACAAGCAGTTCGAGCGCCCCGGCTCGCAGGCGCACGCGCAGGTGCAGGAGCTCTTCCGCGCGCGCACGCGCGAGCAGTGGGAGGCGTTCGCGGGCGAGCACGACTGCTGCCTCGAGCCGGTCCTCGAGCTGGACGAGGCGCTCTCCTCGCAGCTGGTGCGCGAGCGCGAGATGGTGGTGGAGCTGTCCCAGCCGGGCGTGGAGGGGCCCGTGCGCCAGCTGGGCATACCGGTGAAGCTCTCGCGCACGCCCGGCGAGCACGCGCGCCTGCCGGGCCCTGCGCTGGGCGAGCACACCGAGGAGCTGCTGCTGGCGGCGGGCTGCAGCTCGGAGCGGGTGGCGGAGCTGCTGCAGTCGGGCGCGGCCGCAGCTGCGGCGCCGTCGGCGGCGGCGCAGGGCACCACCTTCAGGGCGTGAGCGGCGGTGCAAGAGGGGCGGCGAGCACGTCGATGAGCGCGCAAGCCTCCTCCCCCGCGGCGGGCCTCTTGAAGATGAGCGAGCTGGCGGAGCGCTCGGGCGTGAGCGCGGGCACGATCCGCTACTACCTGCGCGAGGGCCTGCTCGGCGCGGGCGAGGACGTGGTGCGCACGAGCCGCAACATGGCGTACTACCCGCCGGACTACGCGCAGCGGATCGCCCTGATCAAGCGCCTGCAGGAGGAGCGCTTCATGCCGCTGCGGGTGATCAAGGGCGCGCTGGCGGAGGACCCGGAGCGGGTGCGCGCGCTGGTGGAGCTGGAGGACCGCATCATCGAGCGCGCGCTGGCGGGGGTCGAGGACCAGGGGCGGGTCTCGCGCGCGGAGGCGCAGGAGCGCTACGGCGTGCCGCGCAACGTGCTCGAGCGGCTGGCCGAGATCGGGGTGCTGACGCCCAACCGGCGCGGCTACGACCGCGACGACGTGAAGATCATCGAGGCGATCGCGAGCTTCCGCGCGGGCGGCTACGAGGAGGCGCTGGGCTTCACCGTGTACGACACGCTGCGCTACCGCGAGGCGCTCGAGCCGCTGGTGCGCGACGAGGTGAAGGCGCTGCTCGAGAGGCTGGCCGGGGAGGTCGAGGTGGAGCGCGCGCTGGAGATCGTGGCGGCGGGCGTGGAGCCGCTGCGCGAGCTGATCGGCGCGATGCACTCGAAGCTGCTGCTGGCGGCGCTGCGCAGCCAGCACGACGGCGCTTGAGCCGCACGACGGCTGATTGACCGGTCAATCTATCCTGCGCCTGTGAAGGTCGCCGCAGTGCAGCTCAACTCCTCCGCCGATCCGGCCGCCAACCTGGCAGTGGCGGACCGGCTAACGCGCGCGGCTGCCGCCGATGGCGCGCAGCTGGTCGTGCTGCCCGAGAAGTGGACCGCGATGGGCGGCGACGAGCAGCTGCGCGCGGGCGCGGAGACGCTCGACGGCGCGGCCGTGGGCTGGGCGCGCGCGATCGCGCGCGAGCTGGGGGTGGAGCTGGTGGCGGGATCGATCCTCGAGCGCGTGCCCGGACGGGCGAAGCTGGCGAACACCTCGATCCACATCGGCGCCGACGGCGCGCTGCTGGCTGTCTACCGCAAGATGCACATGTTCGACGTGGAGGTGGGCGGACGCGCCTACCGCGAGTCGGCGCTGGAGGACCCGGGCGAGGAGATCGTGCTCTCGCGCACCGCCGGCGGCGTGGAGCTGGGCCTGTCGATCTGCTATGACCTGCGCTTCCCCGAGCTGTACCGCATCCTGGCGGTGCGGGGGGCGCGGATCGTGGCGTTGCCGGCGGCCTTCACGCTGACCACGACGCGCGATCACTGGTCCACGCTGGTGCGCGCGCGGGCGATCGAGAACCAGGTGTTCATGATCGCCGCCAACCAGTTCGGCGAGCACGCGGCCGGCCAGCACTCCGGCGGGCGCTCGATGATCGTGGACCCGTGGGGGGTGGTGCTGGCGCAGGCCGCCGACGGCGAGGGCCACGTGATCGCGGAGGTCGACCTCGAGCGCCAGCGGGAGATCCGCGAGCGCCTGCCGGCGCTGGCCAACCGCCGCCCCGAGGCCTACCGCTGGCCCGAGCGCGCGTCGGAGCCGACGGCGGAGGCGATGGCATGAGCGCCGGCGCGCGCGCGAAGGCGGCCGACAAGCGACGGCTGATCCTCGACGCGGCCGTGCGGGTGTTCGCCCGCCGGGGATTTCACGCCTGCCGCGTGGCGGACATCGCGGACGAGGCGGGGGTGGCCTACGGGCTCGTCTACCACTACTTCGCCTCCAAGGACGAGGTGCTCGACACGCTGTTCCTGGAGCGCTGGGAGGTGATGCTCGAGGTGATCCGCGAGGTCGACGCGGAAGCGGTGTCGGTGCGCGAGAAGCTCGGCGCGATCTCGTCGTTCATCGTCGAGAGCTACCGCCACGACCCGGACCTGATGAAGGTGATCATCGTGGAGGTGACGCGCGCGGCGAACTCGTTCGGCACCACCCACATCGGCACGATCGGCGAGGCCTACGAGCTGATCGCGGGCATGATCGCGCAGGCGCAGGAGCAGGGCGTATTCAAGCCCGACGTGGAAGCGCGCTTCGCGGCGATGGCCTTCTACGGGGCGATCGAGCAGCTGCTGACCGGCTGGATCTTCGACCTGCTGCCGAAGGAGGATGCGTACTTCGAGCGCGCCAAGTGGCTGGTGGTGGAGATCGTGTGCGGCGGGCTGGAGACCGCGAGCGCCCGCGCGAGCGGGTGAGCCGGCGGCGGGCGGCGGCCGGCCTGCCGCGCCCGCGTTTCAACGCCGACCACGGCGGGGAATAGACTGGCGCGGCGATGCACAACGAGATGATCAAGCGGCTCGTGTGGCAGGGGCTGCTGGCCGGCGTGAGCGCGCTGGTGGGAGTCGTGGCCAACCGCGCCGCGGTGACGCTGTGGCGCCGGATGTTCGACGAGGAGCCGCCCGAGTGAGCGCTTCGATGCCGCCGTCGGGCGAGGGCACGCAGGCGCGCCGCGACGAGGACACGCAGAACATCGCGAAGGCGATCGCGGACGTGTCCGAGCGCGCCACCCAGCTGGTGCGCGAAGAGATCGAGCTGGCCAAGGCGGAGATGGCGCAGAAGGCCTCGCGGCTCGCTCGCGGCGCGGTCGTGGGGGTGGCCGCCGGCGTGTTCTTCATGACAGCGCTGGTGTTCGTGCTGATCGGCTGCGCGTGGCTGCTCTATTACTTCCTGCCGGGCAACGACTTCACCTACTTCTGGGGCTTCTTCGCGATGGCGGCGATCCTCGTGCTGCTGGGCGTGCTCGCCGGGCTGCTCGCCGCCAAAGCGGTCAAAAGAAGCTCGCCGCCGGTGCCCAAGATGGCGATCGAGGAGGCCCGCAAGATCCGCGAGAGCGTGACCGCGCCGCCGGCGGGCGGGGAGCCCGCGGCCGCGCCTGCGGCGAGCGGGCAGCACGACTTCTCGCAGCCCGCGCCCTCGCCGCAGGACGCTCCCTCGCCCGGCCCTGCGCCGGCTGGCGGGGAGGACGGCGCGGCTGCCGCGGAGGAGGAGGGCTGATGGCGCAGCGCACACCCGAGGAGATCCGCAGCTCGATCCAGGCCAACCGCATGGAGCTGGCGGTGTCGGTGCAGCGCCTGCGCGGCGAGGTCACGCGGCTGACCGACTGGCGCGCGCAGGTCGAGCGCCATCGCGGCGAGCTCACGATCGGGGCGGCCGCGGTGGGCCTGCTGGTGGGCGCGAAACTGCTGCGCCGTCGCCGCCGGCGCGGCTGATCAGCCGAGCAGCGCGCGCGGCACGGCGCCGACGCCGAGCAGGCCGGGGCCGGTGTAGGTGCCGATCACCGGCCCCACCTCCGAGGTGAACACCGGCTCGCAGCCGAAGATCTCGCGGCAGCGCTCGATCAGGCGCTGGGACTGCTCGACGGCCTGGATGTGCTGCACGACCCAGCCGTCGGCGCCGCCGTCGTGGAGCTCCTGCGCGTAGCCGACCATGTGCTCGAACGCGCGCCCGGCGGTGCGCACGCGCTCGATCGGCACGATCTCGCGCTGCAGCGAGAGGATCGGCTTGATGCGCAGCGTGCCTCCGAGCCAAGCCTGCGCCTTGCCGATGCGCCCCCCGCGGCGCAGGTACTCGAGCGTGTCCACGCAGAACCACATGCGCAGCGCCGCCCGCGTGTCGCGCACGCGCTGCACGACCGCCTGTTTGTCGGCGCCGGCATGCGCGGCGGCGCAGGCGGCGAGCACCAGCAGGCCCATGCCGCCACAGCCGGTCTCGCCGTCGATCACCTCCACGCGCTCGCCGAGCCCGCGCTCGGCCAGCAGCCCGTGCGCCTGGCGTGCGGCCTCGCAGGTGCCGGAGATGCCGCTGGCGAGGTGGATCGAGACGACCTCGTGGCCGCCGTCGAGCAGCGGCTCCCACACCGACAGGAAGTCGCCGATCGACGGCTGCGAGGTGGTGGGGAGCTCCGGGTCGGTGCGCAGGCGCTCGTAGAAGGCGTCGAAGCCGTCCATCTCCAGCTCGCGCCGCGGCTGCCCGCGCCAGCCCACGTACAGGCTGACCTGGTGGACGCCCTCGGCGTCGGCGAGCGCGCGGGGCAGGTAATGGGTGCTGTCGGAGGCGACCGCGACTGGAGCCATCTGCGGCGCGTGACCCTACAGCAACCGCGCCCTAGGCAAGCGCCTGCGCGAGCTCCCCGGACTCGTACATCTCGGTGACGATGTCGCAGCCGCCGATCAGCTCGCCGCGTACGAACAGCTGCGGGATCGTGGGCCAGTCGGAGATCGTCGAGAGCTCCTGGCGGATGCGCGGGTCGGGCAGCACGTCGACGGCGGCGAACGGCGTCTCGAGCGCCTGCAGCACCGCCACGGTGCGGGCCGAGAAGCCGCAGGCCGGCGCCTCCGGCGTGCCCTTCATGAACAAGATCACGTCGTGCTCGCCGATCGCCTGCTCGATCGCCTCGCGGATCGGGTTGCTCTCGCCGGCGGGAGCCGGCGCGGGCGAAGGCTGGGCGCTCGACATCGGCAACGGTTCTGGGGAAGTGGACATGGCGCTCCTGGCTTTCAGTTGGTGGTGGTGAGCGTGGACGGGGTCTGCGTCTTCAGCGTCAGTGCGTGGATGGGGCCGCCGATCTCCGCTGCGAACACCGCGTAGACGAGCCGGTGCTGCTCGAGGCGGCCGAGGCCCTCGAAGGCGGCGGCGGTGACGGTGGCGCGGAAGTGGTCGCCGCCCCCGGTGTAGTCCTCGACGTCCGCGTGGGCGCCGGGGATGGCGGTCTCGATGCGCTGCTTGATCTCCTGTGCCGAGGGCATCGCTGCTCCAGGTTAGAAGGTCGCGCCGGCGGCGAACGGCCGCGACGGCCTCGCCGAGCGGCCCCGAAGGCCCTCGCTATACTTTGGAAAGTCTTGCATTGCCGTCGACAGGAGCGAAGCCGATGATCGAGATCACCGACAAGGGCGCCGAGAAGGTGCGTGAGTTCCTAGACGCACAGCAGGCCGAGGAGGCCGTGGCGGGTCTGCGCGTGGGCGTGCGCGGCGGCGGCTGCTCGGGCTTCCAGTACCAGCTGGCGTTCGACGAGCAGCGCGCCGGCGACGTGGTGTTCGAGAGCCACGGCCTGAAGCTGCTGGTCGACGGCGAGAGCCTGCAGTTCGTGCGTGGCTCCACTATCGACTACGAGGAAAGCCTGCAGGGCGCGGGCTTCAAGGTCAACAACCCGAACGTGGTGGCGGCCTGCGGCTGCGGCTCCTCCTTCCGCGTGGCCGAGGAGGAGCAGGTCTCGGCGGTCTGAGGCGCGCGGGCCCTTGCCCCTCGCCTCGTTGCTCGCCGGCGCACCGGCGCCGCCCGCCGCCACGGACCGCTTCGCGGCCTGATCGCGCGTGCCGGCCCTGCCCCAGGCGCTGCGCAGCCTGACGCCGCCGCGGGCGCGCGACGACGTGCGCCTGCGTGCGCTCGCGCTCGGACTCGGTCTGATCCCGCCGCGCACGATGCACTCCGGGGCCGATGCGCGGGCGCTGCTCGACGCGGCCAGGGGCGCCGCGCGGGCGGTCGAGATCGGCGTCTACGAGGGCGCCTCGGCGGCGGCGCTGTGCGGTGTGCTCGCCCCCGGCGCCGAGCTGCACCTGATCGACCCATTCGGCTCTCAGGCGGACGCGCTGCCGGCCGGGTGGGGCGCCAGCGAGTGGGCCACCCGTCGCGCCGTGCAGCGCGCGCTGCGCGCGCGGGGCCAGGCGGCGCCGCGCGTGCACTGGCACGTGGCGCTCTCGCAGGACGTTGCGAGCGCCTTCGGCGGCGAGCTGGAACTGCTGTTCATCGACGGCGACCACAGCGAGCGGGGCTGCGAGCGCGACTGGCAGCAGTGGCACCGCTTCGTGGCGCCGGGCGGGCGCGTGGTCTTCCACGACGCCCGTGCCGGCGAGCCCGGCGGCCGCGGCCTGCCGGGCCCGAGCGCGGTCGTGGCGCGGCACTTCCGCGGCGCGGGCAGCCCCGGCTGGGAGATCGTCGCCGAAGCCGATCGCACGGTCGTGCTGCGGCGCAGCGCCTGATCCGGCGCCGGCGCGCCGAGGGTTCGCCGCCGGCAGGCGCCGTCCACGCAGGCGCACAAGAGTCATTGACAGCAGGCGAACGCGGGTGGGGTTGACGCGCAACTGACGGCTGTGGTACGGTCGCCGCGACATGATGTCAAGCGTCGCATGGGGTGCGGAGCGCCCAAAGCTCCGGCAATGCTCGTACACCTGTCGGAACGTTGGCTTCTGCGCGCCCGCACGTGACATCGGGTTGACCTTGACGCAGGGAGTGTTTTCTGCAAAGGTCATCCGCACATCGTCGCCGCCAAGGACATGGGTGGCGACGGGAACAGGCAGCGGGGAGTCTCTGGCCTGAAGAGGGAGATCTCTGGGCCTGTCTTTCCATTCCTAAGAGGGAAAAGGAGCAGTGGACAGATGAAACGCATCAGGATTGTGGGGCTGTGCCTGGTTGCGGTCTTCGCGCTCACCGCGGTGATCGCGTCAAGCGCACAGGCCGGCACCTACTACAAGTGCAGTTCCGTGAAGAAGGGCTTCTACAGCAACTCGGAATGCACGACCCGTGACGAAAAGGGCGGCAAGCCGAAGGGCAAATGGGAACTCACGGAATACAAGACATGCGTGTCGGTGAAGAAGGGCTTCTACAGTGACTCCGCATGCAGCGTGCGTGACGAAAAGAAGGGCAAACCGAAGGGCAAATTCGAAAAAGAGGCGCCCGTGACGTTCACCGACAGCACCGGCGAGGCGAAGCTGGCCACCCCGGCGTTCGGTCCGAACGACGTCGAATGCACGGCGAGCACGAGCTCAGGCACGATCACCGGGCCGAAAACCGGCACCGACAGGGTGAGCTTCACCGGCTGCACGCTGGAAGGCCACTCCTGCGAAAGCGTCGACCTGTTCGGCAACGGCACGCCTTCGGGCAAAGCCGGCGTGATCGACACCAACCTGCTCGACACGAAACTCGTCGACCACGGTGAAAAAGCCGGAGGCTACAAAAAAGAAGAACCGGCCACCGGCGAAGTGTGGAACGAAGTGATCAGCTCCGAACACGAACCGTACTCCTCGGAATTCATCTGCAACGGTGAAATCATCCTGCGGACGCACGGCTCGGTGAGCGGCGTGGTCAGCCCCGTGAACGCGGCGCCGAGCACGTCCGGCGAAAACAAATTCGCCGTGGGCGAGGGCGAACAGGCCCTGTTGACCGAAGTGTTCAACGGGACTGAATTCTTCCCGACGGGCGGCGCGCCGTCGTCTGAGGAAACGACCGCCAAAATCACACTCGGCACGGCTCTTGCGGTGAAAACCTGAGTCGGCTGAGCGAGTAGTCAACGGCCCGGCGTCCTAGCGCCGGCCAGTGACAGGAGCGTGCGCGGGCCCACCGGGCTCCGCGCACGCTCCTTCTTTTTGGCGGGCGCCGGTTCTCGCTTGACAGTCCGAGCGGGACGGCTAGACTCTTGGTCAAGGGAAGGGAATGACAGGTGGCGTTCACGGAGGGACGACGGCGAGAGGGAGATCGGTGAGGACGCAGCGTCAAGCCGGCGCGGGGCAGGCATCGGAGCGGGAGGCAGGGCGGACGTCGCAGAGGCGCGCTGCGCGCGCGCTCGCCGCGCTCGCGGTGGCGCTCGGAGCGGCATCGATCGCAGCGCCGCTGCCGGCGCAGGCCGCCGGCGTCGGACAGCACACGCTGGCCTTCTCCTTTGGCAGCGCCGGCGGCGGCACGGGCCAGTTCCTGCATCCCGCCGGGGTGGCGGTGAGCGCGGCCAGCGGCGAGGTCTACGTGAGCGACCGCGAAAACAATCGCGTGGAGGAGTTCGCCCCGGTGACCAGCGCAGGCAAGCTGGTGGGCGAGAGCTACATCGGAGCGCTCGCCGTGCCCCATCCCACGGCGATCGCGGTCGACAACTGCTCCGTTGGCGCGACGGCCTGCTCGGCCGCAGAAGACCCGTCCGTGGGCGATGTCTACGTGGTCGGCTCCAAGCGTCGCAACTCGATCGAAGACGATGTCCTCTACAAGTTCAACGGCGCCGGCGCGCCGGTGGGTGAACCGTTCCATCTCAAGAAAAGCCCGGTCATCGCGGCGCTGGCGGTCGGTTCCTCGGGGACCCTGTATGTCGCCGACGAAGAATCGCTGGCTCCCTTCTCCAACGCCGAAGTGAACGTCCCGGAACAGACCCTGCCGCTGGGCGGAGCGATCGGTGCGCTCGCGCTCGACGACGACGGTGACCTGTATGCGGCGCTGCCCCTGCAAGCTGCGTTCTACGCAGGGGATTCGCTAGTCCAGGCGATGGTCAACGAATTTGGCGAAGTGCACAGGGAAGCCTATGCCGGCGGCTCGAACCCGCAGGTCGTGACCGAGGTCGACTCGCAGACCGGCGAACCGCTCATCGGCGCGCTCGACTTCGAATTGAGCGTCGGCGTCTCGGTCGACACCGGCGCCGGCGGCGAGCCCGTCTACGTGCTCAACGAACACCAGGAAGGCACGGGGACGACTGCGGACGTCGCCGTGTTCGGCTCCGGCTCGGAACCGCCGCTCGGCGAAAGCACGCTGGCCGAACGTCACGGCGAACTGCTGCAGCGCCTGGAAGCGACCGGCCTCGAAGGAGCCGACGCGATCGCGGTCGATCCGGCCGAGGGAGACGATCCCGCCGATGGCGCCGTGTTCGTGGTCGGCGGCGCATCCGACGATGTCGACGTCTTCGCCGAAGCGCACGGTACGCCCGCCCCCTCGGCGCCTGAAGTGAGGTTCTCCTGCGAAAGCGCCGCGGAAGCGGAAAGCCCCGGAGAGCCCTGTGCCCCGGCCGCGAGCATCACCACGCTCGAGGCCGACGTGGACCCTGCGGGCGTCCCCACCAAGGCCTGGTTCGAATACGCCAGCGCCGGCAGCTGCGAAACGGGATCGTGCACGCGCACCGCGGCGGTCTCGATCGGTGACGGGTCGGTGGAAACGCCGGTGAGCGCCGCCCTCGCCGGACTGGCACCGGGCCTCTACCACTACCGAGTGGTCGCGGAAGGCGAAGGCTCCGGGCCGGTGCCGGGCGCCGAAGGCGCGTTCACGGTGGCCGGCAACGCGTCGGGGCTGCCCGATCGCAGGGAGTGGGAAATGGTCACACCAGCCGAAAAGGGCGGCGCGGAACCGGAATCGATCACGAAGGAAGGCGGACAGATCCAGGCCGCGGCCGAAGGCGGCGCGCTCACCTACGTGGCCGACGGGCCCCTGCCCGCGGACGTGGAGCCCGAAGGCAACCGCGAGCCCGAAACCACGCAGGAGCTCTCGGTGCGTGAAGGCGGCTCCTGGAAGACGACCGACATCACCACGCCCAACACCACTGGCGCCGGAGTCCAGCCGGGCAGCACACGGGAGTACGTGGCCTTCTCACCCAACCTGGCGCTGGCGCTGGTCGAGCCCTTCTATGCCACCACCACGCTCGCCAGCCCACCGTTGTCGCCGCCTGCCACGACGCAGGAAGAAGGGCTGCAGGAAACGACGATCTCGCTGCGCGCCGATCTGCCGCTGGCGCCGCAGCCCCTCCCCGGTGAGGGCCAAGAGCAGTTCCAAGAAGTCGAGCAGGACGACGAAGCGGCTGCCGAAAACGGTGTGGCGACGGGCCATGCGGGGTACCTGGCGCTGGTCGGCAAGCTCAACCAGCCCGGCCACGAAGAAGCGCCTGAGCCGCCCTTCGGAGGGAAGGAAAAACAACTGGGCCTCGTGGTGGCCGCCGCCACGCCCGATCTCAGCCACGTCGCCTTCCTCTCGATGCACGCGGTGCCCGGCATCTACGAGTGGGGCGGCGCCGGTCACTACTCGGAAGCAAGGCCGCCGCATAAGGGCCAGCTGATCAGAGAACTGCAGCTCGTCAGCGAACTCCCGGAAGGGCAGCGCGTTCCTGCCTGCGAAAGTAGTTGTCCTGAAGGCGCGAGCGTCGGTGCTCGCGCTGCCGCCTACGGGAACAGCTACGACTCGCGCAACATGATCTCGAACAACGGTGAGTTCATATTTTGGACATATCAAGTCAAATCGGGAGGCTACGAGCTCTACGTTCACGACAGCGTGATCGACAAGACGCTGCGCATCGACGCCGTCCAGGGTGAACCGCAGCCGGGCGGCGCAGAAACGGCGCAGGCGGCCTTTCAGACGGCGAGTGCAGAAGGCAACCGCGTGTTCTTCACCGACACGCAGCGGCTCACTACGAACTCGACCGCGACAAAGGCGGCGCCGCAGCTGTACGTGTTCGAACCGCGGGTCGTCGAATGCGAAAGCAGCGAAGGCGAAGAGGAAAAGTGCCTGGCCGGCAGCCTCACCGACCTGACGCCCGAGCCCGAAGCGCACCTGCTGTCGACGGCGCAAGGGTCCGTCGAAGGCGCCGGCGTGATCGGGGCGGCCGAAGATGGGTCGGACGTCTTCTTCGTCGCCAACGGCGCGCTCGCTCCGGGCGCGACACGCGGGCAGTGCGCGACCCCGCAGGCGACGCCAAGGGCGCGCCAGGCCGGCTGCGGCCTGTACGTGGTTCGCCACGAAGCGAGCGGTTGGGGCGCGCCGCAACTCGTGGCGATGCTCTCCAACGAAGACTCGCCCGATTGGGATGCTGCGGACCCCGGCGAACTCAAGGGACTGACGGCGCGCGTGTCGCCGAACGGCGAATGGCTCGCGTTCATGTCCGACCGCAGCCTCACCGGCTACGACAACGAAGACGCGACCAGCAAGCACCCCGGCGAACGCGTGGACGAGGAGGTCTACCTCTACCACGTGGACGCGCAGCCGGGCGAACCGTCGCTGGTGTGCGCATCGTGCAATCCCACCGGTGCGCGCCCGCACGGCGTCTTCGACACGGGCTACCCCGGACCGGAATATGCGGAAGGGCGCAACCTGGTCGTGGATCGCCCGCTCGTGTGGGCGAGCAACCAGCACCTCGGGGTCGACAGCTGGTTGGCCGGCAGCCTCCCGGGGTGGACGAACATCAGCGAGGATCGTGCCTTCTACCAGTCGCGCTACCTGTCCGACAGCGGCCGCCTGTTCTTCGACAGCGCCGATGCGCTCGTGCCGATCGCAGTGCCGCTGAGAAGCGAGAGCCTCGGCTTCGAAGAAGCCAAGGTCGGTGTCGAGAACGTCTACGAGTACGAGCATGATCGCCTCGGATCGTGCTCCAGCGAAGGCGGCTGCGTCAGCCTCATCTCCTCCGGCACCTCAGAACACGAATCGGTCTTCCTCGACGCCAGCGAAAACGGGGAAGACGTCTTCTTCATGACCAAGGCCACGCTTTCGGCCCGCGACGGGGACACCAACTTCGACATCTACGACGCGCACGTGTGCGAAATCACGTGCGAAGTGGAAGGCGAAGTGCTGCCGGAAGGCTGCGAAGGCGAAGCGTGCCAGAAGCTCTACTCGCCTGCGTCCGGCTTCGCAAGTCTCTCCACTGCCGCCGCGAGCGGATCGGGCAATGTGTCCCGCGTCGAAGTGCTCTCGTCCAAAAGCTCGAAGCCTCCCGCCACGAAGCCGCTCACACGAGCGCAGAAGCTGGATAGGGCGCTGAAGGCTTGCAGGCGCCAGCACCGCCACAGCAAGCACAAGCGCACCGCCTGCGAAAAGCAGGCGCGCAAGCGATACGGCGCCGCCAAGCACGCGAAGAAGAAGGCCGGCAAGAGGAAGTCCTCGGGGGCCCGCTCGTGAGCTCCGCGCGACGCCACCCGAGGCTGCGTCCGTGGAGCTGCGCGGCGCTGCTCTCGCTTGGGCTGCTCGCCTGCCTGCTCGTCGTGCGTGCGGCGCCGGCGCGGGCGGCCGAAACCTACACCCATTGGGGCATCGAAACGCGCCCCGCGCCGACGGCCCTTCCGCTTGGCGGGTCGGGCATGGTCGTGGTGACGATTGTGAATGACGGTGACCAGGCCTCGTCGGGCAGTCTCGAAGTCTCCGACCAGCTGCCGCGCGGCGTTCACGCCACGCAACTGGCGGTGCGACCGAAGGGTTACGGAAGCGAGCCGGTGGTGTTCAACGTCTGCAAGATCGAATCAGCCGGCGAGCAGGTCGGCTGCAACTATCCACAGCCGTTGCGGCCGTACGAGGAGCTGGTTCTCGAGATCTACGTGAGCGTGGAAGCCCATGCCGCAACGGAAGCGCCGGAAGACGAAAACGTCGTGAACGCGAGCGGTGGCGGCGTCAAGGAAGCCGAGCGCAAGCCGCTGGATGTGGGTGGTGGCGAACGGCCGTTTGGCGTCGAATCCTTCGAATTCATCCCCGAAAACGAACAGTTCGAACGTGATGAAGAAGCCGGTTCCCATCCCTTCCAGCTCACCACTGTCTTCAACCTCAACGATCGCTTCGAACCGGAATCGGAAGGCCAGTTCCAGCCGGCAGGCGATGGCTTGGAGGAGAACCTCGACTTTGAACTGCCGCCGGGGCTGATCGGCAACGTGAACACGGTCTCGCAATGCTCGGCCGGGGACTTCGGCGCCGAACTGGGCGGGAGCGGCGGCGGCGCCAACGCGTGCCCCGCCGAAACGCAGGTGGGCGTCGCGACCGTGGCGGTGAACGTACCGGAGCCGACCGTGAAATATGATGTGTTCACCGAGCCCGTCTTCAACCTCGTGCCGCCCGCGGGAGAGCCCGCCCAGTTCGGCTTCAAGGTCGACGGCGTGCCGGTTGTGCTCAACACCTCGGTGCGCACCGGCGGGGACTACGGGGTGGATGTCGGCGTCCACTATGCATCCGACGCGGTGCAGATCATCTCCAGCCGAGTCACCTTCTGGGGAACGCCGGCGGACACCCGTCACAACACCGTGAGGGGTTGGGGCTGCTTCGGGGATGGAGAACCGTCCTATCTAGAAGAACATCCTTGCAAGCCGAGCGAAGAACCGCAGGGACCGCCAAAGGCATTCCTGACGCTGCCCACCTCGTGCGGCCCGGTACGCTCGTGGGTCAGCGGCAACGCGTGGAACGGGAGCGCACCCACCGGAGCGGGCATACCCGTCAACTCCGAAGGCGACGCCCTCCTGATCAACTCAAAGGGCGAAACCCGAGTCGAAAGCGAAAACGCGACCAACCTCCACGGCTGCGAAAGCCTTGCGTTCAACCCATCGCTCGAAGTGCTCACGGGCCGCAGCGAAGCAAGCACGCCCACTGGCACGACGGTGCAGGTGAGCCTGCCGCAGGCCGGTCTCACGGAACCGCAGGGACGCTCCGAGCAGGACATCCGCGAAACGACGCTGGTGCTGCCGGCCGGGCTCGTCTCGAGCCCGGCCGCCGCAAGCGGATTGGGTACGTGCGACGTCGAAGAGGCCGGGTTCCTCGAGGCCGGACTCCTAGACAAAGAAGAAGCCGTCGGCGGCGCGCTCTCGGCACAGCTCGCAGGGCAGGAATTCACCCCGCTCGCGGCCACATGCCCGGAAAACGCCAAAATCGGCACGGTGAACATCGAGACGCCGGTCCTCAAAAACGAACTCGAAGGCTCGCTGTATCTCGCAAGACAGGACACCGACCCGTTCAGCTCCCCGCTGGTGCTCTACCTGATCGCAGAAGAACCGGAAAGCGAAGTGCTGGTCAAGCTCGCCGGCGAAGTGCAGATCTCCGCGACCGGGCAGCTCACCTCGGTCTTCCACAAGACCCCGCAGACGCCGTTCGAACGCCTCACGATCCACCTCACCGAAGGCGAACGCGCGTCGCAGTCGACGCCCGACCACTGCGGCACCTATGAGGCCGAAGCGACCTTCCGGACATGGACGGGCACCACTCCCGCCGAAGAAGCGGCGCACCCCGCGCCTGAACTGCACCCGGCGCCGGCAGACAACCGCGGCTTCGCCATCACCTCGGGCCCCGGCGGCTCCGCGTGTCCGGGCGCGACGCTCGGGTTCTCGCCCGGCTTCAGCGCCGGCAGCGCCAACCAGCAGGCGGGCGCGTTCACGCCGTTCACGCTCACGATCGAAAAGCCCGACGGCCAGCAGGCGCTCGAATCGATCGACACCACGCTCCCGCCCGGGCTCGCCGCGAAGATCTCCGAAGTGACGCCGTGCGAAAACACCGCGGCGGTGGAATCGCTGCCGACGCTCGTCTCGCCCCAGGAAGTGAGCGAAGGTCGCGAGCCGTGCGGGGGAGCGAGCAAGGTCGGGGAAACGCTCTCCTACTCCGGCCTCGGCGGCAAGCCGGTGACGCTGCCCGGCACTCTCTACCTGACCAGGAACGTCGACGGCGCGCCGTTCGGGCTGCTGGCCGTGACCGAAGCGAAAGCCGGGCCCTTCAACCTCGGCGACGTCAACGTGCTCTCGACGATCACGATCAACGAAACCACGGCGGCGGTCACCGCCAAGACCGTCAACCCGATCCCCACGATCCTCGACGGCGTCCCCTCGCAGCTGAAAAAGATCGAAATCGCCGTCAACAGGGCGAGCTTCGAGTTCAACCCCACCAACTGCGAAGGGCTGTCGATCGGCGGCGCGCTCGGAGGCTCCGAAGGCGCCAGCAGTCCCCTGTCCTATCCCTTCGTCGTGTCGGGCTGCGGCTCGCTGCCCTTCCAGCCCAAGCTGACGGCGTCGGTGCAGGCGCAGGGCAGCAAAGCCAACGGCACCACCTTCGCCGTCACGATCGAATCGCCCGGCATGGGGCAGGCCAACATCCACAAGGTCGACCTCACGATCCCCGCCTCGCTGCCCTCGCGCCTGAGCACGATCCAGAAAGCGTGCCTGGAATCGAAATTCAACGTCGCGCCGACGGACTGCGACGAAGAATCGATCATCGGCGAAGGCACCGTCTACACGCCTGTGTTCAAAGAACCGCTCAAGGGCAAAGCCTATTTGGTCGCCCACGGTGGGGCGGAATTCCCCGACGTGGAGTTCGTGCTCTACGGAGAAGACGGCGTCAAGATCGTGCTCGACGGCAAGACGCTGATCAAGAACGGCATCACCTACTCGAAGTTCGAAAGCTCGCCCGACGCGCCCTTCACCAAGTTCGAATCGGTGTTCCCGGCCGGTCCCCACTCGGCGCTCACGATCAACGTGGCCGAAAAGGAAGACTACAACCTGTGCAAAACCACGCTGACCGTGCCGACCGAAATCACCGCGCAGAGCGGCGTGCTGATCAAGCAGACCACAGCGGTCGCCGAGCTCGGCTGCAAAGGCGTCAAGGCGTTCAAAGCGACGCGCGCACAGAAGCTGAAGAAAGCGCTGAAACAATGCCGCGCGCGCTACAAGCACAACAAGCACAAGCGCCTCGCCTGCGAACGCCAGGCGCGCAAGCGCTACGCGCCGACGCTGAAAGAAGCGCTCGCGGCCTGCCGGCATGCCCACAAGCACGCCAAGAAGCAGCGCGTCGCCTGCGAAAAGGCGGCGCGCAAGGCGCACGCGAAGTCATCGCGGCACAAGCAGAGCCACAAGCGCTAGCTGACGTGCCGGGCGCGAGGCCCCGGCCGCGCGTCTAGCCGGGCTCGTTCTGCAGCGAGCGCCACAGGTAGCGGCAGGCGAGCGTGCGGTGCGGGCGCCACGGCTCGGCGATGCGCTCGATCGTGGCCGCGTCGGGCAGGCCGTCGAGGCCGTACGCGCGCTCGATCGCGCGGCGGATCCCGAGGTCTCCCACCGGCAGCACGTCGGGGCGGTCGAGGTGGAACATCAGGAACATGTGCGCGGTCCACACGCCAAGGCCCTTGACCGCCACCAGCTCCGCGATCACGGCCTCGTCGTCGAGCTCGTCCAGGCGCTCGAGCTCCAGCTCGCCCGAGAGCACGTGCTCGGCCAGCGAGCGCAGGTAGCCGACCTTTGCGCGCGAGAAGCCGGCCGCCGCGCGCAGCTCCTCCGGGTCGTCGGCGAGGATCTCCTGCGGCGTGGGCGCGCGCCCGCCGAAGCGCTCGGTCAGCCGCCCGTAGATCGCGCGGGCCGCCAGCACCGACAGCTGCTGGCTGGCGATCGAGCGCACCAGCGCCCCGTAGTGGTCGTCGCGCTCCGGCCTGCCGGCGCCGGCGTCGGGCAGCGCTCCGGCCGCCTCGATCAGCGACGCCAGCACCGGGTCGGCCTCACGCAGGCGCGCTACCGCCCGCGCGCGGGCGCGCGCACTCGAGACGGCGCGCCCTGCGCTGCCCGCGCCCGTGTCCGTGGCGCCGCGCCGCGGGCCGCGCGCCGGCGTCTTTGGCGGCTTCCTAGACAGCGCCGAGCGCCTCGAGCGACACCGGCTCGCCGTCCAGCGCGTTCAGCGCACGCTCCAGCGACATCGCCAGGCACGTGAAGCTGGGCGTGTCGCGCACGGTGAAGCGCGAGGCCTCGGTGGTGCGCAGGCGCTGCACGAGGTCCAGGAACGTGCCGACGTCGTCGGTGTCGAACGCGACCACGAACTCCTGGTCGTCCAGCCCGAACGAGTAGGTGGTGTGGTTGTCCACCCCCGGGTATTCGCGGCCCACGCCGATGTGGCCCTGCATGATCCGCCAGCGCTCCTCGGCAGGCAGCGCGTACCACTCGCGCGACTTCACGAACGGGTAGACGAACACGTAGCGGCCTTTGAACGCGCGCGGCACGAAGCGCTCGTCTTCGGAGTATTCCGAGCTCTTGCGCATGCCCAGGAACGAGTGCGGGATCGCCGCCCACTGCATCAGCCCGCTCTGGGCCAGCACCACGTGGAACTCGTGGATGCGGTCGAGGTTCTCCGCCTCGGACACCAGCAGCAGCTCGGCATCGCCACGCGTGCCCACCAGCGAGAAGCTCTGCAGCAGGTGCCCGTCGGCGAAGTCCTCGCAGGCAGCAGCGAACTCGCGCTTGTGGTGCGCGCGCTCCTGCGCGTCCAGCCGTCGCCAGGCAGGGTCCAGCTTCAGGAACGTGTACTTGACGAAGTGGCGCGCGCTCACACCCGGATTATCGCACCGCCGCCGCCCGCGGCCGTGGCCCGGCCGGGTAGAGTGTGCGCGTGCGCATAGCGCTGCTCTCGCCGTACTCGTGGACGTACCCCGGTGGCGTCACGCGCCACATCCAGGCGCTCGCGCAGGAGCTCGAAGCGGCCGGGCACGAGACCCGCGTGCTCGCTCCCTACGACCCCGACGACGCGCTCTCGCGGCGCCTGCACCACGGCGCGCGACCGCAGGCGCTTGCGCCGCCGGCGAACCTCGTGGCGCTGGGGCGGACCGCGGGCTTCCCGGCCAACGGCGCGGTCTCCAACCTCGCGCCCTTCCCCTCGTCGGTGTTCGCGATGCGCGAGGAGCTGCGCTGCGGCGGCTACGACGTGCTGCACGTCCACGAGCCGGTGGTGCCGCTGCTCGGCTGGGACGCGCTGTGCAGCACCCGCGAGGTGCCGATCGTGGGCACCTTCCACACCTATTCCGAGAATGCGCTGACCAACGGCCTCGCCGCCGTGCCGCTGGGCGGCCGCCGGCGCATGAACCGGCTGCGCGTGCGCATCGCGGTGTCCGAGGCGGCGGCCTGGACCGCGCGGCGCTTCTACGGCGGGCGCTATCGCATCGTGCCCAACGGCGTGCACGTGCCCGCCGCGGCCGACGACGGCCAGCCCCGCCGGCCCGCGGCCGATGCGTTCGCGCGCGAGCACGCGCCTGGGCGCGAGCTCGGACGTGCGGCCGAGGACCCGGCGACGCAGCGCCAGCTGCGGATCGTGTTCGTCGGCCAGGCGGTGGAGCGCAAGGGCCTGCCGGTGCTGCTGCGGGCGTTCGAGGCGCTGCGCGAGCACGTGCCGGCGACGCTCACGCTCGTCGGCGCGGGCCCCGAGGAGGTCGCGCACATGATGCTCGACGATCGCGGCGTGAGCGCGCTCGGGAAGGTCTCCGAGGAGCGCAAGCTGGCCGAGCTGGCCGACGCCGACGTGCTGTGCGCGCCCTCGCTCGGCGGCGAGAGCTTCGGCATGGTGCTGACCGAGGCGTTCGCGGCGGCCACGCCGGTGCTCGCCTCCGACATCCCCGGCTACCGCGAGGTCTTGCGCGACGGGCAGGACGGGCTGCTGCTGAGAGCCGGCGATCCGCTCGCGCTGGCCGAGGCGCTGCGCACGCTGGCGCTCGACCGGCCACGGCGCGAGCGCATGGCGCGCTCGGCGCGCGAGCGCGCCGAGCGCTTCGCCTGGCCGCACGTGGCCGCCGAGGTGCTCGACTGCTACGAGCGGGCGATCGCCATCGGCGAGCCCGCCGGGCGCGCCCAGCGCTTGGCGGTGCGCCACGGCTTCGCCGCCGCGGACCTGCTGCCGGGGGTGCCGCCCGAACGGTTGCCGTCGCTGCAGCCGGCCGCCACGCCGTTGATCGGCCGCGCGCGGCGCGCGCGCGCGCTGCGCCGCGCCGGGCTGGCCGCCAGCACGCTCGCGGGCGGCGCGCTCACGGCGGTCGCGCTCCAGCGCGTGGGCCTCGCGCGCGTGGCCGCCTCGCTGCTCGCGTCCAAGCCGGGCCTGATCGCCGTCGCCTTCGCGCTGATGTGCGCGGCGATGTTCGCGCGTGCGATCGCGTGGCACGCGATCCTCGCGGCCGCGCCCACCTGGCGTCGCGCCAAACGCCGTGATGCGATGCAGGGGACGTTCATCGGCGTCTTGATGTCGGCCTCGCTGCCGGCGAGGCTGGGCGAGCCCGCGCGCGCGCTGATCGTGGCGCGCCGGCTCGGCAGGGCGCGCGAGACGCTGCCGCTGGTGCTCGGCACGATGGTCTCGCAGACGCTGCTCAACCTGCTCGCGCTGGTGACGCTCGGCGGCTTCGCGCTGTCCACGGTGAGCGTGCTCGATCGCCACGACCGCGCGCTGATGCTGCTCGCGCTGGCGCCGCTGGCCGCGCTGGTCGCGCTGGCGCTCGTGCCGGTGCTGGTGCCGCCCGCCGCGCTGTCTCGCTGGCGTCGCGCACAGGCGCTGCTCGTCTCCGCGCGACGCTCACTCGTGCGCCTGCGCCGCGGGCTGCGCGTGTTCTCCCAGCCGCGCCGCGCGGGCGTCGCCGTCGCCACCCAGCTCGGCGCCTGGGCGCTGCAGTGGCTGGCCTGCTGGCTGCTCTTGATCGCGCTGGGCCTCGGCCTGCACGCGCAGGCCGCCGCCGGCGCCGCCGCCGGCGTGCTGTTCGCGGTCAACGTCACCGCCGTGGTGCCCGCCACGCCGGCCAACTTCGGCATCTTCCAGGCGGCCTGCGTGGCGGTGCTGGCGGGCGCCTACCACGCCTCCACGCCCGAAGCGATCGCCTACGGGATCGTGCTGCAGGTGGTGGAGCTCGCGGCTGCGCTCGTGATGGGGGGGCCGGCGCTGCTCAACGAGGGCCTGTCGTGGCGCGAGGTGCGCCTGCGCGCGATGCACGCCGCACCGGTCAAGCTGGGGCCGCTGCCGGGAGCTGCGGCGGGCGGGCGCGACGCCACGGCCGACTCGCTTGGCTGACGCCTGGGTGTACCTGCTGCGCTGCGCCGACGGCTCGCTTTACACCGGCTGGAGCACCGACGTGCAGCGACGCCTGGCCCTGCACCGCGAAGGCCGCGCCAGTCGCTACACCGCCAGCCGCCTGCCGGTGGAGCTGGCGCTCGCGCTGCCGATGGCCGACCGCGCCAGCGCGCGGCGCGAGGAGGCGCGCATCAAACGCCTGCCTCGCGACGCCAAGGTCGCGCTGGTCGCAGAGCGCTCGGTGGGCTGAAAGGGGGGCCGCTGCGACGAAGCGACGCTCCGCGGCGAGGTCGCGGTCGCGTGTGCGCCCGCGTTTAGGCATGATGGGGTGCATGTCCTCGAAGCCGCCCGCGCGCAGCGTGAAGATCTCAGACGACGAGCGCGGAGGCTGGTCATCGGACCGGCCCCGCCGCGAGGGCGCGCCGCCCCGCCCGGCAGACCTCACGGTGCACTGCCGCGTGCTCGCGCCGGCCGACCGGCTGCGCTATTCGCCCGGCAGCCTGCTGGTGCTCGCATGCGCCTCGCAACCGCAGCGAGACCGCTTCCTGGAGCGGCTGATCGAGGACCGCGCCAGCGTGCTGTCGCCGGCCAGGGTGCGCGCGCTGCTGAAGGGCCGGGTGCCGGACGAGCAGCTCGACGAGCGCGCCGCCGAGCTGCTGCGCGCGGCTGTGTCCAAGCGCCTGCAGGCGCGCGAGACGGTGGTGCTGGCGCTCGACGGGCTCGAGCCGGCGGCACGCGAGCCGTTCGTGCGCGCCGCGGCGGCGCTCAAGCGCCCGCGCCACCTGATCCTGCTCGAGACCGCGCGCGAGCAGGTCCGCGACGAGGACCTGGCGGCGCTCAACGAGCTGCGCCGCGCGCTCGACGCGGGCGAGCTGGGCGCGGAGGGCTTCCAGACCGCGCTGCGCCTCGGCGGCGGCTCCGCGGAGGAGGTCAAGCGCATCCTGTTCCGCCCGCCGCCCCGCGAGGAGGACTAGCGCGGGAGCGCGCGCCGCAGACCGCGGCAAACCGAAGCGAGCCGTTGCAAACGTTCAGGTCAGTGGGAACGAACCCGATACCTGACGCGTGCGGAGCTCAACCACCGTCGCATCGCCGCGGCATGCAGCCCATGCCCGTGGACATCGTCACCTGCACCCCCGCTCGACCGGCGGCGCGCCGCGGCACGCCCGCGCCGAGCAGGCGGGGGGCGAAACACGCGACGCACGGCCCACGGCGGGCGTTCACGGCGGGCGTCCGAGCCCCCGCCTGATCGACACGCGGCTCGTCCGTGCGGAGCTGGCGCGGCTGAGGTCGTGAGCGCCGCCGGCGCATCTGCGGGCGGCGCCGCCGTCCGAGGGGCGTTGGCCCGACGCACGTGGTGGCTCTACCTCGCCGGCGTGCTGGCGCTCACGCTGGCGTACACGCTGGCGCAGGCGTGGGGCCCCTCGCCGCTGCGCAGCGGCCTGGTGTTCAACCTGATCGGCGGCTCGAGCGTGGTCGCCCTGGTCGCGGGCGCGCGCCGGAGCCCGGCCGGGCACCGCCTGCCCTGGTACCTGCTGGCCACGGGGCAGGCGATGTTCGTCACCAGCGACGTGCTCGCCTACAACTACATGCGGCTGTTCGGCGAGCCGCTGCCATTCCCCTCGCCGGCGGACCCCTTCCACCTCGCCTTCTATCCGCTGCTGGTGGCCGGCATGCTGCTGGTCGTGCGCGAACGCAACGAGCGGCGCGACCAGGCGCGCTTGATCGACGCGCTGATCGTCGCGCTGGCGCTGGCGACGCTGTTGTGGGTGTTCCTGATCGCGCCCTACGCCGACGTGCGCTCGCTGTCGCTGCTGGGACGGCTGACCTCGATGGCCTACCCGTCGATGGACATCCTCGTGCTGGGGGTGCTGGCGCGCGTGGCCGCCGGCAGCCACCGGCGCGAGCCGGCGTTCGCGTTCCTGCTGGCCAGCGCGGTGGTGCTGCTGCTCACCGACGTGGTCTACGGCGCCGAGCTGCTGGGCGGACTGCACGGCACCGGCGGCGCGGTGGACGTCGGCTGGGCGATCTACTACGGCCTGCTCGGCACCGCGGCCCTGCACCCCTCGATGCGGCTGCTCTCCACGCCCGGCCCGGAGTCCGACGGCCACCTCACGCGCAGCCGGCTGGCGCTGCTCAGCTGCGCGAGCTTCAGCGTGCCGCTGTTGATCGTGGTGTGCGCGGCGCTGCACAAGGCGCTCGACCTGTACGTGCTGGTGGGGGCCTCCGCCTTCATGTTCGCGCTGGCGCTGATGCGCATGGCGGGGATCGTCCGCCGCAACGAGGAGCTGGCGGTGCAGATGGTGGAGCTGACCGAGCGCGCCGCGCGGGCGGAGCTGGAGCACCTGAGCTTCCACGACGCGCTCACCGAGCTCCCCAACCGGGCGCTGTTCCGCGACCGCGTGGAGCACGCGCTCGCCGGCCAGCGCCGCGACCGCCTGCCGGTGGCGGTGCTGTTCCTCGACGTCGACGACCTCAAGAGCGTCAACGACGGCCTCGGCCACGCGGCCGGTGACACAGTGCTGCGGGAGCTGGCGCGCCGCCTGGAGGACTGCATGCGCCCGAGCGACACCGCCGCCCGCCTCGGCGGCGACCAGTTCGCGGTGCTGATCCACGACACCGAGAGCGAGCTGCAGGCGATCGAGATCGCGCGGCGCGTGATGGACGCGCTGAAGCTGCCGATCGCGCTGGCGGGCAGGGAGGTGGCGGTGGCCTGCACGGTGGGGATCGCGTTCAGCGACCGCGGCACCGCCGGCGAGCCGGGGGCCGGCGCCGAGGAGCTGCTGCGCGACGCCGACGCGGCGCTGTACATGGCCAAGGAGAACGGCTCGGACCACTACCAGATCTTCCAGCCGGAGATGCACGCCCGCGCGCTCGAACGGCTGGAGCTCAAGAGCGACCTGCAGCGTGCGCTGGACGCGGGCGAGTTCACGCTGCGCTACCAGCCGATCATGGACCTGGCGCGCGGGGACATGGCGGGTATGGAGGCGCTGGTGCGCTGGGAGCACCCGGCGCGCGGCACGATCGCGCCACTCGAGTTCGTGCCGCTGCTGGAGGACACCGGCATGATCGTGCCGATCGGACGCCACATCCTGCGCGAGGCGTGCGCGTGGGCCGCGCACATGCAGCGCGCCTGCCCGCGCGTGCCGGCGCTGTCGATGGCGGTGAACGTGTCGGTTTGGCAGCTGCAGCGCCCGCAGCTGATCGACGAGGTGCGCGCCGCCCTGCACGAGAGCGCCATCCCCGCGTCGAGCCTCACGCTGGAGCTCACCGAGAGCGTGATGATGCAGGACATGGAGCTGAGCCTGCTGCGGCTGAAGGCGCTGCGCTCGCTCGGCGTGAAACTCGCGATCGACGACTTCGGCACCGGCTACTCCTCGCTGAACTACATCCGCCAGCTGCCGGTCGACGTGCTCAAGATCGACCGCTCGTTCCTCGCCGACCCCAGCCCGGAGATGCAGGAGCTGACCGCCACGATCGTGCAGCTGGCGCGCATCTTCAAGCTGAAGGCGGTGGCGGAGGGGATCGAGAGCCACGCCCAGCTGCAGCGCCTGCGCGGCATCTCCTGCGACTTCGGGCAGGGCTTCCACTTCGCCAGGCCGCTCACCGGCGAGCAGGTGCTGGCGATGGCCGCGGCGCAGCCGAGCGTGCGCGCGCTGACGGCGGGCGCGCCGAGCCGCGCCTAGGCGCCCTCGCCGGCCATCGCCGGCTCGCCCGGCTGCGGGTCCTCCTCTTCGACCGAACCCGGCGGCGGCTCGCCGTCGCCGGGATCGCCGAACAGCGAGGGGTCGCGGCCTGAGCCGCGGATGAGGTCGTCGGGGGAGCCGTTCGCCAGCAGCCTGCCCTGTTTGGTGCCGAAGTAGGTCGCCTGCGGGTGGTGCGCCACCAGTGCCAGCGTGGACTGCTCGGGGTCGGGCGCGTAGCCGTCGGTGATGCCCATGCCGATCTGGCTCAGGTCGAGCAGCTGCTGCACCTTCAGGTGCTCGGACTGGTCGGGCACGGCGGGGTAGCCCCATGAGTAGCGCCGGCCCTGCGCGGCGTCGATGCCGAGCATCTCGCGCACACGCCAGTGCAGCCACTCCGCCAGGCCCTCCGCGGTCTGCACGCCGAGGCCGTGCACGTAGAGCTGCTCGGCGAACTCGCCATCGGTCTCGAGCTTGGCCATCAGCTCGGTGACCTGCGAGCCGACGGTGACCGCCTGCAACGCGATCACGTCGAGCTCCTGCGGCGGCTGGCCGTCGACGGCGGGGCGGAAGAAGTCGGCGAGGCAGATGCGGTCGCCCTTGGGCTGGCGCGGGCACACGAAGCGGGTGAGCTCGGCGGCGTCGGCGCGCGGTCGCTCGCCCTCCGCGGGCGCCTGCAGGACCACGATCTCATTGCCGAGCGCATAGCAGGGGAAGAAGCCGAGCAGCGCGCGCGGGTGCAGGTAGGTCTGCTCGCGCCACATGCGCTCCAGGCGCGGGCGGAAGTCCTCGCGCAGGAGCGCCTGCCAGGCCTCGCCTTTGACGCCGCGCCCGCCCCAGTGGAGCTTGAACAGCACGTGCGTGTCGAGGTGGCGGTAGACCTCGTCCATGTCCACGGGGATCTCGCGCACGCCCCAGAACGGCGGCGTGGGCACGGGGGCGTCGGTGCGGGCGGGAGAGCGCACGGAGTCGTCGGAGAGGTCGAGCTCCTCCTCGGGCTCCTCGCCCTTCTCGCGGAACGCGCTCGCGCTCGCGCGCAGCTTCTCGGTGAGCGCGGCGCGCGCGCCTTCGTCGACCAGCTGGTCCATCACCGCCAGGCCCTCGAAGGCGTCCTTGCAGTAGAACACGCCGGGCTCGTAGACCTCCTCGGAGTCCTTGCCGCCGGGGTAGAGCGCGCGGAAGCCGAAGGCGCGGTTGATGGCGGCGCCGCCGATCAGCACGGGGAACTCGAGCCCCTTGGCGTGCAGCTCGGCGATGCAGGCCGGCATCTGCTTGGAGGTCGAGACGAGCAGCGCGGACAGGCCGATCGCCGTGGCGCGGTGCTCCTGGGCGGCGTCGAGGATCGTCTGGATCGGCACCTGCTTGCCGAGGTCCACCACGGTGTAGCCGTTGTTGGTGAGGATCGTGTTGACGAGCGACTTGCCGATGTCGTGCACGTCGCCGAACACCGTGGCCAGCACGACGGTGCCCTTGGTGTAGCCCTCGATCTTGTCGAGGTACTTCTCCAGCTGCGCGACCGCGCGCTTCATCACCTCGGCTGACTGCAGCACGAACGGCAGGATCAGCTCCCCGGCGCCGAACTTGTCGCCGACCTCTTTCATCGCCGGCAGCAGCACGTCGTTGAGCGTGGGCACCGCGCCGATCTTCTCGACGCTCTTATCGATCCACTGCTCGACGCCCTCGCGGCGGCGGCGGAGGATGTGGAAGTGCAGCGCCTGCTCGGGCTCCATGCCCTCGGTGGGGTCGGCAGCGCCTTGCGAAGCGTCCTCGGGGCCCTTGGACTCGAAGTGCTCGATGAAGCGCTCGAGCGCGTCCTCACGGCGGTTGAACACGAGGTCGTCGGCGAGCTGGCGCTCGGCGTCGGGGATCTCGGCGTAGGGGGTGATGTGGTTGGGGTTGACCATCGCGAGGTCGAGGCCGGCGTCCACGCAGTGGTGCAAGAACACCGAGTTGAGCACGGCGCGCGCACTGGCGCCGACGCCGAAGGAGACGTTGGAGACCCCCAGCGAGGTCTTCACGTCGGGGATCTGCTCCTTGATCGCCTTGATCCCGGCGATCGTCTCGACCGCGGACGGCCGCCACTCCTCCTCGCCGGTGGTGAGCGTGAACGTGAGGCAGTCGAAGATCAAGAGCTTCGGGTCGAGGCCGTGCTCCTCGCAGCACAGCTCGCGGATGCGCCTGGCGATCTCGAGCTTGCGCTGCGCCGTCTTGGCCATCCCCACCTCGTCGATCGTGAGCGCGATCAGGGCGGCTCCGTGGGCGAGCGCGAGCGGCACGACGCGGTCGAGCTTGGCGCGGCCGGCCTCGAGGTTGACGGAGTTGACGATGGCGCGTCCGGGTATCTGCTCGAGCGCCCGTTCGATCACCTCCGGCTCGGTCGAGTCGACCTGGATCGGCGCAGGCTGCGTGAGCGAGATCTTCTTCACCGTGAGCCGCATCTGCTCGTCCTCGTCGCTGCGCTCGGTCAGCGCGACGCACACGTCGAGCACGTGCGCGCCGCCGGTGACCTGGTCCTCGGCGATCTGCGCTAGGCCGTCGTAGTCCTCGGCGAGCAGCAGCTCCTTGGCCTTGCGCGAGCCCTGCGAGTTGACGCGCTCGCCGACCATCGTGGGCGCCGGCTCCTGAGCCAGCGGGGTTGCGGCGATCATCGATGAGATGTGCGGCGTTCGTGGTGCGGGACGGGGCCCGACACTGCGACCTGCGACGCGCTGTGCGATCGCGGCGATGTGCGCGGGGGTGGTGCCGCAGCAGCCGCCGACGACGCCCACGCCGTAGCGCTCGACGAACTCCGCGAGCGCCTCGGCGAGCGGCTCGGGCTGCTCGGGGAAGATGGTCTCGCCGTCGGGCCCCTGCAGGGGCAGGCCGGCGTTGGGGATGCACGCGACGGGCACGGGGGAGAACTCGCCGAGAAAGCGGATCGCGTCGCGCATGTCCTCGGGGCCGGTGGAGCAGTTCAGGCCGATCACGTCGACCTTCAGCGCCTCGAGCGTGGCGAGCACGGCGGAGATGTCGGTGCCGAGCAGCATCTTGCCGCCGTTGGGCAGCAGCGAGACGGAGGTGTGGATGGGGAGCGTGCGTCCGGCGCTCCTGAAGGCGGCGCGGGCGCCGAACACGGCTGCCTTGACCTCGAGGATGTCCTGCGCGGTCTCGATGATGATCAGATCGGCGCCGCCGTCGATCAGGCCCTCGGCCTGCTCGGCGAAGACCTCGACGAGCTCGCCGAAGCGGACCTGCCCGAGCGCGGGGTCCTCCGAGGCGGGCAGGTAGCCAGTGGGCCCGATCGAGCCGGCGACGTAGCGGTGGGAGCCCGCGGCCTTGCGCGCGATCTCGGCGGCCCTGGTGTTGATCTCGACGGTGTAGTCGGCGAGGCCCCACTCGCCGAGCTTCAGCCGCGAGCCCTGGAAGGTGTCGGTCTCGAGCACTTCCGCGCCGGCGTCGAGCATCGAGGCGTGCACCCCCTCGATCACGTCGGGGCGGTTCAGCACCAGCGCCTCGTGGCACTTGCCCTGCAGGCCCCCGTAGTCCTCCGCAGTGAGCGGGAACTGCTCGAGCGTGGCGCCCATGCCGCCGTCGTAGACGACGACGCGCTCGCTGATCGCCCGCAGGTAGTCGCGCTCGGCCATGTGTGAATGCTAGATGGTCGCTGGGGCGGGCCAGACGGTCGCCCGAGCCGTCCGGCGCCGGCACCCTTGGCACCCATCGCCGCTGCCCGAAACGGCCGACAGCCTGAGGTCCGCCCGGGCCGCCGCCATCCGCCAAGCGTCGAACATCTCGGGAAGGCGGTCCCGGCGCGTCCAATACTGGCTGCGCGAGGATCGAGCGGGACGCTCGTGCGGGGGACAAGCCACACGGGATCCGCGCCGGGACTCGAGGGCCGGGTCGCGAGGCTCGGCCGGGGCAAGCATCACAAGGGGTAGACATGACGCCTGATTCTGTGCTCGAGGCAGCGGTGCGGGAGCTCGAGCTGAGCGCGGCCCGGGTGCGCCGCGCGCGGCCCGCCTGCGAGGCGGCGGCGGGGCCGGCGCGGATCGTGCGCGAGACGGCGGCGCGGCACGGCACGGCGGCGGTGGTGGGCCTCGGCCACACCGGCCTGCCGAGCGCGCTGGCGCTGCGGCGCGCGGGCATGCGCGTGCTGGGGATCGACACCTCGCCCTCGCGCCTGCGCGAGATCCGGAGCGGGCGCGCGGAGCTGCTCGACGTGCGCGCCGAAGAGCTGCGCGAGCGCCTGGCCGACGAGGACTTCGTGCTGGGCGAGGAGATCGAGCAGGCGCGCGAGGCGGACTGGGTGCTGATCTGCGTGCCGGCGATCCTCGACGCGGTGCGCGCGCCGAACCTCGAGGCGCTGCGGCGCGCCTGCGCGGCGGTGGTGGAGTGCGCGCACGAGGGACAGACGCTGGTGCTGGCCAGCGCCGGCCACGTGGGCGCCACGCGCGAGCTGCTGGTGGCGCCGCTGGCCCGCCGCGGCCTGCGCGCCGGCGAGGAGGTGCACGTGGCCTGCTCGCCGGCGCGCATCGACGCCGGCGTGCCCGAGCACGACCAGCTGCTGACGCCGCGCGTGGTGGGCGCCGTGAGCGAGGCCAGCTACGAGCGGGCCGCACGGCTGCTGGCGCCGATCAGCCAGCGCCTGCAACGGGTGTCCTCGCTCGAGGCGGCGGAGATGGCGAAGCTGTATGAGAGCGCCTTCCGTGCGGTCAACGTGGCGCTCGCGTTCGAGATCGCCGACGCGTGCCGCGCGCAGCGCCTGGACGCGGCCGAGGTGACGGCGGCCGCGGCCAGCAAGCCGTTTGGCTTCATGGCGCACCGTGCCTCGGCGGGCGTGGGCGGCCACGCGGTCGGCGTGGACCCCTACCACCTGCTGGGCCCGCTGCGCGAGCGCGGGCGCGGCTCGCCCGTGCTGGAGGGCGCGATGCAGACGATCGCGGCGCGCCCGGGCCTGGTGGCGATGCGCGCGCACGAGCTGCTGCTGCGCAGCGGCGGGCGGCTGCGCGACGCGCGCGTGCTGGTGGTGGGGGCGGCGTACAAGCCGGGCGTGGCCGACTGCAGCGGCTCGCCGGCGGTGGAGATCATCTCCTGGCTGGCGGCCGAAGACGTGCGCGTCGACTACCACGACCCGCTGGTGCCGGTGCTGCGCGTGGACGGCGAGGATATGTTCACGGTCGACCCCGACCCGCGCCGCGACGCCTCCGGCTTCGGGCCCGAAGACTACGAGCTGGCGATCGTGCTGACGATGCAGCCCGGCTGGGACTACGGCTGGCTGCAGCGCTGTCCGCAGGTGCTGGACTGCACCTACGGCGAGCCGGTGGGCCGCGCCTACGAGCTTCCGTGAGGGGAGCTCGCCGCCGCCGGGGTTCGCGGCGGCGAGATGACGGCCGCGAGCGGAGCGGGGTGAGCTGGCACTCGACCCGCTCCGCCGGCCGCGTCACCCGCCCGGCTCGGCCGCGTCACCCGCCGGCTCGGCCGCGTCACCCGCCGGCTACTTGATGAAGAGCATCTCCGAGTACTTCGGCAGCGGCCACAGGTCGTCGGCGACGATCCGCTCGAGGCGGTCGGCGACCTCGCGCACGTCGTCCATCGCTGCGATCACCGTGTCGCGCATGTAAAGCGCCTCCTTGTGCGCGCCCTCGGGGTGGTTCTCGTCGAGGTTGGCGTCCTCGAGCTTGACGATCGCGTACTGCAGCTCCTTGACGACCGGCTCGACCTCCTCGACGAGCTCCTCCAGGCCGGTGGCCTTGAGTTCGTTCAGGTGCCGCACGGCGGCGGGCAGCAGCATCGTGCGCGCGATCGAGGCCGCGGTCTCGGCCTCGATGTTGATGTTGATGACGTACTGCTCGGTGAACACCTCCTCGCGCGACTCGAGCTCGCGCTTGGACAGCACCTTGTACTTCTTGAAGGCGGCCACGGTCTGTTTGTCGGTCAGCCAGGGCAGCGCGTCGGGCGTGGTTTTGAGGTTGGCCAGGCCGCGCTTCTCGGCCTCCTTGTGCCACTCCTCGGAGTAGCCGTCGCCGTCGAAGACGACCTGCTTGTTGGCGACCCAGGCGTCCTTGACGACGCTCGTGACGGCCTTCTCGAGCGTCGCGCCGGAGCGTTTGAGCGCCGTCTTCAGCTTGCCGGCCAGGTCGTCGACGGACTCCGCCACGATCGTGTTGAGCACGGTGTTGGGGAAGGCCGGCGAGGAGTTCGACCCGAGCGCGCGGAACTCGAACTTGTTGCCGGTGAAGGCGAACGGGCTGGTGCGGTTGCGGTCGCCCCCGTGCAGCGGCAGCGGCGGCAGCACGGGCGTGCCGAGACCGAGGAAGGAGCCGGGCTTGGAGGGCTGCACCTTGCCGGTCTCGATCGCTGTGAAGACCTTCTCGAGCTCGGCGCCCATGAAGATCGAGATGATCGCCGGGGGCGCCTCGTTGGCGCCGAGGCGGTGGTCCTGGCCGGCGCTCGCGATCGACGCCCGCAGCAGCGCCTGGTGCTTGTTGACGGCCTGGATCACGGCGGCGCAGAAGAACAGGAACACGAGGTTCTCGTGCGGCGTGTCGCCGGGGTCGAGCAGGTTCAGCCCGGTGTCGGTGCCCATCGACCAGTTGTTGTGCTTGCCCGAGCCGTTGACGCCGGCGAACGGCTTCTCGTGCAGCAGGCACACCAGCCCGTAGCGCCGCGCGGTGTTCTGCATGATCTGCATCGTGATCATCTGGTGGTCGGAGCCGACGTTGGAGTTCTCGAAGATCGGCGCCACCTCGTACTGGTTGGGCGCGACCTCGTTGTGGCGCGTCTTGATCGGCACGCCCAGCTTGGCCAGCTCCAGCTCGAGCTCGAGCATGTAGGCCAGCACGCGCTCGGGGATCGAGCCGAAGTAGTGGTCGTCGAGCTCGTGGCCCTTGGGTGGTTTGGCGCCGAACAGCGTGCGTCCGGTGGTGACCAGGTCGGGCCGTTCGAAGTAGTACTGCTCGTCGATCAGGAAGTACTCCTGCTCGCAGCCGGTGGTGGTGAACACGCGCGAGGCCTCCTCGACGCCGAGCTCTGCGAGCGCGCCCACGGCCACGGTCGAGAGCGCGTCCATCGAGCGCAGCAGCGGGATCTTGTGGTCGAGCGCCTCGCCGGTCCAGGAGGTGAAGGCGGTGGGGATGCACAGCAGCGCGCCGTTGGGGTTCTCGAGGATGAAGGCCGGGCTGGTGGGGTCCCAGGCGGTGTAGCCGCGCGCCTCGAAGGTGGCGCGGATGCCGCCGGTGGGGAAGGAGGAGGCGTCGGGCTCGCCCTGGATCAGCTCCTTGCCGGAGAACTCCGCGATCGCGGTGCCGTCGCCGGCGGGGCCGTAGAAGGAGTCGTGCTTCTCGGCGGTGGAGCCGGTGAGCGGCTGGAACCAGTGCGTGTAGTGCGTGGCGCCTTTCTCCATCGCCCATTCCTTCATCGCCTGCGCGACCGCGTCCGCGAGCGAGGTGTCGAGCGCCTCGCCGCGCGCGAGCGTGCGGTGCAGCGCCTTGTAGACGTGCTTGGGCAGGCGGTGGCGCTGGACGGCGGGGGAGAACACGTTCGCCCCGAACACCTGGTTGTCGGGGAGCGTCAGGTCGGGCGACCCGAGCGCGGCGCCGTTGGCGCTCCACTGCGCGGCTGTGACGTTCTGCTGGCGGGTCCTGGGCATGGGCTCGGTCGATTCCTCCTCGAGAAGGGCTGAGATGCGACGGCTCGTCTGACCACGAGAGCGCAACCACGCGGGCCGCGAAGCCGGAACGCAATCGTAATGCCACGCCCGCCGAAGGGGATCACCGAATGGCGAAATCGCGGGCCCGATCTTTCGACAGCGGGCCAAACGCGACGGCCCGCCGCCGGCGCGCCCGTCCCGCGCTTCGACGGCGCATCCGGTGCGCGGGCGGCGACTGCCTCATCGCCCGCGCACCGGCGGGGAACCGCTATGGGCTGAGCGGGAACTGGCCGGCTTCGACGTGCCCGGTGGAGGGGTTGACGTGCGTGAGCGCCGGCGCGGGCGCGATCTGCACCGCGAACTTCCCGTGCACGGGGTCGCCGGAGGCGAGCCTCGCCTTGGCCTTGCCGGCGAGGCCGGCGGCGAGCGTGTAGTGCACCGTCCAGGAGCCGGACTTGACCGGCACCACGCGCCAGCTGAGCGTGCGGCTGGCGCCGACCTTGAGCGGCCCGAACGCCCACGTGTTCACGTAGGCCGTCTGTCCGCCGCCTGGCTGGCTGATCTGCTCGCTTTCGACGGGCGGCGAGGCGACGCCGCCGGCGCCGCGTTCGATCGCCCACACCGGGCGTTCGCGGTCGGCCAGTTCGGGATAGCGCGAGTTGTAGGCGAACGAGTCGAGCGTGACGGCGAGGTTGGGGACGGTGCGCGTGCCGGTGTTGCGCACCACCATCTCGAGCTTGGCCTGCCGCGCAATCGTCTGCTTCGCCGGGAAGCTCGCGCGCACGAGGCGCACGGCGAACGTCCCGGCCGGTTCGCCGGCGTCCTGACGGCTGCCGCCGCCGCAGCCCGCCGCGAGCAGCGCGCAGGCCGCGGCTGCGGCGAGCGCGCCGAGGCGCCGCGCCGGTCCGAGGGTCTCGCGGGCGTCGCCGCGAGCCGCGCGGAAGCCTTTCCAACCTCCCCTCACTGTTCGCGCCACGATACCAGTGCGGCTGGCGGCCGGACGCGGCCGGCGCAACGCCCGTGGCAGGCGATCGGTGGCGTGCCGCGGGCGCATACCCTAGAGTTCGGCGGGACTGACCGCGACCGGGAGGAGGGGCAGGGCTACAGATGGTTCGCAGCGTCGCCGAGCGAGTCGGCCCGACGGCGAGGCACGTCCTCGAGGAATTCGGGGACATGATGATCCTCACCGGGCGCACCGTGTGGTCGGCGCTGCGCCCGCCCTACCCCTACGGCGGCGAGCTCGTCTCGCAGTTCCTGTTCACGCTGCGGCTGGTGTGGTTTCCGCTGCTGCTCTCGACGATCGCGATCGACTACGGGGCGCCGGGGCTGCAGGCGGCGGACTTCCTCAGGCTGTTCGGCGCGCTCGACCGGCTCGGCGGCTTCTTCGTGATCGAGGTGGTGCGCGAAATCGGCCCGTTCATCACCGCCATCGTGGTGGCGGGCGTGGCCGGCACGGCGATCACGGCGGACCTCGGCGCGCGCAAGGTGCGCGAGGAGCTCGACGCCCTGCAGGTGCTGGGCGTGGACCCGGTGAAGAACCTGGTGGTGCCGCGCTTCCTCTCGCTGATGGTGGTCACCGGCCTGTTCGACATCTACGCGCTGCTGTTCGGCATCTACGGCGGCGTCGTGGCCGAGATCTTCAACGGCCAGCCGCTGGGGCCGTTCTGGTCGACGCTGCTGTCCAACGCGGACGTGACCGACCTGTGGGGCTCGGTGCTGAAGACCACCGTGTTCGGGGCGATCATCGCGATCGTGTGCTGCTACAAGGGCATGACCGCCTCCGGCGGCGCCGAGGGCGTGGGCCGCGCGGTCAACGAGGCGGTGGTGATCGCCTTCCTCGGCATCGGCGCCTTCAACTACGTGTTCACGCAGACGCTGCTGGCCACGCACCCGCAGATCCTCGTCATCAAGTGAGCGAGCGCAGGCGATGAACGAACTGCTCGTGATGCCGCGCGAATGGCTGGAAACGGCGGGGGTGATGGCGCGCTTCGCCGGCACCGTGGTGCGCGACGTGTGGAGCCTGCGCGTGTTCCGCTTCTTCGGCGAGGCGCTGCGCCAGTCGGGCATACTGATCGTGGGCTCCACCACGGTGATCTGGTCACTGGTGTTCCTGATCGGGCTCGGCGGCTGCGGTATCCAGGCGGCCTACTTCAACCAGTCCACCGGCACGCCCAACTACGCGGGCGTGTTCGCCGCCTGGTGCAACCTGCGCGAGGCGGTGCCGCTGGTGTTCGGCTACATGATGTCGGCGAAGGTCGGCACCGGCATCGTGGCCGAGCTCGGCGCGATGCGCATCTCCGAGGAGATCGACGCGCTCGAGGTGATGGGCGTCGACTCGATGGTGTTCCTGTGTGCGACGCGGCTGCTGGCGGCGTGGATCGTGCTGCCGTTCATGTACATCTCCGCGATCGGCGTCGGCTTCCTCGCCTCCTACCTGGCGATCGTCGACCAGCTGGGGTACACGTCCTCGGGGGGGTATCTGCTGATCTTCTGGCAGTTCCAGAATCCCACGGACTTCCTCTACAGCGTGATCAAGGGCCTCGCGATCTCGACCGCGATCGTGCTGGTGGCCTGCTATTACGGCTATAACGCGAGCGGCGGGCCCGTGGGCGTGGGCCGTGCCACCGCCAAGTCGATGGTGCTCAACCTGATCCTGGTCAACGTGATCGACGCGTTCGGCACCCAGATCTTCTGGGGCACCAACGCACGCGCGCCGATCGGGGGTTGAGCGTGGCCGGCGAGCAGCGCCGGCCCGACGCGGCCGCAGGGGTGGGCGCGGGCGAGCAGGACGAGTTCCGCTACCACACGGGCACGATCCGCCCGTCGCAGGCGCCGGACGCGATCGAGTTCGTGGAGGTGCACAAGTCCTTCGGGCGCAACCACGTGCTGCGCGGCCTGAACATGGGACTGCCGGAGGGCAAGATCTCGATGATCATCGGGCCCTCCGGCACGGGCAAGTCGGTGTGCATCAAGCACATCGTCGGGCTGCTCTACCCCGACCAGGGCGACGTGATCGTGCACGGCCGCTCGATCCCCAGCCTCAAAGACGAGGAGCTGTTCGAGCTGCGGCGCAAGTTCGGCGTGCTGTTCCAGGACGGCGCGCTGTTCGGGTCGCTGAACCTGTACGACAACGTGGCCTTCCCGCTGCGCCAGCACACCGAGAAGGGCGAGGAGGAGATCGCCGAAATCGTCAACCGCCGCATGCGCGAGGTGGGCCTCGGCGGCGAGGGCCAGAAGATGCCCAACGAGCTCTCTGGAGGCATGCGCAAGCGCGCGGGCTTCGCGCGCGCGCTCGTGCTCGACCCCGAAATCGTGCTGTTCGACGAGCCGGACTCGGGCCTGGACCCGGTGCGCACCGCGCTGCTGTGCGAGCTGATCAAGGAGGTCCACGCCGAGAACGGCGGCTGCTACGTGGTGATCACGCACGACATCATGAGCGCGCGCCGGGTGGCCGAGCACATCTCGGTGCTGTGGAAGGGGCGCATCGTGGAGTCGGGCCCCGCCGAGGAGCTGTTCGCCTCGGAGAACCCGTTCGTGCGCCAGTTCCTCTCCGGCGAAGCCGCCGGACCGCTGGGAATGGAGTAGCGCTGCCGGCGCGGCGCGCCGTCAGCCGGCTGACGTGAGCAACGCTGCGCGCCTGTTCTCCGCGCTCGCGGGCGGCGCGGCGCGCCGCCCGCGAGCGGTGATCGCAGCGGCGCTCGCGCTGGGGCTGGCAGCCGCGCTGCTGGCCTCGCAGCTGCGCCCGACCGCGGCCACCAGCACGCTGGTGTCGAGCACGAGCTCGCAGTACCGGGCCACCCAGCGCTACTACCGCGCCTTCGGCGAAGAGCCGATCGTGGTGATGGTCAAGGGCGATCTGCAGCAGCTGGTGCTGAGCTCGGACATCGGGCGCCTGGCCGGCCTGGAGGGGTGCCTGTCGGGCAACACGCCCAGGCGCGCGCTGGCCGACGAGGGCGGGGTGGACGGGCCGTGCGGGCAGCTGGCGCGCGCGCACACGGTCAAGGTGGCGTTCGGGCCCGGCACGTTCCTGAACGAGGCGGCCGAACAGATCGACGATCAGCTCACGGCCGAGACGCGTCACGCCGAAGCGCAGGCGGCGCACGCGCGCAAACTGGTCGAACGCGCGGCGCTCGCGCGGGGGCTCACGCGCGTGCAGGCGCGCCAGCTGGGCAGCCAGGCGCGCAGGGTGACGATGGCCTCGTTCCAGTCGCGGCTCCTCACGCAGGCGCTCGAATACGGCATCACCAGCAGGCCGAGCCTGGAAGACGCCAACTTCGTCTCGAACGTGGTGTTCGACTCGAGCAAGCCGGCCGGCACGCCCAAGGCGCGCTTCGCCTACCTGTTCCCCAGCCGCGACGCCGCGCTCGTGTCGGTGCGCATGAGGGCGGGCCTCAGCGAAGCCCAGCGCGAGCGCACGATCGCCCTGATCCGCCGGGCGGTGCGGATGCCCCAGTGGCGGCTGGCGCACGGCGAGAGCTACGTGGTGACGGGCGAGCCGGTGATCGTGTCCGACCTGACCAGCTCGATCAGCCACTCGATCGAGCTGCTGCTGGTGGCGGTGGCGCTGGTGATGGCGGCGATGCTGGGGCTGGTCTTCACGGGGCGCCCGCGGCTGGCGCCGCTGGCGCTGGCGCTGCTGGCGGCCGCGCTCACCTTCGGCGTGCTGTGGCTCGCCGGCTCCTCGCTGACGATGGCCTCGATCGCGGTGCTGCCGGTGCTGGTGGGCCTCGCGGTCGACTACGCGATCCAGTTCCAGGCGCGCGTGCAGGAGGAGGCCGAGCGGGCGGCCGGCGAGTGGGAGCTGCGCCGCGCGCCGGGGCCGGGCGGGGCGGCGCCGGGCGGGTCGGCGCCGGGCGGGTCGGCGCCGGGCGTGGCGGTGCCGGGGGCGGCGGGGCCGGGCGGGTCGGCGCTGGGCGCGGCGGCGCCGGGGGCGGCGGCGCTGGTGGCTCGCGCGGCGCGCGCCGGCGCGCCGACGATCGCCACGGCCGCCGCGGCGAGCGCCGCGGCGATGCTGGTGCTGACGCTCTCGCCGGTGCCGATGGTGCGCGGCTTCGGCGTGCTGCTGGTGATCGGCGTGCTGCTCGCGCTGCTGTGCACGCTCACCGTCGGCGCCGCCACGATCTCGCTCTCGCTGCGCGGCGCGCAGACCGGCACAGCGGGGTCGCGCCGCTGGGGAGCGGCGAGCGCCGCGGCACGCACCCGCGCGGGCGCATCGCTGGCGAGCGCCTGGCGGGGCGCGCGCGAGCTGCTGGCCGAGAACCCCCTGACGCGGGGGCTCACGCGCGCGGCGCTGGTCGGCTGCGTGCGCCGCCCCGCGCCGGTGCTGGGCCTGGGCCTGGCGCTGGCCGCGCTCGGCTGGGGGCTCGACTCGCGGACCGGCGTGCAGACGGACATCACCAAGCTGGTGCCGCAGAACCTGGGCTCGCTGCAGAACCTGCAGGCGGTGGAGCGCACGACCGGCGTGGGCGGTGAAATCGAGCTGCTGGTGGAAGGCCGGCACCTGCTCGCGCCGGCGACGGTCGAATGGATGATCGACTATCAGCGGCGCGTGCTGGCGCGCTTCGGCTACAGCGGCGCCCACGGCTGCAGGCACGCGCGCCTGTGCCCCGCCTTCTCGCTGCCGGACCTGTTCGACGCGCAGGGAGCCGGCGGCTCGCGCAAGCTCTCGAGCGCCGAGATACACGCCCTGCTGAAGGCGATCCCCGCCTACTTCTCCCAGGACGTGATCACGCCGGACCGGCGCACCGCGGCGCTGGCGTTCGGGATCCGCCTGATGAGCCTCGGCCGGCAGCAGCGGCTGATCGAAAGCATGCGCGCGAGCCTTCACCCGCCGGCGGGGGTGCGCGCCAGCCTCGCCGGCCTGTCGGTGCTGGCGGCGAAGTCCGGCTCCGAGGTGGCCGACCCGTGGCGTCGCCTGGAGACGCTGCTGGCGAGCCTGCTCGCGGTGGCGCTGGTGCTGATGGCGGCCTTCCGCGGCGACGTGCGCCGCGCGCTCGTGCCGCTCGTGCCGATCGCGCTCGCCAGCGGCTGGTCGGCGCTGATCCTGTTTGCGCTGCGGGTGCCGCTCAACCCGATGTCGGTGACGCTCGGCGCGCTGGTGATCGCGATCTCCACCGAGTTCAGCGTGCTGCTGTCCGAGCGCCATCGACAGGAGCGGCTGGCGGGCTACGACGTCGTGGAGGCGCTGCGCCGCGCCTACGGGCGCACCGGTGCGGCGGTGGCGTCCTCGGGCGTCACCGCGATCGCCGGCTTCGGCGTGCTGGCGCTGTCGGACATCGCGATGCTGCGCGACTTCGGCCTGGTCACGCTGGTCGACCTGAGCGTGTCGCTGCTGGGTGTGCTGCTGGCGCTGCCGGCGACGCTGGTGCTGTCCGCCGGGGCGGCCGCGGGCGGCGCACGCGTGCGCCGCGCTCGCCGGCCGCGGCGCTGGCGCTGGCGCCGGCGCCAGGCCTGGGCCGGCCGGTGAGCCGGAGCGGCGCGCGATACACGGGAACGCTTGGGCTGGTGGTGCTCGTGGTGGTGCTGGTGATCGTGTTGCTGGCGAGGTCGAGCGGCGTCAGCGGCATCGCGCCGGGCCGGCGGCTGCCGCCGTTCGCCGCGCCGCTGGCCGCCGGCAGCCTGCGCGGCGACGCCGACGTGGCCGACCGCGCCGACGAAGGCGCGAGCGGCAGGGTGCCGGCCTGCGCCGAGCGCGGGCCGCAGATCCTCAACGTCTGCGAGCTCTACGAACGGGGTCCGGTGGTGCTGGCGATGTTCGTCGACGCGGGCTCCTGTGCGAACGTGCTCGCGAGCATGCAGCGGCTGGTGGCCGTGTTTCCCGGCGTGCGCTTCGCGGCCGTGGCGATCAAGGGCGAACGCGCCGGCGTGCGCCGGCTGATACGCAGGCTGGGGCTGACGCTGCCGGTGGCGCTCGACCCCGACGGCGCGGTCGGCGTGCTCTACGACGTCTTCAGCTGCCCGCAGGTCGACTTCGCCTACCCCGGCGGCGTGGTGCAGAGCAAGCCGCTGCTGGGCACGCCATCTGCGGCCACGCTGGGCGCGCGCGTGCGCGAGCTGGTGGCGGCCTCGCGTGCGCGCCGGCAGGCGGGAGCGGCGCGGTGAGCGACGGGGCCCCGGTGCGTGCGGGCTGGTGCGCCGCGGAGGTGCAGCGCGAGCTGCCGGGCGTGCGGCTGCTGGCCTGCGAGGCGCTGCACGCGCGCGAGCAGGCGCTCACCGGCGGCTCCCCGCAGGAGCTGCGTGCACGCCTGCGCGAGCTCTCCAACCGCTTCCGCGGCGCCCGCGCCGTGGGCATCCGCCGCGAGGCGGTGCCGGGCGCCTACCGCGTGTTCTTCCGCCAGATCGGCCTGGACCCGGACGTGGCGCGGACGCCGATCGAGGCGGCGGTGGCGGAGCGCATGCTGCGGGGCGGCTTCCCCAGCTGCGGGCTGCTCGACGACGTGCTGCTGATCGCGCTGCTGGACACCGGCGTGCCGGTGTGGGCGCTGGACGCCGAGGCCGTCGACGGCCAGCTCGGCATTCGCGCGAGCGCCGAGGGCGAGCCGCTCGGACGCGGCCAGCCAGCCACCCGGCTGCCCGGCGGGCGCCTGGTCGTCGCCGACGAGGCCAGCGCGCTCGCGACCCTGTTCGGCGAGGGCGCGCCGGGGCACGCCCCGCAGGCGCACACGCGGCGCCTGCTGCTGTTCGCGGTGCAGGTGGAGGGCGTGCCCACGCTGTACGCTGAAGAGGCGCTGTGGAACGCCGCCCGCGCGCTCGAAGCGCACTGAGCGAGCGCGACCGGGCGCGTGGGAGCGCTGGTAGAATCGCCTCGGCCGGCGAGGAGGCGGGTGTGTCTCGGTACGAGCAGCAGCTGATCGATCGCGAGGGGCCGCCCGGTGCGGCGGGCGGAGCATCGGAGCGCGCCGCGCGGGCGTCATTGCGCGAGCAGATCGCGCGCCTGGAGCGGGAGTGCTCGCGCGTCGTGGTGGAGCGCTTCCCGCACATCCGCGTCCCGCCGCCGCCGGCCGTGGCGGCGGCCGACGGCCCGGCGCTGCTGGACCTCGGCGCGCTGGAGCGCGTTCGCGACCAGCTGGCCGACAGCGTGCAGGAGTTGCGTGCGCTGGCCGCGGCGCGGCTCGAGCGCGAGCGCCGCGCGCGCGAGCGGCTCGAGCGCATGCGCCTGGAACCGGGGCGCTACAAGTTCGCGCGGCTGCCGGTGAGGGACCTGGGCGAGGGCGTGTGCGGCGTGTGGGAGGTGCGCCCGCGGCTCGGCCCGATCGGCATGCTGGCGGGCTGGTGGCAGCTCAAGCTCTCGTCAGGCTGTCCGTTAGCCAGGGGGTCGCGGTCCACGCGCGGCCCCGGTTCACAGAGGTGAGCATCGCGGCCAGCGTGCGGCGCTGGCGCTCGGTCATCGAGCCGATCGTCTTCTTCTCGGACATCGGCACCTGGGCGAGGAACTTGCGGCAGCGCGTCTGTCCCCAGCGACGCTGGCTCATCAGCAGGTCGGCCACCGCCATGCTCTCAGCCTCCCACGGGCATTCGAGGATCACCTCGGACACGTGCAGCTCGCCGATCGCGATGCGCCGCTTGAGCTCGGCGCGAGCGAGTCGAACCTTGTTGGCGCGCTCCAGGGCGCGCATGTACTGCGGGCTGGCAGGGGCGACCGTCGCTGCTGCGTTCATAAGGCACTCTCCCCGCTCCGGTCGCGGGTGCGCGCGACGAGAACGTGCTTGCTCGAGGGTTTTCGGTTCGCGCCATGCACAACCCGCACGAGGCCGGCCGCGTGACGGGTCACGGCTGTCCCGTCACGCACCCCCTGTCCCCTTCGATCTCTCTTCGAGGCAGGCCCCGAACGGTCTTGCAAAGCGCATGTGCAAGCTACGTCAGAGGAGGGTGCCCGGTCAACACCGGCGCACGCGCTTCGTACGCTAGAAGCGACCTTTTTCGTCGCCCGGCGGACTTGTGAAGAATTGGACAAGTCGGGCGCCCGGCGGGAGCTCGCGAGCGGGCGCCGGGCAGGCGTCGCTCAGCGTGCGGCGGGCGCCGGCAGCGGGCCGTGCTCTGACTCGAACTCGCGCTTGACGCGCGCGAAGACCTCGAGCGCGCGGTCGAGCGTGGCGGTGTCGTGCGTGGCCATCACGCTCGTGCGCAGCAGCGCCCCGCCCGGCGGCACCGCGGGGTGCAGCGCGCAGTTGGTGAACACGCCGCCGTCGTAGAGCGCGCGCCACAGCAGCGCCGCGCGCCAGTCGTCGCCGACCAGCACAGGCACGATCGGCGTGGTGAAGCGCTCGAGCGGCGCGTCGGGCGCGGGGCCGCTGCGCACCGGCTCGCCCTGCAGCGTGCGATAGCCGAGCGCCTGCAGGCCGTCGGCGAGGTAGCGGGCGCGCTCGAGCACCGCCGCGAGCAGCGCCGGCCCCTCCGTGGAGCGCACGATTCGCAGCGCGGCCAGCGCCGCCCCCAGCGCGGCGGGCACGGCCGAGGCGGTGAACAGGAACGGCCGCGAGGCGATGCGCAGATAGTCGATCACCTCCGCCGGACCGGCCACGAAGCCGCCGCAGGCGGCCAGCGACTTGGAGAAGGTGCCCATGCGCAGGTCCACGCTGTCCTCCACGCCCAGCAGCTCGCTGGCGCCGGCGCCGCGCGCGCCGAGCACGCCGGCGGCGTGCGCCTCGTCGACCATCAGCCGCGCGCCGTGGCGCGCGCACAGCTCGGCGATCTCCACCAGCGGCGCCAGGTCGCCCTCCATCGAGAACACGCCGTCCACCACCACCAGCACGCCGCCGCCGTCGTGCTCGCCGCGCTCGAGCGCGCGCTCGAGCTTGTCCAGGCGCCCGTGGCGGAAGGGGCGCATCTTGGCCTTGGAGATGAGCGCGCCGTCGAGGATCGAGGCGTGGTCGGCGGAGTCCACGATCACGGTGTCGGCGGGTCCCAGCAGCGTGCCGAGCGTGCCCACGTTGGCCTGGTGGCCGGTGGTGAACACGATCGCGTCCTCGCTCTGCATCCACTCCGCCAGCTCGCGCTCCAGCTCCAGGTGCAGCGGCGTGGTGCCGTTGAGCAGGCGCGAGCCGGTGAGCCCGGTGCCGTAGCGGTGCAGCGCGTCCTGCGCGCCCTGCATCACGCGCTCGTCGGCGGTGAGCCCGAGGTAGTTGTTGGAGGCCAGCATGATGCGCGGCGCGCCCTCCATCTCGACCACCGGCATCGCCGGCGAGGAGACCGTGCGGAAGTAGGGCATCAGGCCGGCCTCGCGCGCGGCCCGCAGCAGCTGCTCGCGCTCGTGGCCGCGGACCTTGGCGAATACGTCGATCGATGTTGGCATGTAGGCTGGCGCGGCGATGGCGGTCGATGTGAGCGCGACGACAGGGGCTGTGCAGGTCGACCCGGTCTGCGGTGGGCGGGACCTGAGGGCCTTCATCGAGCTGCCGTACCGCCTGCATGCTAGCCAGCCGCCGTGGGTGCCGCCGCTGCGGCTCGAGCGGCGGCTGTTCCTGAGCCGGCGCATGAACGCCTTCTTCACGCACGGCGAAGCGGAGTACTTCCTGGCGCGCCGCGGCGGGCGCGTGGTGGGCCGCATCAGCGCGCACGTCAACCACGCCTTCAACGAGCACCGGCAGAAGACCTGGGGCTGGTTCGGCTTCCTCGAGTTCGAGGACGACGCGCAGGCGCTGGAGGCGTTGCTGGAGGCCGCCGCCGCCTGGCTGCGCGAGCGCGGCGCCGAACGCATGGTGGGTCCCGCCAGCTTCACGATGAACGACGAAAGCGGCGTGCTGATCGAGGGCTTCGAGCTGCGCCCGATGGTCGCTCAGCCGTGGAACCCGCCCTACTACCAGCAGCGCTGCGAGCAGGCCGGGCTGAGCAAGGCGATGGACCTGCTGATGTGGAACCTCGAGGTTGCCGACCGCGATCGCGTGCTGCCGGTGATCTTCGAGCTGGCCGAGAAGGTGCAATCCGAGCACGGCATCCGCGTGCGCTCGATGCGACGCCGCCAGCTGCGCAAAGACCTCGACGCGTTCGCCGAGATCTACAACTCGGCCTGGTCTGAGAACTGGGACTTCGTGCCCTACTCCAAGAAGGACCTCGACGCGCTCGCCCAGGAGCTGCACCTGGTGTTCGACAAGCACTGGTTCTTCATCGCCGAGAGGGAAGACACCGGCGAGACGGTGGGGATCGCGATGACGATCCCCGACCCCAACCAGATCCTCGAGAAGATGAACGGGCGGCTGCTGCCGTTCGGCTGGTGGTACTTCCTCAACAAAGCGCGCATCATCGACCGCGTGCGCGTCGGCTGGCTGGGGGTCAAGCCGGAGTACCAGCACACCGGCGTGGCGGCGAAGCTGTACGTGGAGCATTTCAACGCCGCGCTGGCGCGGCCCCAGAAGGGCGGCGAGATGGGCTGGATCCTCGAGACCAACGAGCCGATGAACCGCGGCATGGAAGCGATGGGCGGGCGCGTCGTCAAGCGCTACCGGGTGTACGAGCGGCTGCTGTAGCGAGCGGTCTGGGCCGCGCTCTAGACTCCGCGGCATGATCGACGCCTGCGATCCCGGCACGGAGCGCGACGCCTCGGCGCGGGACGCGCAGTCCGGGGAGGAGGAGCCGCGGGCGCTGCCGGTGCCGGCGTCGGGCGCGGGCGTCGCCCCGGCGGCCGCGCAGCAGGGGGCGCTCGCGCAGGCGGCGGTCGGGACGCTGCCGGCGGTGCAGGCGGCGGCGGTGGCAGCGAGCGGCTTCGTCGCCGGCGCGGCGATGGCGGGGCTGGTGCGGCGGCGCCGGCGGCGCGCGACGAGCAAGCCGCTCTCACGGCGCGCCCGGCGCGCGGCCAAGCGCGGCGGCGCCGGGCGCGGCCCGCGCGCGCTCGAGCTGGTGCAGATCGTGGGCAGCCGCTCGCTGCTGGTGGACGTGCACCTGCTCGGATCGAGCTCCGAGCGCTGAGGACGACGGCGCTGGCGGGGCGCGTGGAGCTGCGCGTGGAGGTCGCGCCGCCGGGCGGCGCGGGCGCGTTCGCCCTGCCGCGCACGGGTGGCCTCGACGGCATGACGCGCCGGCGCGGCGGCGTGCTCGAACGCCTGCTGCATCACGAGGGCCAGCCGGTGCTGGTGCGGGTGGCGCAGTCGCGCAGCGGGCTCGTGCTGTTCGGCGCGCGCGCGGCCACGCGCGCTGGCGCGAGGTACGGCATCGAGCGCATGCGCTTCGCGCTGGGCGTGGACGACGACCTGCGGGCGTTCCTGGCCCGCTTCTGGCGCGACCCGCTGATCGGCCGTTCGCTGCGCAGGCGGCCGTGGCTGCGGGTGCGGCGCCGGCCGGAGCCCTTCGAGGCGCTCGCCTGGGCGATCTGCGAACAGCTGATCGAGTACGAGCGGGCGGCCGCGATCGAGCGCAGGCTGGTGGCCGCGCTGGGCCGCCGCGCCCCCGACTGGGACGGGCTCGACGGGCGCCTACGCGACCTGCCGGAGGCCTCGGTGATCGCTGGCACGGCGCCGGCGCTGCTGGAGTCGTTCGACCTGGCCGGCTCGCGCGCGCTGACGCTGGTGCGCGCGGCGCGCGAGGTGGCGCGCGGTCGCGTGGAGCTGCACGGGCACGCGCCGGAGGCCGGCTGGCGGCGGCTGCGCGCGATCGAGGGCATCGGGCCGTGGACGGTGGAGAAGCTGGCGCTGCACGGCCAGGGCCGCCACGACCAGCTGCCCGCGGGGGACCTCGCCTTCCTGAAGCTGGTGGGGCGCAGGCTCTCGGGGGGAGACCCGCACGTGCGCGCGAGCGAACAGCAGGTGCGCGAGCACTTCGCGCCCTACGGCGAGTGGGCGGGACTCGCCGGCGCCCACATGCTCGCCGGGTTCCAAGCGACGACCTGACGCCCGCGAGCGCCCGCCCGCGGCCGGGCGCTAGTCGGAGACCGGGATGCGGTAGCGCCGCGAGCGCGGGTCCTGGTCCAGCAGCCCGGCGGCCAGCAGCGTGCTCATGTAGCGGTGGGTGGTGCTGGGGCTGAGCTGCAGGCGCTCGGCCACGTCGGTGACGGTCAGCTCGCCGCCGTCCGCAGGGAAGCAGGCCAGCACCAGCAGGCCGAGCAGCAGCGAGCGCGACAGGCGCGGGCTTTCTGCCAGGGCGGCGAAGTCGGAGGCGCGGGCGCGGCCCGGCAGGCCGTGCAGCAGGCTCGCCACGCCGTCGGCCTCCGCGCCGCGGCGCACGACTTGATCGATCTGCGATCGCGTGAGCTCTATCGAGATGCCACTGGCCGTCATATATATCTCGGCTCGATACACGCGGGCCGGGCGCTCGGCGCCCGGCCCGGTCACTGGCGAGACGAAAGCGGGATCTGGACCTGGCGCTGCCTTGCGTGGCCACGCGTGAGTCCAGGTTTCACGCAATCGGAATGATCGCCGAGGCGGGCCTCCCAGAACAAGGGGAAAGTCCAATACTTGAGTTTCAAGAGTGCGGAGCCGTCCTGGCGCGACCGTTGGAGAGCAGGCGCGTGGCGGTCCTGCGCGCCCTCAGCACAGCCATCGTGGGCGTCGCCAGCGCACCCATCGCCTCGAGCACGCGCTGGGCCACGGGCAGCGTGGCGGTGGCGGTGCCGGTGGGCGCCGACAGGTAGTAGCTGGCCATCGCCGCCAGGATCAGCGCGTGGGTCGCTCCGTTGGGCAGGGCCTCGGCGGCGCGCATCGCGCGGCCGGCGATCCACCCCAACCGGTGCGCCGCTTCGGCCAGCGAGGAGTAGTGGTCGATCAGGTTGTGGTGGCCGTGCTCGAGGTCCCTGGCGCGGTCGATGAGGCTGTCGAGCAGCACGTGCAGGGCGCTGATCCAGGGGAAGTAGGCGTCGTGCGTGGCCGTCGTCTCGGCTTCGCTGAGTCCAGGGCGGGCGGCGGCGGCGATCAGCGCGAACACCGTCATAGAGGACGCGCCGCCGGCGGCCGCCTCCCACCAGCGCAGGCCGGTGCCGGGCGGGGCCGCCGCAGCTCCCCAGCGCGCGAGCGCGCGCGGGCGCCCCGCCGCCTGGGCGTGGTTGAGGCTCTGGTAGGCGACGATGCTGCGGGCGGCGTGCCGCGCGGGCTCGGCGATGGCGGGGTAGGACGGCAGCGTGCCGAGCGCCTCGCGGCAGGTCTGCACGAGCTTGCGCATGTAGCCGCCGTCGCCGCGCTGGCGATGGAGGCGGTAGTAGTCCGGCTGTCCGGCGCCGAGGTCCAGCGCGCTCAGCAGCGCGAGGTGCAGCTGGCGGCCATTTGCCACGGGGTCGTCGTTGGGCTGCTCGGCGAGCGTGTCGACGTAGTCGTAGGTCGTCTGGAAGGCGACCACCGCCCGCACCACGCGCGCGCGATAGGCGTGCGGCGCGAGCGCGGCGTAGGCGGCGGCCCCTTCGTAGTTGCCGCGCTCGGCGCGCTGCGTGACGAGCGCCAGCTGGCGCAGCACCGGGTCGTTGATCTGCCTGGCCCTCACGTTCCAGCGGTGCAGCTCGCGCGCCACCAGCGGAAAGACCCCGAGCCAGTATCTGGTGGCGGTGCCGGCGAAGGCGCTGGCCAGGGCGAGCCGACTCCGGCTGGGAGCAACCACCAGAACAGTTTTGTTTGCCTGAGCGCCACCTTGATAGTCACTCCTGAAGGCTCGCCCGCGCCGGCGAGCGCGCCGCGGCGAGCCCCGGCAGCGCGATCACGGCGAGCGCGATCGCCGCGAGCAGCGCCAGCGTAACCATCACCTTGCCGGCGCCGATCGCAAACGGCGCCGGAAAGCCCGTCTGCAGGCGCAGCCAGCGGCTGGCGAGCGCATGCCCGTACACACCCACCACGGCGCCGATCGCGCAACCGATGCCGAGCACGATCGCGCTCTCGAGCAGCAGCGCGCGCCACAGCTGGGCGGTGTCATAGCCCTGGATCTTGAGCGAGGCCAGGCGCGCCCGTCGCTGCCAGATCGCGGCGCTCAGCGCGGAGGCCACCGCCAGCGCCGCGGCGATCAGCAGCAGCAGCGAGATTTCGCTGAGCGCGTAGAGGCCCTGGCGGGCGTTGGCGTCGTACTGGCGTTCGCGTTCGCGCAACGTGAACACGCCCAGCCCCGGCCGCGCCGCGATCGCGCCCAGCACCGCCGCCCTGCCGGCCGCTTCGCCGACGCCCGGGCGCAGGTTGATCTCCAGGGCGCTCGGCTGCGCGGTGCCCCACCAGCGGCCGTAGTCGCTCGCGCCCATGATGATCGCGCCGGGCGACCAGCCGAGGTTGGTGGTGATCGCGGCCACGCGCAGGCGGGCGCGGCCGGTTGGCGTGGGCAGCGTGAAGTAGCTGCCCACCGCGAGGCGCCGTTCGGAGGCGAAGCCGCCGGACACGGTCGCCCAGCCGCCGGCGCGCAGCCGTGCGCTCGCCTGCGCGACGCTGCCGTGCAGCAGCTGCGTGGCCGGCACCAGCGGTTCGTCGGCGGCCGGCCTGCCGATGATCCACATGCGCCGCCGGCCGACGTCGAGGAAGCTTCCCCGGTAGATGCGCACGGAGCTCACCGCGGGCAGGCGCGAGATCGCCGCGGGCGTGCCTTCGGCGGCGAAGGCGTTGGTGGTGAGGTCGTTGCCGCCCGTGGTGACCCACAGCTGTGCCGGGTTCAGGTATTCGCCGAAGCTGGCGTCGAGGCCGCGCAGGAGGTCCGCGCGGGCGCCGCCGATGGCAACGCTGCCGTAGACGGCCAGGGCGGCGATGCCGGCGAGCGCCACCGTGCGCATGGTGACCGTGCGCAGCTCCGAGACGACGACGATCAGCGAGCTGCTGGGCAGGCGCTCGGCGGCGAGCTGCAGCACGCGGGCCGCTGCGGCGAACAGCGCCGGGATCGCCAGCAGGGCGGTGAGCGCGAGCGCCATGCCGCCGACGATCGTCAGGCGGGGCGCCAGCGCGATCAGCACCGTGATCGCGACCAGCAGGGCGCCGCCGATCAGCGAGAGCTTCAAGATCGTGGCGCGTGCGAGCACCTCGCCACCGTCGGAGCGGTCGCGGAAGATGGCGTCGGTGGGGCGCTGCGGGCGCAGGTCGAGCACCGGCGAGAGCGACGCGAGCATCGTCGCCAGCACGCCGCAGCCGAGCGCCACGGCGATCGTGCCCAGGTGCAGCGTCTCCTGGCTGCCCACCGGGAAGGCGGTGGTCAGATAGGTGGGGATGCGGTGCAGGAAGGCGTGCGAGATGATGCCGCCGAGCGCCACGCCAAGGCTCGAGCCGACCAGGCCGAGAACGCTCGCCTGGAACACGAGCAGCACCAGGATCTGCCGCCAGTCGTAGCCCTGCAGGCGCAGGTCCGCGACGAAGCGCCGCCGCTCGGGCACGGTCAGCAGCATCGCGTTCAGCGCCAGCAGGAAGCCGACCATCACGCTGATCGCGGCGAACAGCGAGGTCGACTCGTCGTTGGGTTTGATCGCCTCTTCGAGCAGCCGCAGCTCGTCGTCGGCCGCAACCACGCTGATGCGCCCGCCCGCGAGCCTGCGCAGTCCGCCGGCGACCGAGGCGAGCGCCCCCGGTCGGGGCTGGACCAGGATCTGCGTGAGCCGTCCCTGCAGGCCGGCCAGCCGCTGGGCGCTGGCGAGCATGCTGACGGCCACCGGGCTGGCCGCGAGCGCGCCGAAGGGAGGATCTTTGAGGATCGCCGTGACCTTGACCGCGTGGGTGGAGCCGAAGGCGCGCACGCTCACGCGTTCGCCCGGTTCCACGCCGATCTCGCGCGCCACGCTCTGCGGAAGCAGCAGCCCCGGACCGAAGCTGAAGCCGCTGACGCCGAGCGCGCGGGCGGCGAAGCCGCCCAGGTGCAGGACCGCGCCGGTCACGCCCAGCAGCTGCACGGAGGTGCGCCCGTGCGGCCCGACCAGGGCGATGTCCTCGCGCAGCACCGGCGCCGCCAGGCGCACGCCGGCGAGCGCGCGCGTCGATTCCAGCAGGCTCTGCTGGAAGCCGTCGGAGGAACGCGCGGCGAGCTCCAGGCGAGCGGAGCCCACCAGCTCGTGGTTGAGCTCGGCGGCCGAGCCGGTGAGGCTGGCGTTGGCCACCAGCACGCCGAGCACGAGCGCCACGCCCACCGCGATGCCGCTGGCGGCCAGCAGCTCCTGTACGGCGTGCGAGCGCAGTCGCACGCCGTACAGATGGGCGAGCATGCTCACGCGCACCCCCGCCACGGGGGGGTTCAGCGGGTTCCTCACGACAAGGTCGCTGCCAGCTTCGGGTCGAGCCCGTCGACCATGTGGCCGTCGCGCAGCGTGTGCACGCGGTCGACGTACTCGACCGCGTCGTGATCGTGGGTGACGAGCAGCACCGGGATGTCCCGCTCGTGGCAGAGGTCGCGCATCAGCGTAAGTATTTCCTTGCTGCGGGCGGAGTCGAGGTTGCCGGTGGGCTCGTCGGCCAGCAGGATCGAGGGTGAGCCGGCTAGGGCGCGCGCCACCGCCACGCGCTGCTGCTGGCCACCGGAGAGCTGCGCCGGATAATGCCGCATGCGGTGCGCCATGTTGACGCGTTCCAGCGCTTCTTTCACGCGACGTTTGCGTTCTGCCGACGGCATGCCCGCGCGATAGGTCAGCGGCAGTTCCACGTTCTCCTCGACCGTCAGGTCGCCGATCAGGTTGAAGCTCTGGAAGATGAAACCGATCTCCTGGTTGCGGATCCGCGAACGGTCGCTGAAGCTCAGGTTCTCCACCGGCTTGCCATTCAGCAGATAGCGCCCGCCGGTAGGAGTATCGAGCAGGCCGAGAATCGAAAGCAGCGTGGATTTGCCGCATCCCGATGGGCCCGACATGGCCACATATTCGCCTCGTCCAATGGTCAGGTGAATCCCGGAGAGCGCATGCGTCTCCACTTCGTCGGTGTAGAAAACCTTGGTCAGGTCTTCAATCTCAATCAGACTCTCGTTCGTTGTCATGGCGTCTCCCGCATTTCTGAGTTCTTAATTCGTAGTTCGCAGCACGCCCGAAGATTCCCGGCAGGCTTCCTTCCCGTTCTGTCGATCTATCCTTCCCCGGTTCCCTCGGTCCCCGGGTCCCGGCTCACTCCAGCCTGATCCGATCCACGTTATCCCAGTGCGACATGTCGGAAAGGATTACCGTGTCACCTTCCTTCAAACCTTCGAGCACCTGAATTTCGTTTACCGAGGCGCGGCCTACCTTGACCGAAACCCTCACCGCACCCTTGCCATCGGGATCCACCTTGAACAGGCTCAGCGTGGAGTCCTCGTTGCCCAGCGCCGGCCGGCCCACGTAGAGCACATCTTTCATGCGTTCCAGGTCGATCGTGCCGTCCACGCTCAACTGCGGAACCGCGCCCGGCGGCAGAGGCCCATCCAGTTCTACGTCAACGGTGCGCGTTCCGTTCACAACCGATGGATCGATTCGCGTGACATGGCCGGGAATTACGCCGTTGTGTGTATCGATCGAGGCCGGCAGGCCGATCTGGATGTC
>DATJMM010000061.1:0-63577 GCA_035508735.1 Solirubrobacteraceae bacterium | reverse complement strand
GCCGCCATCGCTTCCTAGGCGGCCGCCTGCTTCAGCAGGTAGGCGCGGACGAAGCCGTCGAGGTCGCCGTCGAGCACGCGGCCGGTGTCGCCGACCTCGAAGTCGGTGCGGTGGTCCTTGACCATCGTGTACGGGTGAAGGACATAGGAGCGGATCTGCGATCCGAAGTTGACGTCCTGGGCCTCTCCCCGCTCGCGCGCGATCTCCTCGCGACGCTTGCGCTCCTCCAGCTCGAGCAGCTTGGACCGGAGCATCGCCATCGCCTCGGCCTTGTTGGAGGACTGTGAGCGCTCGTTCTGGCACTGGACCACGATGCCCGTCGGGCGGTGCGTGATCCGCACCGCGGAGTCCGTCTTGTTGACGTGCTGGCCGCCCGCGCCCGAGGCCCTGTAGGTGTCCACCTGCAGGTCGTCCTCGTTGATCTCGATCTCGCCAGTGTCCTCCACCACCGGCGCCACCTCCACGCCCGCGAAGCTCGTGTGGCGGCGGTGCGCCGAGTCGAACGGCGACAGCCGCACCAGCCGGTGCACGCCGCGCTCCGCCGCCAGCAGGCCGTACGCGTTCTCGCCCGACGCGCGGAACGTCGCCGACTTGATGCCCGCTTCCTCGCCCGCGCTCGCCTCCAGCAGCTCCACCCGGAAGCCGCGCAACTCCGCCCAGCGCATCAGCATGCGCAGCACCATCTCCGCCCAGTCCTGCGCGTCCGTGCCGCCCGCGCCCGCGTTCACGCTCACCAGCGCGTCGCCCGCGTCGTAGCGCCCGCTGAACAGCCGCTGCTCCTCGAGCGCCGCCAGGCGCCGCTCCACCGAGGCGATCTGCTCGTCCAGTTCGCCCTGCAGCGAGGAGTCCTCCTCCGCCATCTCCCACAGCCCGTCGAGGTCCTCCACGTCCGCCGCCAGCTTGCCGAAGTCCTCCAGGCGCCGCGACGCGCGCGCGTGCTCGGAGGACACCGACGCCGCGCGCTCGGAGTCATCCCAGAAGCCCGGCGCTTGCATCTCCCGCTCGAGCGCGCTCACGCGCTCGCTCAGCCCAGCCGGGTCAAAGATAGTCCGCCAGCAGCTTCAGCTGCTCGCGGATCGCAGCCAGGCGCTGCGGGGTCGACTCGCTGGGGGCTTGCGTGGCCACGCCCCCACGCTATCAGCGCCCGCCGCTCAGCCCCGCGCCGCGTCCGCGCCCTCTAGGCGCCGTGGCACTTCTTGAACTTCTTGCCGCTGCCGCACCAACAGGGGTCGTTGCGCCCCACCTGGTGCTCGTCGTCGAGCACGCGCTGCTCCACCGCCGGCAGCGCTTCCATCTCGTGGTCGATTTCGCCGTAGCCTCCCTGGGCGGCGCCGGTGGCCACGCCGGCCGCCGCCTGCGCCAGCGCGCCCGCGCCCGCGCCGCCGTGCCCGCCCGAGTAGGACACGCGCCCCGCGCGCGTCGCGCTGCCGGAGGCCGCGAAGGCCGGCGCGCGCTCGCCGTTCTGGCCCTCCACGTTCACCTGCACGTTGAAGATCATGCGCGCGTAGTCCGACCACACCGTGTTCATCAGGTCGCCGAACAGCGTGAACGCCTCGTTCTTGTAGGCCACCAGCGGGTCCAGCTGGGCCAGGCCGCGCAGCCCGATGCCTTCGCGCAGGTACTCCATGTCCAGCAGGTGCTCGCGCCAGCGTTCGTCGATGATCTGCAGCAGCAGGAAGCGCTCCAGCGCGCCCATCAGCTCCTCGCCAAGCGCCTGCTCGCGCGCGTCGTAGCGCTCCATCGCCAGCTGCACGATCCGTTCGCTTAGCAGCACGCGGTCCAGCCGGTCGCGGTCTAGATCCCCCGTGTCCAGCTCGAGCGGGAACAGCTGGCCCAGCGCCGTGAACATGCCGTCCATGTCCCAGTCCTCGATGTAGTCCGCCTCCGTGTACTGGTCGATCGTGCGCTCGATCACCTTCGCCACCTGCTCGCGCGCCTCCTCGCCGATGCTGCGGCCTTCCAGCACCTCGTCGCGGTACGCGTAGATCACGCGCCGCTGCTCGTTCATCACGTCGTCGTATTCGAGCACGCGCTTGCGGATCAGGAAGTTCTGTTCCTCGACCTTCTTCTGGGCTTTCTCGATCTGCTTGGAGAGCATGCCCGCCTCGATCGGTTCCTCGTTGCCCTCCTCGTCCATTCCGCCCAGTTTGTCCAGGATGCGGTAGATGCGGTCGCCCGCGAACAGGCGCACCAGGTCGTCCTCCGCGGACAGGAAGAAGCGCGACTCGCCGGGGTCGCCCTGGCGCCCCGAGCGCCCGCGCAGCTGGTTGTCGATGCGCCTCGATTCGTGGCGCTCGGTGCCGCAGATGAACAGCCCCCCCGCCGCCATCACGCGCTCGCGGTCGGCCGCGACCCGGCTCTCCAGCTCGGGCAGGAGCTGCTCCAGGCGACGCTCGTAGCCGTCGTCCTCGGGCGCCACGTTCTCGCGCGCCAGCTGCTGGCGCGCCAGGTGCTCGGGGTTGCCGCCCAGCTTGATGTCCACGCCGCGGCCCGCCATGTTGGTGGCGATCGTCACCGCGCCGGGCTGGCCCGCCTCCGCCACGATGTCCGCCTCGCGCGCCGCGTGCTCGGGCTTCGCGTTCAGCACCGTGTGCTTCACGCCGCGCGTCTTCAGCTGCTCCGACAGCAGCTCCGAGACCTCCACCGAGATCGTGCCCACCAGCACCGGCTGCCCGTTCTCGTGGCGCGCCGCGATCTCTTTGACCACCGCGTTCCACTTGCCGTCCTTGGTCTTGTACACCTGGTCGTTGCGGTCGTCGCGCACCATCGGCATGTTGGTCGGGATCTGCACCACCGGCAGCTTGTAGATCTTCATGAACTCCGTCGCCTCCGTCAGCGCCGTGCCGGTCATGCCCGCCAGCTTCTCGTACAGGCGGAAGAAGTTCTGGTAGGTGATCGTCGCCAGCGTCTGGTTCTCCTCCTGGATCGGCACCCCCTCCTTCGCCTCCACCGCCTGGTGCAGGCCCTCCGACCAGCGCCTGCCGTCGAGGATGCGCCCCGTGAACTCGTCGATGATCTTCACCTCGCCGTCGATCACCGCATAATCCACGTCGCGCTTGTACAGCGCCTGCGCCTTCAGCGCCTGGTGCAGGTGGTTCACCAGGTGCCCGTTCTCGGCCCTGTACAGGTGGTCGATGCCGAGGAAGCGCTCGGCCTTCGCCACCCCCTGCTCGGTCACCGCCACCGTCTTCTGCTTCTCGTCGATCTCGTAGTCGAAGTCCGCCACGAAGCGCTTCTTCATCGTCGGGTCCATGCCCTCGGGCGTCTTGCCCAGCGTCATCCGCGGCGCCAGGCGCGCGAAGCGCACGTACAGGTCCGCCGCCTGTTCTGGCGCGCCGGAGATGATCAGCGGCGTGCGCGCCTCGTCGATCAGGATGTTGTCGACCTCGTCCACGATCGCGAAGTAGTGCCCGCGCTGCACCTTTTCGCCGAGGTCCTTGGCCATGTTGTCGCGCAGGTAGTCGAAGCCGAACTCAGAGTTGGTGCCGTACACCACGTCGCACGCGTACGAGCGCTGCTTCTCCTCGAAGGTCTGCTGGTTCTGCAGCACGCCCACGCTCACGCCCAGCGCGTCGTAGATCGGGCTCATCCATTCCGCGTCGCGGCGGGCCAGGTAGTCGTTGACCGTCACCACGTGCACGCCGCGGCGCAGCGGACCCGCCTCGCCCTCGCCCGCGCCGTCGCCCCCACCGGCGTCGCTCGCGCCGGCGCCGTTGCGGTCGCTCACCGCCAGCGAGTTCAGCACCACCGCCAGCGTCGCCGTCAGCGTCTTGCCCTCGCCGGTCTTCATCTCCGCGATCTGGCCCTCGTGCAGTGCCATGCCGCCGATCAGCTGCACGTCGAAGTGGCGCATGCCCATCGTGCGCTTGCCCGTCTCGCGCACGATCGCGAAGCACTCCGGCAGCAGCAGGTCGAGCGAGTCCCCGTCCGCCGCCCGCTGGCGCAGCTCGTCCATGCGCTCGCGCAGCTCCGCGTCGCTGTCGTGCTCGAGCTCCGCCTCGAACGCCCCGATCAGCTCCACGCGCTTCTGGTATTCCTTGAACTTCTTCGCCTCGCCGACGTTCAGCGCGCGATCCAGCAGTGACGGCATGGGCCAAGGATAGCCCGCCCGGCTGAACGCCCGCTCAACGAACGGCGCCGCTGTGCGGCGCCCGCCGGACGCCGCACAGCGGCTGGCGCGGTCGCGGCCGCCGCTACAGCGAAGCCTGCGCGGTCCGCGCCAGGCGCGCCGAGGCGGCGTGCGCCTCGCGGCGGCGGCGCAGCTTGTCGCGATGGCGCTTGACCTGGCGCGCCAGCTCGTCCACCACGAGGTTCAGCGAGTGCAGCATCTCGGGCGAAGCGTCGCGCGCCCTCAGCGTCACCCCCTTCAGGTACAGCGTGCACTCCGCCACCTGGCTGTCCGCCACGCGGGGGTTGCACTCCCTGAAGATCTCTATCTCCAGCCGCGCGAGGTCCGAGACCTGCCGCGCCACCTTGCGCAGACGGCGCTCCGCGTGCGCGCGAAGCTCGTCGGTGACCGTCACGTTGCGACCCTTGATGTCGATCTGCATCGTAGGCTCCTTCGGTCGGGCTGCTCTGACTGTCTCCGATGCTACGCCTGCCCGCGGCGGATGTAAACGGGCGTTCGACCAAGCTCGCGCCCGCAAATTGCGGCCTTCGCGCCGGCAACCGGCGCAGTCGCCCGTCTGCGGTGCTATGATGACGATTGTCATAGTCTCACTTTCCGTGAAGGGGCTCGCCGCGGCGGGCCTCTTCGCGTTAAGCGCTTGCGCCGGCGCGGCCAGGCGCGCGACTCAGCGGCGCGGGCGCAGGCTCTCGAGGATGCCGCCGTGGCCGGCGATGGCGCCGATCAGGATCGAGCGGGGCGCCACCTCGGTGCCGGGGAACACGATGCAGTCGCGCAGCTGCGCCCCCTCGCCGATGCTCGCGCCGTCGCCGATCACCACCGGGCCCATCAGGCGCGCGCCCGCGCCGATGCGCGCGTCGCGGCCGACCCACACCGGCCCCTCGACCTCCGCCGCCGGCGCCAGCGCCGCCCGCGCCTGCTCGCCCGCGCCCGCCACCGTCACCCCCGGCAGCACCTCATCGCCCTCCACCTGCAGGCGCAGCTCGCCGCGCAACGCGTCGAAGGTGCCCTGGCGCAGCTCGCCGAGCGAGCCCACGTCGTTCCAGTACTCCCGCAGCTCGTGGATGTGGAACGGCACGTCGTTCTCCAACAGCGCCGGGAACACGTCCTGGGCCCAGTCCACGAACGGCCGCCGCGGGAAGTAGTCGAAGATCGCCGGCTCGAATATGTAGATGCCGCAGTTGCCGAGGTCCGACAGCGCCTCCTCGGGCGCCGGCTTCTCCTGGAAGCCCGTCACGCGGCCCTCGCGGTCGTGCAGCACCACGCCGTACTCGCGCGTGTCCGCCACCTGCTTCACCGCCAGCGTCGCGATCCCGCCGCAGGCACGGTGCCGCGCCGCGAACGCCGTCAGGTCGACGTCGGTGAGCGCGTCGCCGGAGATCACCAGGAACGGCTCCTCGCCGAAGAACTCCGCGCAGCCGCGCACCCCCCCGGCGGTGCCCAGCAGCTCCTCCTCGAAGCGGTAGGCGAGCCGCTCGCCGAAGTACGCGCGGATCGAGTCCGGGAAGTAGTGCAGGTTGGCGATCACCCGCTCGAAGCCGTGGCGGTCGAGCAGGTCCACGATGTGCGCCATCACCGGCCGGTCCAGCACCGGCACCATCGGCTTGGTGATCTCGTATGTGAGCGGACGCAGGCGCGTGCCGAGCCCCGCCGCAAGAACCATCGCCTTCATCGGCGCGGGAAGCTAGCGGATCGCGCGCCGGGCACGCCGCCCGGCGCGCATCCGATCAATACCGATAGTGGTCCGGCTTGTACGGGCCCTCGACCGGCACGCCGATATAGGCAGCCTGCGTCGGCGTGAGCGTCGTCAGCTTCACGCCGAGCGCGTCCAGGTGCAGGCGCGCCACCTTCTCGTCGAGGCGCTTCGGCAGCACGTACACCCGCTTCTGGTACTCGTCGTTCTTCGTGAACAGCTCGATCTGGGCGATCGTCTGGTTGGAGAAGGAGTTGCTCATCACGAAGCTCGGGTGCCCGGTGGCGTTGCCGAGGTTCAGCAGGCGGCCCTCGGAGAGCAGGATGATCGCGTGGCTCGAGCGCTCCGCGGTGTCCGGAAACACCCACTTGTCCACCTGCGGCTTGATGTTCACGCGCTCGATCCCTGGGACGCGGGCGAGGCCGGCGATGTCGATCTCGTTGTCGAAGTGGCCGATGTTGCCCACGATCGCCTGGTGCTTCATGCGCTGCATGTCGGCCGCGGTGATGATGTCGCGGTTGCCGGTCGTGGTGATGAAGATGTCGGCCGTCTCGAGCACGTCCTCGAGCGTCTTGACCTCGTAGCCCTGCATCGCCGCCTGCAGCGCGCAGATCGGGTCGATCTCGGTGATCACCACGCGCGCGCCCTGGCCGCGCAGCGATTCCGCACAGCCCTTGCCCACGTCGCCGAAGCCGCACACCACCGCCACCTTGCCGCCGATCATCACGTCGGTGGCGCGGTTGATGCCGTCGATCAGCGAGTGCCGGCAGCCGTACAGGTTGTCGAACTTGGACTTCGTCACCGAGTCGTTGACGTTGATCGCCGGGAACAGCAGCTCTCCGCTCTCGACCATCTGGTAGAGGCGGTGCACGCCGGTGGTGGTCTCCTCGGTCACGCCTTTGACGCCCTCGCCGATCGCCGTCCAGCGCTGCGGGTCCTGCTCCAGCGAGCGCGTCAGCAGCGACAGGATCACGCCGCGCTCCTCGGAGTCGGCGCCCGCCGGGTCGGGCACCGCGCCGGCCCGCTCGTACTCGGTGCCCTTGTGCACCAGCAGGGTGGCGTCGCCGCCGTCGTCGAGGATCATGTTCGGCCCCGGTTCGCCGTCCGGCCCCTCCTGCGGCCAGCGCAGCACCTGCTCGGTGCACCACCAGTACTCCTCGAGCGTCTCGCCCTTCCACGCGTACACCGGCACGCCCCGCGGGTCCTCGACGGTGCCGTGCGGGCCGACCGCCACCGCCGCCGCCGCGTGGTCCTGCGTGGAGAAGATGTTGCAGCTGCACCAGCGCACCTCCGCGCCGAGCGCCGTCAGCGTCTCGATCAGCACCGCGGTCTGGATCGTCATGTGCAGCGATCCGGTGATGCGCGCGCCCCGCAGCGGCTGCGCCTCGGCGTACTCCGCGCGGATCGCCATCAGGCCGGGCATCTCGTGCTCGGCCAGCGTGATCTCCTTGCGGCCGAAGTCCGCCAGGGAGAGGTCGGCGACCCTGAAGTCGGTCTCGGTGCTGGTGGGCATGGCTGACATGACGAAGCCTCCTGTCCGGTCAGGTGAGCGCCCTTGCTGCAGAGGAGAGGCCGAGCGTGGCGGGGTCGCGCCCGTCGCAGCGCTCCTCGGCCCACTCGCAAGTTATCACACGGCCCCGCCCGCCTCCAGCGCCTGGCCGGCGCGTCCGGCCGGCGTCTCTAGCGCTTGGCGAGCGCGGTCTTCAGCTCGTCGATCAGCTGCACCCGGCCGGGGTCGACGCCGCGCAGCGCCGCCAGGTAGATCGAGACCAGATCGCCGAGCAGCACCAGCGAGACCACGCGCTCCACCGAGCTCTGCCCGCGCGTCTGCAGGCGGTAGCGCGCCACCGCGTGCTCGGCGATCAGCCTCTCCGTGAGCTCGATGCGCTCCTTCAGCCGCGGGTGCACGTCGGAGTCGTCCAGGAACACCGCCGAGAAGCGCCCCACCTCGCGTGCCCCCTCCCAGCCGCAGATCTCGTTGTGGTCGAGCTCAGGCAGTTCGTGCCAGAAGCACGGCAGCTTGGCGTTCTCGTTGATCTGCGTCTTCCAGCGATAGGCGATCGGGGTGGTCAGCCCCGCGCCCGCGATCACCGGGATCGTGCCGTACAGACCGCGCGCGAGCTCCTTCGCCAGCGAGTCCTCGGGCGCATCCGGCCCCCACTCCGCCACCAGTTGCTCGCTGTGCGCGGCCGCCACGTCGATCTCGGAGGTCAGGCGCGGCCCCACGCCGCACAGCGCCGCCACCTCGAGCGCCGCCACCATCATGTACGCCACCGCCGCCCGCGGCTGGAAGCCGCCCGGCAGCGGGATCACAGGCACGCCGTCGGCGCGCGCCATCTCGGCCAGGCGCCCGCCCGTGGTCACGACCGTGCGCTTCGCGCCGAGCGCGCCGGCGGACTCGTAGCAGGCCAGCGTCTCCTCGGTCTCGCCGGAGTAGCTCGCCAGCAGCACCATCGTGTCGGGCGTGGTCCAGGTGGGCAGCCCGTAGGCGCGCGTCACGAAGATCGGCCGCGAGGCGTGGTCGCCGAGCGCCGCGCGCGCGAGCGCGCCGCCGATCGCCGAGCCGCCCATGCCCGCCACCACCAGCCCCGCCGGCGTGTCCCAGTCCTGCATGATCGCCGACTCCACCCGCCACATCGCATCGCGCAGGTGCTCCGCCAGCGCCAGCACGTCGCCTAGCTGCCCGGAGGCGTCGACGCGGGCGATGCTCTCGCGCGAGAGATCCTGCGCGGTGGATGCGGCGGTCGCGCCGTCGCTCATCTGCTGCCCTCCTTCTGTCGTGCGCCTGTGCTGTCGGTCAACGCCGTGGACCTCTCGATCGCGCTGCTCTTGCCGGCGGCGCTTCGCGGCCGGAACCCGGCACCATACGCGCCGGGGCCCCAACCGCGCTTCGCGCCTACACTCTGGGGCATGACCACGGAGGTCGAGCCGCGCCAGCCACGGACGGAGCGGGTTCCGGACTTCTTCATCGTGGGCCACCCCAAGAGCGGCACCACCGCGCTGTGGGACATGCTGCGCCGCCACCCGCAGGTCCACACGCCGCCCAACAAGGAGCCCTACTTCCTCGCCGACGAGCTGCGCCCGCCGGCGGCGACGCCGCGCACCTTCGGCACGACCCCCGCCACGCGGGCCGACTACCTCGCCCTGTTCGCGGACGCGCCCGCCGAGAAGCTCACCGGCGAGGCCTCGGCCCCGTACCTGTGGTCGCGCACCGCCGCCGCGCGCATCGCCGAGCTCGCGCCCGGCGCCCGCATCGTCGCGATCCTGCGCGAGCCCGCCAGCTTCCTGCGCTCGCTGCACCTGCAGTTCGTGCAGATCCACATGGAGCCGGAGACCAGCCTGCGCAAGGCGCTCGAGCTCGAGGAGCGGCGCCGCGCAGGGCACGAGCTGCCGCCGAACGCGTTCTGGGGACCGCAGGGCACGCTCTACTCGGAGTACGTGCGCTACGTGGAGCAGCTGCGCCGCTACCACGAGCGCTTCCCCGCCGAGCAGGTGCTGGTGCTGATCTACGACGACTACCGCGCCGACAACGACGCCACCGTGCGCCGCGTGCAGCGCTTCCTCGGCGTGGACCACACGCTCCCGCTCGAGGTCAGGGACTCCAACCCCAGCGTGCGCGTGCGCTCGCAGCGCCTGCTCGCGCTCGCGCACGCCGTCGCCTCCGGCCAGGGCCCCGCCGCGCGCGCCGTGCGCTCCACCGCGAAGACGCTCGCGCCGCCGCGCCTGGACCGCGCCGCCGCGCTCGCCGTCCGCGACCGCGTGCTGTTCGGCGCGCCCAAGGCGCCCGACGAGCAGCTGATGACACAGCTGCGCCGGCGCTTCAAGGGCGAGGTGGAGGCGCTCAGCGACTACCTCGGGCGCGACCTCGTCGCGCTGTGGGGCTATGACCGGCTCGACTGACGGGGGCGGCGCGGGCGCCGGCGCGGACGGCTCGACCCACGGCGAGCGCGCCGGCGCCGCCGCGGGCGGCTCGGCTCCGGGCGCGGGCGCCGTCGCCGGCGCCTCGATCTCGGTGGTGATGCCGAGCTTCAACGACGTGGGGCGCATCGGCGACGCGCTCGACTCGATCCTCGCGCAGACGCTGGCGCCGCTGGAGGTGGTGGTCGCCGACGACTGCTCCGAGGACGCCACCGAGCAGTTCGTGCGCGATTTCGCCGAGCGCCACCGCGGCGCGCTGGAGGTTCGCTACACGCGCCTGCCCTCGCGCTCCGGCGACGCCGGCGCGCGCAACGCCGGGATCGCCGCCGCGCGCGGCGAGTGGATCGCGATCTGCGACTCCGACGACGTGTGGGCGGAGCGCAAGCTCGAGCGCCAGATGGAGTTCGTGCGCGCCTGGCGGGGCTCGCAGCGGCTCGCGCTGGTGGGCTCGCACGGGCTCAACATGAACGACGCGGGGCGCGTGATCTCGCCGGCGCGCATGGGCCCCACCAGCGAGCAGGAGTACCTGGCGGTCAAGCGGCGCGGCGGGCTGTTCTTCGCGATCCACTCCTCGGTGCTGTTCCGCCGCGCCGACTGGCAGGCGCTGGGGGGCTACAGCACCGCCGACTACGGCGCCGCCAACGAGTTCGACTTCTTTTGCCGCCTGGCCGAGCGGGGCGCGGTGGTGAACGTGCCCGAGCCGCTCGTCTACTACCGCAAGCGCGCCGGCTCGATGCAGCTGGACCTCTTCTGGGAGCGCTACCACAACATGCTGCGCCTGCAGGAGAACCGCCGCCGCGGGCTCGACGGACGCCCGCCGCTGAGCCGCGAGCAGTACGCCGCGCAGCTCGCCGCCGCGCCGGCGCTGCAGCGGCTTCGCCACCGCCGCCGCGCCTGGGGCATGTTCTACTACCGCGCCGGCGCCACCGACCTGATCAACGGCAGGCGCCTGCGCGCCGGCCGCGAGATCGCGCTGGCGGCGCTGCTCGACGGCGCGCGGCTGCGCTCGGGCGTGCGCGGCGCGGTGCGCGCGCGCCTGCGCATCTAGAACGCGATCGCGCCGTCCGGCAGCTGCACGCCGGGGAAGATGCGCGCGCCGCGCGTGATCACGTTGCCCGCACCCACGCTCACGCCCTCGCCGAGCACCGCGCCACCGCCGATGCTGGTGCCGTCGCCGATGCTGCAGCCGGCGGCCACGATGCAGTCGCGCAGCTCGCAGCCGCTGCCGATCCGCGTGCCCTCCAGCACGACCGCGCGCTCCACGCTCGAGCCGGCGCCGACCTGCACGTCCTCGGCGAGCACCGCGAGGCTGCCCACGCGTGCGCCCTCCGCCACGTCCACGCCGCGCTCGAGCAGCGCCGGCGGCACCACCCGCCCACGTGCGCGCGCGCCCTCGTCGACCGCCAGCCAGTCCTCGCCCAGGCGTGCGCGCACGGCCGTGCGCACGTTGCCCTCGATGATGTCGAAGGTGCCCTGCAGGTAGCGCGCCGGCGTGCCGATGTCGAGCCAGTAGCCCTGCGCGGGGAAGCCGTACAGGCCGTCGCCGACGAGCCGCGGCCACACCTCGCGCTCGATCGACACGTTGCGCTCGCGCGGGACCGAGTCCAGGACCTCGCGCTCGAGCACGTACGCGCCCGCGCTGATCAGGTTGTGCGCGCCGGCCGCCGGCGCGGCGGCGGCGTCCTCGACGCCGGGCTTCTCGACGAACTCGCTGACGGCGCGGTCCGCGGCCAGCAGCACCAGCCCGTAGGCGCTGGGGTCGGGCACCGGCACGAGCGCCAGCGTGGCGCGCGCGCCGCTGGCCTCGTGCTGGGCGATCTGCGCGGTCAGGTCGATGTCGGTGAGCACGTCGCCGTTGAGCACCAGGAAGCACTCGTCGAGCAGCTCCTCGGCGAACTTCAGCGCGCCGGCGGTGCCGCGCGGGTCGGGCTCCTCCACGAAGCGCAGGCGCACGCCGAAGCGCGAGCCGTCGCCGAGCACGCCGCGCACGCCGTCGGCGAGGAAGCCGCAGGACATGATCACGTCGTCGATGCCGTGGCCCCGCAGCCACTCCAGCATGAAGGCCATGAACGGCCTGTCGACGAGGCGCACGACCGGCTTGGGCACCCTCGATGTGAGCGGGCGCAGGCGCGTGCCCTGCCCGCCCACCAGGATCACCGCCTGCAACGCACGCTCCGCACCGCGTCGGTCAACCGGCCTCGACCGTGCGCGCGCCGGCCTGCTCGCCGGCGCCCGCCGACGCCTCGCCCGCGCCCCCGCGCGTCCCGGCCGCGCCGCCGCGCGTCCCGGCCACGCCCGCCCCGACGCCGTGAGCGGCCAGGCTGCCGCGGCCGACGCCCTCGTACAGCAGGCCCGCCTCGAGGATCCGCCGCGGGTCGAGCGCGTTGCGCCCGTCGATCAGCAGGTTGCCGGCCATCGCCTCGGCCACGCGGGAGAAGTCGAGCTCCAGGAACTCCTTCCACTCGGTCACCAGCACCACCGCGTCGGCGCCCTCCACCGCCGCCAGCGCCGAGTCAGCGAAGGTGATGCCGCTGACGAGCCGCCGCGCCTGCTCCTCGGCGACCGGGTCGTACGCGCTCACGATCGCGCCGTCGGCGTTCAGGCGCGCCGACAGCACCAGCGAGGAGGCCTCGCGCATGTCGTCGGTCTCCGGCTTGAACGCCAGCCCCAGCAGCGCGATGCGCTTGCGCGCGAGCGAGCCCAGGTGCTTCTGGAGCTTGCCGATCACGCGGCGCTTCTGCAGTTCGTTGACCTCGATCACCGAGGTGAGCAGCTGGAAGTGGTAGCCGGAGTTGCCGGCGAGCTGCTTGAGCGCGTCCACGTCCTTGGGGAAGCAGCTGCCGCCGAAGCCGATGCCAGCCTGCAGGAACTTCGAGCCGATGCGCTCGTCGAGGCCCATGCCGCGGGCCACCTCGACGACGTCCGCGCCGGTGCCCTCGCACACGTTGGCGATCTCGTTGATGAACGAGATCTTGGTGGCCAGGAACGCGTTGGAGGCGAGCTTCACCATCTCGGCGCTGGCCACGTCGGTGCGCACCAGCGGCGCCCCGAGCGGCGCGTACAGCTCCACCACCGCGTCGCCGGCCCAGCCGCCGTCGTCGCCCACGACCACGCGGTCGGGCTCCAGGAAGTCCTTGATCGCCGAGCCCTCCTTGAGGAACTCGGGGCAGGACACGTAGGACAGCGCGCCCTTGCCGTGTTCCGCGAACACGCGCTGCAGCGTCGCGCCGGTGCCGCACGGCACGGTCGACTTCATCACCAGCGCGCGATCCTCGGCGGCGGGGATCGCGTCGACGACCGCGTGCACGGCCGACAGGTCGGCGTCGCCGGAGTGCGTCGGCGGCGTGCCCACCGCCACGAACAGCAGCCGTGCGTGCTCGAGCGCGCCGGCGAGCTCGGTGGAGAAGTGCAGCCGCCCGGCGTTTCGCTCGAGCAGCTGCTCGAGACCCGGCTCGTAGATCGGCGCCTCGCCGGCGCGCAGGCGCGCGACCTTCGTCTCGTCGATGTCCACGCACCACACGTCGCTGCCCAGCTCGGCGAAGCCGGCAGCGCTCACCAGCCCGACGTAGCCGGTGCCGATCACTCCAACGGGCTCGCGCGAAGTGCTCACGAAGCGGCGAAGGCTAGCTGGTGCGCACGCCTGACGGGTGCATCGCTCACCGACGCCCAGGCTATGCCTGCGCGACCGCCAGGAACGCCTCGTAGCGCTTGATGTCGCGCAGCGCGCGGGCGCGCTCCTCGCTGTCCTCGCCGGCGCGCTCGGCGAGCGCGCGGGCGTCCGACAGCCTGGCCTGGAAGGCGGAGCGGTCCACCTGCTCCGGGGGGATCGCCTCCTCCACCAGCACCAGCGCGCGGTTCTCGGCGAACTGCAGGTAGCCCTCGGCCTGCGCGAGGCGCACGACGTCACCTTCGGAGCGATACAGGCGCAGCTCCGTCGGCTCGAGCCGCGCGAGCAGCGGCTCGTGGTTGGCGAGGATGCCGATCGAGCCCACGGTGGTGTAGGTGGAGAGCATCTCGATCTCCTCGGAGAACACCTCGCCCTCGGGCGTGAGCACTTCGACTGGGAACTTGCTGTGGGCCATCGCGCGCTCGAGCCAGGCCTATTTCTTGGCCGCCTCGACGACCTGCTCGATCGTGCCCTTGAGGAAGAACGCGCTCTCGGGGACCTCGTCGTGCTTGCCTTCGATGATCTCCTCGAAGCCGCGGATCGTCTCGGCGATCGGCACGTAGGCGCCGGGCGTGCCCGTGAACTGTTCGGCCACGAAGAACGGCTGCGAGAGGAAGCGCTCGATCCGGCGGGCGCGCTGCACGGTCAGCTTGTCCTCGTCGGAGAGCTCGTCGATGCCGAGGATCGCGATGATGTCCTGCAGCTCCTTGTAGCGCTGGAGGATCTCCTTGACGCGGTTGGCCACACGGAAGTGGTCCTCGCCGAGCACGTCCGCCTTGAGGATCGTCGAGGTCGATTCCAGCGGGTCGACCGCCGGGTAGATGCCTTTTTCGGAGATCGCGCGCGAGAGCACGGTGGTGGCGTTGAGGTGCGCGAACACCGACGCCGGGGCCGGGTCGGTGAGGTCGTCGGCCGGCACGTAGATCGCCTGCACGGAGGTCACCGAGCCCTCGCGCGTGGAGGTGATGCGCTCCTGCAGCTGGCCCATCTCGGTCTCCAGCGTCGGCTGGTAGCCGACCTGCGAGGGCATGCGCCCGAGCAGCGCGGAGACCTCGGAGCCTGCCTGCACGAAGCGGAAGATGTTGTCGATGAACAGCAGCACGTCCTGGCCCTGGTCGCGGAAGTATTCGGCCATCGTCAGGCCCGAGAGGGCGACGCGCATGCGCGCGCCGGGCGGCTCGTTCATCTGCCCGAAGACCAGCATGGTCTTGTCGAGCACGCCCGACTCCTTCATCTCCAGCCACAGGTCGTTGCCCTCGCGCGAGCGCTCGCCCACGCCGCAGAAGGCGGACAGGCCGCCGTGCTCCTTGGCGAGGTTGTGGATCAGCTCCTGGATCAGCACCGTCTTGCCCACGCCCGCGCCGCCGAACAGCCCGGTCTTGCCGCCCTTCGCGTACGGGGCGAGCAGGTCGATCACCTTGATGCCCGTCTCGAACATCTCGGTCGTCGGCGTGAGATCCTCGACGCGCGGCGCCTCCTGGTGGATGCCCCGCCGCTGCGTGCCCTCCGGCAGCTCCTCGAGCTGGTCGATCGGCTGCCCGAGCAGGTTGAAGATGCGCCCGAGCGTGGCCTCGCCGACGGGGACCGTGATCGGCGCGCCCGTGTCGATCACCTCGACGCCGCGCGCGAGGCCGTCGGTGGTGTCCATCGCCACCGCGCGCACGCGGTCGTCGCCGAGGTGCTGCTGGACCTCGCACACGAGCAGCGTCTCCTCGGCCCCGGCGCTGATCCCCGGCGCCTCCTCCTCCCTGTTCGCCGCCGGCCGCGCGATCGTGATCGCGTGGTTGATCTCCGGCAGGCGCTCGGGGAACACGGCCTCGATCACGACGCCCTGGATCTCCTCGATGCGCCCCACGTTGCGCTCGCCGGCCGCGCCCTCGGCGGCGTTCGGTGCGGTGGGTGTTGGCTCTGTGGCGATGCTGGCCTCCATTGTGCTGTGACTCCTGTCTATCCGTTCAAGTTCGTATCGATGATGGCAGCGTCCGACCGCGCGTCCCGTCTCAGGTGAGCCCCTCGGCTCCGGCGACGACCTCCATGATCTCCTGCGTGATCTCCGCCTGGCGCGCGCGGTTCATCTGCAGCGTGTACTCGGTGATGATCTCGCCGGCGTTCTCCGAGGCGTTGCGCATGGCGGTCATCTGCGCGCCGAAGAAGCCCGCCGCCGACTCCACCAGCGCCCGGTAGATCGAGATCTCGATGTAGTCGGGCACGAGCCGCCTGAGGATCTTCTCGGGCTCGGGCTCGTAGTCGACCGTGGCCCGCGCCGCGCGCCGCTGCTCGCCGCCGCCCTGCGCCTGCCGGTCCTCCCGGTCTGCGTCGCCGCCCTCGCCTTCCAGCGCGGCGGCGGTCAGCGGCAGCAGCGTCTGGCGCGTGACCGTCTGCGTGAGCGGCGAGATGTAGGCGTTGTAGATCATCTCCACGCGGTCCACGTGACCGTCCACGTAGGCCTCGATCAGGTCGTCGGCGATCGTGCGCGCGTCGGCGTAGGCGGGGCGGTCGGCGAAGCCGGTGTAGCTGCCGGTGAGCACGTTGCCGCGGAACGTCAGCGAGGACACGCCGCGACGGCCGGTGGCGTACCAGACGCTCTGCAGTCCCTGCTCGGAGAGCTCGGCGGACGTCCTCGCGCCGGCGCGGATGATCTGCGAGTTGAAGCCGCCGGCGAGCCCGCGGTCGCCCGTCACCAGCAGCAGCGCCACGCGCCGCTGCGTGTCGTGCTCGCGCAGCAGCGGCAGCCTGGTGGCCTCCGCGCCGGCTGCCACGGCGGCCTGCCGGGTCATGCGGCCGATCGCGTCCGCGTACGGGCGCAGCGCGGCGATGCGCTGTTCGGCGCGGCGCAGGCGCGCCGCCGCCACCATCTCCATCGCGCGCGTGATCTTCTGGATGTTCTTGACCGACGCGATCTTGTTCTTGACGTCGCGCTGCGATGCCATGACGTGCTCCCGCGGCGGCGCTAGGCCGCCGCCTTCTCCTCCTGCTCGCCGCCGGGCTGCCGCGAGGCGGCGCCGTCGGCGAGCGCGGTGTCGTCGTCGAGGGGCTGGCCCTCCTCGTCGAGGTCGTAGCCGAAGTCGGGCGCGTAGGCGTCGAGCACTTCGCGCACCTGCTGCTGGACCTCCTCCGACCAGTCGCCGCCGCCCACCTTCTGGCGCAGCTCCGGGTGCTGGCCGTGCAGGCGTTCGGTCAGCCTCAGCAGGAACTCGGGCACGCGCTCGACGCTCAGCCGGTCCAGGTAGCCGGCGGTGGCGGCGAAGATCTGCACGGTCTGGTCCTCGACCGCGAGCGGCGCGCGCTCGTGCTGGTTGAGCGTGGCCACCAGCCGCTCGCCGCGCGCGAGCGTTCTCTGGGTGTCGGCGTCGAGGTCCGAGCCGAACTGCGCGAACGCCTCGAGGTCGCGGTACTGCGAGAGCTCGAGCTTGATGCGTCCCGCCACTTTCTTCATCGGCCCGATCTGGGCGTTGCCGCCGACGCGGGAGACCGAGATGCCGACGTTGATCGCCGGGCGCACGCCGGAGTTGAACAGCTTCGACTCGAGGAAGATCTGCCCGTCGGTGATCGAGATCACGTTGGTGGGGATGTAGGCGGAGACGTCGCCGGCCTGCGTCTCGATCACGGGCAGGGCGGTCAGCGAGCCGCCGCCGAGCTCGTCGCTGAGCTTGACGGCGCGCTCCAGTAGGCGCGAGTGCAGGTAGAAGACGTCGCCGGGGTAGGCCTCGCGCCCGGGCGGGCGGCGCAGCAGCAGCGACATCTGCCGGTAGGCGTAGGCGTGCTTTGTCAGGTCGTCGTACACGCACAGCGCGTGGCGGCCGTCGTAGAGGAAGTGCTCGCCCATCGCGCAGCCCGCGTAGGGGGCGAGGAACTTGATCGGCGCGGCCTCGTCGGCGGGCGCGGCCACGATGATCGTGCTCTCCATCGCGCCGTATTCCTCGAGCGTCTGTGCCAGCGCCACCACGGTCGACATGCGCTGGCCGATCGCCACGTACACCGACACCACGCCGGTGTCCTTGTTGTTGATGATCGCGTCGATCGCGATCGCCGTCTTGCCGGTCTGGCGGTCGCCGATGATCAGCTCGCGCTGGCCGCGGCCGATCGGGATCATCGCGTCGATCGCCTTCAGCCCGGTCTGCATCGGTTCCTTGACCGGCTGGCGCTGGACCACGCCGGGAGCCTTGAACTCGGCCGGCCGCGTCTGCGTGGTGGCGATCTCGCCCTTGCCGTCGAGCGGGCGCCCGAGCGGGTCGACGATGCGGCCCAGCAGCTCCTCGCCGACGGGGATGTCCAGCAGCGAGCCGGTGCGCTTGACGGTGTCGCCCTCCGCCACGCGCTCCCAGTCGCCGAACAGCACCGCGCCGACGTTGTCGGACTCGAGGTTCAGCGCGAGGCCGGTGACGCCGTGGGGCAGCTCGAGCATCTCGAAGGACATGCAGTTCTCCAGGCCGTGCAGGCGCGCGATGCCGTCCGCCACCGACAGCACCGTGCCGACCTCGGTCAGCTCGGCGGCGCCGCTGTCGAGGCCCTCGATGCGGCTCTTGAGGATGCTGGTGATCTCGTCAGGGTTGATCTGCATGTCTGTTGACTCCTAAGTTCGGAAGAGGGGCCCGGCTTGCCGGCGTTCCGCCGCCTTCGCCACCCTCTAGGCTCCTTGGGCAACCTGCCTGCGCAGCTGCTCCAGTCGTGTGCGGATAGAGGCGTCGAGGATCGAGTTGCCGACCCGGATCACGATCCCGCCGATGATCTCCGGGTCGACGCGCGCGGCCAGCATGACCTTGCGCCCGGCGCGTTCGCCGATCGTGCGGCCGAGGCTCTCGGTGGTCTGCTCGTCGAGCGCGATCGCGCTGGTGATCTCCACCGGCAGCGTCCTGTTCTCCTCCTCCCACAGCCGCTCGTACTCGTGGCGGACGCGGAAGATCACCGGCATGCGGTGGTTCTCGATCAGCAGCGCGAGGAAGTTGAGGAAGACCTCCTCCGCGCCGTCGAGCAGCCCCGCGAGCGACTGCTGCTTCTCGGCGCTCGAGAAGTACGGCGAGAAGAAGAACACGGCGAGCTCGCGGTTGCGCGCGAGCGCTTCGGCGAACTGCGCGAGCTGCTCGCGGATCAGGTCGAGCATGCCCCGCTCCCTGGCGACCGCGAACAGCGAGCGCGCGTACACCTGGGCGAGCTCCTCCATCAGTTGCTCGCCCCCGGCGACAGGCTCGAGAAGTCGAGCTCGGCGAGCGCCTCCTCCACCAGGCGGCGCTGGTCGGCCTCATCGAGCGTCTTGCGCGTGACCTTCTCGGTGGCCAGCACGGTCAGGTCGGCGACCTCGCGGCGGATGTCGTCGAGCGCGCGCTTGGTGGCCGCCTCGATTTCGCGCTCGGCGCGCCTGGCCGCCTCGGCGAGCAGCTCCCGGCTCTGCTCGCGCGCCTCGTGCTCGTGGGACTCGGCCGTCTGGCGCGCGCGCTGGACGATCTCGTCCGCCTGGCTGCGCGCCTCCTTGAGGCGCTCGCGGTATTCGGCGAGCAGCTGCTCGGCCTGCTCACGTGTGTGCTCGGCGGCGTCGATCGAGTCGGAGATGCTCTGGCGGCGGGCGTCGAGCGCGTCGCGAATGCGGGGGAAGGCGAGCTTGCTGAGGATGTACAGCGAGATCGCGAACACCACCAGCGTCCAGATCGTGAGACCGACGTTGGGCGTGATCAGCCACGAGTTGCTCGAGCTCGAGGCGAGCGGCACGGCGGCGATGCTGGCGAGCGCACCCATCTGCCTACAGGAAGAAGGCGATGAAGCCGCCCACCAGGCCGTAGAAGAAGGTGGCCTCGGTCAGCGCGAAGCCGAGCCACTGGATCGAGGTGATTTCGTCGCGCATCTCCGGCTGGCGGGTGACGGCCTCGATCACCTTGCCGAACAGCATGCCGATGCCGGCGCCCGCGCCCGCGGCGCCGCCGCCGGCGCCCACGCCGAGCGCGATCGCTTTGCCGGCTTCCTTGCCGATTTCGGCGTTGGTCGCCGCCGCGAGCAGCGGATGGAAGGCCTGGAACACGTCACTCAGCATTGCTTGAAAGCTCCTTGTGGTTAGTGGTGGGAGACCGAGCCGCCGATGTAGATGGCGGTGAGGATGGCAAAGATGAACGCCTGCAGACCTGCGATCAGAACCGCCTCGAACATGAAGATGACCACGCCGATCGGCAGCGTTATCCAACCGAGCAGCTGCAGGCCCAGCAGCACGGCGAGGTCGCCGGCCATGAAGTCGATCAGCAGGTGCCCCGCGAGCAGGTTGGCCCACAGCCTGATCGTCAGCGACAGCAGCCGCAGGAACGTGGAGATCACCTCCAGCGGGTAGATCAGGATCAGCATCGCTTTGCCCACGCCAGCCGGCACCAGGCTCTTGACGTAGCCGCGAAAGCCCTGGGCTTTGATGCCGACCGTGTTGAAGGTCACGAACACGCCCAGCGACAGCAGCAGCGGCAACGCCACGTTGGTGTCGGCGGCGTAGATCTGGAAGGCGGGGATCTTGGCGCCGAAGATGCTCACTTTCTGCGTCGAGTCGACGGGCAGCGGGATGTAGCCGATCAGGTTGGTGACGAGGATGAAGACGAACAGCGTGAAGATCACCGGGAACCATTTCTGCGCCATCTGCTCGTCCATCGCGTCTTTGGTGGTGCGCTGCATCAGCTCGTACATCCACTCGATCGCCACCTGCACGCGCCCCGGCCGCTTCTCCATGCGTTTGGCCACCCAGGTGGTGAGGCCGACGGTGATCACCGCGGTTATCAGCAGGTACAGCACGCCCTTGTCGATGTTCAGCGGCCCCACCAGGTGGACCCATGGGACCAGGTGGAAGGAGTCGATGACTTTGAAGCTTTCGTTTTTGTGGCCCTTGATGCCGAAGGCGGCCACGAACACGACGATGCCGAGCACGTAGGTGAGGGCGATCCCGTAGAGGATCTTGCGCGTCTTGCTCATCCCCGGCCTGCCGGGGTTGGGCGCCGCCACGGCGCTCATCGGCCCCGCTCCCGCTTCGCCGGCGGGGTGCGCCGGGACGGCGGGGCTGGCGGGCCCGAGAGAACCCTGATCGCGAACGCCACCGAGTACGCGCAGAAGGTCACGATCGCGGCGGTGAGGCCGTCGGCGCGACCGCCGATCGCGGCGGCGAGCACGATCGCCCCGGCGAGCAGCCAGATGCGTGCGAACGCCTCGAACAGGTTCAGCCCCAGCTGGGTGCGCGGCTCGGCCGCGCCGGTGATCCAGCGCCGGTCGTAGGAGGCGAGCGCTCGCTGCGCCAGCCACGCGCCGGCCGCCAGCAGGTAGCCGAGCGCGGGCGCGCCCAGCGCCAGCGCGGGCGCGGCGGCGAGCAGCACGAGCGGCACGTCGAGATGGCGCGCCAGCGCCAGCGCGCCGCGCGCGAGCGCGCCACCGTGACCGTCCACGGCCGGAACCGATGCGGGGGAGACGCCGGGCGAGGACGCCTCCAGCGGCGCCTGCGCGATGGCCGGACGCACGCCGGCTGGTGATCGTCGTTGCACTTGCTCGGGCGCGACGGCTGCCGTTACCGGTTGGATCGGCTGGCGCCGATCAGCGTGGGCGCCGGGTCGTGCGGAGCCGCAGCCAGCGCCGCGTTCGCGCGCGCGCCCCGCGCGGGCGCCGACGCGTGCGCCGCGGTGGGAGCGCCGGCGGCGCGATATGTGAACGGTTGTGCTGACATCTGGGTCTGCGGGCCACCCCTGTAGAAACAATGATCCGGCGCCTCGGGCGCCAGAGCCACGCTGCGTCCCTCAACGCTTGCGAAGGCGCGGCCAGTTTATCTGGTCTTTGACTTCGTAACAACTTTGTGACATGCGCCGCGAGCTTCCCACAGCCTCACCGCCAGCGCCGACAGCGCGATCGTGACGAGTCCGCCGAGCAGATCCAGCACGTAGTGGTTGCCGGTGGCGAGCACGGCGAAGGCGGTTGCGCAGGGATACAGGACGGCCAGCGCGCGCAGCCAGCGGCTGGCGCTGAGGCGCCACAGCACGATCGTGCACCACACGGCCCAGGCGATGTGCAGCGAGGGCATCGCCGCCAGCTGGTTGGCGTCCGAGGCGAGCGCGCCGGTGTGCCAGGAGCCGATCGCGTGCGTGGAGGCGACCACGTCGACGAAGCCCGGCAGCATCCGCGGCGGCGCCACCGGGAACTGCCAGAACACCGCGAAGGCGAACACGTTGGCGAGCACCAGCATGTTGCGCAGCGACCGGTACACGTCCGCGCGCCGCCACCACAGCCAGCCCAGCAGCCCCAGCGTGACCGCGAAGTGGGCGTTGTCGTAGTAGTCGGAGACCACCAGGCCGAGCGTGGGGTGCGCCGCCAGCCAGCGGTCGAGCGAGCGCTCCACGTCGATGTGCAGCGCCCGCTCGAGCGCGAGGATGCTCTGCCCGTGCGCCAGCGCGAGCCGCAGGCGCAGCGGCGCGAGGTTGGTGATGTCGTCGTAGAGCCAGCACAGCCAGGCGACCGTCAGCGCCTCCAGCCACCAGCGGCTGCGCGGCCGGGCCGCCGCAGGCCGGGCGCCGGCGGCGGCGCTGCCGGCGAGGCGAGCGCGAGCGAAGCGCCCGGCGGCGATCGGCTGGCCGCGCGACGGCGTTGCGGCGCTGCGCGCATCGATCGGGGCGGCGGCGGACAAGCCCCGATCTTAGACGCCGCCCCAGCGCGCTATGGCGCAACCGGCTCGAGGCCCCGCCCGGCGAGCGCCTCGATGACGCGCGGCAGCGCCCGCGCGGTGCGCGTCCAGGAGCCCGGCGCGGAGTAGTCGTCGGCGTCGTGCAGCAGCAGCACCGCGCCCTCCCCCACGCCGTCGGTGACGCGTCGCGCGATCGAGTCCGCGGTTGCGCGCCGCTCCCAGTCGCGCCCCCAATGGCTCCACAGCAGCGTGCGCCAGCCGCGCGCGCGGGCGACGCGCAGCGCCGCCGCGTTGAGCACTCCGTACGGCGGCCGGTACAGCTGCGGCTCCGCGCCGCTGTGCGCCGCGATCAGCTCGTGTGCGCGCGCGAGGTCCTCCCGCACCTGCCGCGGGGTGAGGCGCAGCAGGTTGCGGTGGCGGTGGCAGTGCAGCGCCACGCCGTGGCCGGCCGCCACGAGCTCGCCCGCGAGCGAGGGCGTGCGCTGCACCTGCTCGCCCACCAGGAAGAAGGTCGCCCGCACGCCCTCGCGGCGCAGGATCTCGAGCACGGCAGGGGTCCCCTCGGGGTGCGGCCCGTCGTCGAAGGTGAGCGCGTATCCGCGTCCGCCGGCGGCGCGGTCCTCGACGCCCAGCAGCGCGCGGGCGCGCGGCGAGATCGGCGCCGGCGAGCCCGGCCAGCAGACTGGGCGCGCGCCCGCGAGCGCCGGCAGCGCGTAGGCGCCGGCGGCCAGTGCGAGCGCGGCGCCGGCGGTGCAGGGCGCGCGAGTGCGATGATCGTGCTTGGACATGGTCGACCTCGTGCTGGGAATCGCCGCGGCCGTGGGCGCCTCGACGCTTTACAGCCTAGGGATCGCGCTGCAGGCGATGGACGCGCGCGAGGCGCCGCACGAGGAGCACCTGCGCCCTGCGCTGGTCGGTGGCCTGGTGCGGCGGGGACGCTGGCTGCTCGGCACCGGCCTGTCGATGCTGGGCTGGCCGCTGCAGGTGCTGGCGCTGCTGCTGGCGCCGCTGCTGGTGGTGCAGCCCGCGCTCGCCGGCGGGCTGCTGGTGCTGCTGATCCTGGGGGAGCGCATGCTCGGCGAGCACGCCGGGCGCTACGAGCACCTGGCGACGCTGGCGATCGTGCTCGGCGTGGCCGGCGCGGCGCTGTGCGCGCCGCCGCGCAGCAGCGCGCAGCCGGCGGGTCACCTCACGGTCACGCTGGTGCTGGTGGGGGTGGCGCTGGCGAGCATGCTGCCCTACGCGCTGAACGCGCTCGGGCGCTCCTTCGCCGAGCTCACGATGATCGGCGCCGGGCTGGCGTTCGGCTGGAGCGCGCTCGCCACCAAGCTCGCCGCCAACGACCTGTCCGGGCACCACCTGCTGGCGGCCGCGCTGTGGGGGCTGTCGACCGCGGCGGCCTCGGCGGTGGGGGTGCTGAGCGAGACCAGCTCGCTGCAGCACCGTCCCGCGATCCAGGTCGCCCCGCTGGTGTTCGTCACTCAGACGGTGGTGCCGCTCGCGGCCGCGCCGCTGCTGTTCGGCGAGCGCTTCAGCGCCACGCCGCTCGCGGGCGTGCCCTTGGGGGCGTCGCTGGCGGCGCTGGTGGCGGGCGCCGCGGCGCTGGCGCGCTCGCCGCTGCTGCTCGCCCTGATGACGGGCGGGGCGGTCAGCCACGACAGCGGCTCGACGCCCAGCCCCGAGGAGCCCAGCCACGTCACGATCCGCTCGAGATCCGGCAGCGAGGTCGAGGAGGCGCCCAGCGCGACCACCACCACGTCGCCGGCGCGCAGCTGGCGTTGAGGCAGCGCCGAGCCGGCGCTCAGCCGCAGCGCGCCCTTGATCGGGGTCGCGCCGGCGCTGCGCGCGAGCACCATCTGGCCGACCGACAGGCCGCCGCTGGGGCGCAGGTAGTAGAAGCTGTGGTGCAGGCCGAGCGCGCGCGCCTGCGAGCCCAGCACGCCGGCCGTTCGCACCCAGTGCAGGAACGCCGCGTTGGGCACCTCGGGCAGCAGCTCGTCGCCCAGCGCGTGCAGCTGGCTCACCAGCGCAGGGCTCGGCACCGCCGCGTCGTCGGCGAAGGACACGTGGATGCCCCTGCCCGCCAGCTCGCGCGCGTCGGCGGCGATGTGCGACTCGGGCACGTGCACGATCACGCCCACGTCGGGCTGGTCGGTGGGCACGCGCACCAGTTCGTGCACGTGCAGCAGCTTGTCGGCGACCGCCGTGACCTCGTCGGTCGACATCATCCAGGTGCCGAGCCCGAGCAGCAGCACCAGCTGCGTGGCGATCGCGACCAGCCGCAGCCGCCAGCGCGGGATCGGGCGCACGCGCCGCGGCGCGCGCAGCACCACCTCCGCCGCCGCCGGGTGCGTGAGCGCCGGCGGCGAGAGCGCCGGCAGGGGCGCGCCCTCCTCCGCGTCCGCGCAGGGGGACCCCTCGCCGCCGCCGGCGAAGCTCGCCTGCACGTGCGTGCGCAGCTCGTCGGTGTCGTTGGCCAGGCGCAGCAGGTGCAGGGCCGCCATCGCGCGCGTGTTCAGGCGCGCGTGCCCCACCGGCAGCCCGTAGGAGACCACCGGCGTGCCCGCCGCGCGCGCCTCCAGGCAGGTGACGCCGCCGGTGGAGTGGACGAGCACGTCGGCGGCGGCGAGGATCTGCGGCATCTTGTCGGTGAAGCCGTACACGCGCACGCGCGGCTCATCGGCGAAGGCGCGCCGCAGCTTCGCCGCGAGCTGCTCGTTGCGCCCGGCCAGGCACACGATGCTGTTCACTTCCGGCACCTTCGTGAACTCGCGCACCGCGCCGGCGATGTCGCCGACGCCCCAGCCGCCGCCCGACACCACCACCGTGCGGCCCTGCTCGGGCAGGCCGAGCGCGCGCCGCGCCTCGACGGGGTGCAGCGGCTGCAGGAACTCGGCGGAGATCAGCGGGCGCACCAGCCGCACGCTGCCGCGCCCGGCGATGCGCTCCACCGACGGCATCGACTCGCCATACATCACCAGGTGCACGTCGATCCCCGGCTGCGCCCAGAAGAACAGGCCGGTGAGATCGGTGATGGTGGCGACGGTGGGACAGCGCACCTCCCCGGTGCGGCGCAGGCGGGCCAGCACCACCGTGACCGCGGGGTAGGTGGAGACGACCACGTCGGGGTCGTGGCGCGCGATCGTGCGCGCCAGCGGGCGCCCGCCCAGCCGGCACAGCGTCCAGCGCGTGAGCGCGCGCACCGGCAGCACGTGCTCGAGCGCCCAGTACACCAGCGTGTAGGTCCACGGCAGGAAGCGCAGCTGCACGCGATAGCCGTCCTGCACGATCGGACGCAGGATCCGCCCCATCGCGCCGAGGCCGTCGATGACGGTGACCTCGGCCCGCTCGGGTGAGGCTTCGATCTGCTGGGCCAGCGCGCGCGCCGCCGCGGCGTGACCCTCGCCGACGTCGGCGGAGAGGATCAGCACGCGCTGGGCACGGCCGGCGGACCGGCGCGGCTTGCATGTGCGGTTGCTGAGTCGCATTGGCGGTGTGACTCGCCCGCTCTCGGGCGGTGGCAGACGGGCGCGTGCACCGGGTGTGCCCCCCTGGTGGTGCGAGCCAGCGCACAGCGTACCGCCCCCAGGAGACGCCCGCGATGTGGCGAGACGCAACAATTGCGCGATGCCGGCCGCGACCCGCAGCTGCGCCGCCCACCCGGCGGCCACGACGCCCGGCTCCGCGCGCAGCCCGGCGCCAGCCCGCCCTTTCGGGCACAGGCGGGCGCGGGCCGGTCTCGTGCGCGCGCTCGGGGCGCTCGCGCTGGCGGCGATCGTGGGCAGCGTGCTGGTGGTGAGCGCCGGCGCCGCCTCGGGCCCCTCGCAGTACGTGCCGGCGCGCAGCGGCGGCTGGAGCGCGTGGCTGGCGGGGCCGCTGCGGGGTCTGGGCGTGGGGCTCTCCAGCGGCGGCTTCCAGGCCGCGATGCTGGTGATGTGCGGCGCCTACCTGGTGGTGCTGGCGCTGGCGCGGCGGCTGCCGATGGCGATGATCGCGGCGGCGATCGTGGCGGCCGACGCGATCCTGCTGCTGGGGCCGCCGCTGATCTCCCAGGACGTGTTCGGCTACCTGGCGTTCGCGCGGCTGGGCGCGCTGCACGGCCTCGACCCCTACACGCACTACGCCGCCGAAGCGCCCACCGACGCGGTCTTCGGCTTCATCGGCTGGCCCTTCCAGTACTCGCCCTACGGGCCGCTGTTCACGCTGGCGAGCTATGCGCTGGTGCCGGTGGGCCTGGCCGGCGGGCTGTGGGCGTTCAAGGCGCTGGCGGTGCTCGGCGCGCTCGCCGCGGTGGCCTGCACCGCCGTGGCGGCGTCGCGCCTGGAGCGCTCGCCGGCGTGGGCGGCGGCGTTCGTGGGGCTGAACCCGGTGCTGCTGGTGCTGGCGGTGGGCGGCGCGCACAACGACACGCTGCTGATCGCGGCGCTGGCGTTGGCGCTGGCGCTGACGGCCGGCAGCGGCGCGCGCCCGCGCGCGGGCGCGGCCGCGCTGGCGGCGGGCGTGGGCGTGAAGGTGACGGCCGGCCTGGTGCTGCCGTTCCTGGTGCTCTCGCCGCGGCGCTGGCGCGAGCGGGCGCGGCTGGCGCTCGCGGCGGCGCTGGCGCTGGCGGCGGTGGGGCTGGTGGGCGTGCTCGGCTTCGGCGTGCACGCGCTCGGCTTCATCGGCGCGGTGGGCGAGCAGCAGCGGCTGGTGGCCACCCACAGCGTGCCGGCCGAGACGGCGCGCCTGCTCGGCCTCGGTGGCACGCCCGCCTGGTGGCGCGACCTGTTCGCGGCCGGCTTCGTGGCGGCGCTCACCTGCGCGCTTTGGCGCACGGCGCGCGGCGCCGACTGGCGGGTGGCCGCCGGCTGGTGCACGATCGCGCTGCTGGCGTCCACGGCGTGGCTGCTGCCGTGGTATGCGATCTGGGTGCTGCCGCTAGCGGCCGTCGGCGGGGACCGGCGCCTGCGCGCCGGCGCGCTCGCGGTGTGCGCCTACGCGGTCCTCATCCACCTGCCGCTTGCCGACCCGCTGCTCAGCCCCGCCGCCCACCGCGCCGGCGCGGGCGTCCACCTCCACGTCCCCGGCCTGCGACACCGCCTCGAACTCACCGGTCTCGAGATCCATCGCCACGTCGCGCGCGATCTCCGCTGGTGAGGCCTCCGGGCGCAGGCGCCGCAGCCGCAGCGCGTCCAGGCGGCGGAACTTGAGGATCTCGAGCACGTACACGAGGTACACGCTGGCGGCCGCCACCACCAGCCCGAGGCCGAGCAGCACCAGCACCCAGCCGGTGTGGTAGTGGCCTTTGTGGTCGCTGTAGGGGATGAAGCGCAGCGCCAGCGCGAGCCCCGCCAGCATCAGCGTCCACGCGTACAGGTAGGCGATCGTGCGCCGGCTGGAGAAGCCGATGCGCGCCATGCGGTGGTGGAAGTGCTCGCTGTCGGGGCGGTAGAAGGGCTGGCGGTACTTCAGGCGCTTGAGCACCACGAAGGTGGTGTCCATGAACGGCACCGCCAGCAGGATCAGCGGCAGCACGAACGACACCACCGCCTCGGTCTTGACCGCCGCCTCGACCGTGATCACGCCCATCAGCAGGCCCAGCAGGTTGGCGCCGCAGTCGCCCATGAAGGTGGACGCGGGTGGGAAGTTGTAGAGCAGGAAGCCCAGCGCCGCCCCCGCCGTGAGCGCCGCCAGCACGCCTGGCTGCTGGCGGTCGAGGTCGAAGGCGATGACCGCCATCGTGGCGGCGATGATCGCGCACACGCCCGCGGCCAGGCCGTCCACGCCGTCGGAGAAGTTGACCACGTTCATCATCACCACCAGCCCGACCACGGTGAGGATCGGCCCGGCGTTGGTGAAGCCGGCGTCGGGGAAGGCGAGGTGGCCGGCGAAGGGCAGCTCGATCGCCTTGACCGCCACGCCGAAGTGCACCACGATCACCGCCGCGAGCACCTGGCCCGCCAGCTTCACGACCGGGTGCAGCTCGAAGCGGTCGTCGAGCGCGCCCACCGCCGTGATCACCGCCGCCGCCAGCAGCACGCCGTGCCACAGCTGGTGTTCGGAGGGGGTGCCGGCGGGCAGCCACACGAGGCCCGCCGCGAGCGCGCCGGCGAAGATCGCGAGGCCGCCGAGCAGCGGCGTGGGGCGCTCGGACAGGCCCCGCTCGCGCGGTTCGTCGATCGCGCCGACGGCCCTCGCGAGCGCCATCGTGAGTGGCGTCAGCAGCGCGGTCACGACCGCGGCTGCGAGAAACGCGAAGAGCGCGTCGAGCTCGGTTGGATGCGCCATCGGCTCCCGCACAGCATCGCAGGCCCGCAGGTCGGGGCGCGCAGCGGCGGGGTGTGCGGTTCGGGCCGCACACGTGCGGCCCGCCGGTCGGCGCATGCGCCGACCGGGACCGGCCGCATGCGGCCGGTCCTGCGAGCAGCCGCATGCGGCTGCTCGGGTGGGCGCGCATGCGCGCCCACCGGGGCCTTCGGCCCCGTGCGGAGGACGAGCTACGCCGGCGCGGCGGCGGCGAGGCGCTCGTACAGCGGATAGCGCTCCACGATCGCCGCCACGCGCTCGGCCAGCTCGCCGGCGCGCGCGTCGTACTCGCCCGTGAGCGCGACCGCGAGGATGCGCCCGATCTCCTCGAAGTCCTCCTGCTGCAGGCCGCGGGTGGCCAGCGCGGGCGTGCCGATGCGCAGCCCGGAGGCCTCCATCGGCGGGCGCGGGTCGAACGGCACCGCGTTGCGGTTGACGGTGATGCGGATCTCGTGCAGGCGGTCCTCGGCCTGGCGGCCGCTGAGCTCGGGGCGCGCCTCGCGCAGGTCGACGAGGATCAGGTGCACGTCGGTGCCGCCGGTGAGCACGTTGAGGCCGTGCTCGCGCGCGCCCGAGGCGAGCAGCTCGCGCGCGAGGATGCGGGCGCCCTCGACGGTGCGCCGCTGGCGCTCGGCGAACAGCTCGCCGGCGGCGAGCTTGAAGGCGACCGCCTTGGCGGCGATGACGTGCTCGAGGGGGCCGCCCTGCTGGCCGGGGAAGACGGCGGAGTCGATCTTCTTGGCGTGCTCGGCCTTGCACAGGATCACGCCGGCGCGGGGCCCGCCGAGGGTCTTGTGGGTGGTGGTGGTGACCACGTCGGCGCCGAACTCGAGCGGGTTGGGGTGAAGGCCCGCGGCCACCAGGCCGGCGAAGTGCGCCATGTCCACCATCAGCAGCGCCCCGACCTCGTCGGCGATCTCCCTGAAGCGGGCGAAGTCGAGCTGGCGGGGGTAGGCCGACCAGCCGGCCAGCAGCAGCTTGGGGCGGCGCTCGCGGGCGATGCGCGCGACCTCGTCCATGTCGACCAGGCTGCTCTCGCGGTCCACCTCGTAGGGGGCGATCTCATACAGCCGCCCGGACACGTTGATCTTCATGCCGTGGCTGAGGTGGCCGCCGTGGGCGAGCGAGAGCCCCATGATCGTGTCGCCGGGCTCCAGCAGCGCCTGGTAGGCGGCGGTGTTGGCCTGGGCCCCGGAGTGCGGCTGCACGTTGGCGTGCTCGGCGCCGAACAGCGCCTTGGCGCGGTCGATGGCGAGCTGCTCGGAGACGTCCACCCACTCGCAGCCGCCGTAGTAGCGCCGGCCGGGGTAGCCCTCGGCGTACTTGTTGGTGAGCACCGAGCCCTGGCATTCGAGCACCGCCCGCGGCACGAAGTTCTCGGAGGCGATCATCTCGAGCGTGCCCTGCTCGCGCTCGAGCTCGCCCCGCAGGGCCTCGGCGACCTCGGGGTCGACCTCGGCGAGGGACTGGTTGAAGTAGTCGGGGCTCAGATCGCTCACGGCGCCTCCTTGGACGTCGACACTGACTTTGTGCCCAGGCGCGCGGCGCAGACGCTTGCCGCTTCCCGGTGGTCGCTTCCACCTAAAGGCGCCAGTCGCGGCAGCTGCGACGAGGCTAGCACCCCCGGCGGGCGCCCGCCGGGCGCCCCCGGCGCCCGCGGCGCACGGCCCGGCGGGCGCGTCAGTCCAGCGAGGTGAGCGCGGCGCGCACCTCGGCGCGCGTCAGCGGTCCCTCCCTGAGCACGTGCCAGCGGCGCTCCTCGGCGTAGTCGCGCAGGTCGACCACGGTGGAGGCGCGGCCGGGCAGCTCGCCGCCGTCGAGCACCACCTGCGCGCCGTCGCGCAGGCTCGCCGGCACCTGCGCGAGCGTGCGCGCGTCGGCCTCGCCCGAGATGTTGGCGCTGGACTGCATCACCGGACGCCCGAGCGAGGCGAGCGCGGCCATCCGCTCGGGCAGCCGCGGCACGCGCAGGCCCAGCGTGTCGGGGTCGCTGCGGCAGGCCGGCGCGAAGCGGTGCGCGCGGTTGGCCAGCAGCAGCGTGACCGGCCCCGGCAGCAGCGCGCGCAGGGCGGCGAGCTCGTCGCGGTGCAGCTCGGTGAGCGCCCCCAGCGCGGGCTCGAGCGCGAAGAACATGATCGCCGCGGGGCGCGCCGCGGGGCGGCCCTTGAGCTCGTACAGCCGCCGGGCCGCCCGCTCGTCGTCGGGGTCGCAGCACACGCCGTAGACGGTGTCGGTGGGGAGCACGGCCACGCCGCCGCCCGCCAGGCACTGCTCCAGGCGCTGCACCTGCTGCTCGCCGATGCGGCTCTGCTCGTCGATCTGTGCCCTCGTCACCTGTGGCGCTCCACGATCACTACCCTCTGTATCCGGGCCAGGTCCCGCTCAAACCGTACCGCGTCGAAGCCCGCCTCGCGGGCCATCTGCGCGACCGGCGGCGCCTGCCCGGCGCCCACCTCGAGCGCCGCGAAGCGCACGTCCGGCCGCTCGGCGAGCTGCGCGAGCAGCGCGCGCAGCAGCGACAGGCCGTCAGGCCCCGCGAACAGCGCCCCCGGCGGCTCGTGGCGCACGATCTCGGGCGCCAGCTGCCGGCGCTCGCCCTCGGCGACGTACGGCAGGTTGGCGAGCACGGCGTCGAACTCGCGCTCGATCCCCACCAGCAGGTCGGACCGCAGCCACTCCACCTCGAGGCCCAGCCGGCGGCCGTTCTCGGCGGCCAGCGCGAGCGCGGCGGCGCTGGCGTCGCTGCCCCACACGCGCAGGTCCGGCCGCTCGTCCTTGAGCGCCAGCGCGACCGCGCCGCTGCCGGTGCCGAGGTCGAGCACGCGCGCGCCCGCCGCCAGCCCCAGCCCGACCTCGACCAGCAGCTCGGTCTCCGGCCGCGGCACCAGCGCGCGCCGGTCCACGGCCAGCTCGATGCGGCGAAAGCCGCGACGGCCGACGATGTAGGCGACCGGCTCACGCTCGATCGAGCGGCGGCGCACCGCCTCCTGGAAGGCGCGCACCGCGGGTCCCGCCACTGCCAGGCCGGGGTCGCTGAGCAGCCGCGCGCGCTCGACGCCGAGCACGTGCGCGAGCAGCACTTCGGCGTCCAGGCGCGGGGTCTCGCAGCCGGCGGCCGCGATCGCCGTGATGGCGCCCTCGAGCGCCTCGCGGGCCGGCACGCCCGCCGCCTGCGCTCCCGCCCGCGGCGGCGCGTGCTCCGGGCGGGAGCGCCCGGTGTCCGTCTCGCCTGCCAAGCCGCGGACCCCCCTCCGCGCGCTCAGGCGAGCGCCGGCCCCGTCACCGGCGCCGCCCGCTGCGGGCCCGCGCCGCCGTCGCTCGCGGGCTGCTCGCGGGAGCGCGCCTCCAGGCGCCGGCGGCGCTCGTCGGCTTGCAGCGCCGCGGTCAGCTCGTCGAGCTCGCCGGCGAGCACCTGGTCGAGGTTGTGCACGGTGAGCTTGATGCGGTGGTCGGTGACGCGGCGCTCGCCGTAGTTGTATGTGCGGATCTTCTCGGCGCGGTCGCCGGTGCCGACCTGCGAGCGGCGGTCGGCGGCGAGCTCTGCCTGCTGCTCGGCCAGCGCCCGCTCGTACAGGCGCGCGCGCAGCACCCGCAGGGCCTTCTCGCGGTTCTGCAGCTGGGACTTCTCGTCCTGCATCGAGACCACGATCCCCGACGGCTTGTGGGTGACGCGCACCGCCGAGTCGGTGGTGTTGACCGACTGCCCGCCGGGACCGGAGGAGCGGTACACGTCGATCTGCAGGTCGTTCGGGTCGATCTGCACGTCCACGTCCTCGGCCTCCGGCAGCACCGCCACGGTCGCCGTGGAGGTGTGGATGCGGCCCTGGGACTCGGTCTGCGGGATGCGCTGCACGCGATGCGTGCCGCCCTCGAACTTGAACACCGAGTAGGCGCCGTCGCCGTCGCGCGCGCCGGCGGGCGAGGACTTCACCGCGAACGTGTACTTGCCCTCGCCCACGTCGAGCGGCTCGACCTGGAAGCCGCGCCGCTCCGCGTAGCGGGTGAGCATGCGGTAGAGGTCTCCCGCCCACAGCCCGGCCTCCTCGCCGCCGGCGCCGCCCTGGACTTCCACGATCACGCTCTTCTCGTCGTTGGGGTCGCGCTCGACCGTCGCCAGGCGGATCTGCTCTTCGAGCTCCTCGGCCTGGCGCCGCGCCTCGGCCAGGTCCTCGCGCAGCTCGGCGTCCTCGCCTACCTCGGCCAGCAGCTCCTCGGCGCCGGCCGCGTCGTCGCGCGCGCGCCGCCAGCGGGCCGCCAGCGCGGCCGCCGGCTCGAGCTGGCGGTAGGCGCGGCCGACCCCGGCGAAGCGCTCGCGGTCGGCGATCACCTGCGGGTCTGTCATCTGCTCGCCCAGCTCGGCGAAGCGCGTCTCGATCTGCTCTACCAGCTGCTCGATCACGCGCTCGAGCGTACCTCAGGCGGCCGCCCGGCCCCCGCCGGCCGACTCCCTCTGGCGGGCGAGGAGCCCGCCGCGGCCACGCTCGAGCAGCTCGTCGAGCGTGGCCTGAAGCGCCGCGCGCGCGTCGGCCTCGCGCGGCAGCCCGTCCGGGCCGAGCGCCTCCTCGGCCTGCGCCACCGGCAGCTCGCGGTCGAGCACCTGCGCGCCGGCCGCGCCCAGCACCTTGCGCAGCTCCGCCTGCGCCCACACCGCGCCGAACAGGCTGGTGCTGGCGCCGATCACCGCCGCCGGCATGCCCCGCAGGGCGTTCTCCGCGAACGGGCGCGAGGCCCAGTCGATCGCGTTCTTGAGCACGCCGGGTATCGAGTGGTTGTACTCGGGCGTGGCGATCAGCAACGCGTCGGCCTCGGCGATCGCCTGCTTGAGGGCCTTGACCGCCGGCGCCGGCGCGTGCTCGTCGTCCTCGTTGAACGGCGGGATCGCGCCGAGCTGGTCGAACACGACCAGCTCGGCGCCCTGCGGCAGCATGCCGGCGACCCCGCGCAGCAGCCGCGTGTTGTGCGACTCGCCGCGCAGGCTGCCCGATATGCCGAGGATGCGCATGGCCCCTCAGGCCTCCTTGACCAGCTCGAGCGAGACCTCGAGCTTGACGTCGTTCTCCAGCGCGAAGCCGCCCTTCGGCAGCGGCGCGTTCCACTCCAGGCCATACTCGCGGCGGTCGATCACCGCCTCGAGCTCGACGCCGAGCTTCTCGTTGCCGGCGATGTCCACGTGCGGCCCGACGAGCGTGCCGTGCGCGGTCACCGGGTGCGTGTGGCCCTTGATCGTGAGCTCGCCCTCGAGCTCGAGCGCGCCGCCCTCCTGCAGGCGGATCTCCTGCGAGACGAACTCGATGCGCGGGTGCTCGGCGCTGTCGAAGAAGTCGGGCGACTTCAGGTGGCCGGCGAGGTTCTCGTCCTTGACGACGATCGAGTCCACGTCCACGGAGCCCTGCAGCCGCGGCGCTCCCTGCTCGTCCGCGACGAGCGCGCCGCGGTAGTCCTCGAAGCGTCCCCGGAAGGTCGCGACGACCATGTGCTTGACGGCGAAGCCCACGTGCGAGTGCACCGGGTCGATCGTCCAGGTGCCGGTGGCGACCGGGACGGTGGTGGTTGTGCTCATGGCGATCTCCTTGTCTGTGTCCGCGTCCGGCCCGCAGCCGTTGGGACCGCGGTCCGCTTAGTGCTCGAAACGAGTGTAGCAGCTAAGCGGACTAGAGTCCGCTTGATACGCTGAAGCCATGCGAGAGCCCTTCGAGCTGCCTGTGGCGGCGAGCGATGCGAGCGAGCGCGCGGACGCCGCGCGCAACCGCGAGCGCATCCTCTGCACCGCCCGCCGGCTGTTCGACGAGCGCGGCGCGAGCTGCGTGTCGATGGACGAGATCGCGCTCGCCGCGGGCGTCGGCAAGGGCACCCTGTTCCGCCGCTTCGGCTCGCGCGCGGCGCTGGCGCTGGCGGTGCTGAGCGAGGACGAGCGCCAGCTGCAGGAAGGCATGATCCGCGGCGAGCCGCCGCTCGGCCCCGGCGCCGGCGCGCGCGAGCGGCTGGTCGCCTTCGGCGAGGCGCGCCTGGAGATGGTCGCCAAGCACGCCGAGGTGCTGGAGGCCGCCGAAGTCGGCGCCGCGCGCTTCGCGTCCGCGCCCTACGGCGTGCACCGCCTGCACCTCGTGCTGCTGCTGCGCGAGCTCGACCCCGACTGCGACGCCGAGCTGCTCGCGCAGATGCTGCTCGAGGCGCTCGGCGCCGAGCTGTTCGTGCACCTGCGCGACGCGCGCCAGATGCCGCTGGAGCGGATCAAGGACGGCTGGCGCGAGCTGGTCGAGCGGCTCGCGCCGGTGCCCGCCGCCGCGGCCGGCGCCATCGGCTGACGGCGCACCGCCGCCGGCCCCGGCTGGCGCGGATCGCCGCCGGGCCTCCGGCTGGCGCGGGACCGCCGCCGGCGCGCGCGCGCGTCACGCGCGCGGCGTCAGGCCACGACCTCCACGCCCACCAGGTCGGCGGCGCTCAGCTCGCCCGGCTTCTCGCGCTCGAGCACGGCCTTCAGCGCCGCGATCGCCACCTCGAGCTGGTGCAGGTCCGGCTCGCGGGTGGTCAGCAGCTGCAGCTTCAGGCCGGGCCACATCAGCGCGCGCACCCACGAGCGCGTGCGGTTGCGCCCCGCGAACTTGATGATCTCGAAGGAGATGCCGGCGATCAGCGGCACGCCGAGCACGCGCGTGGCCATCAGCCAGTACCAGGCCGGCAGGCCGATCGGCGCGAACACGAAGATCGCCACGATCATCACGATCAGCAGGAAGCTGGTGCCGCAGCGAGGGTGCAGGCGCGAGAAGCGCTGGGCGTTGACGGGCGTCAGCGCCAGCCCCGCCTCGAAGCAGGAGATCGTCTTGTGCTCGGCGCCGTGGTACTCGAACACGCGGCGCAGGTCGCGCACGCGCGAGAGCGCGAGCATGTAGCCGAGGAACAGCGTGGTGCGGATCAGGCCCTCGATCAGCCAGAACAGCAGCGAGGAGCCGAGCTGGCCCTTGATCAGGCTGGTGATGCCCACCGGAATCAGGAAGAACAGCACGATCGCCAGCGCCACCGCCACCACCACCGTGCCGATCCACACCGCGCGCGGGATCTCCTGCTGCTCCTCGGCCTGCTCGCGCAGCTCGCCCGCCGGGCGCTCCTCGGCCGGCAGCTGCGCGTTGGCGGACAGCTCGAGCGCGCGAAAGCCGATCGCCATCGAGCCGCCGAGCGCGACCACACCGCGCACGATCGGCGCGCGCAGCAGACGATGGCGCTTCATCGCCGAGTCCAGCGCCAGCGCCGTCACCTCGATCTCGCCGAGCGGCGCGCCCGCGCCGTCCCGGCCGGCCGCGGCTACGGCGGCCGCTACGTAGCCGTCCCGGCCGGCGGCGGCCGCGCCGGCGGACGCCGACGCCCCGTCGGCGGCGCTGGCGCCTTCCTGCGACGGCTCGGGCGCGGGCTTGCGCACGGCCACCGCCCAGTTGGAGACGCCGCGCATCATCACGCCCTCGATCACCGCCTGGCCGCCCAGCGGCGCGTCGCGCTGCGCCTCCCGGCTGGGGCGCGAAGCGCCTCCGGCGGGCGCGGGCGCGGCCTCCTGGAGCGGCTCCGCCGCCGCCGGCGCAGCCGGCTCGAGCGTCGCCGTCCGGGCGCTCACCCGCGGCGAGGCCGCGGCCAGCAGAGCAGCTGGGCGCTCGCCCGCGCGGGCCGCCGGCTGGCCGTCGTGCGGGCGGTCGCCGGCCAGTCGGGCGAGCATCGAACTACTGTGCTGGCCGGGCTTGCGCGGAGTGCAGACGGCCCTTCGCCACCCGCCGCTGGAAGCGCTCCACGCGGCCGCCCGTGTCGACCAGCTTCTGCTTGCCGGTGTAGAAGGGGTGGCAGTTGGAGCAGACCTCCACGTGCAGCTCCTCCCGCGTGGCGCGCGTGAAGAACTCGTTGCCGCAGGTGCAGCGCACGTGGGCGCGCATGTAGTTGGGGTGGATCTCGGCCTTCATCGTGATTCGATTCTAGCGGCCGGCCGCGGGCGGGTGCCGGCGATCACGACGCGGCGGCGGAGCCGGCCGCGCCGGAACCCCCGGCGGCGGCTTCGGCGCCGGCCGGGGCGCCCGCGGTGGCGCCTTCGCCGGCCGGCGCGGGCTGTTCGCACCTGCCCGTGTGCAGCAGCTCGAACTTCAGCACGCGACCCCGCTGGCCCAGCCAGCGGAAGCGCACCACGCCGCGATAGGAGGCCGGCGCCGACAGGTTCGTGAACTGCTGGATGTGGGTGTAGAGCTTGACGCCGGCGCTCGAGCTGTGCCACGCGCCGAGGCCCGGCGCGATCACGTTGCGGTACTGCGTTTCCTCCAGCGCGCGCTCCTGCAGGTCGATGCGCATCTGCATGCGCACGGTGCCGGGCAGCGCGGTCATTTCTCCCGCGAAGGTGGCGGAGCGTTCGCTCTGCGGGATCGTCGCGGTGGCGCACTCCTGGAGCGTGGCGAGGGCCAGCGGGGCGGGCCTTTCCAAGCCCGGCGTCCCCGGCGTCGTGCCGCCGGGGGCGGACGAGGCGCCCGCCGGCACGGCCGTCGCCAGCAGCGCGAGGGCGAGCGCGCAGGCGCACGCCGCCGCCGCGCGCGCGCGGCGGCTCGCGCAGGCGCTGCTCGCCGTGTCCGCGCCGCTCCCGTTCACGCCCCATTAACACCGCCCGGCGCCCGGTTGTTTCGCCCCGCCGGCCCGCGCCGCGCGTGAGCGGCGCGGGCGGCTCCCCTGCGAGGATGCCGGCGTGCGCATATCGGTGGTGATCCCCACCTACCAGCGAGCGGAGAGCCTCGGGCGCTGCCTCGACGCGCTCGCGCGCCAGCAGCGCGCGGCGGACGAGACGATCGTGGTGGCCCGCGACGAGGACGCGGCCAGCCGGGAGCTCGTGCTGGCGCGCGGCGGCGGGGTGCGCCTGGTGCCGGTGGCGCGCCCCGGCGTGGTGGCGGCGATGAACGCGGGCATCGCGGCCAGCGCCGGCGACGTGGTGGCGCTCACCGACGACGACGCCGAACCGCACCGCGACTGGCTGGAGCGGATCGAGCGCGCCTACGAGCAGGACCCCGCCCTCGCGGCGGCGGGCGGGCGCGACTGGGTCTACATCCGCGGCGAGCTGTGGCCGGGCGAGGCCGCGGAGGTGGGCACGATCTCCGGCTACGGGCGCGTCGTCGGCAACCACCACCTCGGGGTCGGCCCGGCGCGCGAGGTGGACGTGCTCAAGGGGGTCAACCTGAGCGTGCGCGGCCAGCTGCTGCGCGAGCTCGGGATCGACCGGCGCCTGCGCGGCGTGGGCACCGAGCACCACTGGGAGCTCTCGCTGTGCCTGGCGCTGCGCCGGCGCGGGCTGCGCGTGCTGTACGACCCGCAGATCGCGGTCGACCACCACTCGCTGCCGCGGCTGGAAGACTCGCGCCAGTTCAGCGCCGGCGAAGTGCGCGACGCCGCCCACAACCGCACCGTGGCGGTGCTCGAGTACCTGCCGCCGGCGGGCCGCGCGGCGTATCTGGCGTGGGCCTCGCTGGTGGGCATCAGCCCCGAGCCGGGCGTGGCGCAGCTGCTGCGCGCCCTGGTGCGGCGGCGCGGCCGCGAGGCGCTGGGCTCGTTCTGCGGCGCCCAGCTCGGCGTGCTGGAAGGCCTGCGCACCTACCGGCGCTGCAGACGCGCGGCCCCGCCCGCTCAGGTCAGCTGATACAGCGGCCCGTCGCCGCCCTCGGGCGTGGTCAGCCGCCCGCCCTTGGCGGTGATCGCCCCGCACTGCACGCAGTTGGTGTAGTTCACGATCACGTCGACCGCGCCGTGCTCGGGTGCGTCCTCGGGGATCTCGTACACCCCTGCGGGGCACATCCAGCGCCACGTCTCGGCGAGCTCGCGGGGGACGCGTTTGCGCACGCGGATGTGGTTGGGGGCATCGTCGCGGGTGGCGTTGCCGGTGATGAACACCGAGGAGAGCTTGTCGAAGGTGTACTTGCCGTCGGGCTTGGGATAGCGGTCCTTGGTGTCGCCGACGAACATCGGCTCGGCGTCGTCCTGGTGCCACTCCTGCCGGCCCGGTGGGACCTTGCCCTTGGACATGATCGACGGACCCGCCAGCAGGCTGCCCACGAGAAAGCCCTTCTGGAACGCCTGTCGCGTGTTGCGCACCTGGTAGAGCTCGGTCCCGATGGTGGATCTCTCCACCATCTCCTCGTAGTCGGACAGGTCGCTCGAGCCGCGCTTGAGCGCCGCGTAGATCGACTCGGCCGCCAGCATCCCCGACTTGATGCAGTGGTGGACGCCCTTCAACGCCGCCGTGTCCACCATCCCGCCGGCGTCGCCGACGAGCACCGCGCCGGGCATCGACAGCTTCGGCATCGACCAGTAGCCGCCGCCCGGAAGCGCCTTCGCGCCCCACGCCACGCGCTCGCCGCCCTCGAGGATGCCCCTGACGAGCGGATGCGTCTTGAAGGTCTGCAGCAGGTCGTGGGCGGAGGTGGTCGCGTCGCGGTAGTTGAGGTCGACGACGAAGCCGATCGAGACGAGGTCCTCCCCGGTCTTCTCGTCCTTCATCGGGTAGATCCAGGTGCCGCCGAGCTGTCCGTACTTGGCGGCGACCTTCAGGGGCCACGGCTGCACGAACGTGTGGATCACGCGGTCCAGCGGCTTGGGGACCTTCCACACCTCCTTGACGCCGAGCTCCCACACCTGGGGCTCGCGCCCCTCGGCCAGGCAGAACTCCTTGATGGCGGCGCCGGTCAGATGCCCCCAGCAGCCCTCGGCGAGCACCGTGGCCTGCGCCTTGATGTCGGTGCCGGGCTCGAAGTTGCCGAGCGGCTCGCCGTCCTTGCCGCGGCCCTTGTCGCCGGAGCGCACCCCCACGACCAGGCCGTCCTGCACGATCAGCTGGGTGGCGGAGGTCTCGGTGAGGACGTAGGCGCCCCCCTCTTCGGCCCTGCGCTGCTGGAAGCGCGCGAGCGCGGACACCGACACCACCTCGTTGCCGTGGTTCTTGAAGTTCGGCACCGCCGGAATCGGCACCGAGAGCTTGGTCTTGGAACCGGTGAGCATGTACACCGACTCCTTCTTCACCTCGCCGAACGCGAAGCCCTCCTCCCGCCACTGCTCGCGGGTCACGTCTCCGAACAGCTCCTGCAACGGGCCCGGCCGCATGACGGCGCCGGAGAGGTTGTGCCCGCCGCACGTCTTGGCCTTCTCCACCACCGCCACCGGCACCTCGCCGAGGCGCTCCATCATCTCGGGATCGTCGCCCAGCAGCTGCAGCAGGCGGTTGGCGCAGGCCAAACCCGCGGTGCCGCCACCGACGATCGCCACCCCCACCTCGATCAGCTCGTCCTCGGCGTCGAGCCCGCGCTTGATGAACTCCTTGCGGGAGTCGACCGGCGGTGGATAGGCGGCCGGTATCACCTTGCCGTTGCTGGAGCCGTGCCCGGACATCGCCATCAGCTCCCCTTCTTGGCTTTCACCGCTTCGGTGAGCTTGGGCAGGATCTTGTTGAGGTCGCCCACGATGCCGAGGTCGGAGAATTCGAAGATCGGCGCGTTGGCGTCCTTGTTGATCGCGACGATGTTCTCCGAGCTCTGCATCCCCACCTTGTGCTTGATCGCGCCGGAGATGCCCGCCGCCAGGTACAGCTTCGGCGAGACCGTCTTGCCGGTCTGCCCGATCTGGGCGGCGTAGGGGTACCAGCCGGCGTCCACCACCGCGCGGGTGGCCGCGACCGCGGCGTTGCCGCCGAAGGCCGCGGCGAGGTCCTCGGCGAGCTTGAAGCCCTCGGCCTTGCCGAGACCGCGCCCGCCCGCAACGAGGATGTCCGCGCCCTCGATGTCGACGTCGGCGCCGCGCTGTTCGCCGCGCACCAGCATCGTCGCCTGCCGGGCCTGCGGCGAGAGCTCGAAGTCGAGCTGCTCCACGGCCGCGTCGCCGGCGCCGCTCTGTTTGATCTCGAAGGCGTTGAGGCGGCCGATGATGATGCCCACGGGCGAGCGGTACTTGATCTCGGAGATCGCCGAGTCGCCCAGGATCGGGCGTTCGGCGATCAGCTCGCCGCCCTCGGCGCGCACGCCCGTGACCTCCATCGCCACGCCGGCGCCGAGCCGCGCGGCCAGGCCGGCGCCGATCTCGAAGCCGAGCAGACCGCCGCCGAACAGCGCGTAGGAGTAGCCGCCGTCGGCGATCGCCTTGGCCATCGCGTCCACCAGCGGCTGCGCGAGGCCTTCGGGGCCCTGCGCCACCAGCGCCTTCTTGGCGCCGTAGTTGCCGAGCGAGGCGGCCAGCTCCTGCGGCACGTTCTCGCCGAGCAGGATCGCGTGCGCCTCGCCGCCCAGTTCGGCGGCGAGCTTGGCGCCCTCGGAGACCGCGCCGAGCGAGTTCTTGTTGATCGCGCCGTCGTAGTGCAGCGCGTAGACCAGGATGTTGGGCATCTAGATCAGCTTCCTCTCGTCGAGCCAGGCCACGATTTTCTCCACCGTCTCGCCGGTGTCCTCGTCTTCGATGATCTCCCCGGCGGCCTTCGCGGGCGGGGCCTTGGCGGCGATCCACTGGGCCGCGGAGTTCTCGCCGCCGACTTTCGAGCCGTCGATCTCGACGTCCGCTGCGCCCACCGTGTCGAGCGGCTTCTTCTTGGCGCCCATGATCGCCTTCAGCGACGGATAGCGCGGCTCGTTGATGGCGTCGCCGACGGAGATCACCGCCGGCAGCTTCACCTGCACGGTGTCGTAGCCGTACTCGGCCTGGCGCTCGCAGCGCAGCGAGTCCGACTCCACGTCCATCTTGATCACCTGCGTGAGCGAGGGCATGCCGAGGTGCTCGGCGACCACCGCGCCGATCGTGTAGCACTCGCCGTCGTCGGACTGCTGGCCCAGCAGCACCAAGTCCGGGCTCTCGCGCCGCAGCGTCTGCGCCAGCGCGTAGCCGGTGGCGGCGACGTCGGAGCCGGCCACGGCGGGATCGCTGAGGTGGACCGAGCGGTCGGCGCCGAGCGAGACGGCCTTGTGCAGCGCGCGCACCGCGCTCTCCGGCCCCATCGTCACGGCCACGATCTCCTCGACCGGGACCGCGCCCCCCTCCTTGATCTGCATCGCCGCCTCGATGGCGTGCGTGTCGTACGGGTTGAGGTTCTTCTCGCCGCTGCGGTCCATGCGCCCCGTCGAGGGATCGATTTTCTTCTCGACGGCGGCGTCCGGGACCTCCTTCACGAGGACGCATATCTTCATTTGAGTGGGCTTCTCCTTGGGTGTGAGTAAGTCAATCGTAACGGTTCGGCCGGTTGACTGACGAGTCAATCAATGACGGTTGGGCGCCGCTCCACGGATGAAGTCGACGATCGCCTGGGTGGGCGCGCCGGGCGTGAACACCTCGGCCACGCCCAGCTTCTTCAGCTCCGGTATGTCTTCGGCGGGGATCGTGCCGCCGACGGTGACGAGCACGTCCTCGACGCCCTGCTCGCGCAGGAGCTCGACCACGCGCGGCACCAGCGTCATGTGCGCGCCGGAGAGGATCGACAGGCCGACCGCGTCGGCGTCCTCCTGGATCACCGTCTCGACGATCTGCTCGGGCGTCTGGTGCAGGCCCGTGTAGATCACCTCCATGCCGGCGTCGCGCAGCGCCCGCGCGATGATCTTGGCGCCGCGGTCGTGGCCATCGAGGCCGGGCTTGGCGACGACCACGCGGATCTTGCTGTCGGTGGCGGGCGCTGCGGGCGTCATCGGCGCCCCCAGCGTACCCGTCCGAGCGACGCAAGCGCGGTGCCGGCGCCGACGGCGGCGAGCAGCTTCAGGCGCCTGTGTAGGCGGTCGAGCTCCACCACCTCCCAGCCCTCCTGCACCGCCACGCGCCGCAGCTCGGCGTCGGGGTTGACGACGACCGCGTGGCGCACCGCGCGCAGCATCGGCAGGTCCGACTCGGAGTCGGAGTAGGCGTAGGAGGCGTCCAGGTCGATGCCCTCGCGGCCGGCGATCTCGCGCATCGAGAGCACCTTGCCCTCGCGGTAGTTGAAGGGGCCGGCGGGCCTGCCGGTGTAGCGGCCGTCGACGATCTCCGAGCGCGAGCCGAGGCCGCCGTCGAAGGCGAGCACCCGCGCCAGCAGGTCGGCCATCTCCTGCGAGGCGGCGGTGAGGATGTAGACGGGCTCGCCCGCGTCCTGGTGGGAGTAGGCGCGCTCGAGCATCTGCGGGTACAGGCGCGGCAGCACGCCGCTGAGCACGCGCGGGGAGAGGCGCTCGAGGTCGCGCACGCGCACGCCCGCGATCATCTTGCCGACGCGTTCGCGCACGTCGTCGGCGCGCTCGTCGGTGGAGCCGCGCAGGCGGAAGCGCAGGTTCTCGTACACGTCGCGCGCGAGGCGCCGGCGGGAGATCATGCCGCTCTCGTAGGCGGCGCGGGCGAAGTGGATCCCCGACGAGCCCGCCATCAGCGTCTTGTCGAGGTCGAAGAAGGCGGCGGCGCGCCCGCGGCCGTTGCTCGATGCTGCCGCGCCGTCCGCGGTCTGTCCCACCTGCCGGCGCCCTCCTAGACGCGGAGTATCAGCGCGTCGCCCTGCCCCCCGCCGGAGCAGATCGCGGCGCAGCCGAGCCCGCCGCCGCGGCGGCGCAGCTCGTGCAGGAGGCTGCCCAGGATGCGCGCGCCGGAGGCGCCGATGGGGTGGCCGAGGGCGACCGCGCCGCCGTTGACGTTGACGCGCTCCTCGTCGATGCCGAGCATGCGGATCGAGTTGAGCGTGACCGAGGCGAAGGCCTCGTTGATCTCCCACACGTCGATGTCGCCGGGCTGCAGGCCCGCCTTCTCGAGCGCCTTCTTGGCGGCGCTGGCGGGGGTGGTGGCCAGGTAGGCGAAGTCGTTGGCGCTCTGCGCGTGGGCGACGATCTCCGCCAGCGCCTCCTTGCCGTTGCGCTCGGCCCACTCCTCGGAGGAGAGCACCAGCGCGCCGGCGCCGTCGTTGACGCCCGGCGAGTTGCCGGCGGTGTGCGAGCCCTCCCTGCCCACCAGCCCCGGCAGCGCGGCGAGCTTCTCCAGGGAGGTGTCGCGGCGGGGGCCCTCGTCGACCTCCACCACGGTGGTCTGCTTGCCTGTGCCCGAACGGGTGCCGCCGTTGACGCTCACCGGCACGATCTCCTCGGCCATGCGGCCCTCGTCGATCGCAGCCAGCGCGCGTTCGTGGGAGCGCAGCGCCCAGCGGTCGAGGTCGGCGCGCGTCATCTCGAACTCGTCCGCGATCTCGGTCGCCTCGACGAACATCTGCCTGCCCGAGAACGGGTTGGTGAGCCCGTCGTGGACCATCGCGTCGAGCATCTTGGCGTCGCCCATGCGGTAGCCGAAGCGCGCCTTCGGAAGCAGGTAGGGGGCCTTGGACATCGACTCCATGCCGCCACCCACGCCGACCTCCAGGTCCCCGGCGCGGATCGCCTGGTCGAGCAGCACCGAGGCACGCAGCCCGGAGGCGCACACCTTGTTGATCGTCTCCGAGGAGACCTCCTTGGGCACGCCCGCCTTGATCTGCGCCTGGCGCGAGGGGATCTGGCCCTGCCCGGCCTGCAGCACCTGGCCCATCACAACGTGGTCGACCTGCTCCGGCTCCACGCCGGCGCGCTCGAGCGCCGCTCCGATCGCGACGCCGCCGAGCTCGGTGGCGTCCAGCGTTGACAGCCCGCCGCCCATCTTGCCTACGGGCGTGCGTGCGCTGCCGAGGATCACGGTCTTGGACATCTGCTCAGATCAGCTCCTATGGGTCGATCGGCCGGTGGTGGGAGCGAGAATGGTAGTGGACGCCTGCGCCGCGCCCAGGCTGACAGGCCGGCGGGCGGGCGGCGACGAATTGTTCACAAGCTGGATATCGTGCGCGCGCATGCAGATAGACGCGATCACACAGCCAGCCGGAACGAGCGCCGCGGACACGATCGCGGTCGGCGTGTTCACCGGCGAGTCGGCGCCGTCGGGCGCGCCGGCGCAGGTCACGGAGCTGCTCGACTCGGGCGAGGCGCGCACGAGCTTCAAGGCGCTCGCGCTGGCCCACGCGGACGGCAGGCGCTGGCTCGTGGTCGGCCTCGGCGCGCGCGCGGAGCTGACCCCCGAGCGCGCCCGCGTGGCGGCCGCGGCCGCCGGCGCGCGCGCCCGCGAGACCGCCGCCAGGACCCTCTGCTGGGCCTTGCCCGAGCAGGCCGGCGCGACCGCCGAGGCCGCCGCGATCGCAGCCGCGATCGTGCAGGGCACGGTGCTCGGCGACTACAGCTACGAGCGCCACAAGTCGCACCCGGACGACGAGCAAGCGGCGCCGAAGCACCTCGAGGCGCTGATCGTCTCCAGCTCCGAGGACGTGTCGGACGCGGTGGCGGAGGCGGCCGTGGTGGCCCACGCGGCCAACGGCGCGCGCGAGCTGCAGAACAGGCCCGCGAACGACCTCACGCCCAGCGCGCTCGGCGAGTACGCACGCGCGCTCGGCGACCAGCTGCCGGGGCTGAGCGTGCAGGTGGAGGGACGCGAGGGGATCGTGGCGCGCGGCATGGGCGCGTTCGCCGCGGTCGCGCAGGGCTCCGCGCAGGAGCCCGCGCTGATCACGATGCGCTACGAGCCGCCCGGCGCCGCGCCTGGATCGCCGGCGCTCGCGATCGTGGGCAAGGCCGTCACGTTCGACAGCGGCGGCATCTCGCTGAAGCCAGGCGCGAAGATGGCGGAGATGAAGTTCGATATGTCGGGCGGCGCCGCCGCGATCGAGGCGATCGCCGCGATCGCCCGCCTGGGGCTGCCGCTGAGCGCGATCGCGGTGGTCGGCGCCACCGAGAACCTGCCCAGCGGGAACGCGGTCAAGCCGGGCGACATCGTCACCGCGGCCAACGGCAAGACGATCGAGATCAACAACACCGACGCGGAGGGCCGGCTGGTGCTGGCCGACTGCCTGTGGCACGCCACCCAGCAGGGCGCCGAGCGGATCGTGGACCTGGCCACGCTCACCGGCGCCGTGATCATCGCGCTCGGTTCCACCTACGCGGGGCTGATGTGCAACGACGACGAGCTCTCCCAGCGGATCGTCGCGGCCGGAGAGCGCAGCGGCGAGATCGTGTGGCGGCTGCCGCTGCACCCCGAGTACGAGAAGCTGGTCGAGGGGCGCTACGCCGACCTCGACAACGCGCCCGAAGGACGCAAAGCGGGCACGATCGTGGGCGGCACGTTCCTGTCGAACTTCGTCGGCGAGACCCCCTGGGCGCACCTCGACATCGCCGGCTCGGCCTGGGAGCTCGACCGCGAGTACGTCGGCAAGGGCGCCTCCGGCTACGGCGTGCGCCTGCTGGTCGAGCTGGCCAAGTCCTACTGCGCCTGAGCGGGCCGCTGCCGCTCGCCCGCGCCCGCGCCCGCCCGCTCGAGCCACGCCGCCGCCGCCCGCCACGCCGCGCTGCGCGGATTGACGTGGCGGCGGTGACCGCCCGCCGCCCCCTCGATCTCGATCAGCTCCACCTCGCCGCCGTGCGCGCGCGAGGCGGCGGCATAGCGCCGCGCCAGCTCGATCGGGACCACGCGGTCGATCGCGCCGTGGACCAGCAGCACCGGCGCCGGCGCCGGCGCCAGCGCCAGCGGGTCGGCCACGGCATAGCGCTCCGGCAGCTGCTGCGGCGAGCCCCCCATCAGCTCCCCCACGGCGCCCCCGTGCCAGCGCTCGTACGCGCCCCCGAGATCGCACACCCCGGCCTGCGCCACCGCGCGCACCAGCGACACCGCCGGCTGCGCGCCCACGCTGCCGGCGGGCAGCCGCGCGCGGCTGGCCGCCCACAGAGCGAGGTGACCGCCGGCCGAGTGCCCGATCGCGCTGACCGCGTCCAGCTCGAGCGGCGCGTCCAGCCGCCGCAGGTGATCCACCGCGTCGGCCACGTCGGCGAATGTGTGCGGCCAGCCGCCGCCCTCGCCCACGCGACGGTACTCCACGTTCCAGACCGCCCAGCCGGCGCGCACCAGCTCCCCCACCACGCCGCGCATCGCCGCGCGCCCCACCCGCGCCCGCCAGGCGCCGCCATGCAGCACCACCGCCACCGGGTGCGGGCCGGCGCCCCGCGGCAGGTGCAGGTCCGCCACCTGCGAAGGGTGCGGGCCGTAGCCGCAGGTGTGCCCGTGCGCGAGCAGGTCGGCCAGCAGCCGCGCGGGCCCGGCACTGCGACGCGCTCTCCACACGGCCATCCCACGCAGACTGTACGCGCCCGCGCGCGATCGGCCGCGCGGGCGCTTCTGGGAGAATCGCCGCCGTGGACTTCGATCTCTCAGCCGAGCACCAGCTGATCCGCCGCACCGTCAGGGAGTTCGCCGAGGGCGAGGTGGCGCCGGTGGCGGAGGAGCTCGACCGCACCAAGTCCTTCCCCTACGAGATCGTGCGCAAGCTCGGCGAGCTGGGCCTGATGGGCATCCCCTTCCCCCAGGAGTACGGCGGCGGCGGCGCCGACACGCTCGCCTACGCGCTCGCCGTCGAGGAGCTCACGCGCGTGGACTCCTCGGTGGCGATCACGCTGTGCGCCCACACCTCGCTCGGCACCCAGCCGATCTACCTGTTCGGCTCCGAGGCCCAGAAGCGCGAGTGGCTGCCGCGGTTGTGCTCTGGCGAGAGGCTCGGCGCGTTCGGGCTGACAGAGCCCGAGGCGGGCTCCGACGCCGGCAACACGCGCACCCGCGCGCGCCTGGAGCACGGCGAGTGGGTGATCGACGGCGCCAAGCAGTTCATCACCAACGCCGGCACCGACATCTCCGGCGTGGTCTGCATCACCGCGAGCTCGGCCGACGACGGCGACGTCGCCGGCAGGGAGATATCGAACCTGATCGTGCCCAACGGCACGCCCGGCTACGAGCAGGGCGAGCCCTATCGCAAGATGGGCTGGAACGCCTCCGACACCCGTCCCCTCACCTTTAGCGACTGCCGCGTGCCCGAGACGAACCTGCTGGGGCCGCGCGGCGCGGGCTTCAGGCAGTTCCTGCACATCCTCGACATCGGGCGCATCGGCGTGGCGGCGATGGGCGTGGGGCTCGCCCAGGGCGCGCTCGAGGAGGCGCTCGCCTACGCCAAGGAGCGCCGCGCCTTCGGCCGGCCGATCTCCAAGTTCCAGGCGATCCAGGCCAAGCTCGCCGATATGTCCGCCGAGATCGAGGCCGCCCGGCTGCTCGTCTACAAGGCCGCGCGGGAGAAGGACCGGGGGCGCAACTTCACCCTCACCGCCGCCCAGGCCAAGCTCAAGACCGGGCGCCTCGCCGTGCGCTGCAGCGAGGAGGCCGTGCAGATCCACGGCGGCTACGGCTACATCGAGGAGTACCCCGTGTGCCGCTTCTACCGCGACGCCAAGATCCTCACGATCGGCGAGGGCACCGACGAGGTCCAGCAGATGGTGATCGCGCGGGCGCTCGGGGCCTGAGCGCGTGGCCTCGGCCACCGCGTGACCGGCACGCTCGCCGACCAGCGCGCGGTGGAGCGCTTGCCAACCGCGCGCAAGCTCCACGCCGCCGCGTGCTGAGCGCTAGGACCCCGTGAACACGAACGGGCCTTCGGCCTTGCCCGCTTTTCCGCTTTCGCCGTCTTCGCCCTGTTTGCCGGTTTTGCCTTCGGCGCCCTTGTGGCCCGCTTCTTTGCCCGCTTTGCCTTCGCTGCCGCCGCGGCCCGGCAGGCCCGCCGAACCTTCCAGCCCGCCCAGCCCGCCTTCGCCGGGGGCCGAGGGTTCGACCGAGAACTCGCCCAGGCCCGGACAGTCGAGCTGGGGCTCTTCGTCCTCGGGGTGTTCGCAGTCCGAACCCGTTTCCGGCCCGCCATACGCTTCGTCTTCGGCGAACGTGTCCCCGTCGGCTTCCAGTTGCGCGAGCGTGCCTGCGCCGGTGTAGATCGCGCCCCCCTGTCCGTCGCCGCCGTCGCCGTTGTCGCCGCCTTTGTCCACGTCGCCGCCGTCACCGCCGTCGCCGCCCTTGCCGCCGCTGGCGCCGTTGCCGCCATTGGCGCCACAGTTGGTTTCTTCGCCGTCTTCTTCCAGCGGGCATTTGCCCTTGCCGCCGTTGCCGCCGCGCCCGCCGACGCCTCCGGTCCCGCCGGGCCCGCCCCAGTCGCTGTCGCCGCCGGCGCCGCCGTCCGTGCCGATCACCGCGTTCTCGGCGAAGCGCGTGCCGCGGATCGTCATCGTGCCGGCGTTGTAGATCGCACCGCCCTGCGCCGCGCCACCGCTGCCGCCGTCGCCGCCCTCGCCGGCGTCGTTGCCGTCGCCGCCCTTGCCGGCTTCGCCGCCGATGCCGCCGCTGCCGCCGGGGTCGCCTTCTTTGCCGGGTTTGCCTTCGCCCCCGAAGCCGCCCGTGCCGCCTGCGCCGCCCACGCCCGCCTCGCCGCCGTTGCCGCCGAAGCCGCCGCCCGCCCCATCGTCTTCGAACGCGCCGCCTTCCACGGTCAGCGTCGCGCCGGGCGCGTTGTAGATCGCCCCGCCCTTCGCCGCGCCGCCGTCGCCGCCGTCGCCGCCTTTGCCGCCCTTGCCTCCCTTGCCGCCTTCGCCGCCGGCCCCTCCGGCAAGGCGCGTGCCTTCACCGCCGACGCCGCCGTAGCCGCCGAAGCCGCCCATGCCGCCTTCGCCGCCCACGCCGCCGTAGGCCACGTCGTCGAGGAAGTCGCGGTCCCGCACCGTAAGCGTGCCCGAGTTTTCGATCGCGCCGCCGCGCGCTTCACCGCCGTCTCCCCCCTTGCCGCCGTCTTCGCCGGGCTTGCCTTCTCCGCCCACGCCGCCGCCGGCCGCGCCTTCTTCGCCGGTTTCGCCCTGCGCGCCCCAGCGACCCTGTTCGCCGTCGGCGCCGATCGCCGTGCCGTCCTCGAGCGTCACGCCTTCGAGCGTCAGCGAGCCACCGCCCTCCACCGTGAACAGGCTGGTCTCGTCTTCGCCTTCGGCGGTGATTCTGGCGCCGCGCGAGCCGTCGATCGTGAGGTCCTGGCCGGAGGCCACCACCACCGGTTCGGCCACTTCCACCGTGCAGCCTTCGCCGAGCGTGACCGCGCCGCCGTTGGCCGCCGCCGCACGCAGCTCGCCGGCGTCCGGGCAGGTTTTCGGCGAGCTGCCTTCGCTCGGCTCGCTCGGCGTCGAGCTCGAGATGCTCGGCGGCAACACCGCCACGGGCAACGCCTGCAGAGGCGGCCGCGGCGTGCAGTGGCCGGCCGCGAACGCGCTCGTCAGGCGAGCCAGCAGCGCCGTCAGGTCCTTCGCCTTGCCCGACGCCGTCTCGCGCGCCACCACCGTGCCGGTCGCCAGTTCGGTCAGCGTGAGCTCGAGCGCCACCTCGCCCTTGCGGCTCACGGTGCCGCTGCCGGCCACCCGGTACTGCGGCTGCAGCGGCCGGTAGCGCACCCTGCTCGCCAGCCTGCCTTCTTCGGAGAGCCGCTGCTCGCGCTTCAGCGCCGACACCAGCGCGGCGCCGGTGTCCACGAAGCGCGTGCCGGCCGCCGTGCAGCGGTCGAAGATCGCGCTCAGCACGTGGTCGCTGAGCTGGTAGCTCGGGATCGGCGCGTGCGGGGCCGCCGTCAGCGTCACCGGCCCCATCGTGTAGATCGCCCCGGCCGCCGCCGCCCGCGCTCGCGGCCGCGCGCTCGCCGGGGCCGCGCGGGTCGACGCGCGGCGCACCCTCACCTTCACCGCCGCGGCCGCGCCCGCCTTCACCGTGGCCAGCGCGCTCACGCCGGTGTAGGAGCCGCCGCCGCGCGCGTCCGCCGCCACCGCTGCCACATATGCGCCCGGCGCCAGCGGCAAGACGAAGCGGGCCGCCGGCATCGACGTCGCGCCGGCTACCGCGCCGTCCTGTGCGCTCACCGCCAGCGCGTTCGCGAAACGGATGCTCCGCGCCCGCGGCAGGCCGCGCACGCTGCCGTCCAGACGGCCGCCGGCGCCCGCCGCAGACGCCGGCGCCCGCGGCGCCGGTGCGCCCTGCGCAGCCGGCGCGCCCACGCTCGCGGCCGCCCACGCGCACGCGAGCAGCGCGAGCGCGCGCGCCACGGCGGGCACTGCGCACCTGCGCACCCGCCTCACCTCGTGCGCACGGGAACTGCCTCCAGCGCCATCGCAGCAGCGTAGCTGAGCGCCGGCGCGGCTGCGCAGGTGCCTGCGGCCGCCGCGAGCGGCGCGGTGCGAGGCGACCGCGGCCGCCTCACTCGCTGGGCGCCGCCCCGGCCGCGGGCGTGCGCTCGAGCAGCGCCGTGGCGGCGCTCGCCGGGTCCAGCCGTCGCCGCACCACCTGCTCGAGCAGCCGCTGGAACTCCGCGTCGCCGCCCAGCTCCTGCTCCAGGCGCCGGCGCATGCGCGCGGTGGCGATCGCCAGCACCTCGCCGCGCAGGTTGCGCGCGCGGCGCTCCTCCAGCTCGCCGCCCGCGAGGATGTGCTCGCGGTGCTCCGCCAGCCTCTGCACCAGCTCCTCCACCCCCCTGCCGGTGGCCGCCTCGGTCCTCACGATCGGCACCCGCCAGCGCCTTCGCTCCTCCTCCGGGGTGCGGTCGAGGCTGGCCAGCGACAGCACGCCGCGGATCTCGCGGATCATCGTGTCGGTCAGCGGATGCTCGGCCTTGTTGATCACGATCACGTCGGGGATCTCCATCACGCCGGCCTTCAGGGCCTGGATCGAGTCGCCCGAGCCCGGCATCAGCACCAGCACGATCGTGTCCGCGTGGTCGATGATGTCGATCTCCGCCTGGCCCACGCCCACGGTCTCCACGAACACGTCTTCGCGGCCCGCCGCGTCGAGCAGCAGCGCAGCCTGCAGCGCCGCCTCCGAGAGGCCGCCCAGCGCGCCGCGGTTGGCCATCGAGCGGATGAACACGCCCTGGTCGAGGAAGTGCTCGCTCAGGCGGATGCGGTCGCCCAGCAGCGCCCCGTGCGTGAACGGCGAGGACGGGTCGACCGACAGCACGCCCACGCTGCGCCCTTCCTCCCTGCGCGCCTTCGTGAGCGCGCCGATCAGCGTCGACTTGCCCACGCCCGGCGGCCCCGTGAAGCCCACCACCGCCGCGCGGCCGGTGTGCGGGTACACCTCCTGCACCAGCTCCCAGCCCTCCGGCCGGTTGTTCTCCACCAGCGTGATCGCGCGCGCCAGCGCGCGGCGGTCGCCGTCGAGCAGGCGCTTGGCGAGCGTTGTCGTGTCGGTCATCGAGCGCGCAATCATCGCAGGGCCGCCACCGTCGCTTACGATTCGCGCGCGATGGGAGCGGCGAGCGCAGCAGCGGACGCAAACGACGTCGAGCGCGTCGCCGAGGCGGTGCGCGCCGCGCCCGCGCCCCTGCACGGCGGCCCCCTCGCGCTGCTGCGCTTCATGCGCGCCAACCGCATGCTCAACCTCCACTACGCGCGGCTGCTCGCGCGCTTGGCGCTGCTGAAGCTGCGACATCGCGGGCGCCTGCGCACGGACGGCATCTGCTTCATCTGCCCCGGCGTCACGATCGAGCTCGGCCGCCACGCGAAGCTCAGCGTGGGGCGCTGGGCGTGGATCGGTCACGCCAGCAAGATCCGCGTGCACGAGGGCGAGGTCAGCATCGGCGCCAAGACCGTGATCGGCCAGGAGTGCACCATCTCCGCCTACCAGCACGTCTCGATCGGGCGCGAGTGCATCGTCGCCGACCGCGTGATGCTGATCGACTTCGACCACGGCGTCACCGAGGTCGAGCGCCCGATCCGCCTGCAGGGCATCTACAAGCGCGACGTGCGCGTCGGCCACAACGTGTGGATCGGCTACGGCGCCTGCATCCTGCGCGGGGCCAGCGTCGGCGAGAACAGCGTGATCGGCACCAGCTCGGTGGTCACCAGGGACGTGCCCGCCAACGCCGTCGTCGCCGGGGCGCCCGCGCGGCTGGTGCGCATGCGCGAGACGCCGCGAAGGCTGCGCTGGCAGTAGGCGCGCGCCCACGCTGCTCGGGCCGCGCCCACAGCGACCGCGCCCACGGCGGGCGCGAGGGCGCGCCCGCGCGGACGCCGCGGTGCGGCGGGCTCCGGCGGGACGGGCGCCGCGCAGGCGCCCGCCCCACCCGGAAGCTCATCGCGCCCGCGTCAGTGCTTGACCCTCACCGCGACCGTGCGCTGCGCGCGCTTGCCTTCGTCGACCAGGATCACGAGCTTCGCCGCGGCGCGCCCGTGTTTGCTCCTCAGCGCCTTCGCGCCCGCCAGCGTGAGGCGCAGCTTGACCGTGCCGCTCTTGCCTTCCGCCAGCGCGTAGGAGCCCTTCGCCGCCACCACCGTCTTCTTGCGGTGGTGCTTGGCCGCCACGCGCACCGTCAGCTGCACACTGCCCTTGCACGGCGCGCCCGAGCACGAGAGCTTGACCTTGGCGTTGCCCCTCACGATCACGAGCTTCGAGCTCTTCGCCTTCACCACCGGCACCGGTTTGGCGACCGACACCGACGCGCTCTTGGCCGCTTCGTGGCCGGCTTCGTTGGTGGCCGTCACTTCGCACACCAGGCTGTGACCCAGATCCGCCGAGCCCACCACGTAGCTCGACAGCGTCGACCCGGAGACCGCCGCGCCTTCGCGCAGCCACTGGTAGGAGAACGGGCTCGTCAGCGGCCAGCCCGCCTGCAGCGGCAGGAAGCCTTCGCCCGTCCACGAGCCGTCGGAGCAGTTCAGCACGCTCCCCACCTTCGCCGCGCCCGAGATCGCCGGCGCCGCCGTGTTGTGCGGGATCGACGGCACCATCTGGGCATTGACGCCGGAGCTGGTGGCGCCTTCCGACACGGTCACCGCGTTGGCCGTCAGGCTGCTCGGCTCGTCGTTGAAGTACTGCGTCAGGTACTTGGGTATCAGCCTCGGGGCTTTTTCAAATGCTTCATATTCTGCTTTCGAGAATTCCCATTCGAAGGAGACCTTGTAGGAGCCGCTCGGCAGGCCGATGATCGTGTATTCGCCTTTGGAGTTAGTCCTCGCATAGCCGCTCCCGCTCGACGAGGACGCATACACTTCGATTTTTTCGAGGCCGACGTGGCTGTAGGCGTCGGTGACGGTGCCGCTGATCTTGCCCCCTTCTCTCAGCGACGCGTTGAGCGTGCGCGCTTCACCTTCGCCGAGCACGACTGAGGTGCTCTGTGGGATGTAGCCGCCTTCGTAGGCGGAGAACACAACTTCGTATTCACCGGGCACCAGATGCGTGATCGAGTAATGGCCGTCAGCTTCGGTCACCGCTTCTTCGTATTCGTAGAATGCTTTCCTGACGAACACATACACCCCGCCGATGCCCGAGCCCGTGCTTGCGCTCGTCACCACGCCCGACAGCGCTGCGTACTTCGTCAGGATCGCGTTCAGTTCGGTCGCTTCCCCTTCTTCCACGAACGCCGTTTCAGACGTTTCTACGTATTCACCTTTGGGATCGGTGAACGAGACCGTGTATTCGCCTTCGGCCAGGCCGGAGATTTCGTAGGTGCCGTTGACGGCCGTGGTGACCGGGCCCGTGGTCGTGCCGTGTTCGTTGGTGGCGCTCACCTCGATGCCTTTGAGGTCTTGAGCTTTGTGGTTCGTCACCGTGCCTTCGAGCGAACCCGTGGCCGCCGCCGCCACACCCGCACCGACAGTCAGCAGCGCCGCGCACGCCAGCGCCAGCGCCAGCGCCAGCCGCGCGCCGCCGCCCAGGCGCGCGCGCAGCGCTCCTGTGAAACAGAAAGACCGCCTCATCACAAACCCCTTTTTGGTAGTCGGTTGACGCCCCCCGTCACGCGCCGGGCTCCCCTCCCCAGCGTGGCGCGGCACGCTATCAGATCCCTCCTGTTCAGGGCATGCGATTAATTGGATTCGAGGGCATACCTCATGGCGCCAGCAGCGCCGCCGGCTGCACGTCCACGGCGAGGTTGCCAAGCGCGCTCGCCGCGGCACCCCGATCCCCCCTCAGCGCCCGCTCCAGCGCGCGGCGGTGCCCGGCGAAGCGCTCGCGCGCATACGGAACCGCGATCTCGCGCGAGACCATGAAGGCCCAGTCGCTGGCCTGCAGGGCCAGCAGCTCGCGCATGGCCGCCTCGCTCGCCGCCGGGGCCGCCGCCAGCAGCTCGAGCTCCGCCGCCCTCGTCGCGAACGCCATCTCCGCCACCGCCGGCCCGGACCAGGTCGACAGGTCGCCGCCCTCGCCCCAGCTGCACGGCCGCTCCGGCGCGCGCCACCCCCCCGCCCCGCGCTCGCCCACCACCCCCTCCCGCGCCAGCGCGTCGTCGAGGCGCACCAGCTCGAGCCCCTGGCGCGCGCACTCCGCCACCACCGCGCGCAGCCAGTGGATCCCCTCGTACCACCAGTGTCCCAGCAGCTCGGTGTCGAGCGCGCACACCGCCAGGCCGCCGCCCGCCGCCGGCGCGCCGGCGGCGGCGCTCGCCTCGCCGGCCGCGCGCAGCCGCGCGCGGGTGCGCGCCACGAAGTCCGCCGCGTGCTCGCGGGCCAGCGCCAGCGCATCGTCGTGCCGGTAGGCCTCGCCGTCGTTGCTCCACGGGTTGTGGTGGTGGATCGTGTGATGGTGGTAGTCGCGGTAGGCGCCGCTCGCCGGGTAGCCGCGCTCGCTCCACACCAGCTCGATCGTCGCGCGGTCGATCGGCACCAGCGTCACCCCCGCCTCGCCGCGCAGCGGGCGCAGGTGCTCGGGGGCGCCGAGGCCGAGCCTGTCGGTGAGCTCCACGCACACCGCGCTCACGCCCGCCTCCTCCAGCGGCCGCTCCAGCCACGGCGCCCACGCGCACTCCGGCAGCCAGAAGCCGCCCCGCCACGGCCGCTCGAAGCGCCGGCGATGCGCCGCCACCCCGCTTCGCACCTGCAGGCGCACGCCGGCGTCGCTCGCCAGCAGCGGCAGCACCGCGTGGGTCGCCGAGGAGGTCCACTGCGCGTGCGGCGCCAGCGCCGCCAGCAGGTCCCCGCCGCGCTCGCGCAGCCACGCGAGCGCGCGCTCGTAGTCGCCCCAAGCTCGATCCAGCTCGCGCGCCAGCGTCTCGTAGCCGCCCGCGCGCAGGCCCGCCGCGTCCTCCGCGTGCGTCTCGCGCCGCACCTCCAGCACGAAGCGCTCGAAGCGCTCCAACAGGCCCGGGGCCTCCAGCTGGTCGCACAGCACCGGCGTCAGCGACAGCGTCAGCGGCGCGCCCTCCTCCAGCAGCTCGAGCAGCGGCACGTAGCAGCCGGCGATCGCCTCCCACAGCCACTCCTCGCCGAACGGCCAGGTGCCGAACCCCTCCACGTAGGGCATGTGCGTGTGCAGCACGATCGCCAGCGCGCCCCGCTCGCGCTCCACGCCCCGCGGCGCGCCGCTCACACCCTGCACACCGCCAGGAAGTCCAGCGCCCCGTCCATGTTCGCACCCGCCGCCGGGCGCAGCGCGAAGTCCGAGGCCGCGATCGCCGGCGTGAACCGGTCGTAGAAGCGGCTCGTCAGGCCCAGCGCCGCGTGCACGCGATCCCAGCCCAGCGCCAGCGCCAGCTCGTGGACGCGCAGCTTGCGCGCGTGGAACAGGCCGAGCGTCTCCACCTCCGCGAAGTGCGCGCCGCACAGCCGCTCGAACTCCTCGAAGCGGTACTCGTGCACGTGCCACGGGTTCTCCGAGCGAGCGGCTCCCTTGGGAGCCAGCGTCAGCACGTTGGGCGTCGACACGTACACCGTGCCGCCGGCGTCGAGCAGCGAGCGGAAGTGCTCGAGCACCGCGCCCGCGTCCTGCAGGTGCTCGATCGTCTGCAGGAACACCACCGCGTCGGCCGGCGCGCCGAAGCTCTCCACCAGCTCGCGCGCGAAGCTCAGGTTGGGCGCCCGGTAGCGCGCCCGCGCGTGCTCGTGCGCCTGCGGGTTCGCGTCCACCCCCACCACGCTCGCCGCCCCCGCCGCCGCCAGCACCGCCGAGCCGTAGCCCTCGCCGCAGGCCATGTCGAGCACGCGCAGCCCGCGCGTGCGCCGCGCGATCCACTCGTACACCGCCAGGTGACGGCGATACCAGTAGTTCTCCGCCGGCACGTCCGGCAGCGTGCGCTCGCCGGTCAGCTCCAGCGGCGGCACGCCCGGCGGCTGGTCGCGCTGGCGGTAGGCCATGGACTCCGCCGCCACGCCCCGGCTTGCGCTCAAGAGACTCCTCCTCTTATGAAAATCAAATCGAGAGTGCGATGCGCGGGCACGGCGCGCGAGTATATGGTCCGGCCGATGCCGCCAGCCCTCAGCGCCGCCGAGCTGCGCGACGCCAACACGCGCTACCACGACGTCGCCGCCGGGCACTACGACGCCAAGTGGGGCATCGACTTCGGCGACGTGGGGCGCGCGCAGGTGCGCGCCAAAGTGGGCAAGGCGCTCGGACACGAGCCCGGCTTCTACCCGCGCTCGCTGGAGATCGGCGCCGGCACCGGCTACTTCACGCTCAACCTGCTGCGCGCCGGGCTGATCGGCGAGGCCACCTGCAGCGACATCTCGCCCGGCATGCTGCACACGCTGCAGGCCAACGCCGCGCGCGAGGGGCTCGCCGTCCGCACGCAGCCCGCCGACGCCGAGCGCCTGCCGTTCGGCGACGAGAGCTTCGACCTCGTGCTCGGGCACGCCGTGCTGCACCACATCCCCGACCTGCAGCGCGCCTTCGCCGAGTTCGAGCGCGTGCTCGCGCCCGGCGGCACGCTGCTGTTCGCCGGCGAGCCCTCGCGCCTCGGCGACCGGCTCGCGCGCGTGCCCAAGCGCCTCGCCGGCGCGCTCGCGCCCGCCTGGCGCCGCGCGCTTGGTGCCGCGCCCGCGCCGCCCGCCGAGGGCGGCGCGCCCGACGCCGCGCTCGAGGGCGTCGTCGACATCCACGCCTTTGCGCCCGGCGAGCTCGCGCGCACCGCTCGCCACGCCGGCCTCGAGGAAGTGCGCGTCAGCGGCGAGGAGCTGCTCGCCAACTGGTTCGGCTGGACCAACCGCACGCTCGAGGCCACCGCCGCGCCGGAGGACGTGCCCTGGGCCTGGCGGCTGTACGCCTACCGCGGCTACCTGCTGCTGCAGCAGCTCGACCGGCGGCTGCTCGAGCCGCGGCTGCCCGCCGCCGTCTTCTACAACCTGCTGCTCACCGCGCGCAAGCGCAGGCGCGCCGGCCAGCCGTCCGCGCCGGCGCCTGCGCCTCCCCGCCGCTAGCGACCCCGCTTGCGGGCCCGCACGAGGCGAACGCCGGCGGTGCGGGCCTGCACCGGCGCCGGCGAGAGCCTCACCAGCACCAGCTTCGCGCCCAGCTTCCCGTGCCGCTCCCTCAGCAGCGCGCGGCCCGCCGCATTCAGCCTGAGCTGCACGGTCACCGTCCTGCCCGCAGCGATCGCGAAGCTCGCCGCGCCGATCCGCACGTTCTTCGAGCCGCGCCTGCCGTGCCCCCGCCTCACCCTCGCCGTCAGGCGCAGCCTGCCCGCGCACCTCGCCACGCCCGCGCGCGCCAGCACCAGCCGCGCGCGGCCGCGCTTCACCGTGAGCTTGCGGCCAGACAGCGACACCGAGCAGCCGCTCGCGGCGGTCGGGCCCGACGCGAGCACCGAGGAGACCGCCTGCACGCCCGCGCCCGTCGCCGCCGGCGAGCTCTGGCCGCCCGGAGCTTCGCCTTTGCCTTCGCCGCCTTTGCCTGCTTTGCCTTTGCCTTCGCCGCCTTCGCCGCCGCCTTCGCTGGCTTTGCTCTTGTAGGTGAAGTACGCGTTTTCGTTGAGCGCGCTTTCGCCCAGCGGCGTCGTCACCGTCACGCTCACCTTGCCCATGCCGCGGGGGGTCACCGCCGTGATTTCCTTTTCGGAGTCGATCGTGAAGCTCGCAGCCGTATTGGAGCCGAACAGCACCTGCTCGGTGTGAGCCAGGTGTTCACCGGTGATCTTCACCGTCGTGCCGCCTGCGGACGGCCCCGAATCGGGATCGACCGCTTCCACCGACGGCGCCGGACCGAACGCCCAGGCGGCCCCCACCCTGCTTTCCGAGCGACCGCCCACGAGCATCGCTTCCGCGCCCTGCGCCAGCGCCACGCTCGAGCCGAAGTGCGCGGTGGCGCTCTGGAGCGTGCCCGCGCCGAGCCGCGCCAGCGGCGCCCCCCAGCCTTCGCCCAAGCCTTCGAACAGCCACGCCCGGCCCCGGCCCGAGCGGGCGCCCGCGGCGCCCACCAGCGCCGTGCCGCCGCCTTCCGAGAGCGCCAGGGCCGAGCCGAGTTCTTCACCCGGTTCGCCGCCCGCGATCGCCGTGCCCGCTCCCCAGCCCGTGGCGCCGTCGCCGAACATCCAAACCGCGCCGGCGCCGCCTTCGTCGCCCGGCGCGCCCACCAAGGCGGTGCTGCCGTCGCCCGACAGCGCCACGCTGCGGCCGAAGTCCTGTTCGGAGGATTCCGCGGAGCCGCTCAGGCGAGAGCCCGCGGCCGGCCATCCGCTGGAGGAGCGCTCGAACACCCAGGCGGTGCCGCCGCCGTCGCTGCCCGGCGCGCCCACCACCGCCACTTCACCGTCGGCCGACAGCGCCACGCTGTGGCCGAATCCTCCTTCGCCTTCGCGGCCCGAGCCGCTCAGCGCGCCCGCCAGCTCCCAGCCGTCCGCGCCACGCGTGTACACCCACGCGCGGCCTTTGTACATCGGCGCGCCCACCAGCAGCGTGTCGCCGTCGCCCGACAGCGCCACGCTGCGGCCGAACCTCGTGCGTTCGCCCGGGCCCACGATTTCCGCCGTCTGCGTCCAGCCCGCGGGTGAACGCGAGAACACCCACACCGCGCCGCCGTTGCCGTCCGCGTGCGAGGACCCCACCACGGCCGTGCCGCCGTCGCCGGACAGCGCAACGCTCTGCCCGAAGTGACACGGGTTCGGCTCTTCTTCGCCCGAGGAGCCTTCTTCCTGCGCTTCTTCGGCGCTTTCCTGGCCGCAGTGTTCGCTCGCCGCCGCCGGGATCGACAGCTCCGTGCCGGCCGCTTCCCAGCCGCTCCTGGACGAGCGCGCGTACACCCACGCCTGTCCCAGCCCGTGACCCTCGCCCGGCGCGCCCACCAGCGCCGTCGCGCCGTCCTGCGAAAGCGCCACGCTCGCGCCGAACTGCCCGCCCTCGCCGCCCCCCGCCGGCACGAACCTGAATTCCGGCGTGCGTTCGCCCGCAGCCACCAGCGGCGGCTGCGCGCCGGCCGCTGCGGCCGGCGCGAGGCCGCACAGCGCCAGCAGCCCCGCCACCGCCGCCACCGCCGCCCTCGTCCGCGCCGGCGTCAGCCCCGATGCGCACGCGTCCAACCGCCGCGCCAGCCGGCGCGTCATCGAGCGCCGCACCCCGTCCGGCGCCTCGGCTCCATCGCATCTGTGCACAGCCGGTGCGAACCGAGCATCTGCAACCCTCCGTAGTCGCTTTCGGCGGCCCGGCGGGGACGTCCGGACGCACCAAAGGTTCTCCAATGTCTCCAACGAGCAGGGTACCCAACCCGCTCGGTAAGTCAACCGGCGGTCCGCCGGCGCCGCCGCCGACGCGCGGCGGCAGCGCCCCTCAAGCGCTCACCGCCACCCCGCCACGCCGCGGGTCGCCCGCCCCCGTCAGCTCGCCCTCGCGCCGCAGCGCCGCCTGCACGCCGCCGAAGAAGAGGTTGGGGGCGGCGAAGCGCACCACCTGCTCGTGCTCGCCCAGCGCCGCCGTCTCGATGCCCGGCTCGGCGAACACCACGCCGTCCTCGTAGTGCACGCGGGGCGCCCGCACCGCCTGCTCCACCGTCAGCCCCCGGTCCACCACCGCCACGATCGTCTGCAGCAGCGCCGAGCGAATGCGGTTGGAGCCGGCGCTGCCCAGCACCAGCTCCACGCCGCCCTCGCGCGTCAGCACCGACGGCGCCATCATGCTCGGAAGCCTGCGCCCGGCCGGGTGCAGGTGAAAGCCCAGCGGGTTGAGGTCCTGCTCGCCCATCACGTTGTTGAGGTGCAGCCCCGTGCCCGGCACCACCACGCCGGAGCCCTCGCCGTTGGTGCAGGTCGCGCTGCACGCCCGACCCTGCGCGTCGATCACCGAGATGTGCGTGGTCGCCCCCAGCCGCGAGCCCAGGAAGCGCTCGAGGAAGCGCTCCTCGCCGAGGCCCTGCACGAACTGCGGCGTGCGCTCCGCCTGCGCCGCCGCCATCGCCGCCACCACCGCCGCCAGCGTCGGCGGCGCCGGCCCCCGGTCCAGCAGCGCCAGCGCGTACGCCAGCAGCGTGCCGCCGGCGGACGGCGGCGGGTTGGTCAGCAGCTCGCGGTCGCGATAGCGCACGCGCACCGGCTCGCGCTCCACCGCCGCGTACGCCGCCAGGTCGCTCGCCCGCACCGAGCCGCCGCGCGCCGCCAGCCAGTCGCACACCGCGCCCGCCACGTCGCCGCTATAGAACGGCTTCGCGCCCTCGCGGCCGAGGCGCACCAGCGCCTCCGCCAGCTCCGGGTTGCGCAGCACCTCGCCCTCGCGCAGCAATCTGCCGCCGGGCGCCCACAGTGCCGCGCACTCCGGCGTGGAGGTCAGCAGGTCGATCAGGATCTCCGCCACGTAGGCCTGGCCGGCGTTCAAGGCCACGCCCTCGCGCGCCAGCTCCGCCGCCGGCGCCGCCAGCTCCTCCAGCGGCACCGTGCCCCAGCGGCGCGCCGCCTCGCACACGCCCGCCGGGGTCCCGTACACGCCACAAGAGGCCGGCCCGATGTAGAACACCTGGGCCGCGTCGCCGAAGGACACGTCCACCGCCTGCAGCTCCACCTCCGAGCCGTCGCCGAGCCTGGTCGGGGCCTGCACGAAGAAGTCCAGCAGCGTCGGCGCCAGCCCGCCCCCCGCCACCAGCATGTAGCCGCCCGCGCCCAGGCCCGTCAGCAGCGGCTCCGCCGCGAACGACGCCAGCATCGCCGCCACCGCCGCGTCCACCGCGTTGCCACCCGCGCGCAGCACGCGCGCCCCCGCCTGCGCCGTCAGCGGGTGCCCCGCCGCCACTACGCCGTGCTCAGCCATGGGTGAGCGATAGCACAGGCCGCCGTGGCGAGGAGGCGGCGCCAGCCGGTTGTGGGCTCAGCGCCCCGGCAGGAACTCGGGCACGTCCAGCTCGTCCACCGACAGCCCGCGCCGGCGAGACGGAGCCTCGCGCTCGCGCGCCGGGCGCGTGGGCGCGGCGCGCTGCACGCGCAACTCGCCCGCGGCCGGCTCTTTGAAGCGGGCCGCGCTCGCGCGCCGGCCGGCGTCGCCGTAGCCGGTCGCCACCACCGTCACCCACACCTCCTCGTCGAGCTTCTCGTCCACCATCGCCCCGAAGATGATGTTGGCGTCGGGGTGGGCCGCCTGCGAGACCGACTTGGCCGCCTCGTTGACCTCCCACAGGGACAGGTTCTCGCCGCCCGTGATCGACAGCAGGATCGAGCGCGCGCCCTCCATCGAGGTTTCCAGCAGCGGCGAGGACACCGCCGCCATGGCGGCCTCGGTGGCGCGGTTCTCGCCCACGCCCATGCCGATCCCCAGCAGCGCGCTGCCGGCCTCGCTCATGATCGTGCGCACGTCCGCGAAGTCGAGGTTGATCAGGCCCGGCAGCGTCACCAGGTCCGAGATCCCCTGCACGCCCTGGCGCAGCACGTCGTCGGCCACGCGAAACGCGTCCACCATCGAGGTCTGCTTGTCGAGCACCGACAGCAGGCGGTCGTTGGGCACCACGATCAGCGTGTCCACCTCGTCGGAGAGCGCGCCCACGCCATGGTCCGCCTGCTCGGCCCGCCGCGTTCCCTCGAAGCCGAACGGCTTGGTCACGATCGCCACCGTCAGCGCGCCGATTTCGCGCGAGATGCGCGCCACCACCGGCGCCGCGCCGGTGCCGGTGCCGCCGCCCGCGCCGGCGGTGATGAAGATCATGTCCGAGCCCTTCAACAGCGCCTTCAGGCGGTCGTAGTCCTCCATCGCCGCCTGACGGCCGACGTTGGCGTCCGAGCCCGAGCCGAGCCCACGGGTCAGCTCCGAGCCGATGTGCAGCGTGATGTCCGCCGTCGACTGCTGCAGCGACTGCACGTCGGTGTTCACCGCCACGAACTCGATGCCCTCGACCTCTGCCTCGACCATGCGGTTGACCGCGTTCACGCCCGCGCCGCCCACGCCCACCACCCTGATCGCCGGCTGGCCCGCCTGCGCTGGCCCGCGCAACGGGGCGTCGTACGGCCGCGCGTAGTCAGCCTCGCGCGCGTGCGCAGGGTAGGACGCGTGCTCCTCGCGTTCGGCCGGGTGCTCCGCGAGCGCCTCGCCGGCCGGCGCCGAACGGTCCATCAGGCTGTCCGGGATCTCCGAGGAGAAGGCGTGGCGCAGGCGCTCCTGCGGCGTCGGCACGCGCGTCTGCTCGCGCGGCTGCTGCGGCGCCGCGCCCAGCGCCGGGTGCGGCGGCGCGGCGGCGCGCTCCAGCGAGCGCGCGCTGCCGGCCGCGGTGCTCGCCGCCAGCTCGCCGGTCTGCGAGCGCGGCGCGCGCTCGGGCTCCGCCGCCGCGTCGTGCTCGCGCTGCGCGCCGGCCTCGGCCTCTTCGGTCTTGCGAAACAGGGCCGCCAGCGGCCCTTCGCGCATGCTCGCGCGCTTGTTAGCCCCGGCCATGCGCGAGCACCTCCTTGCGGTCGCCCGCGAGCACCTCTTGCGCGAGCTGGCGGTAGGACTGGGCGGCGACGCCGTCGGGCTCGTAGCGCAGCACCGACATGCCCTTCACCGGCGCCTCCGCGAAGCGCACCGTCTTGCGGATGCGCGAGGCGAACACGCGGTCCCCGAAGTTTTCCTCGAGGATCTCGATCGCCTCCTTCGCGTGGATCGTGCGCGAGTCCACCAACGTCGGCAGGATACCCTCGATGTCGACGTCCGGATTGAGGTTCTCGCGGATCATCGCGAGCGTGTTCTGCAGCTGGATCAAACCGCGCATCGACAGATACTCGCACTGAACGGGGACGATCACCTTGTCGGCGGCCGTGAGCGCGTTGATCGTCAGCAGGCCGAGGCTCGGCGGGGTGTCGATGCAGATGAAGTCGTAGTCCTCGCCGATCGGCTCGAACGCCTTCTGCAGCGCGCGCTCGCGTCCGATCATCGTCGACATCGCGATCTCCGCGCCGGCGAGGTCGATCGAGGCGCACGCCACGTCGATCTCGCGCTTGCGGATCACCTCGCGGATCGAGACCTTGTGCACGAGCACGTCGTACATCGACTGCTCCAGCGTGTCCGGGTCGATCCCCTGCGACATCGTGAGGTTGCCCTGCGGGTCCATGTCCACGCACAGCACGCGGTGACCCTCCTCCGCGAACGCCGCCGCCAGGTTCAGCGTCGTCGTTGTCTTGGCCACGCCGCCCTTCTGGTTGGCGAACGTGATCACCTTGCTGCTGGCCATGAGGCTCAGACTCCCATGCGTCGGGGACTCATACGCGCCTGTATTCGTAGAGCGGGCGGGAAATCCTTTGCCGGCGGGGGT
>DATJMM010000060.1:0-6712 GCA_035508735.1 Solirubrobacteraceae bacterium | reverse complement strand
CTTCTTGGGGTTCTCGAGGAATTCCTTGATCTCGTGGAGCTCCTCGACGGCCTCGTCGACCCCGGCGACGTCGCGGAAGGTGATCTTGGGCGAGTCGGCGGACATGCGCTTGGCGCGCGACTTGCCGAACGACATCACTTTCGAGCCCCCGCCCTGCACCTGGTTCATGAGGAAGATCCAGAAGCCGAGGAACAGCGCGAACGGCAGGATGTAGGTGAGCAGGCTCAGCAGCGCGCTGCTCTTTTCCGATTCGACGTTGACGTCGGCGCCGGAGGCTTCGAGTTTGCTGATCAGTTCGGGCGAGGCCTGTTCGACGTAGCCGATTTCATAGCTTTCTTTGTCCTTCAGCTTGACTTCGAGGGCTTTGCCCTTGTTCTTGAAGACCGCCGAGACGACTTCGCCGTTGGGGATTTCCTTGCTGACCAGCGTCTTGTAGCTGTGCGGGCGCTTGTCGCTGCCGCTGGGGTTGACGAGTTTGAGCGCAAGGAAGGCCAGCACCACCACGAGGAGAATGGGGAATGCAGCGCTCTTGAAGAAACGGCTCATAGCTGGTCCCTGCTGGTCGTGGCGCCCTCTGAGATCGCTGCCACCAGTGCCCTAGCGTACCATGGAGGTTCTGCGCTTCCAGCAGGCGAGTGGCGCTCCGTGAGGCCCCTGGCGCGCCCGTATCAGCGCTCCAGAGCGGCCACGAACGGCAGGTTGCGGAAGCGCTCGGCGTGGTCCAGTCCATAGCCCACGACGAAGCGATCGGGTATCTCGAAGCCGACGTAGCGCGTGGGCAGGTCCACCTTGCGCCGCTCGGGCTTGGTCAGCAGCGCGCACACCTCCAGCGAGCGCGGGTTGCGCGAGCCGAGGTTGCGCAGCAGGTACTGGAGCGTGAGCCCGGAGTCGACGATGTCCTCGACGATCAGCACGTGGCGGCCTTCGATCGCGGCGTCGAGGTCCTTGAGGATGCGCACCACGCCGGAGGAGTCGGTGGCCGAGCCGTATGAGGCGACGGCCATGAAGTCCACCTCCACCGGCACGTCGATGTAGCGCATCAGGTCCGACAGGAAGAAGACGGCGCCCTTGAGCACCCCGATCAGCAGCAGCGGCTGCTGCGGCTCGCTGCGGTAATCGCGCGAGATCTGCTCGCCGAGCGCGGCCACGCGCCGGCCGAGCTGCTCGGCGCTGACCAGCACCTCTCCGAGCTCGGGCTCGCTCGAAGGGGGCGCGGTGCTTGCCACGGACCTGAGTGTAGTCAGTGGCGGGGCGCCAGCTTGACCATCCGCAGCTGCCCGCGTTCGATCACCGCGCACGCCCGCCCGCCGACGTGCAGCTCGGCGGGGCCGCCGCGGGCGCCCAGCGCGAGGATCTCATGCACGCGCTCGCCGGCCTGGGGCACGTACGCGCCGGCGGCGCCCTCGGCGAGGCGCACCACGACCATGCGCGCAAGCGCGGCCGGGAGCTCGCGCAGGCGGTCGAGCTCGATCGCGTCGCGCCCGCCGAGCTCCCGCTCCACGAGCGCGTCCAGCAGCTCGCTCTCCTCGCGCAGCAGCGCGGCGGTGCGCAGCACGTTGGCGGCCGCGGCGGGATGCACGGACCGCAGCGCCGGCACCAGGTCGTGGCGCACGCGCGCGCGCGCGAAGCGCCGGTCCTCGTTGCTCGGGTCCTCGCGCCAGCACAGGCCGCGCGCGTGGCAGTACGCGCCCGTCTGCTCGCGCGTGAACTCGAGCAGCGGGCGCACCAGGCGGCCTTCGGCGGCTGCCATGCCGAGCAGCGCGCGCCTTCCGGGCGAGGCGGCGAGACGGTAGAGGATCGTCTCGAGCTGGTCCGATGCGGTGTGGCCGGTGGCGATCAGGGCGTCGCGCTCGCCGGCCAGGCGTTCGGCCTCGGCATAGCGGAGCTCGCGCGCCCAGGCATGGAGGTTGCCGGGGACGCCGCCCTCCTCGGCTCCCGGCGCCCCCGGCGCGGCAGACGGCTGCGCCCGGCGCACGCGCAGCTCGACGCCGGCGCGCTCGCACAGCTCGGCGCAGTGACGCTCGTCCGCCTCGGCGTCGTCGCGCAGGCCGTAGTTGACGTGCAGGGCGAGCACCGAGCCTGCGCCTCGCAGCGCCACGCACAGGTCGAGCAGGCAGGTCGAGTCGCGCCCGCCGGAGAGCATCGCGAGCACAGGACGCTCCTCGCCGCGCTCCCCCGCGCGTGCGAGCAGGCCGCCCGCGCGCACCCGCTCGCGCAGCTGCTCGACGATCACGAGGCGCTCACCCCGCGCCGGGGGCGGCGATGAAGAGCTCGGTGGGCTCGGAGAAGCCCTTCAGGCGCACCTCGCCGATCCGCTGGAACTCGACGCCGTCCGCGGAGGCCATCTCCACGACCGCCCGCGTGACCAGCACCTCGCCGCCGCCGGCGCGCGCGACCACGCGCGCGGCCTGGTTGACGTCGCGCCCGTAGTAGTCGCCGTCGCGGTAGAGCGCGTCGCCGTAGTGGATGCCGATGCGCGGCAGCGGGTCCCGCTCCGCCTCCCCGAACGGCAGCGACACGGCCCAGCGCGTGAGCGCGGCTGCGTCGGAGCCGACCACCATCACCTCGTCGCCCAGCATCTTGATCACGCGCGCGTCGACGGGCAGCGTCTGTTCGACGACCTGCACGAAGCGCTCGACGGTGGCCAGCGCGGCCTCGTCGCCGCGCTCGATCGTCAGGCGCGCGTAGCCGGCGAGGTCGGCGAACGCGATCGCCACGCGCAGGCGGCCCTCCGGCGGCGTGTGCTCGGCCAGCTCCGCCTCCATGTGGCCGATCATGTCCTGCTCCACGAACTGCGCCAGCAGCCGTCCGTGCAGGTAGTTCATGAACGGCGCGGCGAACGGCAGCGTCTGGCGCGTGAGGTCCTCCATCTCCTCCGCGATCTGCACGCTGGTGACGCCCGAGCGCATCAGCGGCTCGTGCACGTACAGGTGGATCAGGCGCACCTCGGCGTCGGCGATCTGCGCGAGCGCCTGCCCGTACACGCGCATCAGCTGCACGAACGCCGGCAGCGGCAGCCCTGCGTCGAGCACGGCGGCGGCGTATTTGAGCATCTCCAGGTCTTCCTCGGCGAAGCCGTCGGGGGGACTGCCGCCGAGGCCCATGGTGGTGTAGAGACGCTCGATCAGCTCTCCCTGCAGGCCGCTGCGGCGTTCGGCCTCGCGCAGCGGATGGCGCGGGCCGGAGCTGCTGAGCAGGTTCTCCACGGGACCGGCGGCGAGCTGGCCGGCCTCGCCCGCGCGCTTGATCTGCGCGAGCGTGTGCCCGCGCGCACGCAGGCGCGCGACCACCCGGGCGTAGGCCGCGCCGGCGGGCGTCCAGCGACCGTCGTGGCCGGGGATCAGGCCGGCCTCGACCCACCGGCGCACGGTCGCGGGCGAGACGCCGGCGCGCGCGGCCACCTGCGCGAGCGTCAGCTCGCCGGCCTCGCCGGCGGGGTCGTCGGCCGGCCCGGCCACTCAGGCGGGCGACGCGAGGGGCAGTGCCATGCCTCGAAGTCTAAAGTCGCGGCCGTTGTCGCACAGCGCCGCCATCCACCTGCGCCCGACCGCGCCGCTGGCCGAGCGCGTGCTGCTGCCGGGCGACCCGGGCCGCGCGCTGATGCTCGCCCAGACGCTGCTCGAGAAGCCGCTGATGTTCAACCACCACCGCGGGCTGTGGGGCTATTCCGGCGCGGCCGCGGACGGCGAGCAGCTGACGATCCAGGCAACCGGGATGGGCGGTCCGTCGGCCGCGATCGTGCTCGAGGAGCTGATCATGCTGGGCGCCCGCCGCGCGATCCGGGTGGGCACCTGCGGCGCGCTCGCAGCCGGCCTGGAGCTGGGCGAGCTGGTGGTCGCAAGCGAGGCCATCTGCGCGGACGGCACCTCGCGGGCGCTCGGCGCGGCAGGTCGTGCGAGCGCCGACGCCGCCCTCACCGCGGGACTGGCGCGTGCCGCGCCGGCGGCCCGCAAGGGCCCGGTGGCGAGCGTGGACCTCTTCTACGACCGCGGCAGGATCCCGATGCCCGACGGCGCCCTGGCGGTCGAGATGGAGGCGGCGGCCCTGTTTGCGGTGGGGGCGGGCGCGGGCGCCGCGGTGGCGTGCGTGCTGACCGTGACCGACGTCTTCGACGCGGCCGGCGCGCGCACGCGCATCGAGGAGCACGCGCTGCTGCAGGCCGCCGAGCGCATGGGTCGCGTGGCGCTGGCGGCGCTGTCGAGCTGAGTTGAGCGCTCAGGCTTTGCGGGGGCCGGTGCGCGTGCGGCGCGCGCCGGCGGCGCCTTTGGCTTTGGCTTTGGCGGCGCCTTCGACTTTGGCTTTGGCGGCGCCTTCGGCTTTGGCTTTGCCGGCTGCCTTGCCGCCACCGCCGGCTTTGGCGGCGGCGCTGCGGGGCGTCTGCCCGGCCGGACGCCCGATGCGCCCGACGGCGTCTGCCAGTCGCTCCAGGCGCGCCTCGACCGCGGCCAGGCGTCCGTCCAGCTGCGAGCGCTCGGCGCCGGCGAGCGGAAGCGCACGGTCGAGCCGGTCGAGCGCCTCCTCGATGCCCTCGAGCCGCAGCGACACGGAGCGCAGGCGGCGAGTGAGCCGTTCGATGTCGGCCGCGGAGGGCAGGTTGAGCGCTGCGAGCGCGAGCTCCTGAGCTTGCGCCGCCTTCTCGCGCGCGTCGAATGCGCGTCCGATCGCGCCGCTGAGCAGCGGGTTCTCGAGCAGGTCCGACAGCGCCCGGCCGAGGCGGTCCTCGGTGCCTGCGCCCAGGCGCTCGCGCAGGCTCCTTGCGGCGTTGCTCGCGTCGGACATGCTGTTCGCTCCGATCCTTGGCTTGGGGCGCGGCGCCAGCAGGACCGCGCCGGCGTCGACTGGCCGGACAGGAAGGATACGGTGCACGCATGCCGCAGCAGCTGTTCGTTTTCATCCAGCTCGAGTTCCCGCGCGCGCTCGGCCCGGCGGACGGGCGCTATCTGCTGCGCCGCGACGGGGACGGCGAGCCGCAGAGCGTGGTGGTGCTGGGGACGCTGGACGCGGCTGGCCGGCAGCTGCGCGACGACGCCGCCGGAGCGCTCGGCGGCGGCTCGCTGCTGCGCCGTCTGCGAGCCGGTTCGCGCACGGTGGCGCCGGAGCCCGAGCCGGCCCCGGTGTCGACCACCAGGGCCACCGTGATCGACCCGGTGTGGCTGCCGGCGGAGAGCCAGGCGCGCGCCTGGCTGGCGGAGCTCGACGCGGAGCGCGAGGTGGGCGCGGCGGTGGCGAGGCTCAACCGCGTGATCCACTCGCACCGCGTGGCCGCCGCGGATCCCTACGTGCACGACGCCTCGCCGTTGCAGGCCGTGGCGATACGGGCGGGTTGGGGCGAAGGCGAGCAGGTGGCCGACGGACGCTGGCTGCATGCGCGCGCGCTCACCTGGACCGGCGGACCCGCCCGCAGGCGCAGCGAGGGCGTGCGCGGCCGGCGCGTGGGTCGCGACCGCTCGTGGGCGCTGCGCCCCCAAGAGCGCCTGGCGGCGCTGCTGGCAGGACGGACGCACACGCTGCTGTGCGAGGAGATCGTGCTGCGCGCGCGCGAGGACCTCGACCAGGAGCGACCGGAGCAGGCCGCGCTCGAGCTGGACCGCGCCTACGCGGTCGGGCTGGAGGAGCTGCGTGGCGAGCAGCGCCAGGATCTGGCGATCCGCCTGGCCGAGCTGGAGCAGCTGCAGCCGGGAGTGCAGCAGCTGGCCGCCGCAACGGTCGCGCGGGCGGCGGGCAGGGCGGCACGGGGAGCGGAGCGCGATCAGGACGAGCCGCTCGACGAGGAGCTGCTCGTGCATGCCCTCGAGCGCCTGGAGGCGATGCTGCGGGCGCGCACCGCGGCGGGCGTAGAGGCTTGAGCCGCGGCGTCGATGCTCGAGCGCGGTAGGAGACGGCCGCTGCCACCATTTAGGCTGATGAGCGTGGATCCCACGATCAGCGCGATCGGCACCTGGAGCGGCGGACGCTTCATGCGCTTCGGCGAGGCGCTCGCGGACGAGCGGCTGCAGGCGCTGCTGCGGCCGGGGGACGGGATCGACACGGTGATCACGGCGGACGTGTACGGCGAGGGCGAGGCCGACCGGATGCTCGGGAGGGCGCTCGCGGGCGTGGATCGAGACAGCTGTTGCCTGGTCGGCGCGATCGGCCACGACTTCTACGAGGGGCGGCGCGACGGCGCCAAGGGCTTCCCGCGCTTCACCGACCCGGCGCTTCGCGGCGAGGACTCATACGGCGCCTACATCCGAATGGCCGCCGAGCGCAGCCTGCAACGGATCGGGGTCGAGCGCTTCGACGTGCTGATGCTGCACAACCCCGACCGCACCGGCTACCGCAGCGAGGCGGTGTGGGCAGGTATGCAGGCCCTTCGCGAAGCGGGCCTCACCGCGCAGCTCGGCGTCGCGCCGGGTCCCGCCAACGGCTTCACGGTCGACCTGATCGGCTGCCTGGAGCGCTTCGACGCGGTGATCGACTGGGCGATGGTCATCCTCAGCCCGATGGAGCCGTGGCCCGGCGAGCTCGCGCTCGCCGCAGCGGAGCGGACCGCGACCGGCGTCATCACGCGCGTCGTGGACTACGGCGGCCTGTTCCACGACGACGTCCGTCCCGGCCACCGCTTCGCCGACCACGACCACCGTCGGTTCAGGCCCGACGGCTGGGTGCAGGCGGGCCGCGAGAAGCTCGAGCGGATGCGGCCCCTCGCCGAACGCCACGGGATCACGCTGCT
>DATJMM010000059.1:0-140574 GCA_035508735.1 Solirubrobacteraceae bacterium | reverse complement strand
TCGTCTTGCCCTCCCAACGCTGCCCAACCACAGCAACCGTCTGCCCCGCCCCCACCTCCAACGACACATCCTCCAACACCAACCCAGCACGCCCACCCCACCCAAAACCCACACACACACCACGCAACACCAACAAACCGGCACTGCCGGACGACACGGTGGGCGCACGTCGGATCACGTCTTGGCAGCGTACACCGGGTCGGCTGCGCGCCGGCGACACGGTCCGGCTCCCGCGCCGCCTGGGCGCAAAATCACAGCGCTAAAGCTCAGAGAAACAACTGTCCAGACCGGGCCCCGCTCGCATGAGCGCCGCAATCCAGAGCCGATAACGGTCAGGCAACCGCTCCGACAAGACTCTCGCAGCAGACGCTGCACCAGACCCCAGGGGGACCCTCCGAATGCTGTTCGTCAGCCGCCTGCGCGCGGGCCGATGCCTCATGCTCACGATCGCGGCCGCGATGGCCTGCGCGCTCGCGCTGGCGCACACCGCGCCCGCTGCCGGCGCACAGCATCGCGGCTCACCGCAGCATCACGGCTCCCGCCGCGCGCACGCGCGCCACGGCAGGCGCCACGACGCCAAGAAGGCCTCCGCCTGGGCGGTGTGCCAGCGCAAACACCAGCAGGGCAAATGGTGCCGGCACGTCGAGGAAAAGCACGAAGCGTCCAAGCAGAGAGAATCGCCGCCCGCGGCCGGCGAAGAATCCAAGACCGTGGCCGCGGTGTCCGGCGAAGTCGAATCGCAGGCGCCCCTCGGCGCGTCGCCGATCGGCGAACAGTCGCCCGTGCAGCCCTCGCCGATCACCGAAGCGCCGGCCAAGCCGACGGAACCGGCCCCCGAAGAAGAAGTGACCAGGCACGAACTCGCCGGCGAAGAAAGCGGCAAGGAAAAGACCGCTCACGCGGAAGAAGAACGCCGCAGGGAAGAAGCCAAGGCCAGGGAAGAAGCCGAAAAGCGCGCCGGGGAAGAAGCGGAAAAGAAGGCCAAGGAAGAAGCGAAGGCCAGGGAAGAAGCCGAAAAGAAGGCCCGCAAAGAAGAAGCCAAAGCCAAGGAAGAAGCCGAAAAGAAAGCCAAGGAAGCAGCCGAAGCGAAGGCCAGGGAAGAAGCCGAAAAGAAAGCCAGGGAAGAAACCGAAAAGCGGGCCAGGGAAGAATCTGAAAAGCGCGCGCGGGAAGAAGCGGAAAAGAAGGCCAAGGAAGAAGCCGAACAGAAAGCCCGAGAAGAAGCGCAGAAGGCGGAAGAAGAAAAGAAAGCGAAAGAAGCACAGGCGCCGTTTCGCTTCTTCTCCTCGACGAGCGTGTGGAACGAAGAACCTCCCGCCGACGCGCCGCTCGAATCGAACTCGGCGGCGGTGGTGACAGCCTTCGTGAACGAAATCGCCGCCTACGAAGCGGCCAAGAAAGCGCCGAACATCAACACCAGCTCGTGGTCGGTGCCGGTGTACACGGTGCCGGCCGGCCAGCCGCTGGTGAAGGTGACGCTCGAAGCGGCTCGCCTGTCGAAATCGCCTGCGCTGCAGACGGCATGGGAAGCGGTTCCGCTCCCCTCCAACGCGCAGCCGGCGGCGGGCACCGACAAACACCTGGTGCTGTGGCAGCCGAGCACGGACAAGCTGTGGGAGTTCTGGCACCTGGAAAAGACGGAAGCGGGCTGGGAAGCGGGCTGGGGAGGGGCGATGCAGGACGCGCTGACGGACTCCGGCTCATACGGCCCGGAAGCGTGGTCGGGCGCGCTCACTACCTGGGGCGCGAGCGCGACCTCGCTGTCGATCGCGGGCGGCCTGATCACGCTGGAAGACCTCGAAAAGGGCGAGATCAACCACGCGCTGGCGATGGCCATCCCCAATCCGCGCGGTGAAGTGTACGCGGCGCCTGCGCACCGCACCGACGGCTGGTCGACCGAAGCGACGTCGATCCCCGAGGGCGCGCACCTGCGCCTGAACCCGAGCCTCAACCTGGCCTCGCTGCACCTGCCGAAGCTGACGCTGATGATGGCCGAAGCGGCGCAGCGCTATGGCATCGTGGTGAGGGACTCGGCCGCGAACGTGGCCGTCTACGGCCAGGACCCGACGCCCACCGGCACCAACCCCTACACCGGCTCGCACGGCTACTACGAAGGCAAATCGGCGCAGCAGATCCTCCAGGCGTTCCCCTGGAAGGAACTGCAGCTGCTGAAGATGGAACTGCGCTGAAAAGCGCCGCGCAGGGGCGGGTAGAGTGCGCACCATGCTGCGCCCCCGTCGAGGCTCCAGCGCATGCGCGCATTCGGGCTGAGCCTGGACTTCGACGGGCTCGACCCTCCGGGGGCGTGGGAGCGCCACGCGGGCGGCGATTCCCCGCTGCGGGTGCGCTTGGAGACGCGGGCGCAGATCGCGGCGAGCTGGTCGGGCAGGAAGGAGGTGGGCTGGGAGGCGACGATCGACGGCGCCCGCTTCGTGGTCGAGCGCGGCGTGGCGGGCGATCACCGTTTCGTGCACGGCGCGGACCCCGCGGCGGGCGAGGGGGCCTCGACGCTCGCGATTCACCACCTGGACGCCGAGGCAGGGCTGCTGCGCTGCGCGCCCGCGGACGCGGACGGCCCGCTGTGGTGGCGCGTGGTGCTCGACTCGGTGCTGTTCACCGTTGCGCTGCTGCGCGGCTACGAGGCGCTGCACGCCGGCGCGGTCGCGAGCCGGGGCGCGGCGGTGGCGATAACCGCGGCGAGCGGCGGCGGCAAGAGCACGCTGCTCGCCGAGCTCGTGCGGCGTGACCTCGATCTGATCGCAGACGACGTGCTGGTGCTCGAGCAAAGCGACGAGCGAGGGCTGATCGCGCACCCCGCGCCGCCGCTGATGACGGTGCCGGCCGCAGTGCGCGGCCTCGGCGCGGACACGCCGGAGCGGCCGATCTGCGCGATCGGCGGTGAGCACTGGATCGCGGTCAGGGTGCGCCCCGAGCCGCTGGCGCTGCGCGCGCTGGTGGTGCTCGATCGCCGGGCTGGGAGCGGGGTTTCGATCGACGAGATTCGCGAGCCGCTGGCGACGCTGATGGGCTCGTGCCTGCGCTTCCCCCGCTCCGCGGCGCGTGAACGCAGCCGCTTCGAGCTCGCCAGCGCGCTGTCGGCGCAGGCGCGGCTGTTGCGCCTGGAGGCCGACGTGGACACGCCGCCGACGATCCTCGCCGATACCCTGCTGGAGACGCTTTGCCAAGAGGCGAGGATGTCTTGAGCGCAGGCAGTGGGGATCGATTGAGATGCCGGATCGACCACAAACTCGTCCCAAGGCCCGAGAAAAGGATCTCGACAAGCTCGTCAAGAAGGCCTGGGACGCCGGTTGGACGTGCGTGGAACGAAGGAGCAACTACATCTTCTGCTACCCGCCCGACGGCGATCAAGCACCGGTCATCGTGAAGTGCACGCCGAGCGAAAGCCGATATCTCAAAAACCTTCGCGCAGCTTTCAAGCGCGCCGGGCTCGAGCTCTAGGTTCCGCTAGGCCGCGACCAGCTCACGTGGGTCCGCGGTGCGCGTCGCGGTGTCCGTGTCGAACCTGGGAACGACGGTCTCGATGGCCTGCACCACGGTGGTGACGCGCTGATGCACCTCCGCCGGGGTTGCGTTCTCGGCGGTGAACAGAACCTCGACTGCGAGTGGCTCGTAGGTGCAGCGCACCGCGGCGCCTGGGGCGGCCTCGCCGGCGCGCTGGTCGACTACCTCCTGGATCACGATCGCCCAGTCCTGCAACTCCTCGCGAGAGCAACTCCCGAACTCCAGCCGCAGCACCACGCACGTCTCCGAGGGGGTCAGGGGCGCCATTGGCTCGCTATCGGGTTGCCGAGTCCTAGCCATGAGTCGTGTGCTCGCGCATGCGCGCAACTCCAAGCCCAGGTACCCGAGTGGGGTCGGTGGACTCAGTGGGGTCATGGTATCACCGGCATAGTGTGTGCTATCCGTTACAAACACGCATAACCGGTCCGCGAGTTGCCTGGCCGGGTTATGCGATCGTTTAAGCGGCAGGCATCTCGCAGCGCATAGCTCGCGCGGCACAGCGGCCAGTGGCTACCCGTCCTGCCCGACGATGAGCTCGACCCCCTACCCCCTCCCCGACGCCGCCCTCGGTGAGCCGCCAGCGGCGGCGGCGGGCGAGCCGCTGCTCGAGCTCGAGCGCCTCTACCACCGCTGGAAGGGCCCCAAGCCGCCGGTGCTGGACGAGGTGAGCCTGACGCTGCGCGCGGGCGAGGTGACGTGGATCGGCGGGCGCAACGGCGTGGGCAAGACGACGCTGCTGCGCCTAGCGGCCGGCATCCTGCTGCCGCAGCGCGGCAGCGTGCGCATCGGCGAGCTGACCCCGCGCGCGCGCGGCGGGCGCTACCAGCGCGAGATCGGCTTCCTGTCGGCGGGCGACCGCGGCCTGCAGGCGCGCATGCGCGTGCGCCAGCAACTGGACTACTGGGCGCGCCTGGCGTACGTGCCGCGGGCGGGGCGGGCGGCGCTGGTGGCGGAGAGCATGCGCCAGTTCGAGCTCGAGGAGTTCTCCGAGCGCCGCGTGGACCGCATGTCGATGGGCCAGCGCCAGCGCATCCGCCTGGCGATGGCCTTCCTGCACGCGCCGCGCGTGCTGCTGCTGGACGAGCCGCGCAACTCGCTCGACGACGACGGCTACCGGCTGCTGAACGCGCAGATCGAGCAGGCGGCGGCGCGCGGCGCGTGCGTGCTGTGGTGCTCGCCGCGCGGCGAGGACCGCGTGATCTCCTGCGACGCGGGCTACACGCTGCGCGACGGACGCCTGGAGCGGATCTCGTGAGGCGCTGGAGCGAAGCGATGCTGGGGATCATGCGCCGCGACGCGATCCTGTTCGTGAGCTACCGCACGCAGGTGGTGGCGCAGTTCCTGGGACCGCTTTTCACCATCACGGTGTTCTACTACGTCAGCCGCCTGCTGACGGCCAGGACGTTTCACTCGCCGGGCGGCTACTTCGGCTTCGTGATCGTGGGGCTGGTGATCATCCAGATCCTGACGCTGTCGCTCGGCCTGATGCCGGGCAGCGTGCGCCAGGAACTGATCTCGGGCACGATCGAGCGCTTCCTGGTGAGCGCGCACGGCCCCGTGAACGGCATCCTCGGCACGATGCTGTTCCCGCTGTGCAACGCGCTGGTGGCCGGGGTCGTGACGCTCGTGCTCGCCAACGTGATCTTCGGGCTGCCGCTGGCGGCGACGTCGTTGCTGGCGATCCCGGTGGCGCTGCTCGGCGTGATCGCGTTCATGCCGTTCGCGCTGTTCCTGGTGGCGCTGGTGATGGCCTTCAAGCAGATCGCCAGCGCGAGCCAGTTCATCGTGTCCGGGATCGCGATCGTGGGCGGCCTGTACTTCCCGGTGACGCTGCTGCCGGGCTGGATCCGCTGGATGTCGGACGTGCAGCCGTTCACCCCGGCGACCGACCTCTTGCGCCACCTGCTGGTGGGCGCCCAGCTGGTGCACCCGGCGGGGGTCGAGCTGCTCAAGCTGGTGGGCTTCTCACTGGTTTTGCTGCCTGCGGGACTAACGCTTTTGGCGGCGGCGATCCGATACGGTCAACGAACCGGGACGATTGCCGAGTACTGAAAAGACGATCGAGGAACGCTCCGATGGCATCCACCTCCACCGACGACCTGCTGTCCGCGCGTGTGCGCATGCCCCAGCACGTGCTGCACCGCAGCTTCGTGGCCGAGACGGTGGTGCTGAACCTCCGCACCGGCAAGTACCACGGCCTGAACCCCACCGCGGGGCGCATGCTCGACGCGCTGGCGGCGGCGCCGACGGTGGGCGCGGCCGTGCCGGAGCTGGCCGGGGAGTACGGGATCGAGGCGTCGCGGGTCGAGGACGATGTGCTGGCGCTCTGCAGGGGGCTGATCGAGCGCGGCTTGATCGAAGTGGTGGATGCAGACGGCGCCTGAGGCGCCGGCGGCGTCACGGGGGGCGCGGGCGATGAGGCAGAGGGCATTCGGGCTGGCGCTCGAGATCGATCCCGCGATCGAGCTTCCCGGACTCGGCTACGCCGGCACGACAGCTGCAATCGCGCGGCCGTCGCCCCCGCCGCCGCCGGCGGGTGCGCGCTCGGCGCGCGTGCGCCTCGACCCGGACGAGCTCGAGCGCCGCTGGGGCGCGGGGGACGGGGCGGAGCTGGTGCGCGAGCTGCGCGACGGCGGGCAGCTGCTGCTGAGCGTGGAGCGGCGGCCGGGCTGCGGCTACCTCATGTGCGCGCCCGGCTTCGCGCGCATCCTCGTCTCCGCGGACGGCGGCGAGCTGTTGTGCGCGCCGCTGCGCGAGGACGGCGACTGGGCGATGCTGCTGCCGGCGCAGGCGCTGCCGCTGGCGGCGACGCTGCAGGGCCTGGAGGTGCTGCACGCGGCCGGCCTGGTGCTCGCGCGGCGGGCGGCCCTGCTGGCGGGCCCGCCGGGGGCGGGCAAGTCCTCGCTCGCGGCGGCGCTGCTGGCGCGCGGGGCGGGGCTGCTGAGCGACGACGCGGTGGCGCTGAGCTTCGAGGAGGGAGGGCTGGTCGCCCACCCCGGCGCGGCGCTGCTGCACCTACGCGGCTGCGAGCACGAGCGGCTGGCGGAGGCGGAGCGCGCCCGGCTGGGGCGCTCCACGCCCTTCTTGGCCAAGCGCCGCTACGAGCCGGCGACCGCGGCGGCGTGCCCGTTCGGCTGGCTCTTCCTGCTCGAGCGCGCGGCCGCGGGCGCGCCGCTCGAGCGCCTCGAGCGCGTCGACCCGTTCGCGCTGCTGGCGCAGACGTACAACCTGTCGGTGCGCACGCCCGAGCGCCTGGCCCGCCACCTCGACCTCGCGGCGGCGCTCGCCGCGAGCGGCAACGTGTACCGGCTGCGGGTGCTGCCGCACATGGACGCCACCGCCCTGGCTGCGCTCGTCCACGAGGAGCTGGCGGGCGCGTGAGCCCGGTCACGCCGGAGAACCTCGACCGGCTCTCGCTCGGCCCGCGCCTGCGCCTTGGCGGCGAGGTGCTGGTCAGCTACGTGCGGGTGCGCTGGGCGATGCGCGGCGGCGACGCGGAGCGCGCGGTGCGCCGCCTGCGCGAGCGCGCGCGCGGCGCTGCGCGGGCGGGCACCGGCAGGGAGCCCGAGGACGTGGACCTGATGAGCGCCTGGCGCCTGGCGCACGCGACGCGCCGCGTGCTGGAGCTGCTGCCGAGCGACTCCCGCTGCCTGTTTCGCTCGCTCACGCTGATGTGCATGCTCGAGCGCCGCGGCATCGCGCAGACGCTGGTGGTGGCGGTGCGCCCACGCCCGTTCGGCGCGCACGCGTGGCTGGAGGTTGCGGGCGAGGCGGTGCTGCCGGACGCGGACGCCGGCTACGAGCGGCTGCTGGAGCTCTGAGCGCTTGTTCGCGCTGGCTTGGGGTGAGCGCGCGGTGGAGCTGCTCGCGCGGGGAGCCGCCGGCGAGGCGGCGGCGCCGGAGCGCATCGGCGCGCTCGCGGTGGCGGGCGTCGAGGGCGCCGGCGAGGGCGCCTGGCGCGCCTGGCTGAGCGGGCGCCTGACCAACGCGGCCGAGCTGCGCGAGCGCTTCGGGCTGGCGCCGGACGCGAGCGACAGCGCGGTGCTGGCGCGCCTGCTCGCGCGCCTCGGCGAGCAGGCCTTGGCGCAGCTGCGCGGCGCCTTCGTGGCGGTGGCGCTCCAGCGCGAGCGCCCCGCCTTGACGGTCGCGCGCGACCAGCTGGGCGGCCGCCCGCTCGTGCACCTGCGGCTTGGCGACGGCGCCCTGTTCGCCGAACACGAGGCGGCGATCCTCGAGCTGCTGCCTGCCGCCCCCCGCCCCGACCGCCTGGCGCTGGCGCAGTGGATCGAGCGCGGCAGCACCCCCCCGCGACGCACGCTGTTCGAGGGCCTCGCGCGCGTGCCGGCGGGGCACCGCGCGCTGCTCGCGCCCGGCGAGCTGCGCATCGAGCCCTACTGGCGCCCGCGCTATGAGGGCATAGTCGAACTGCGGCGCGAGGCCGTGGTGGCGCGGCTGCGCGAGGCCGCCTTCGCGGCGGTGGGCCGCGCGGCAGCCGGCGCGCAGCGGCCGGCGGTGCGCCTCAGCGGCGGCATCGACTCCGCCTGCGTGGCCGCCGCGCTGTCCTCGCTGGCCGGCGGGGAGCGCCGCCCGCTCGCCCTCGGCGCGGTCTTCCCCGCGCACCCGGAGACCGACGAGCGCCCGCTGATCGAAGCGACGGCGGCGCACGCGCGCCTGCAGCTCGAGCTGACCGCCTTCGACGAGCGCGCCTCGATCCTCGCGCCGGCGCTCGAGCACCTGCAGCGCTGGCGCGTGCCGCCGGTGTCGCCGAACCTGTTCGTGTGGAGGCCGCTGATGGCCGGCGCGCGCGCGCTGGGCGTGGACGTGATGCTCGACGGCGAGGGCGGCGATGAGCTGTTCGGCTTCGCGCCGCACCTGATCGCGGACGAGCTGCGCGCCGGCCGGCTGCCCGCCGCCTGGCGCCTGACGCGGCTGATCCCCGAAGTGGGCGCCGAGGCGGACGCGCGCATGCGCCTGCGGGCGCTGCGCGTCTACGGCGTGCGCCCGCTCGTGCCGCCCGCGCTCAAACGGCGGCGCGGCGCCCCCGTGGTGCGCGCCGACTCGCTGCTGGCGGCGCAGGACGCGGCCGCGCTTCACGAGCTCGAGCTGGCGGCGCGGGGGCCGGCGCTCGCGGGCCCGAGCTGGTGGCGCGGGCTGGTGGAGGACCTCGTCGACCGCGACCGCACGCTCGACGTGGCCGGGCAGCTGCGGCGCGAGTCGCTGGACGCGGGCATCGAGCGGCGCCACCCGTTCATGTTCGACCTCGAGCTGCTGCTGACGGTGCTGCGCAACCCCCCGGAGCTGCAGTTCGACCCGCGGCGCGACCGCGCGCTGCTGCGCGACGCGCTCGCCGGCGTGGTCCCCGAGGCGGTGCGCACGCGCCACGCCAAGAGCTTCTTCACCGGCCTGCTCGCGGCCGGCCTGGCGCTCGACGGGCCGCTGCTCGCGGAGGGCCCGGCGCGCGCGGACGCGCCGGTGCGGGAGTTCGTGCGCGCCGAGCCGCTCGCGCGACTGCTCGCCCGCGCCGGCGATCCGCAGGACGTCCGCTCCGCGCGGCGCGTCTGGCACGTCGGCCTGGCGGACGCGTGGCTGCGCTGCCTGGAGCGCCCCGGCTACGCCGCCGAGCTGCGCGAGCGCACGCGCAGGGCCGGCTGAGCGCGATTCACAACGGTACTTTTTCCGTCCTTGCCCGCGGCCGTCGGGCCCATATCATTTTGCTCCATACAGTCCTCCATCGAGCAAAGGAAGACCATGGAGAAGAAGACCACGGAGTACGAGGCGCCCAGGATCGAGGACCACGGCGATCTCGCCGAGCTGACGGCGGGTGCCAAAGAAGGCGAATCGACCGACGCCGCCTTCCCGATCCACACGCCCAAAAAAGACCTGACCTTCTCCACGCCGTAGGCGGAGCGAGGATCCGGGCAGTGCTCATATGCCGGCGCGTGCCGGCATATGACGTTTAATGGCCGCCATGGCGCGAGAGGCCGTCGCGGCGGGCGCGCGCGGGAAGCGGAGCTACGCGGTCTCGCTGCTGGAGGACGGCGCCGGCGTGCTCGCGCCGGTCGGCGAGCTGCTGGCGGGCCGGCTGCGGCCGGCGGCGCGACCGGGCTCGCGGCTCGTGGAGATCGGCATGCTCGGCTGGACCAGCGCGAGCAGGGAGGAGATCGCGCGCATCCCCGCGCTCCGCGCCGAGCACGACGGGCCGCTGGTGGCGGTCCTGGGGGAGCTGCCGGCGGCGCTGGGCGCGCGCACGCTCGCCGCCCGCCTGGAGGGCACGATCCTGGCCAGCGAGCTGGAGCGCACGCTCGAGCCCACGCTGGCCGCCGTCGCGGCGGGCCAGTGCGTGATCCCGCGCGCCATCCGCCAGGTGGTGGACCGTCCGCCGCTGTCCCCGCGCGAGCGCCAGATCCTCGCGATGGTGGTGCTCGACTTCTCCAACGCCGAGATCGCGCGCAAGCTGTTCGTCAGCGAGAGCAACGTCAAGAGCCATCTCTCCTCGGCCTTCCAGAAGCTCGGCGTGAAGTCGCGCAGCGCCGCCACCGAGCTGATCCTCGACCGCGAGAGCGGCCTCGGCCCCGGCATCCTGCGCATCTCCGCCGAGGAGTCGCTGCCGGAGCTGTGAGGCCCGGGCGCGCGCCCGGGCCTCACCACCGCACCGCCGCGCCTCAGTAGTCCTGCCCGAATTCGGTGGGCAGCGCGTGGCCCTTGCCGCCGAGGATCGAGGAGTAGCTGCCCGAGGCGGTGTTTTCATAGCCGCCCTGGATCGAGGAGCCGAAGCCGCTGGCGCTGTTGAGCACGCCGCCGCTGACCGACGCGAACAGGCCGCCGGCTTTGCTTTCGGCGCCGCCGCTGACCCACGAGCCGGTGCCGATCGCTTCGTTGACGATGCCGCCGCTGACGGCGGCGCCGATGCCGGTGGCCTTGTTGACCTGGCCGCCGCTGACCGCGGCCCCTTCGTTGCTGGCGAGGTTGTCGTAGCCGCCGCTGACCGACGAGCGCACGCCGCTGGCGGTGCCGTATTCGCCGCCGCTGACGGAGGCCGCGAGGCCCTTCGCCGAGCCGTGTTCGCCGCCCGTCACCGACGCCACGGCGGCGCTCACGCTGTTGCTGGCGCCGGCGAGCAGGCCGCCGTAGCTCGTGAACGCCTGTTTGGAGGTTCCCAGCACGAGGTTGTTGGAGCCGCTCTGCGCGCCCGGTTCTTCGTCGCGACCGATCACGAGGTTGCCGAGCCCGTTGACTTCGCTCTCCTTGGCGGCGCCGGAGAGCACCTGCACGTTGGCGCCGGAGAGCTCGATCGTCGGCTTCTTGTCGATCCCTTCCTTGACGAACTTGATGTAGGGCAGGATCGCCAGCAGGGTTTCCTTGTCAGAGCTCGTGAGCCCGGAGAAGGTGCCTTCTTTTCCTTCTTTTCCTTCTTTGCCCTGTTTGCCTTCGGGACCGGCGGGGCCCTGCTTGCCTTCCGGACCGGCGGGGCCCTGCTTGCCGCGCTTACCTTCGGCGCCGAGTTCCATGAGCTTGTATTTCGCGGGGCAGGCCCCTTTGGTCGGGGTCACCGTCGCCGCGCCTTCGGCTTCGGGTATGCAGAGCTCGATCCCACCCGCGGCGTAGGCGCCGGTGGCACCCACTGCGATCGCCACGGCGGCAGCGGCCACGATCGCCAGGGCCGCGCCCCGGATGGTCCTCATACGGCTCATCAGCTCGCCTCCTTGTCGCACTGGAAGGCAAAGACCGTCGCCCGCCCCCCGTTGATGGTCGTCATGACAGCCCCCTACCCGTGTGGGTGGCGGATAAGCCGATGCTTTGCCGCGACCCACGCCCCCGGCTGCACGTTGATCCAAAGGATCGAACCTGCAAGAATCAGGGTCGTATCGGAGTCCTTCAGGGCATGCGGGCGATCATACGCCTACTTTCTGCCCAGGGGCGCGCGGGGGGAACCGTGGATGCCGAAACGCAGGTCATGCGGATAGCATCGCGACATAGGACGGACGGGAACGTGGAGCAGACCGCGGACGCTCCGGTAGGTCCGCCGCGGCGCATGCGACTGATGGGCGCGCCGATGGACGTGGTCACCGAAGCGCACGCGGTGCACCGGATCATCGCCGCCGCGGAGGCCGGCGACGGTCACTGGACGATCACCGCCAATCTCGATCACCTTCGTCGCTATCGCGCCAACCCGGCGGAGCGGGCGTTGATCGACGAAGCGGATCTCGTCGTCGCCGACGGCATGCCGTTGATCTGGGCCAGCCGCATCGCGAGGGAACCCCTGCCCGAGCGGGTGTCCGGGTCGAGCATGGTCTGGTCGATCTGCGAGATCGCGAGCGCGCAGCGCAAATCGCTCTTCCTGCTGGGCGGCGACCCTGGTGTCGCCGAGCGCGCCGCCGATATCTTCCGCCAGCGCTACCCAGGCCTGCAGATCGTCGGCACCGCCTGCCCCGCGGTCGGCTTCGAGACCAACGAGTTCGAAGTCAGCCGGCTCGAACGCCAGCTTGCGCAGGCTGCGCCTCAAATCGTGTTCGTCGCACTTGGATTCCCCAAGCAGGACATACTGATTCGCAGGCTGCGAAAGTCGTGCCCGCGAGCGTCGTTCCTTGGGGTCGGCATCAGCCTCAGCTACGTCACCGGCGACGTCTCACGAGCGCCCGCCTGGATCTGCCAACTGGGCCTTGAGTGGGCCTATCGACTCGCGCACGAACCTACGCGACGGCTACTGCGGCGCTACATCGTCGACGGCCTTCCATTTGGGCTGCAGCTGATGTCTTCGGCTGCTCGACGACGGCTCAATCGGGGCCGCCGTGAAGCTTCTAACTCGTGGGGAGGTTGAGACGCCGCAATCTTCGTCCTATAACAGGGTTGCGAGCTCTGCTGGTTTGAGTTAACGCTGGGTTCCGTGTTGGGAGGCCTCACAGGAGATCGTGACAGGCGGGCCTCAAGTCGGTTCGTCGCTTCAGAGAGTGGGACCCGTTGAAACCAGATCGTCCGAGGCAAAGGCAGTACCAGAGCGAGGAGCGCTGGACACACCATCACCGCCCGCGCGGATGTACGAGCCGGGAACTCGCGGCTTCGCCCCGTTGGCGATAACGCCCAAGAGGGATGCTCCACTGCCGGCAAGTACCTTTTGAAGTTCTTCCGCAGCGTCGCGCCGACTGCGACGGATCCGACCAATGATGACGACGCCATCCACCTTCGTGAGTAGTGGAAAGGCATCCGACACTGCCCCAAGTGGCGGAGTATCTATCACTACGAGGTCATAAGCCGATCTCGCCTGGTCGATGACCGAGCTCATCATGCGGCTTTCGAGCAGCTCGCCTGGATTCGGAGGTCGTGCGGTTCCCGCCGCCAACAGGTCGAGCCTGTGACCATCATCCGATTCTCCTTGTGCCCCGAGAGCCTTAACACGAACCGCGTCATTCATCGCGCTGGCGCCAATCAGCACATCGGCCAGACCAGGGCCTGAACCGATGCCGAGCCGCGCCGCCAGGGTTGGCTGTCGTAGGTCCGCCTCGATGAGCATCACCCGAGACCCCAGTCTCGCGGCCGCCTCAGCCAGATGATGTGCGATCGTCGTCTTGCCATCGCCTGGTTGAGGTGACGCAATCACAAGGGTGCGTACGTCACGATCGACGCTAAAGAAGCGGAGATGGGCTCGGATCAAGCTGAACGCCTCAGCCTCACTCGGTGGAAGAGGTGATCTGGACAGTGCTGAGCTCTTGGGGACAACGCCGAGCAGTGGCAGGGCATAGAGGGCCTCGAGCTCCTCGGAGGACTTGATACGTCGATCGAAGCGCTCTACAACAAACGCAATGAAGAGGCCCACGATCAGGCCCACGAGTGCACCAATCGCAGTATCTTTCGTAACCTTCGGGGAGGAAGGGCTCGAGGGCACCGACGCTTCTTGAGCGACTTCGGCGTTGTTGTAGCCAAGTTCGGAGAGCAAGCTGAGGGTGTGTGCCCGCTCTTGAAGATCCAAGCCGTCCGAACCGAACCTCTGTGCCGGAGGCAGTTGCTGGAGCTGCTTGCTGACAAGAGCCAGAGCGGACCTAAAAAACCGCCGGTTAGCGCTCTGCTGCTCCTTCACGAACTGGCGGCTGTATGTGTTTGCGATCATCGCCGCCAACGGCGGAGATGTAGATGTAGCAGCGACGTCGACAATCCCAGATTCGCCCCGCCCTGTAACGGTCACGCTTTCGCTGACGTCTTGTTCTGTCAATCCGAGCCCCAACAGGCGGGCGGTCTTAGCTGCCATGTCGCCGACCTTGACGCTTTCGACATCATCGTCCTGGGCGCCGAGCACGCTGGTGGCACTGCTGTTCGACGACAATCCAGCGATCTGCTGACTGAGCTGACTACTGTTGAAGCTAAGGACCGCCGTCGCCGTATACTTCTTTACTTTGTGCTTAGAGTAGCCGTATGCCCCTCCTGCAACTACAACCAAACAGGCGAGCATCCACGGCAAGCGGCGACGCCAAAGACCAGCTATTTGCTCGAAACTTAGACCTGTCCGCTCAGAATCCACCGCGTCGCCTCGCATGATTGCACGCTAGACCTACAAGCTCCAGGGGGGCAGGATACAGCAACCGCCTCGCGTCCAGGCCCTCGAGATGCAGCGGACACGTGCGACCGATGCTTCGGCCGCACGCGACTGCCTACAATGTCTGCCGACCAGCCGTCGCCCGCGTTGCTGTCGACCCTAGTGCGAACACAAGCCGATCCCCATCACGCGCGACTCGCCTACGCGCGAGGAAGGCTGCGCCATACGACCGGTCCACTGGTGGCAGTTGCGACACTTCTACTTGCGATCCTCGCTGTTGCCATCGTCTCGCGCAAAGGAGCTAACCATTCACGCTCGTGGCAAGGATCGAAGGTAGCTCACAGCCCCGTCTCGGCTGGATCCTTTGTCGTCGACGTTGCTGGTCCCGGTGCGCCCTTCTCAAGAGGCGCGATCGGCCTCTCTATTGAGGCAGATGAGCTCGCGACCTCCGACCTAAACTCCGCGCACCGATCGCTCGTAGCACTCATGCGCCTGCTCGGCCCAGCGGTGCTCCGAATCGGCGGGAACTCCTTGGACCGCTCTTGGTGGACCACCCACACTGCACGCCCGCCAGCATGGGCAACCAGTGTTGTTACGCCTACGAATCTTGTTGCCCTTCGAGGACTATTGGCCGCTACCGGCTGGCGGGTCATTCTCGGGGTCGACCTCGGACACTTCGCTCCCTTGCGTGCAGCAAACGAGGTGCACGTAGCACAGCGCGTCCTTGGACCGCGCCTTCTCGGCATCGAGATCGGCAACGAGCCAAACGACTACGGCTCAGCGCTTGACCACCTTCGTCCCAGCTCATACACAGTGACGCGCTATCTCGATGAGCTTGCGGTCTACGAGGATGACATTCGTGCGCTCTCGCCCCAAATCCGCTTCTATGGGCCCGACGTCTCAGCGTCACCTACCTGGCTTCGCTCTATCGCATCTACCCCAATCGGCGCGCCATTTGCCGCTCTCACCCAGCACTATTATGCGACTACATACAGCATCGCCGGACGTGCCTGTCAAGCCACATCGGTGCCTACCGCATCCGACCTTCTGTCACAAAGCGTACGCCAAGAAGAGAACCGCATGCTCCTCACGCTGACAGGTGCCGGAAGGCTTGCCCATCGGTCAACGCTCATCACCGAGACTAACACCACTGCCTCATGCGACGTCGCTGGAGGGCCGGATACCAGTCCGGTTTTTGCTAGCGCGCTCTGGTCACTCGACTGGGCACTCCGAGCCGCTCGCGCTGGCGTCGCCGGCCTCAACTTCCATGGCTACTTCGGCCGCTGCGCACCCAACGCATTCAGCCCCATATGTGCCCCAACGGCTCACGCGGAGGCCGAGGGGCACGTGATCGCGCGGCCAGAGTACTATGGCTTGTTGGCAGCGCGTCAGCTCGAGGGCGGCTATTTCATCCCTGTACGCACACTCGGATACCACCCGCTAAATAGTCTGAGCATCTATGCTACGCGTCATTCCGACGGTGCCGTTAGCCTCGCCATAGACAACTTCGACGCCCGTCGGCCCACGCTTGCTCACATACAGATTCCTGGGTATCATCACATGGTAGCCAAGGCGCTCACCGCTCCATCGATTACTTCAACAACGGGCATCAGGTTTATACCAGCATCGCTCGGTTCTCATGTCGGAGAGCATGGATCGCCTAGCGCTGCCTCACCCAACGGCCGCTTTAACATCATCGTGCCCTCGAGCAGCGCGGCGATTGTTACCCTGTATCACTGAACGACGCCGGACCCACAACCTACCAGTTTCCAGTAGTTAAGGCGTCACCCGCCCGGCGCTTCATGGGCGACCCGGCGCGACTGCGTACGATCCGCGCTAGCTCCGATATTTGCGGGCCGACTGAGCAGTGCTCGCCTCGCAACACCTGCCTCAAGAGCTATCCCTGCCGCAGCCACAAGCAGCGCGAGATCAAGCGTTTCGGGAAAGATATACGATGGCAAGGCCTCTGTCGCACCGTTCAGGATGACTACGATCAGTATCGCCGTCAGCGCTTGCCGCTCTGGACTCGGCGCAGCCACGGCGACTCGGCTCAGTGCCGAAAAGGCGGCAACAGCCAGCCCGACGAGCACCAAAACCCCGATAACGCCCGAATCAAGGATCGTCTGTAGCGCGAGATTGTGACTAGTTGGGTAAATCGGGGTCGCGGAATAAAACAGGTGAAGGTACTGAAATATCGATCCCGATGTAACCTGACCGTAAGCACCGTATCCAAATATTCCATGCCAGAGATCACCATGCCTGATCGTCATCCATGCGCCTTCCCAAATGACGTTACGGTGGTCTCCGCTTGAGAGATCGCTGCTACTACGGCTCGCTACACCTATGCCAAGCGATGAGGCGAGCCGCAAGATACCCAATAGGTAAACCGGGGCCAACAGCGCTATCCCGATTATGCATGAGAACCGTCGCGCTCGAGGAGCCACAACGAATAGGACGACAACTCCGACGGCGATGGCGAGCGCCGTACGCGAGTCCGACAAAAGGGTTGCGTACAGGCAAGCCCCCGCAGCGGGAATGGTGACAAGTCGTTTGACGCCCTCAGGGCGAAGCGCGAGTAGCACTGCTGCAGCAAATCCGGCGGCCGATATCGCGCCGCTTGCGTTAGCGCCCGCCGTGAAGGGCAAGCTCGTCCGCACGGTTGGGAACCCAAGAGCATCGAGAAGCACCGCATGAGTTCCTTCGGCTACATCGGTGTGAGCCGGTATCGAGATGAAGGGTATACGCACGTGAAGTGCGAGAAGATTAAATGCCACGAAAGTCGCTGGCGCAAGAGCAATAGCGGCCAGACGGGAGCGCCGCTCATCGCTCGTTTGTGAACTCGCCAGAAGACGAAAGGCAAACCAAGCGACTAGAGCAATGGACAGTGCGGCGACGTAGCCCGATCGAGCCGATTTGAAGTCTCCACCCACCACACCCACTCCGCGAATGATCGTAATTGTGGTCACCGCCAGGTACGCCCATAGGGCAAACACAAACTTTGGGTCTGGCCGATAGACGTTGGGCCGTACGGCAGTACTCGTCGCGAGGATCACGACCACAAACGGGCACAAAGCAAGCACGCGAGCGTCAGCGGTGTCCCCAAACATGAGTGGGGCTTGCGCCATCACTAGGCTGATGGCCGCAAAGCCACACAACATCCGGTTGGTTGTGCTAGTCAATGTGCGTCAATTATTGCACGAACCATCGGACATCGATTCGCTCGCCAAATCACGCCCGCTTCCAATGCGCTGCTCCGGCCAAACGACGCGATCCTGTCGACCCGTGGTGCGATCGAGCCGCTCAAGTGCCCCGTAGCTACGATTGCTCTGCGCACACGCCGTCCTACACAGGAACATCGGATCGGACTAGCTGCGACGACGAAGAAGCATTCGAAGAGTCACGCCCGCACTACGCGCTATCAGTACACCGATCACCACCGTGCAGCAGGCCCTGACGAACAGATCAATAACCGATGCGCTTCCGACGCAGTTAGCCGTCAGAGTATATCCAACCGCGGCGACGGCTAGGGTAGGAGCGATGCGGCGCCACGGGTATCGCAATCCACTTTTTACGACCCTCGCATAAGCAGCGACTCCAGCCAGCAAAATAGCATACCCTGCGGCCGATGCTACTGCTGCCGCCCGGAGCCCGAAGACTGGCACAAAGCCAGCGATTAGGCCAAGGTTCGCCAAAGCGGCGGGTATACTGACTAGATAAATGCGCTTCGTCTGCCCAGCAGTGAGAGTGACGCCATTCATGGGTATAGAGTATAGGCCGAGGAAGGCGTAGCCTAGGATGATCCAGCCCACGAGACCAGCTGCCTTGACGTATCGCGCATCGGCCGCAACGTGAACGGCAGGTGGACCGAGGAGACAGCCTGCCACACATATGATGGCGACCAACGCGACCTGAACGGAGATCAGAGGTGCAAGCTGACGCGACGGATCTGCGGAGGTGCCAGCTCGCGCATACGACGGCATAAAGCCCTGGTTGAAGCCCGTGACGAGCAGAGCCATCGGCACAGCAAGATTAGAAGCAAGACTGTATATGCCTACCGCACCAACCGTCGTGAGAGCCGCCAGCAACAGTCGGTCCGCCAACTGCAATGCCCACATCGCTGTGAAATGCGGAATAACAGGTACGCTCAGACGCAGCGCTTCAATGACCAGTCCACCGTCATACGGATGCGGGCGCCGATAAGGTACGACTCGCATCGCGGCTATGAGCGTCACGCCGTAAGAGATGGCTAGTGCCAAAAGCCATCCAGTCGCTCCGTCACGCAGTCCAACAACCAAGCCGAGGGTCAGCGCGGTGGACGATACAGTCGTGATCGTCACGAGAATCAGAAACTCGCGGAGCCGTTGTTCGCTGCGAAGTAGCGCAAACGGAACTGTAGTCGCACTCACACACAGCGCGGCTGACAGCAGGCTCAGCCCCAGCTCAACGATCGTGATGACGCTGTGAAGCCCAAGCACCGGAAAAATCGCCACCGTGAGAAAGGCGGCCGCGATGCTAGGGGCTCCCAGCAAGAATGACCAGATCGACTGCACGAACCGCTCACGCTTATTCGGGTCGTCAGCGAATTGGAATAGATTGCGATAGATCGCGAGACCAAGCCCAAATTCGAGCAGGAAAGACGCGACGGCGAAGATCGCGAGTCCGATCGCGAGGCGGCCATACTCGGCAGGCGCGAGCACGCGCGTATATAGCGGCAGCAGAAGAAACGTCACTGCTCGCTGTAGTGCAGTCGCGGCCGCGTATACGCCGCCTGATACCACTGCCCCGCGCGTTCCCGCCGAGTCCTGGGCGAGAGGTTGACTTCTTTGAGCGGGAGTCGCCTTTAGCTGTGCCGAGCTAGCTCTGCCCTGGCCGGGGCCAGACGCGGTCGCGGTCACGGTCCGCTCGCTCTGCCGAGCAAACGGCCGCCGTCTTGAGCACGCCCACGGACCGCAACGGTCCGATAACGCCGGTTGCGGCCGTAACGGTCGATCTCGCACAACTCATCTCGTGATAGCGTCCCACCGTCCCACGGGTCGTCGCTCACAGCAATCGCCGCAGTAAACGCAACTGGCGAGCGCTCCTGAACCGTATGGAGCCACCGAGTTTTCGACCGTGCGATCACGTCACGCGAAATACTACTGATCCCCAGGCGTCTGGTTCCAGCGCTCAACGCCTTGGCCTCAGCAACCCACCGCCCGACGCACCAGGAGGCCCTATCTCGCCGCGCGCCTTCCCGCGCCGTCGCCCGGCGTTCGACTGCCGGCTCACGCCATCCTGTGCCGCAGCACTTCGCAGCATCAGGCGCTACCAGATAAGCGACTGTCCGTCAAGGTCGCTTTCGTCTTCACCTCGGCCATCACTAGCGATAGCACCGCGAAGAGGATACGATCTAGCCTATGCACATACGATTCGCCGGCAGCCAGTCACGAGTTCTCGGAAGGGTGGGGCGCCGCATCCGATCCTCTCGGCGCTACGCGTTTGTCTGGAATCCGATCCGACGCGCCAACCCTCGACAAAGCTCAGTACTACGTCTCATCCTGCTGCCTCTAACTCGGCTCGGGCTGCTCTGTGGCTTTACGCACATTGATTACTCGTATGTGCATGGCCGAAAGGAGCGCCTGCATTTTGGTGATCGTGTGTCACTTATGAACACCATCTTTAATGTCATCTCCGGCGATATCTACATCGGCGATGACACCATCTTTTCACATAATTGCCTTGTCCTTACGGGGCAACACCGATTTTACAATCGGAGGCGCGCAAGTCTCCAGCAAGATGCGCCATACCGCGAGGTTCCAAGGGACGGCCGCGACATCCGAATCGGGCGGGGCTGCTTTATCGGATCCAACGTCGTCATCATCGGTGGCGTTACCATCGGAGATCATGTCATCATAGGCGCCGGCGCAGTAGTAACGCAGGACGTGCCGTCAGAATCGTTCGCCGCTGGCATACCAGCTCGCGTAAGGGAGCTACCGCTACACTCCTAGACGGATATTCATCGAGTCTGTTGCAGCCTTCTCCGCTGCGAGCATGCAACCCCACCAACAGCGGCTGTGACGGTCGGCATTGCGCGTTGATTGCTGGCGATAGGATGCTCAGCTTTACGTTTTGCTGACGGTATCTGCCTGGCTCGCACGACTCGCTTTCCATATGTATCCTTAGCGATCTTCTACAGAAGCCGACATCTTTTCTCATCGAATGGAGCGACATGAGTAGCGACGCTCAAATGGACTGGAAGGACGACCGCAGTGCGGCGAGGCGCGCTGCCGCCGGGCTAGCACGCACGGCTCTCGGTCCATCCTCCGCATCGCGCCTTGGAGACCGAGCCGAGGACGGAACCCGGCTTATCAGCTACCTGAGTTCTACGCGCGGTCGCGAGTCCGCCCGCCGCCTGTACGGAATGCGAAATCGCCACTGGGGCCAGCGAGCATGGATCATTGGGAACGGGCCAAGTCTGCGCAAGATGGATCTTTCGCCGCTCGCGAACGAGTACACGTTTGGGGCGAATCGCATCTACCTCGCCTTTGATGAGTTCGGCTTCCATACGACGTATCTTTCCGCGAGTGCGCGATGGATCATTCGTCAATTCGGTCGTGAGATGAGTCAGTCGGGTCCACAGGTCTTTATGAGCCACTTCTACGCTAAACAGCACCCCGAGCTTCCCTCAACCGTTACCACATTCCTATCTCGCCGACGTGAATGCTTTGGTCGCGACCCTCTTTTTTGGGGGTTTTCGGATGGAGGTACGGTGACCTATACGTCGATGCAGCTCGCCTTTTACTTTGGCTTCACGGAAGTCATTCTGATCGGGGTGGATCATTCTTTTGTCGAAACGGGTACCGCTGCTGCAGAGGTAGTCCCTCAAGCCCCGGACGATCCTCGCCCAGCGACTGTCGTATCGGGAGGCGACGATCCCAATCACTTTCTCCCTAACTACTTTGGCAAGGGAGTCAAGTGGACACTGCCATCTTGGCAACAGATGGAGACCGCATATGCGATGGCGCGAGACGCTTACGGTGCGGCAGGCCGCAAGATTGTCGACGCAACGGTCGACGGTAAGCTGACGATTTTCCCGAAGGTTAAGTACGAGGATGTGCTTTCCGCGAGAGTGATCTGAGCAACTAGACGGCTACATCTTCCGTCCCGTTATCGGTACCGTCGCGTAGTCGGACCAGCCGAGCTGGCACTCCAGCAACTACGCTCTTTGGCCCAAACGATCGATTCACCACGGAGCCGGCCGCAACGACGCTGCCCGGACCGAGTTCCACGCCGGACAGTATGATACTTCCCGAGCCCAGCCAGCAATCGTCGCCGACGACGATCTGGCTGTCGGTCACGCCCTGCTCGCGAATGGGCCGCGTGATATCTTCGAAATTGTGATTTTGACTGTGAAATGAGACACGCTGCCCCATAAGCACATTGCTCCCGATCACTACTCCGCCAGCGCAGCCAATGAATGAGTAGTCTCCTATGGAGGAGCCGTCACCTATAGCCAAGCCCTCTCCGAGGTGCCAGAGAACGCTTGTACACTCGATCAGCGAATACTTACCGATGGTGACACGGTTGCCAATCTTGATACCGCGACGGCTCAGGCAGCTGAGACGCGCACCGTGCTCAAGCACTGACCCCGACCCGACGGTGAGATGACGTCGGTGACGTATTGAGCAGCGTGATTCTACAAATCGCCATCTTCCCCCGCGCACACCCAAAAGCTTCCACTGGGCCCTGACGAGCGCCACACTACGTGCCTCCACCTCAACTAGGATATCTCGCATTGATATCTTCTCATCGACGCGGTATGAAGGGTCCTCCCGGACTCGCTGGATCACGGCCTCGATTACGGTGCGTATCACGGGCTCATCCTAGCCGAGTACTCCTAGCATCCGCTCTATCTTTTGCTCCCAAGCCTCGGGAGAGAAGTATTTACGAGCGAGGGCAAGTGGCTCCTGCGAGCCTAGCGCTCTCTCTATGATGCTGCTGAAGTCCGGCGCAATGTCAGTGACGGTCGAGATGGAATCGGCTAGGTCGGAGGGGAATCCCTGTAGCGCGTAGGAGGAGGCTATCACCGGACGACCGTACATAAGCGCCTCAATTATCTTTACCTTTACTCCTCCGCCGAGACGGATCGGGGCCAGCGCGATGTCGACGCGCGAATAGAAGTCAGCGAGATCATTGACTTGCCCCAGTATCTCGATGTTGCTTGCGGAAGAGAGCCGCTCGGACCCTATACCGGCGACGATCGTCTTCCACCCGAGCTCACGCAGCGCGGGGGCCCATTGCTCGCACAGAAGCTCGAAAGCGTCACGATTTGGCCAGAACGCGAAGTTCGCCAGGAACCCGGCAGTGGGCTCGTCACCAGCGCGACGGGGCACCTCGAGTGGCGCAACCGCTGTCGGAAGCCACTCGACCGGCTTGTTCGCAATCGATTCAAGATACTTACCATCGCCGTACCCAGCCGTGCTTATCAGCGATGCACGACGTGTCCACTCGATCTCGGCCGCACGGATGTACCGTAGTTGCGCTGCGGCGGTAGCCCGAGCAAGCCCGCTGCGCTCCTCAATCTCGCGTCTCAGGAATAGGCTCCAAACGTCTGCTTGATCCAGCCAGAGAGCCGCCGTGGGAGCGAATGCTGAATACGGAGCTGCCCTGAGTTGTGAAACCACAATGACATCTGGGGCGAGCTCGGCTATGTGCCTACCGAGCGCAGCGATCATTCCGCCCCTCATGGTTGGAAGAGGCAAGAGCTGCTGCTTGTACTTTTTCAGTGGCTTCGTCCAGCGGCGCTCCCCGAGCGGGACGGTTGTCACGGAGCGAAAGGTGACGTCGGGTATGGAAGGTTCGTCTCCTGATCGATCGGAGACGTAAGCGACAGACGTATTGTTACCTAGGTCCGCTAGCGCCTGGACGAGGAGTCGAGTGCGCGCGGTCCCTCCATCACGCTGACGCCAAGGGTCGTCAAGTGCAATCACACAGGCACGCATCGGCTGCGCAATTATACCCGGAGAGCGACCCGAAGCGCGTAGTACGCGAGATGTCCGAAGTCGATAGTATCGGCCCTCAACGATGAGGAATAAGCTATGCTCGTAATTCGCCTGTATGACCTGCGCCACAGCATCCTGAAAGCCATTTGATCCTCTGGGCGCCGTAAACGCGGACATACTCTGCAGCAGCCGTGAGCTCTTCGGTGCAGATCGATCTGCCCTGAGACTAGCCGAAGCACTGACGTCGATTGGCGTAAGATCGTCGCTGGTGGTACCGGCAAGCCGCCCCGAGCTGGGATTGGTGGGCGAGGCAATCAAGCGAGGAATCGCTGTCCGCCAAGAGCCGATCACGATCGCGAGCAGTCATGGCCTCGAGGCTCCCCTAGCAATGCTACCGAACCGCTCGGACCGCCGACGACGACACGCAGAGCTCGAGATCTACAACACCACTGCGGTCTTGGGTCGCGCGTGTCGCGCCGCGCACAAGGTCGTAATCGTAAGGGAGTGGCTGGAGCCGGGCTCCATCCGCCATCGCATGCTTTCCTATCGACACGCCATTGGAGCGGACGCCGTGGTGGGCGTATCATCCGATGTGATCGGGCAATGGCGCGATTGTGTTTCGCGTCGCACTGCTGAATACGTCGTCCACAATTGGCTCGATCGATCCCTGCTCGAAAGGACTGCGAGCATGGCGCTCGACCGTGACCGTCATGGGATCCTATGCATTGGACGGTTCAACCGATGGAAGGGGCAGGATGCTCTCGCTAGCGCCTATGAGCAGGCGTTTTTGGGGCACCATGATCGGCCAACGCTAACGTTTGTAGGATCCCAGCCGGGTAGCCAGTTTGATCAGCGAGCCCAGCAGCTGCGAGTGAGAGGCACGACGCTCGGGTGGGAGGTGCTTCCCTTCGCATCCGACCCGTCCGTCCACTTTCTTTCGGCCGAGCTCGTGGTGGTGCCCTCGCTTCAGCCTGAGCCCTTTGGCACGGTCGTGCTCGAGGCCATCGCGCACGGCTGTCGAGTGATCGCGTTCGAAGGCGGCGGCCCCACGGACATGGCGAAGGATTTTCCCGGAGTCGTCGAGTTGGCGAGCAGGCGTGAGGGAAGGCTCGCTAGCGCGTTGACGACCTGGTGGGATCGAGGCGATAGAGCACTATCGACGACGGAGATCCAACGAACCCGCGACACTCTGGAGTCGCGCTACTCTCCCGAGGCAGGCGCGGATGCGTGGCGGGCGATCATCGGCAAACTTCCGCTGTAAGGACGAGCACATGCATGCGGACGACAGCAGACTCAGAATCGCCATCCTCGGCAGCCGCGGATTTCCAAGCACCTATGGAGGCTATGAGACGCTGGTCCGCCATCTCGCACGCAGTTGGGTCGCCGATGGTCACCACGTCACCGTGTACTGCCGCACGCGCGAAGACGCACGACGAACGTGGATGATCGACGGCGTTCGCTGCCGCTGGACCCCAGGGATCGACTCGACATCGCTCTCAACTCTAACTTTCGGTGCGACCGCGCATCTCGACGCGGCGCTTTGCGGCTATGACGTCGCTCTAGTGTTGAATGTCGCAAATGGCTTCTTCCTCCCGCTGCTAAGAGCCCGTGGCATACCGTCGGTGGTCAATACGGACGGTATGGAGTGGGAGCGTGGGAAGTGGGGAACACTCGCCCGACGAGTGTTCCTAGTTGGCGCCCAACTGTCGGCTCGATACGCCGATATCCTGGTAGCAGACTCGAAGGCCATTGGCAATATATGGCGAGAGAAGTTCAGTGTCGACTCACGCTTCATCCCATATGGGGGGGTCGTTGTGCAGGATCAGAGCGATGAGCAAATCGCTGCTCTGGGTCTTGAGGCGGAACGGTACATCCTGGCGGTTGCCCGACTTATACCAGAGAATAACGTTGAGCTGCTACTCGACGCAGTGGAGCTTGGAAAGATCGACGACCCCCTAGTGATCGTTGGTTCCGCGACCCGCTCGGACTCCTCTATCGAGAAGCGGCTGCGCGACCTTAGCCGGGAGGGCAAGCTGCGTTGGATGGGGCACGTAAGCGATCAGGAGCTGTTGACAGCGCTATGGGGAAGATGCGGCGTCTACATCCACGGGCATTCCGTCGGCGGCACAAATCCATCGCTACTGCAGGCGCTTGGCGCTGGAGCCCCGACCCTGGCACTCGATACGGTCTTCAACCGCGAGGTCATCGGCGACGAGGAGCAGTTGTTCGCTGGCCAGCCTGCCCATCTTGCTGAAAAGATCAAGGGCGTGCTGGGGAGTGCTCAGCTACGCGAGCGCTTTCGAGCACGGGGCCAAGGAATTATCCGAGATCGATACGCTTGGGAGGATGTAGTAGGCGCGTACTTGGCTGCGCTGCGCTCGGCTCAAGCACGGTACTGATGCATCTTGCCTCCGCTGCTGCGCCGCCTAAGCTCAGGCAGACAGCGAAGCCGAGAGCCTCTCCGCGATGCCAGCAGTGCGCGACGCGCACAACATTGTTCGCCGATCCAACTCAAGCGCGACTGGGTGCTGGCTCCCTCCTCCGAATCGCACGTAGCCTCCGCTCTCTCGGACCAGCAATATGCCAGCCGCCGCGTCGAGGATGCGGCAACGAGTGACGTTCACCATCGCATCGACTCGTGGGGTCGCGACCTGACACATCGCGACGGCGATCGAGCCGAGTATGCGCCACCGGTATGCGACACTCGACAAGTCCATTGCAAGCTCGGCGGTGCGGCGCGCATCGCTCGTCTCCACGCAGAGCAGCTCAAGCCGCCCGTCGTCCGTCAGGCGCTCGCTAGGCAACGGAGCGACGGGAGCGCCATCTAGGAAGGCACCATTGCCACGGATCGCGTGAAACGTCTCCCGCCTGCCGAAGTCCCACACGAACGCAAGGGCGAGATCGTCGCTAGTCGGCCCGTCGGCGACGGCGATGGACATCGCGCATTGGCCGAGTCCGCGCTTGGCGTTCAACGAGCCGTCGATCGGATCGATGAGAATGCGCAGGGCGCCATCGCCAAAGCGGATGACACCACGCTCCTCCGAGACAGCTGTGAACGATGCCCCATTGGCGGCCAGAACTTCAAGGCCCGCGAACACCGCATCCTCCGCCAGCGCGTCGATCTCAAGCGTGCGATCGCCTCCCGCCCCCGTGGTCCCCACCTCTCGCATGCGTGAATCGGCGTCGGTGCGCTCGTCTAGCTCGGCGGTCGCTCGCTCGGCGGCACGCGCGAAGCAGGCGAGCCAATGTTCGGCGCTGGCGATCGGGTCGTTGAGGTTCATGCGGGCAGGTCCGCCGACAGCGCGAGCCGCGCTTGCGCGATCTGCCAGTCGAGCTCGGTGTCGATGTCGAGCGCCTCGGAGGGGTCCATCGCGAACACGAACGGATGCGCGCCGATGCGGTTGGCGCGGGCCTCCAGCACGTCTCGGCGGAAGATGTAGATGCAGGAGTTCTCTTCCATCACCGGCTCGAGGTCCTGGGTCCTTATGAGGTTCTCGGGATCGTGGTTGAGCGGCCTGCCGTCGACGCTCCACAGGCGCACCTGCAGCGGGCTGACCGAGAACAGCGAGTCGTACTCGCCGCGGTGGGCGAGGAACGTCTCGATCGCCCTGCCGATCGTCTCAGCGCTGAGGAACGGGTTGGTGCTGTGCGTCTGCAGGTAGTAGTCGGCCTCGACCTCCGTCACCGTGTTGAGCAGGATCTCGTTCATCACGAGCATCTCGCTGCGCAGGCGCTCGGGGCGGCGCACGATGCGCACGCGCGGCAGCTGCTGGCGCACCTCCTCGATGATCTGCTCGCTGTCGGTGTCGACCACCACCTCGCTCACCAGCGGTGTCGCCAGCAGCGTGTCGAGGATGTAGCGGTAGAGCGGCCGCTCGCCGAGCAGGCGGTAGTTCTTGCCCGGCACGCGCCGGCTGAAGTGGCGCATCGGCACGATCGCCGCGATCGTCGGCTGGGTCGCGCCTGCCATCAGAGCGATGATCTCAAGTCAGCGCCTCCGCCGTGCGCAGGCCCTCGATCGCGGCGCGGCCCATCGCCAGCACCGCCTCCTTCGTGCTGCCGCCAACGTGGGGGGTGACGATCACCTGCTCCATCGAGAGCAGCGCATCGTCTCCCGGCGGCTCGGTCGCGAGCACGTCGAGCCCGGCGCCCGCCAGCTGACCGGAGGCGAGCGCCTCGCGCAGCGCCTGCTCGTCGACCAGCCCCCCGCGCGAGGTGTTCACCAGCAACGCACCCTCGCGCATCAGCGCGAGCCGCTCGCGACCCAGCAGGTCGCGGGTCTCCTCGCTCAAGACCGTGTGCAGCGTCACGATCTCGCTCTCGCGCAGCAACGTCTCGAGGTCCACCTGCCTGACGTGCGCTGGCAGATCCGCCAGCGCCACCACGTCGTGGGCGAGCACCTCGCACGAGAAGGCCCCGAGCAGCTGCGCCAGGTCGCGCCCGACGTGCCCGAAGCCGACCACGCCCACCGTGCGCCCGCTGAGCGTGCCTCCCTGCAGCTGCCGCCACTCGCCGGCGCGCACCAGCGCCGTGGCGGCGGGCAGGTGGCGCAGGAGCGCCAGCATCAGCGCGATCGCGAGCTCCGACACCGAGCGCGAGTTCGTGCCGCGCGCCCACGCGAGCCGGATCCCGTGGCGCTTCATCGCCTCCAGGTCGATCATGTCGATCCCCACCCCGACCTTCGAGATCGTCTTCAGCTCGGGCAGGCGGCTCAGGATCGACTCGTCGATCCGCTCGAGCGCGGTGATCGCGAGCGGATGGCCGGCGAGGAAGTCCACCAGCGAGTCGCCCTCGAGCGAGCGGCCCTCGTCGTTGAACTTGACCTGCTCGTAGCGCTCGAGCATCTCGGCGCGGAGCACCTCGTTGCGGGAGAATGATCGCGACGTGACCGCCACCGGCGTGGCGTCACGACTCACCGTCGTCCCTGCCTTCGCCCGCCCACTTCTCCCACAGGTAGGACATCGTGAGATGGTCGAGCACCATGTGCGCGTCCTCGACCGGGCCGTACTCGCCGCGCGCCGAGGGAACGTGCACGTGGATGTCGCAGAGCTCGCCCAGACGCCCGCCGTCGAAGCCGGTCAACCCCACGGTGGTGGCTTCGCGCTCGCGCGCGAACTCGATCGCGTTCACCACGTTGGGCGAGTTGCCCGAGGCGGAGATCGCGACCACCACGTCGCCCGCCGTGAGCAGCGGCTCCAGCTGCATCACGAAGATGCGCTCGTAGCCGTAGTCGTTGCCGAGCGCGGTGATCACAGCGACGTTGTCGGTGAGGCTCACCACCCGCATCGGGTTGGTGCGCCAGCGCGTGAGGTCGTTCTGGAAGTGGCTGGCGGTCGCCGCGGAGCCGCCGTTGCCGCAGAAGAAGACCGTCCCGCCGGAGGTGCGCGCGCGCTCGAGCACCTCGATGAACGCAGCCACCGCGTCGCGGTCGATGCGCGCGAACACGTGGCTCAGATAGCTGAGGTAGCCGTCGGCGAAGTCGGCCGCCACCGGCCGCTCCCGGAACAGTCGCTCGACGTTGTTCATCCAGCCGCCCCTGGCGCCACCGCCGGCGCGTCCAGCCAGCGCGCGGCCCACTCGCGATCGGCGGCGTAGATGTCATAGACCAGCTGCATCGTCTTCAGCGCCTCGAGCGAGGAGCCGTGGCGGATGTCGCGGTTGGCGATGATCGCCCGCGCGAACTCCTCGATCTCATCGCGCCAGGAGTGGTCATCGTTGTAGCGAGTGGTCACTTCGCGCGGATCGCCGAGGTCGTCCTCGCCCCGGTAGGTGACGGTCAGCGTCTCCGCCCCGTAGCTCCGCGAGGAGGACAGAATCCCCGACAGCGACAGCCCCCCCTCCTTGAGGGTGATGTCCAGGCCGAAGCGGTGGCGCCACTGCGTGGCCGAGGAGTGCAGCATCGCCACTACGCCCTCGGCGGTACGCATCAAGGCGTATGCGTTGTCCTCGACGTCGTGGCACCAGAAGGCGTTCGACACATGGGAGTGGATGTCGACGAACTCGCCGGCGAACAGCCGCATCATGTCGACCATGTGTATGCCCTGGTCGAGCAGGATGCCGCCGCCGGCGATCTCACGCTTCGTGCGCCAATCCTGGTCGAAGCGGATCATCTTCGACTTGCCGTACACGCCGCGGAGATCCACGATCGCGCCCAGCTCTCCGCTCTGGATGATCTTCAGGGCGTCGCGCACCGACTCGTGGTAGCGGTGGTTGAACCCGTACATCAGCTTCAGGTGCGGATGCGCGCGCTCGACCTCGCGAACCTTGACCACGTCCTCGACCGAGCGCCCCGGCGGCTTCTCGCAGAACACGTGCAGGCCGCGCCTCAGGCCTTCCATCACGACGGTGGGAGCGATGTCGTTCCACAGGCACACGAACAGCACGTCGAGGTCCTCCTCGAGCAGCTCTTCCCAGTTGCTCCACATGCGCACCCCGTCGCTGCTGGTGCCGGGCTCCCCCACCGTCTGATCGCAGACGGCGACCGTCCGCATGCGGGGGTGGGCGTCTACGTGCTTCCTGCGGATCTGCCCGGTGCTGCCGTAGCCGGCAACGCCTACGCGCAGGATCTCATCGGCCTCAGGCATGCCGCAGCGCCTCGTCGAAGTCGGCCCTCACGGCGCGGGCCCGCTGGCTGATCAGCGCCGTGTCGCAGAGGTGTGAGATGTAGCGAAAGCCCGTCTTCAACAGCCACCGCAGGTGATCTGCGTCGCGCGCCACCGCTCCCGCGACCTTGCCCGCCTCCTCGATGCGCCGCACAGCCGCGGCGACGGTCTCGAGCACCGTGTCGTGTTCGACCTGGCCGGGCAGGCCGAGGACCTGCGAGATGTCATAAATGCCGAGGTACACGAGATCCAGTCCGTCGACGGCGAGGATCTCCTCGAGGTTGTCAAGGCCGAGGCGGTCCTCGACCAGCACGCCGGCCAGCTGCCGGCGGTTGGCCTCCGCGAGCTTGCGTTCGAGCTCGTCGGAGGACCAGTCGTGCAGACGTGTGAACGGCGCCATCCCCCGCTCTCCCTGCGGGGCGAAGCGCATCGCGCGCACGATGGACGCGGCCTGCTCCGCCGACTGCACGTGCGCCACGAGGATTCCCTGGCAGCCCACGTCGCACGCTTTCAGCACGTTGGGCGCACTCCCGTCTCCCAGCCGGATCATCGGCGTGCTGCCGCCGGCCTCGACCGCATACATGATCGCCTCGGCCTCGGAGAAGCCGGCAGGGCCATGCTCCATGTCGACCGTCACGAAATCCATTCCGCTGTGAGCGAGGATGTTGGCCACTGTGGGCGACGCCGTCTGCAGCCATGTGCCAAACACGGTCTCGCCTGCCTCTAGTCTCTCCTTGACGCGGTTGACGGGAGCCACGGGCCCCTAGACTACCCAACGCCGTTTCGATCGAGAAGGGACCGGCCCAGATGGTTCGACCTAGCCAGCCGTCGGCATGAGCGCCTCGCCATCCCCGCCGCAGAGTCTCGGCTGGTGGCGGCGCGGCCTCGCCGGCGCGGGCGCTCTCGACCGCATGGTCATGCCCTTCGTCGCGGTGCTGCTGCTGGTCCGCGTGTTGACGGATAACCTGTCGGCTCCGGGCAGCCGCCAGTCCGGCAGCGTCAACCTCTCGGGTGTGATCGCCGTGCTGTTCGTGCTCGCGGCCGCCGTGCTGCTGCTGCGCAACCGGCGGGCGGTCCTGCTTTCGTTGCTCGCCGGCCTGTGGATCTGCATATGGACCGCGATAGCCGTCGGCACCAAAGGCGCCTCCTCCGAGACGGTTCGCGAGGGGGTGCGCGAGTTGTCCGTGATCGCGCTGGCGGTGATCGTGTGCAACTTGCGCGGATCGTTGAGTGCCCCTGCGGCTGCGAGGCTGATACAGGGCGTGGGCCTTGTACCTGCGGTCGTTGCGCTCTACCAGCTTCCGTCGCGCACGGGAATGGAGGTCGCCGGCCACCTGCGCTCCAACGGCACCTTCGCGCACCCGAACAGCGCGGTGATGTTCTTCGCGATCGCGCTCGCGGCATCGCTGTGGCGATATCTCGGCCACGGCAGGAGCCGGGCGGACCTCGCTCTCGCGGCCGTCTTCGCGGCGGCGATCATTACCACCTTCAGCATCGACGGGCTCCTGACGGCGTTCGTGATGATGGCCGCCGCAGGCGCCCTGCAGCCCGGCTCGTGGCGCGTCAAAGCCGTACCCTGGGCGGTGGGCTTGGTCATCGTGGCGGTGTTCTTCGCGACCCCGCTCGGCGCCGCGCGCGTCGCTAGGGAGTCGAACACGAATCTCGCGGCCGAACAGGGGGAATCGGACACCTCGCTCGAATGGCGCTTGAAAAAGTGGAAAGCCCTGCTCCCCGAATGGGAGAAATCACCCGTGGTAGGACGGGGCCTGGGCATCACCACTACGACGCAGGGCACGCCCGCCAACCCGTTCGGCGGCTTTCCCCCGCACAACGAATACGTGCGCTACCTGGTGGAGACGGGGGTGCTCGGGTGCCTCATCCTGCTTTCGGCCCTGTGGCTGCTCGTGCGCGCCCTGATCCGACGTCGCACGGATATCGCGGCCTCCGGCTCGGCCTTCAACGCCTCCACGCTGGCGATCGTGGTGCTCATAGGCTGCCTGGTCAACTCGCTGGCGGACAACACATTGCTGAACACCCCGACGGCGTACGCGGCGGCCCTGATCCTGGCGAGCGTGCTCGCCCTGCCGCGCTCTGAGCGCGCGGCGCCGACGGCACGAGTGGCCTGACGGGAAAAGCGTGAGCTACCGCCCGCGGCTCGAGGCGCACACCCTGTCCGGACAGCTGACCGTTCACCACTTCGGCCCCGACCCGCGGAGCATCGGCGGGATGGCCAGCGTGATCGGCGTGCATGTGGAGCATCGCGTCGGAGCGGATGAGGTGTTCGCGCACCCGACCTGGCGCCCAGGCTCGTCGCTGGCCACCGCCATGCTCGCGGCAAGCTCAACCGCGGCGCTGCTGCGCCTGCCGTCCGGCGTCGTGGCTCACGTGCATCTCTCGGAGGGAGGCTCGTTCGTGCGCGAGGGGTTGCTGCTTTCGATCGCGCGGAGGCGGGGCCTCGTCACGGCCGCGACGATTCACGGCGCCAACTTCAAGCAGTTCGCCGTCGCACATCCCCGCCTGGTCTCGTCGGTCCTCGGCTGGGCCGACATCGTCACCTGTCTCGACGCCGAGACGCTCGGGCTGGTCGAGGCGAGCGCCCCCGGCGCCCACGCGGTGATGCTCTTCAACCCCGTCGCCGTGGAGAGCGATTACACCACGGCCGATCGGACCGAGGAGCTGGTCCTGTTCGCCGGCGAGGTGAGTTTGCGCAAGGGCGCGGACGTGCTGGTGCGCGCCTGGCCAGAGGTGCTGGGCAGGCGCCCGCGGGCGCGCTGCGTGCTGGTGGGACCCGCAGGAGACTTCACCGCGCCGAGCGTAGAGCGACTCGAGGTGCTCCCAGCCCGAGCCCCTGCCGAGGTGGCACGGTTGATGCGCACGGCCCGCGTGATCGCCCTGCCGGCGCGGGCCGAGGCGATGCCGATGACCCTGCTCGAGGCGATGAGTCTCGCGCGGCCGTTCGTCAGCACGCCCGTCGGAGAAATACCCGCGCTGGCCGAGGCCGGCGGGGCACTGGTCCCGGTGGGTGACGAGACGGCCCTCGCCGAGCGGCTCGCCGAGCTGCTCGCCGACGGCGAGGCGGCGCGCGTGCTCGGCGAGGGCGGCCGGCGGTTCTGCCTGGCGAACTGCAGCGTGGAGAGGATCGATGCGCGCTTGCGCGAGCTCTACGCCGAAGCGCTCGCCGCGCGCGCCTGCGGCCGTCGGCCCTAGCCGCACTCACCACATGAGAGGGCATGCACAGGTTTGTGGAGCTTCGGCGCACTTACTACGCGCGTCGAGTGTGACTACACCATCGCGATGCTTTATCTTTCCAACATGAACCCACTTCTCGGCCGTGTCTCGAAGGTGTCCGTGGTCGTGGCGATTGTGGCGATTGCGTTGGGGGTGAACGTGATCGCCTCCTCGGCGAGCGAAATCGAAGGGGTGTGGTCGTTCGACCACGGCAGCGTCGCAATCACGGCACAGTCGAACGGGACCTTCGAGGGCACGGTCGTCTCGGAGACCACGTTCGGCGAATGCCCCCACGCGGTCGGGGAAGTGATGTGGACGGGGATGAGCGAACAGAGCGACGGCTCCTTCTGGGGCTTCCACCAGTGGTTCGTCAAGAACGAAGCCGAACAATGTGAACACGACCCGCGCGGCCTGGGGCCGACCGCCTGGCGCGTGCTCGAGAACCCGCAGGGCGCCCACTACCTGAAGGTGTGCTTCTCGCACCCCGGAACGAGCCAGCCCAAGATCGCGGCCGACGGCAGCGACGCGGAAGCCACGTATGGCTGCGAGGACTCCACGCTGATCGCGCCGGTGCCCAGCACCACCGGCGGCACGCTCGCGTTCGCCCAGGTCATCGGCCTGCCCTCGGCGTGCACCGCCGGCAGGCGCCTGAGGATCCGCCTCAAGGACCCGAAGTACGACCCGCTGAAGAAGGTGGTGGTCAAGCTCAACGGCAAGAAGGCCCTCACCGTCAAGGGCGTCAAGCGGCTGAGGAGGAAGGCGATCACCTTGACGAAGCTCCCCGGCGGCAGGTTCAAGCTCGGCGTGACGGCCACCACGGTCCTGAACCAGCGACTGCGAGGCAGCCGCACCTACAGCGGCTGCGGCAGCAAACCCGAACACGTCAAGCTGCACAAGGTCAAGCACCACGCCTGAGCGCCGGCAGGGCGCCGCGCCGATCAGGTAGAGCCGGCGACCAGGCGCGCCATGCGCCAGCCATAGCGCGCCAGCACGCCGGTGCAGCGCCCCACGCGCGAGCGCGCCTGGCGCTTCTCGCCGTGGCGGGCCTGTTCGTCGAGCACCTCCGGCGGCGGCAGCAGCTGGCGGCGCACGAACGCGCCCGCGCCCCCCGGCGGCGCCAGCAGGCCGTCGACCAGGCCCATGTCGGCATACAGCTGCGAGCGACTCGACCGCGGGTTGGGGTTCGCCAGCCGCGCGGCCAGCCGCTGACGCAGCCCCAGCGCGGGCATCTCGGCCAGCAGCGAGCTCGCCGGCAGGCCCACCACCCGCTCCGCCACCGCCAGCGCCGCCGGGACCACGCGCGCGAGCTCCGGGTACTCGCCGAGCAGCCCGGCGACCGCGGCCGCGCTCACCTCGGAGCCGTGGCGGTCCCACCAGGCGCTCAGGTCCGTGGCGAGCCTCAGGTCGATGAATCCGTCGCGGGCGTAGAACAGGAGCAGCGCGACCAGCTCGTCGGCCGGCGCCGGGCGCCATCGCTCCTGCCCGGCCACGTCGGGCGGCAGCAGGCGCTGGCGCGAGAAGTCGCGCTCATACCAGTGCACCCGCCAGTGCAGCTCGAGCGGCGGCAGCTCCTGCGTCGCGTGCACCAGCACGAAGTGAAGCGGCGGCAGCCCCGACGCCTCGACGTACGTGGAGGCCAGCTCGTAGCCGAGGCCGCGGGCCACCGCCACCGCCTCGTGCAGCTGCTCGGCGGCGACCAGCAGGTCGATGTCGCCCGAGATGCGCCGGCCCGGATCGCCGTAGATGTCTTCGGCCAGGAACGGGCCCTTCAAGCCGGCCGAGCGGATGCCCGCGCCCGCCAGCGCGCCGCGCACGTGAGCGGAGATCATCTGCAGGAAGGCGCCGCGGCGCCTGGCCGCGACCAGCGCCCGCTCCACCGCGTCGGCGAAGCCGGCGTCCGCCGACAGCGCCGGGAGCTCGAGCATGCGCGGGCCGAGCACGGTGAGCAGCTTGCGCGCGCTCAGGACGCCCGCCAGCTGTGACCAGTCCACGCGCCGGGCGGCCTCCACGGCGCGCTCGCCGAGCTCGCGGCGCCGCGCGGCCGTGCCCGCGCTGAGCAGGATCAGGCGCTGCTCCGCGCGCGCGCTCGAGCTGCGCGATGCCCGCGCGAGCACGCTCATTCGCCGCCCGCCGCGGTCTTGTGCAGCTTCATCTTCAACAGCTCCAGGTGACTCCACGGGAAGGAGGCCAGCAGCTGCTGCGGGGACTCGCCTTCGAAGTAGCCATGTGCGCCGCCGTATGGGTTCGTGCCCGTGGGCGTGGGGTCCTGCGCGTAGAAGGTGGTCTCCGCGGCCTCGTCCCTGACCACGATGCCGTAGCGCTGCGCCGCCTTGGCCAGCATCAGGGTGAACGGCGGCAGGTGCAAGGAGGAGAGCTTCAGCGCAGGATCGAGGCGCAGGTGCGCGCCCTCCGGCAGCCAGCGCGGTTCTTCGATCCAGCCGTCGCTGCGCTGCGCGGGCGTCGCGTACACGCCGCCGCGCACGTCGGGCAGCGCGATCGCCAGCGCGTGTTCGATGCGCCCCGCTTCCAGGTCTTCGAGCGTGATCAGCCCGCCGGCGACCGACAGCGAGCAGGCGGTGGCGCCCCAGCTCGGGCTCGCCCCCGGCCACGCCTTCGCGCCGTAGGCGCCCGCGTTGGTGGACACGTTCCGGATCGCCCCGCCCCAGGCGGCGCGCCAGCCCGAGATCGTGTGCGTGAGGTGCCAGAACTCCCACAGGCGGTCGCTGCTCGGCTGCCACACCACCAGGTGCTCGTCGCCGCCGGCGGCGGGTTTGGCGTTGGCGGGCAGCGGCACCGCGCTCCAGGCGGACGCGAGCGCCGGCGAGCGCGAGGGTTCTTCGAGCGCCACCGTGACCGTGGGCTGTTCGGGCCCCACCTTGTAGATCGGCACCGACCACGACGTGGTGTTGACGAACGGGGCCTCCCCGGCCTTGGCTTCGGCGGCGACCTCTTCGGAGAGGGCCTTCACCACCGCCGCCGAGCTCGGGTCAAGCGGCGCGTCGGCGGGGAGTTCTTCGTTCCAGAAGCTCGACGCCGAGAACAGTCGCTGGGGCTTGCTGGCGGCGGCGCGCGCCGGCGGCCGATGCGATGCGGCGGCGCTGGCTGCGAGCGGCGCGGCGAGCCGCGCCCCACCGACGGCGCACGCCGACAGCGTGCTAGCGGCCAGCAGCGACACGATCACGCACGCAACTCGAGCCCTGGAACTCGCCACCCGCGCGTACTCTACCGCCTGGCTGCGAGGGAGCAAGCACCCGACGGAGCTGCTCGGCGAAGGCCGCCTCGGCTCGCCTCAGGCCGTTTGGCGCATCTGCGCGCCACGGCGCCTGCGGCGCAGGCAGCGCTGCTGCATCCGCCGCGAGGAGTAGCTGTCGTGGACGACGGCATAGGCGGCGCGCACGGCCAGCCGCGGACTACCGTTCACCAGCGCCACCGAGGCCACGCTGATGATGCCACTGGCAAGCGAGGATTCGCCGACCGCGCCGAGGCGCGACGGACGCACCGCGACGTTGTGCTCGTCCCCGTAGCCGCTGTCGACCGCCGGGCTTGGCGAGTTGAAGCTGTGTGTGTTCATTTTTTCGGCCCCCCGAGGGTGATCTGCGAGCGCTGGCGTCCCCTGTGGATGCTCACATTTCCCGCCAGCTCGCGCTTCCTTGAGCGAAGCACTGCATATCCAAGAAGCTACAACGAAGCTCCCGGGCTCCAATCGACGAATGTCCAAGAAATCCGAACTTGATTGGCGCGGGAGTTTACAGGAAGTTCACCGCCCTGTTTAAACAATTGGAATGGCACTCCCTCACAGGCCCCTGCCGCCGAGCACGTAGCTGACGGTGCGCAGCATGATCTTCGCGTCGTTCCAGAGCGACCAGTTGGCGACGTACAGGTAGTCGATGGCGACCATCTCGTCGAGCGGCACGCGCGCCGGGCCGAGGATCTGCCAGGGGCCGGTCATGCCCGGCGTGAGCTCCAGCCGGCGCCTGTGCCAGCCGCGCACGCGCTCGTCCTCGTCGAGCACCAGCGGGCGCGGGCCGACGACGCTCATCTTGCCGCTGAGCACGTTGAACAGCTGCGGCATCTCGTCGAGCGCGGTCTTGCGCAGCAACCGCCCCACGCGCGTGACGCGCGGGTCGTCGGCGATCTTGAAGAGGCCGCCGCCCGCTTCGTTGCGCACGCGCAGCGCGTCCTTCATGGCGTCGGCGTCCTCGACCATGGTACGGAACTTGAAGATCGCGAAGCGCTGGCCGAAGCGCCCGACGCGCTGCTGGCGGAAGAACACGGGGCCGCGGCTGTCGAGCTTGACGGCGATCGCGATCAGCGCCATCAACGGCGCCACCGCGACCAGGCCGAGACCCGCGCAGGCGACGTCGAAGGCGCGCTTGACGGCGGCCGAGGAGCGCGTGAGCTCGAAGCGGCGCACGCCCATCACCGGCATGCCCTGCAGGTCGTCGAACTCGACCGAGGAGCCGACTACCTCGAGCAGCCGCGGCAGCACGCTGACGCGCACCCGCACGGCCTTCAGCGTGCGCACCAGGTCGAGCACCTCGCCGCCGTCGGCGCTGCGCGGCACCACGATCGCGCGCTGCACGTCGAGCTCCTGCGCGAGCTGGCGGATCTCGGCCAGGCGCGGGCCGGACAGCGCGTCGCTCGACCACGGCGCGATCTTGTCGAGGTCGAGGTGCGCGACCACGCTCGCGCGGATGCCGCCGCAGTCGAGCTTGCTGGTGATCGTGCGCGCGATCTGCTCGTCGCCGATCACCAGGCAGCGCTCGGCCGGCGCGAGGCGCAGCGCGAGCGCGCGCGCGCAGGTGCGCAGCACGATCAGCAGCACGGCCAGCACGGCCCACAGCAGCAGCGCCTCGTGGCGGTCGAGCACGCCGGAGACCACCTGCCCGCCGGCCAGCCAGGCGAGCAGCGCGCACAGCGTGGCCAGCTGGAAGAGCTTCGGCGCCTCGTCGAGCGTGGTCTTGTGCAGCAGCGCCTCGTCGCGGTCGTACAGCCCCAGCACCTTGGCGCCGGCGATCACCACCGGCACGCCCAGCAGGCTCGCCCACGTGAGCCCCAGCGGCCGCGAGGCGACCGCCACCGTGAGCAGGAAGGCGGCGGTGATGGCGAGCGCGTCGGCCAGCACCAGCGCGCGGCGGAACAGCGAGTCGCGGCGCATGCTCGCCGCCGGGCCGCGCGCGTGCGGCTGGGCGACGGCCACGCGCAGGCCGTCGAGCACCGTGCGCCGGCGTGCGACCGCGGCGCCGCCCGCCTGGACCCCCGCGAGCGACTCGCGGGCGATCACGCCCTCTGAAGCTGCCGGCCCCCCCATGCCCAGGCTCACTGCGATCGCATGGTGGCGTCGCGCCGGCGTCTGGATTTTCTTGTCCTGGCCCGCAGGACGTTCCGCGTCCGTGCAGGCCCCTGTCCGAGCTGTCTCAAAGGCTTCCTTCCTGGTTGCCTCCTCCTGGACCGATATACCAGCGCATTTGCGGCCCAAGCGCAAGGGTTCATCTGTATAAACACAATTCGACAGCAGTTGTCACGTCTGGGGCGCGCGGACGGCACCTGTGGGGCGCGCAGACGGCGCCTGTTCCAACCGTGAAAACTGGTCGAGCGGCTGCGCTGGCCCGCGGGGGAGAACGGCTTGCCTAGGCCATTCTCGCGTGCCGGCGCTCGACGCCGCTGTACGCGCGGCGGCTGCGGCGGTCGGCGCGCAGCACCGGTCCGACCGTGCTGCCGACGCCGCGCAGCACGAACGCGTCGCGCGAGATGCTGTAGCGAAGGAACGGCCTGACCAGCGTCAGCAGGCGGCGATTTATGTATCTGCGCGGTCGCTTCACCGTGCGCATATCCTCAGATCCCCCAGGATCGCGATGACGAACTGCGAGCAGGGATTGTACAGCTTGCGCACACCGGCGCACGCGGTTGGGGAACCGGCGCGATTCAGCTGAGCGGACTTGCGCGGATGGCGTCCTCGACGGCGACGGTGCCCTCGCCGGAGAGCTCGAAGGCGCTGTGCAGCGCCTTGACCGCGTCGGGCACGCGGTCGAGGTCGATCACGCAGGAGATCTTGATCGGCGAGGTGGAGATCATGTCGATGTTGACGCCCTGCTCGGCGAGCACGCCGAACACCTTGGCGGCGACGCCTGGATGCGAGCGCATGCCGGCGCCGACGATCGAGACCTTGCCCATGCCCTCGTGCGTGCCGATCTGCGCGTAGGCCTCGCCGGCGAGCGGCTGCAGCGCGGCGCTGGCGCTGCGCAGGTCCTCCCTGGGCACCGTGAAGGAGATCTCGGCCTGGCCGCCGGCGGAGACCGGTTCGTTCTGCACGATCATGTCGACGTTGACGTTGGCGCGCGCCATCGCGTCGAAGATGCGCGCGGCGGCGCCGGGCGTGTCGGGCACGCCGGTGAGCGTGATGCGCGCCTCCGAGGTGGAGTGCGTGACGGCTGTTATCAGCGGCTGCTCCATCGTCTCTCCTTCCGCGACCACAAAGGTACCTGGCTCCTCGCTGAAGGAGGAGCGGCAGTGGATGCGCACGCCGTGGTTGCGCGCGTACTCGACCGAGCGCAGCTGCAGCACGCCGGCGCCGGAGGCGGCCATCTCGAGCATCTCCTCGAAGGACACGCGCTCGAGCTTGCGCGCGTCGGGCACGATGCGCGGGTCGGCGGAGTAGACGCCGGCGACGTCGGTGTAGATCTCGCAGACTTCGGCGCCGAGCGCGGCGGCGACCGCGACGGCGCTCGTGTCCGAGCCGCCGCGCCCGAGCGTGGTGACGTTGCGCGCGTTCTCGGAGACGCCCTGGAAGCCGGCGACCAGCACCACGTGGTCCTCCTCCAGCGCGGCGCGGATGCGCTCGGCGCGCACGTCGAGGATCAGCGCCTTGGTGTGCGACTCGTCGGTGACGATGCCCGCCTGCGAGCCGGTGAGCGAGATCGCGCGGTGCCCGAGGTCGTTGATGGCCATCGCGCACAGCGCGCAGGAGATGCGCTCGCCGGTGGACAGCAGCATGTCCATCTCGCGCGGGTCGGGCGCGGGCGAGATCTCCTCGGCCATCGCGATCAGCTCGTCGGTGGTCTTGCCGCGCGCGGACAGCACCGCGACCACCGCGTGGCCCTGCTCGCGCTTCTCCACGATCCGCCGCGCGGCGCGCTTGACGCGCTCGGCGTCGGCCACCGAGGTGCCGCCGAACTTCATCACGATCGGGGGTTGCATGCCCCCGCAGGATATTGCGGGGCGCTTGCCACGGATAGCGGCGAGCCCGCCGTGGCCTCGCGGCCGCGTCAACGAAAATCCCGGGCGGTGTCGATTTCGTCCGACCTCGTTCGACGTGCGTGTAGTGACCAACCCATCCACCACAAGGAGACACAAATGCGTTTCATGGTTCTGGTTCCCGGCAGCCCCGAGTCGGAGGCGGGCGAGATGCCCCGCACCGAGGCCCTTGGGGCGATGACGAAATACAACGAAGAGCTCGTCAAGGCAGGCGTGATGCTGGCCGGCGAGGGCCTGCACCCGACCTCCAGGGGCGCAAAGATCCGTTTCGACGGCCGCGAGCGCACCGTCATCGACGGTCCCTTCACGGAGGCCAAGGAGCTCGTAGCGGGCTACTGGGTGTGGGAGTGCTCCTCGCGGGAGGAGGCGATCGAGTGGCTCAAGCGAGCGCCGTTCGACGGCGGCGTGGAGATCGAGCTGCGCCAGATCTTCGAGGCCGAGGACTTCGGCGAGCAGCTGACGCCGGAGCTGCGCGAGGCCAACGCGCGGCTGCGCGAGCAGGCAGCCCAGAATTAGGCCCGCCCACCCGTGAGCCCGTCGGCCACCCATCGTGCGATCGACGCCGTGTGGCGGATCGAGTCGGCCCGGTTGATAGCCGGGCTGGCTCGAATCGTGCGCGACGTGGCTGTCGCGGAGGACCTGGCACAGGACGCGCTCGTCGCGGCGCTCGAGCAGTGGCCTGTGTCGGGGATCCCCGACACGCCGGGTGCGTGGCTGATGGCCACCGCCAAGCGCCGCGGCATCGATGCGCTGCGCCGGCGCGTCACGCTCGAGCGAAAGCGCGAGCTGATCGGGCGCGAGCTGGAGATCCTCCAACGGCTCGATCAGCCCGACCTCGCGGCTCAGGTCGAGGACGTGCAGGACGAGGTGCTGCGCCTGATCTTCATGACGTGTCATCCGGTCTTGTCGGTGGAGGCCCGCGTCGCGTTGACGCTGCGCCTGCTCGGTGGCCTCTCGACGCCGGAGATTGCGCGCGCGTTTCTCGTGTCCGAGGGCACGGTCGCGCAGCGCATCGTTCGCGCCAAGCGCACGCTCGCCGAGGCGCGGGTGCCGTTCGAGGCCCCCGCTCGCGACGAGTTGACCGAGCGCGTGTCGGTGGTCCTCGAGGTGATCTACCTGGTGTTCAACGAGGGCTACGCGGCGAGCGCCGGCGAGCACTGGGTGCGCCCGGCGCTGTGCGCGGACGCGCTGCGGCTGGGAAGGATCCTGGCGGCGCTGCTGCCCCGCGAGCCCGAGGTGCACGGCCTGCTGGCCCTGATGGAGCTCCAGGCCTCGCGGCTGCGGGCTCGGGTGGGCCGCACGGGGAGCCGGTGCTGCTGGCCGATCAGGACCGCGCGCGCTGGGACTATCTGCTCGTGCAGCGTGGCCTGGCCGGGCTGCGGCGGGCCGAGGAGCTCAACGGCGCGCTGGGACCATACGCGCTGCAGGCCGCGATCGCCGCCTGCCACGCGCGGGCTCGGAGCGTCGAGGCAACCGACTGGCCGCGGATCGTGGCGCTCTACGACGGGCTGGCGGCGCTCACCGGCTCCCCAGTGGTGGAGCTCAACCGCGCGGTGGCGGTGACGATGGCCTTCGGCCCCGAGGCCGGCCTCGAGCTCGTCGACTCGCTCGCCGATGAGCCCGCGTTGCGTGGCTATCACCTGCTGCCGGGCGTACGCGGCGACGTGCTGGTGCGCCTGGGGCGGCTGGCGGAGGCGCGCGAGGAGTTCGAGCGCGCGGCCGGCCTGTGCGAGAACGCGCGCGAGCGCGAGCTGCTGCTCTCGCGCGCGGCCGCATGTGGCGCGCATGGACCGCCCTGAGCGGCGCAGTCCGACCCCTTCGCATCCAGCGTGAAGGAGGGTCGCGCCGCTCTACGCGAGCTCGGCGATGCTGCGGTCGGCCCAGGCGATGGCCTCGCGATAGGCCTGCTCGACGTCGGGATGACCGGCGATCAGCTCGCCGGCGGCGTCGAAGTCGCCGCGCTGGTAGGCCGTGACTCCGGCGAGCACGCCGCCGAGCTTGCCGTTGCCGTAGAGCAGGGCGTCGACGATGTCATAACGGAACGGCAGCTGCTCGACCACGAGCTGCATCGGCGCATCGGCGAGCGCGTCCGCGACGGAGAACAGGCCGACGGTGAAGTACGAGTCCCCGGCCGCGCTGTCTCCAGCTCCGGAGAGCAGCTGGCACATGCGGGCCCGCACCAGCGCGGTCGTGAGCAGCTCGTGGGGGACGTCGTGGACCCCCGCGAGCGCGACGATCATGGCGAAGCGCCGTACGGTGGCGGCGCCGAGCCAGGCCAGCCCTTCCTGGACGGAGCCCACACGCCGAGGCAGGGACACGGACGCCGAGTTGGCGTATCGCAGCAGGCGCATGCTCAGGCCGGCGTCGCGCGCGATGATGCGGTTGAGCTCGTCGAAGTCCTCGGTGGCGCTGAGCTCGACCATCGTGCTCAGCGAGGTGAGGCCCTGCGTGGGCAGGCGCGAGCGCTGCAAGCGCGCGGGCCGCGCGAAGAAGTAGCCCTGGAAGGCGTCGAAGCCGAGCACGCGGCAGCGCACCCACTCCGCCGGCGTCTCCACCTTCTCGGCGAGCAGGGTGAGGCCGGCGTAGTTGGACCGCAGGTGCGTGACGAGATCCTCGAGACCGCGATCGCCGTGCTCGAGCACGTCGACCTTGACGACGCTCGCATACCTGAGCAGCCGCTCTGTGGCGGGGGTGAGCCGGAAGTCGTCGAGCGCGATCGTGAAGCCGTTGGCGGTGAGCTCGCCCAGCACGCCGAGCAGCGCGTCATCGACGACCTGATCCTCGAGCAGCTCGAGCACCACGCGCTCGGCCGGCAGCGGCGGCGGGCGCACGCTCAGCAGAAAGTCACGCGTGACGTTGACGTAGGCGACGTTGTCGCCGACGAGATCGGACAGGCCGACGTCGAAGAGCCCGTCGAGGATCACCGTGGAGGTCGCGGCGCTGTGGTCTAGCACCCCCGCGCTCTCGCCGTTGTGCCCCCGGAACAGCAGCTCATAGCCGAGCAGGCTCCCCTTCGAGTCCAGGATCGGCTGCCGCGCTACCGCCACCGTGGCGCGTTTCGCCAACGCCGCAGCGGCCCCACGGCCGGCGACCCCCTGAGCCATCTTCCGAAGATGAGCCCACACGCGAGCTTGTCGGCTCGGTCCGGTCGCATGTTTAGCGAGCGCAGGAAGCTCTCAGCGCAGAGCCAGGTGCCGATTCCGCTAGTGCGAACTATTTGCCGATCGGGGCTCGAACGTCGAAGCGCCGGGGCGCAGCGCTCGGCGGAAGCGGAAACCCTGCTCGTGCCTGGCCGCGGTCGAACGCCCGCGGGTCCGTTCCCGTGCGGCGCCCTCGCAATCACGCTAGCCTGGAGTGATGCTCACACAGGCCGACCGCGCGGCCGAGCGCCGCCGGCCGAAGCTCGAGGAGCTTCAGCGCCAGGTCGAGGAGGGCTCGCCGAGGATCCGCAAGATGACGCCCGACGAGCTTCTGCGCTGTGCCGCGCCCGCCAAGGCACGGCACAAGTGACCCGCTTCTTCGTGGCCGGCGTCGAATCGGAGGGAGCACGCGCCGAGGAGGTGTACAACGAGCTGCGCGCTCGTTCGCTGCTCGTGGCCGGGTGCCCTGCGAACTCGCGGCGGATCTTCAAGCTGAGCTGTCGCATCGACGGACGAGACCGTGAGATCGAGGTCGGCAGGCCGTTGTCCGATGCCGGCGAGGTCGTCGTGGCGATTCTCGACCACGGGCGCTTCGAGGACTTCTGCGTGCACACCGACCCTGCCGGCGAGAGCGGGCCAACGCGCGTGGGTCATCCGGTCTACTCGGTAACGGAGTTCTCGTGAGCGCCGAGGACCCGGCGGGCGACGTTGAGATCCGCGCCCTCGTGGAGCGGCTCGCGCGCCCTCACCCCTCCGGCGGGGACGTGGTGGAGCGCGCGGCGCTGCTCGGCGCTTCGTGCTGCCGGCCTGCACGCTGGCGTGAGCCACCGACGCGGCGGGCTGACATCCCCCTCGTTGGATCCTCGGGGGCTGCCGATCGTGTCTGCTGGTATCGTGGATGGATCAGGTTGGGTGGTTCACCCAACGCCGCAGTGCCAGCGCTCGTAGCCTTTGCTCAGCAATCTCCGCGTTCGCAGCACTATCAAACGCCGGAGGAAAGCAATGCCTACTGGAACCGTGAAGTGGTTCAGCGACGACAAGGGCTTCGGGTTCATCACGCCCGATGACCAGTCCAAGGACCTGTTCGTCCATCACACCGCGATCGTCGGCGAGGGCTATCGCTCGCTCGCCGAAGGTGCAAAGGTCTCCTACGACACCGAGACCGGCGACAAGGGACCCAAGGCGGGGAACGTCAAGCTGGTGTAGCGCTTTTGGGCCCGCCAAACGTGGGCCGCTCGCGGGCCACAGGAAAGGGCGAGGTGGGCGTGCGTGCCCGGCGACTTGGTGGCCGGGTTCACACACCGGATGACCCGGTGTGGATGCGCTCGGAACTGCACAACAAGGAGCTGACGAACATGGCCTCAAGCGGCAAGAGGAAGACCACGATGGCGAAGCTGACCCGTGAAAGCAGGCTGCGCGAGCGCCGACTCGACAAGCAGGCCAGGAAGGAAGCGCGCAAGCTCGCGCCGGCGCATCCCCCAAACCTCCAGGGCGACCCACTCAACGCGACAACCGTTGAGTCATACCGGACAGACACCGGCGAGCCTGCTACGGAGAGCCTCCCTCCGGCACGCCCCGGCGCCTGACCCCAGCGGACCGATCGGGCCTCGCGCGCTCGGTCCCGCAGCTGCGAGGCGGTCATCGGCGCGAGCAACACCCCCGGACAGCTGCGGCCGCAGGATGGGATCACGAAGATATTCGCGTGCTGGAGGTTGGTCTACCCCAGCATGCAGCGGTAGGCTAGACGCGGAAGCCAGCCGCTGATCTGGTGGACGTAGCTGTCCGAATCCCGCGAGCCGTTTGTGTGTCGCAGGGGTAGGGTGAGGCGATGACCGCGAAGGAGACGGTGCGAGCGCTATACGCGGCCTACGCCACGGGCGACCCGGATCGCATCGCTGCGTTGCTGCATCCCGATGTGACCTGGGTGGCTCCTGCAGGCAACGCGACGCAGGTCGCGCTCGGGCTGGGAAGCGCCGAGGACGCGGGGCCGCCGCGGGGCCTGAACGACCTTGACCGCGATGCGATCGTGGCATTCATGGCCTACGACTACCCGCGCTTCTTCGCGAACGTGGCGTTCGAGCCCCGATCGATGGTTGGCGAGGGGAACGTGGTGCTGACCGAGCACAGGATGTCGGCGACGCTTCCCAACGGCCGCCCTTACGTCAATGACTACTGCTTCGCCTACGAGGTCGCCGACGGCCGCGTCACGGCGATCCGCGAGTACATGGACACGCGCGGCGGCTGGCTGCAGGTCTTCGGCGGCGATCCCCCCGAGGTCCTGCTGGAAGGCACGCCGCCCGACTCCTGACGAGCTACGGATGATCGGACGACCGCAACTCGTCGAGGCTGTCGCGTCTCGTGCCGTGATTGCCGAGTTTCCGCTTCGGTTTTCGCGATGCGCGGACCAGGGGTCAGGATCCTGGTAGCTGGACGCTTTGGAATGTGAGGACTTCGGCGAGCTTGTTGAAATGCGTGTCGTGATGGAGCACCGGGACAGCCCCGTGCTCTGCGGCGGCCGTGGCGATGAGCGCATCCGTGAAAGGCACACGGTGGTAGCCGTCGCTGCGTTCGGCCAGCTCGCCGATAGCGCTCATCGCCGCATCTGTGACGGCGCGATCGCCGCAACAGCTCGACAGCGTCCACTGCCTCGCTATGAGTCCTCGCCGGTCAGCTGCTCGATGTGCTCGAGTGTGTGCCGATCTAGCCCATCCGGACTGAACACACGCTCCATCAGTCGCCGCAAACGCTCGGCTCGCTCCTGATCGCTCAGCGACGGCGTCTCGGGTCCCGGGACCGTGTTCTGGACTGGATGTTTCATGACCCCAGAGTAGCGCCGAGACACGCCGGTCGGCGCCGCACGGGGTAGCGGCGCAGGCTGGTAGAGCGCCATGAACTATCTCCTGCGATTGAGGAGGACCCCATGACCGTCTCTGCTGTTCTTGATGCCGCTGGACGGCGTAGCTCACCGACAACGCTGCCTGGGTGTCACGCCGGCCGCCCGCCCGCCGGTCGCGACGTGGCACCGGCAGGCAACGCCGCTCACCTGCAGGGTAAGAGACCTGCCGTCGTCCTCGCGGGACACGGCAGGCCAGGTTGCGCTGCTCGCAAGCCTATGTGGCACTGCGCGGAACGAGCTCGCGGTGGTAGTAGAGCGCGGGGTCGGTCCGCCCCGGGTCACGGTCGGCGTACCCGTGGCGCTCGTAGAAGCGGCGCGCGTCCACGTCTTCGCCGTCGACATTGATCTCCAGCAACTCGCAGCCGTGGCGACGGCATGCGTCCTCGGCCCCCTTCAACAGCGCGGTGCCGATGCCGCGCCCGCGCTCAACGGGAGCGACGTACAGCTCGTCGAGCAACGCGACAGGGCCCTCAAACCAGACGTTGGGGCGCAGCGTCAGCAGCGCCAGCCCTACGGCCGGCTCACCAGCCAGGAACGCGAGGACACCGCCACTGGACAGCAAACGCTCAAGACGCGCAGCGAGCGCAGCGGGGCCGGGCGTCGGTGTCTCGTACTCCCGGTTGAACCGGTCCAGGAGATCGGCGAGCACCGCCGCATCGGCCACGCCCGCAGTGCGCACCGATCCGAACGACGTCATATCTGGGATCCTGGCGGATCGCTCAGCGGAAACGCAAATGTGCGCCAGCTCATCGTTGACTCCTGCTTGCTCGTCGGGTTGTGGTTGCTTGGATCAGGGTCAGCTCGCGCCGGCCAGCGCGGGCTGCGGCTCGCGGATCGTGGTCTTGGCAACCGCGTCGGAGAGCTCCTCGCGGCGGACGAGCACGAGGATGGCCGGGACGGCGAGCAGCGCGATCGCGCCGAGCACCCACAGCGCCTGCCGGAAGCCGCCGGTGAGGGCCGCGGGTGCGGCGGCGCCGGCGTGCGCCAGCGTCTGGGTGTGGCTCGCCGCCAGGCTCGAGGCGATTGCGATCCCGATCGCCCCGCCGAGCTGCTGGCTGGTGTTCAGCAGCCCGGACGCGAGCCCGGCCTGGTGCTCTGAGACGCCGGCGAGCGCGGCGATCGAGATCGGGATGAACGCGAAGGCGGTCCCAGCGCCGGCGACGACGAACGGGCCGGCGAGGTTCGCGAGGAAGTGTGCGTGCACGGGCACCTGGGTCGCCCACAGCACGCCCGCGCCGATCAGCGTCATCCCGATCGCCATCACGACCTTGGCGCCGCCGCGGGTGACCAGCGCCTGTGAGACGCCGGCGAGGACGATCGAGGTCAGCGACGCGGCCAGCCATGCGAGACCGGTCTGCAGAGCGCTGTAGCGCAGCACCTCCTGCATGTAGAGGGTGCCGACGAAGATGAACGCGAAGAAGCTGCCGCCCAGCAGCAGCCCCGCCGCGTTCGCGCCGGCGAGCGTGCGCAGCCGGAAGATGGACAGCGGCAGCACGGGCTCCCGCACCCGGCTCTCGATCACGAGGAACGCGGCGAGCAGCGCCGCCGACGCCGCCAGCAGGGCGACGGTCCGCGTGGCGCCCCAGCCGTACTGCGGTGCCTGGGCGATCGCGTCGACCAGCGCCACGAGCCCGCCCGTGCCCGCGATCGCACCGAGCGCGTCGAACCGCCGGTGCGTGGTGGCGAGCCGGCTGTCGGGCACGATCCTGGGTGCGAGCGCCAGTGCGCCGGCCCCGATCGGGACGTTGAGATAGAAGATACACTGCCACCCGGCGTAGCGGGTGAGAAGGCCGCCGGCGATCACGCCTACGGTCGCCCCGCCGGCCCCGAGCCCGCCCCAGATCCCGAGCGCCTTGTTGCGCTCGGCGCCCTCGGCGAAGATGGTCATCACGATCGACAGGGCGGCGGGCAGCATGAGCGCCGCGCCGAGCCCCTGAACGGCCCTCGCTGCAACAAGCGACACCTCGCCGGTGGACAGCGCGGCTCCCAGCGACGCCGCCGTGAACAACGAAAGCCCGACCATCAGCATCCGCCGGCGGCCCAGCAGGTCCGCGGCGCGACCGCCGAGCAGCATGAAGCCGCCGAACGTGAGCGCGTACGCCGTCACCACCCACTGCAGGTTGGTCGCGCTGAAGTGCAGATCGCGACCGATCGTGGGCAGCGAGACGTTGACGATCGTCAGATCGATGACCGTCATGAAGAACGACACCGCCAACAGCGCGAACGCGCGCCAGCGATCGACGTGGGGGGACGTGGACGTCATCGGACCTCCGGCGGTCGGGACGGGGACAGAAGCTCGGGTGTTGGCGCGGCGTTGCATCGCTGCCTCCTCTTGGGGCTGTCGTCGCTACGACGAATGGGACGCCCGGTCCTCCGGGCCGTGTGATCGCTGCGCACTGACGACGAACGGGCGGGCGCCGAGGGGACAGCGACGGTGCGTCGGCCGGGCTGTGGCCCGGAGCGCTCTACAGCTCGGCGAGCCGGCGCTCGAGGAAGCGACGCTCGGGCTCTGAGCTGGCGAGCTTCAGCGCGCGTTCGTACGCCTCGCGCGCCTCGTCGATCCGGCCGAGACGACGCAGCAGCTCGCCGCGGGTGGAGTGCAGGTATTGGTAGCCGTCGAGGTCGAGGCCGTCGACGATCTCGAGCGCCTGTTCGGTTGCCCCGGCCTGGGCGACCGCGACCGCGCGGTTCAACTCGACCACCGGCGAGCGCGTGATCTGCGCGAGCTGGCGGTGCAGCGCGGCGATCTCGTTCCAGTCGATCCGCTCCTCGGTCTGGAGCGAGGCGATCGCGGCTTGGAGCGCGTACGGCCCGCGGCCGCGCAGGGCGAGCGCGCGCTCGAGCGCGATGCGCCCGACGGCGATCTCCTCCGCGTCCCACAGCGAGCGATCCTGGTCCTCGAGCAACACCAGCTCCTCGCCGGAGAACCGCGCCTTGCGCCGCGCGTGGTGCATCTGCATCAGCGCCAGCAGTCCGTGCACCTCCGGCTCGTCGGGCATCAGCGCGGCGAGCACGCGGCCCAGCCTTATCGCCTCGCCGGCCAGATCGATGCGGGTGGGCGGGTCCGAATACCCCTCGTTGAAGATCAGGTACACGACCGCCAGCACCGCGTCCAGGCGGTCGGGCAGCAGGTGCTCGGCCGGGACGGCGAAGGGGATCCCGGTCGCCTTGATCTTCGTCTTCGCACGCGACAGGCGCCGCTTCATCGCCTCCTCGGAGACCAGGAACGCACGCGCGATCTCCTCTGTGCTCAGCCCGCCGAGCGCTCGCAGCGTGAGCGAAACCTGCGCGTCGAGCGCAAGCGCGGGATGGCAGCAGGTGAAGATCAGCTCGAGCCGCTCGTCATCGATCGCGGTGTCGTCAAACTCGTCCATCGTCACTTCGGGCACCTCCAGCTGCCTGGTCTTCTCAGCCAGCGTGCGCTCGCGGCGGATCCGGTCGATCGCCCGGTTGCGCGCGGTGACCGTCAGCCACGCGCCGGGGTTGGCCGGGACGCCGTCGCGCGGCCAGCGCTGCGCGGCGAGGGCGAACGCCTCCTGGGCGGCTTCCTCCGCGAGCTCGAAATCGCGAAGGAAACCGACCAGCGAGGCCAGCACCCGCCCCCACTCCTCTCGGAAAACCTCGTCCAGCAGCGCTAGCGCTCCACCAACGGCCGGACCTCGACCGCGCCGCCGAGACGGGCCGCCGGGATCCGCGCCGCCAGCTCGATCGCTTCGTCGAGGTCCTCCGCCTCGAACACGTAGTAGCCGCCGAACACCTCCTTGGTGTTGGCGTACGGGCCGTCGGTGCTCAGCGTCTGGCCGTCCTGCACGCGCACCGTGGTGGCGGTCTCGATCGGCTGCAGCTGCGCGCCGCCGCGGGCGCGCGGGTCCTCCGCCAGCGCCATGTACTCGGCGAACACGTTCCTTTGCTCGTCCTCGGCGAGCGCGTCGGTGTAGCCGGGCTTTTCGTGGATCAACATCGCGTACTTCATCTGGAACCTCCTGGGAGGAGAGTGGATTGTCGCCCTGAGGACGAACGGGCGCACGCTCAGGGGACAGCTTTCATGCGAGCCGGAAATGCGCGAACCTTCCTCAGGCACGGGCTACGGGGGGAAAACCAGGTCGGTCGGCTGCGCCGTGCGGCCCAGGCGCCTGTCGCCGACCCTGCCGCCACCCGATCCCGGTGCGGGCGCAGCCGGGAGGTTGTCCCCCGCGGCGGTGTCTGTTCGTCGTAGGGTTGACAACGATCTTCAAGGAGGGCGTATGCAGTTCGCGGTGTTGGTCTATGAGAAGCCGGGTGCCTATGAGGCGCTGAGCGCTGCGGAGCGGGAGCAGATGACGGCGGAGTATTTCGCGATCGCGGAGCTCCCGGGCTACGTCGGGGGCGCCCAGCTGCAGTCAATCGAGACTGCGAGCGCGGTGCGCGTGGAGGGCGGCGAGACGTTGGTCACCGACGGCCCCTTTGCGAACACCAAGGAGGTCTTCGGCGGCTTCTACCTGTTCGAGGCGGAGAGCCTCGACCCGGTGCTCGAGATCGCCGCTCGCTGCCCGGCGGCCAGGCTCGGCGGGGTGGTGGAGGTCCGTCCGTTGGTGCACGTCCACGGCTTGGAGGGCACTGTCTGATCGAGCTTGCCTCTCGTCGAGCAAAGAGCGAGTGCGGCATCCGAACTGGACCGCCCACCGGGCTCCTGAGAACTGCTTTACGCTCTCCTGCTCGGGTGTCCTTGTCCCATGGGGGCTGTGGTGTCGGAGTCGGTAGAGCTTGCGACGATCCTGCTGACCGACCTGGTCGGCTCGACTCGGCTGGCGACTTCTGTCGGCCCGGCGCGCGCGGATGAGCTGCGCGAGGAGCACTTCGGGTTGTTGCGCCAGGCGATCGCCTCGACGGGCGGGCGGGAGGTCAAGAACCTGGGCGACGGCTTGATGGTGGCGTTCGGCTCGGCCTCCGGCGCGGTGAGCTGTGCGGTGGCGATGCAGCAGCTGTTCGAGCGCCGCTACGGCCGGGCCGAGCAGGGACTGCATGTGCGGATCGGATTGGGCGCGGGCGAGTCGACGGTCAAGGACGGGGATTACTTCGGGATGCCGACGGTCGAGGCGGCGCGGCTGTGCGCGCAGGCCCCCGCCGACGGGATTCTGATCTCGGCGCTGGTCAAGACGCTCGCGGGGCGCTGTGAGGGTGTCGAGTTCGTGTCGGCCGGACTGCTGGAGCTGAAGGGCTTTCCCGAGCCGGTGGAGGCGTTCTCGGTCTCCTGGGCGCCGCTGCGCGAGGAGGCTTCCGGTGCTGGCGGCTGGCCCCTGCCAGCGCTGTTGCGCTCGGTTCCGCCCGTCTCTTACGTGGGTCGCGTCGAGGAGCGCGCCGCGATCGAGGAGGCGATGGTCCTTGCCCGCGGCGGGGCGCGCCAGGTGGTGCTGCTCTCCGGCGAGCCGGGGATCGGCAAGACGAGGCTCTCGAGCTTTGCGGCGCATCGCGCCCACGCCGAGGGCTTTGCCGTGTGCTGGGGCGCGTGCTCTGAAGAGCTGGCGGTGCCGTATGAGCCGTGGATCGAGGTCTGCTCGCAGCTCGTCGAGCGCGCGCCGGAAGAGGTGCTGAACCGCTTCGTGGAGCGGCACAAGGGCGAGCTCGGCCGGCTTGCTCGAAACCTGGAGCGACGTGTGGCGGACTTGCCGGCGCCCCAGGCGTCTGACCACGAGACCGAGCGTTACCTGCTGTTTTCGGCCGTGGCGGGATTGCTCGAGGAGGTAGCCCAGAGCGTGCCGGTGTGCGTGGTGCTCGACGATTTGCACTGGGCCGACGGGCAGTCGGTGGCGCTGCTCAAGCACGTCGTGCGAACCGTCGAGCGGGGTGCGCTCCAGGTGATCGCCACCTACCGCGACTCAGACCTCGGCAAGGAGCACCCGTTGAGCGCGGTGCTCGCCGACCTGCGGTCCAGCGAGGGCGTCCGGCGCCTCGCGCTGCACGGTCTCGGCGCCGACGAGGTGGCCCAGATCATGACCGTCGTGGCCGGGTACGAGCTCGACGAGGACATCCTTGCGCTGGCCCAGGAGATCGCCGCCGAGACAGATGGCAACCCGTTCTTCGTCGGAGAGATCCTGCGCGGCCTGTGGGAGTCCGGGTCACTGACCTTCGACGAGGCCAGTGGGCGCTGGAGCGTCGATCGCTCCGCAGGTGCAGCGCTGCCGGAGAGCGTGCGCGAGGTGATCGAGCGGCGCGTGGAGCGCCTGGGCGAGGAGGCGCTCGAGGCCCTGCGGCTCGCAGCGGTGATCGGGCGTTCGTTTGACCTGGAGCTGCTCGAGTCGATGCTCGACATCGACGAGAGCAGGCTGCTGGACCACCTCGAGGCGGCGGTGGCCGCCTCGCTGCTTGCCGAGTCCTCCGAGCGGGTCGGGCAGTTTCGCTTCGCCCACGCGCTCATCAACCAGACGCTCTATGAGGGCCTTGGGGCGACCCGCCGGGCGCGCATGCACCAGCGCGTGGCCCAAGCGCTCGAGGACCTCCACGGCGAGGACCCGGACGAGCACCTGAGCGAGCTCGCGCTGCACTGGCGGCTCGCGGCCGTCTCGCTCGACAGGGCCAAGGCGGCCGACTACGCGCTGAGGGCCGGCCAGCGCGCGCTCCAGAGCCTCGCTCCGGCCGAGGCCGTGAAACTGTTCACCGACGCCGTCGAGCTGATCGGCGACGTCGACGGCGCCAAGCGTTGCGAGGCGCTGATCGGGCTCGGCGAGGCGCAGCTCCAGACCGGCGATGCCGCCTACCGCGAGACGCTGCTCGACGCGGCGCGGATCGCCTCGACGATGGCCGACGCCGAGCTCGCCGCGCGAGCGGCACTGGCGAACAACCGCGGGATGGGGGTCTCGAGCACGTTCGGTGAGATCGACACCGAGCGGCTTGCGGCGATCGAGCGGGCGATCGAGCTCGACGACCCGCCGAATCGCGCGCGCCGCGCGCGACTGCTCGCGCTCAAGGGGCTGGAACTCGAGTGGGACCCGGACTTTGACACGCGTCGTGCGCTTGCCGAGGAGGCGATCTCGCTGGCTCGCGCCACCGACGACGCGAGGACGCTGGCCGAAGTCCTCCGGAACGTCCACGAAACGATCCGAGTGCCGGATACGCTCGCCTGGCGAGCCGATCTTGTCGAGGAGCTCGTTGGCTGCGCCGCCGAGGTGGGCGATCCGGCGCTTCATTACTCGACGCACAACATGGACGTTCACGTGTGCGTCGAACGGGGGGACCTCGAGCGCGGGAAGCTCGCACTCGAGCAGCTGCAGCTGATCGCGCACGAGCTCGATCAGCCCACGGCGAACTGGTTTGCGACGTTCAACGCAGCCGGTTGGGAGCTGATGCACGGCAATCTGGCTGCCGGCGAGCGGTTGGCCGAGCGCGCGCTGCAGATCGGGCAGGAGGCCGGGCAGCCCGACGCCGTGTTCGTCTACGCCGCCGCGCTGCAGCAAGCGCGTATCTATCAAGGCCGCGCACAGGAGATCGTCGAGACGATGGAGCAGAGCGTGAGCGCCTACCCGGCGATCGCGGCCTGGCGAGCCGGACTGGCATCGACCCTGTGCTACCTGGATCGCGGAGTCGAGGCCGCGAAGATCCTCGAGCAGGCTGCGAGCGACCGCTTCGAGCACATCGCGCCGAGCACCGCCACGTTGACGGCGCTGACGCTGTATGCCGACGCCGCCGTGGAGACCGGCAGCTCAGGCCCCGCCTCGATCCTGTACGAGCTCATCGAGCCGTGGGCCGCCCAGGTCGTCTGGAACGGCGTCATCGGCTACGGACACGCCCGCATGTGGCTGGGCCTGCTCGCCGGCGTCATGGGAGACCTCGAGTGCGCCGATCAGCACCTGGCGTTCGCGTGCGACTTCCAGGAGACCAGCGGCCTGCTGCTGTGGGCAGCGCGCGCCCATTTGGGCTGGGCGCAGGCGCTCACCGGACGAGGCGACGCTGCGCGAGCACGCGAGCACGCCGCCCGTGCGCTCGAGCTCTCGCGCGAGCACGGCTTCGGCGCGTTCGAGGCGCGGGCTGCCGCTCTCGTCGAGGCGCGGTCACCCGCCCAGACGTGACCGGGCCAGTGTCGCGGCCGCTACGCTGCCAGCGGAAGCGTGATCGGTTCAGTCGGCGCCCGGCTCGCCGGGCGCCCGTGCCAGCCAAACGAAGGGGGATGAAATCGTGCCACGCCTGCGTGCAGTTTCCGTTGCTGTGCTCGCCGCAGCCGCACTCGGAGGACCGGCGAGCTCCGGTGCGTCGGCCCTCGTCGAGGCGGTCGCGGCGCCGAGTCCGGCAACCCAGCAGACCTACCAGTTCTACCTCGACGGAGAACGATTTGGCTCGGTCGTGGTCGACACGGCGACCCACAAGTGCACCTTTGCCGAACTGCCGGAAGCAGAACTGGAAACAAAGGCCGTGTGCTCGCTGGGATCGGGCGAAAGCAGCATCTCGGCTTGGCTCCACATAGTCGACCTCAACCCCACCTTCCCCGGAGAAGACACCTTTCTGTTCACGGTCCACCGACGGCTCGGTCCCGTCGCATACTCCGGCCTGGGCCTGGGGTTTTTTCACGACGAAGGAATCAGGCGGACGGTGCCGATTTGGATCGAGTTGGAGACCTGACGCCGCCCGGCCGAACGCTCAAGCCATCCCCGACGCGTGCCACCATTGGTCGTTCGATGAACGCAACACGCGACACCGCTGCCCTGCTGCTCCTCCAACGTCTCGCCAAGCCGCGTCGTGCCGCCGAGCTCCTTGAGCAGCATGGAGAGCCGCTCGCTGCTCTGCGGGCGATCAATGGCACGGGCCAGCTGGCTCTCGATACGGCTGATCCGGCGAGTCACGAGGCCATGATCGACGAGGTTCTCTGCGAACTGCAGGAGCTGGCGGCCGAGAGCATATCGCTGCTCACAGTGCTCGACGAGGGATACCCACGGAATCTTCGCCTCGTGTATGACCGGCCGCTGATCCTGTGGGTGCGCGGTGCGCTCAGCGTCCGCGACGACAGGTCCGTTGCTGTCGTGGGCACCCGCAGGGCATCGTCGGCAGGCCTGGAGCAGGCACGCCAGATCGCCCACCAGCTGGTCGAAGCTGGCTGCGTCGTGGTGAGCGGCCTCGCTGCGGGAATCGACACCGCCGCACAAACCGCCACTCTCGAGGCTGGTGGACGCACGATCGCCGTCATCGGCACGGGCCTGCAGCACGCCTTCCCGAAGCAGAGCGCTGACCTTCAGCGTCGGCTCGGCCTCGAGTCTGCGGTTCTGTCGCAGTTCGAGCCGGATCAAGAGGCGCGCAAGTGGACCTTCCCGATGCGCAACGCCGTCATGTCGGGACTCGCCCGCGCCACGGTCGTGGTCGAGGCGACCTACACGAGCGGGGCTCGGATGCAGGCACGCCTCGCGCTCGAGCACGGCCGACCGGTCGTGCTCATGGAGTCGCTCTTGGAGCACGAATGGGCACGAGCCTACGCTGCGCGACCGGGTGTATATGTCGTTGCCGAGGTCGCCGAAGTCGTTGATCGCCTTGACCGCCTGTACGCGCCCGACCTCACTCTCACCGCGTAGCGGTGACAGCTACGAGCCTCACCGTTGAGGAGGCAAGCGACGCCTACGCCAACGCGATGCGCAACCCGGCGGCGCCACGCTCCGGCGTCTGTCCCATCTGCCGGACATTCCACGCCCCCGATTACGAGCAGTGCATCGCGTGCTCGCGCCAGCCGAACAATCTCGATGCCTTCGCGCCGATCACCTACAGCGTCCACGCTGGTCAAATGCACGACGCGCTCCGCGGCTACAAGGATGATCCACTGCCAGAGGTGCGCGGCTTCCATGCCGTACGGCTCACGGCAATCCTCTGGCGGTTCCTCGAGGGTCACGAGCCTTGCATCGCAGCTGCTGCAGGTGTCGATCGCTTCGACCTCGTCACCACCGTCCCGAGCAAGAGCGGCGAGCGCGACGAGCAGCGCACGCAGCTCAGGAAAATCGTCGGCGAGTGGTGCCGTCCCACAGCAGACCGCTGGCAGCGCATCCTGCGACCAGCCGAGCCACCAGTCCTAGAGCGGTCGTTCTCCGAGGCGCGATACCTCGCGGACGGCGCCGCGGAGGGGAAGCAGATCCTGCTCATCGACGACACCTGGACAACCGGCGGTGCGATGCAGAGCTCTGCCGCCGCCCTCCGGCAGGCCAACGCTCGTACCGTCGCCGGGGTCGCGATCGGCCGGCATCTGCATCTCGACTTCGCGTGGGACTCCGGATCGACCGACGAGGACTACCGCAAGCTGCCACGCAGCTTCGACTGGACCGCCTGCGCAGTCGATTTTCGCAACTGATGTAGTGCGACGAAGCGGCTTGGCGCGGCAGCGCGTCCCCCTCCGGAAACGCGAAACCGCGAAACCGCGCATTTTGCGGGCGATTCGCACATGCTGACTTGCGGCGCTCGAGCGCGGGACGCGATAATGGGAGGCCACTGGCAGGCCTGGCGGCGGCGATCGCAGAAGGGAGACGAGAGACGATGAGCGCGACGGGGTCGAAGCTGCGGGTGCGCACGTCGCTGCTCGAGCTCCAGGATGCCTATGAAGCAGGCGAGAAGAAGCGGCTCGAGGACCTGATGCGGGCCTGGAAGGCGATCAAGGGGTTACCGGCGGGCGAGCGCAACTCGTTCTTCGTGCTCGGCGGCTACCACGGGGAGCCGTTCAGGGGCGCGGGCTGGGGCGACAGCTCGTTCTGGGGCGGGTACTGCCACCACGGCAACGTGCTGTTTCCGCTGTGGCACCGGGTCTACCTGTACCAGCTCGAGGAGGCGCTGCGAAGCGTTCCCGGCTGCGAGGAGGTGACGATGCCGTTCTGGGACGAGTGCAGCGAAGACTCGCTGTTATTAGGCATCCCCTGGGCGCTGACGGCGGAGACGTTCGAGCTCGACGGGGAAACGATCGTCAACCCGCTGCGCTCCTATTTATTCCCGCGCAACGTGGTCGACCACATCGAAGGCGATCAGGAGATCTACACCAAGCGCGCGGGCTACGAGACGGTGCGCTACCCCTACTCCGGTCTGGTGGGAACGGAAGCTGCGCGCTTAGCGAGCGAAGAGCACAACCGCAAATGGGCCTATCCAACAGCTGTGGAAGTGCTCAACGACAACATCGTGAAATGGCTGAACGAACAGATCACGATCAAGGGAACAACCGTGAGCACCGGCGTGCACCAGGCCTTCAAGGACTGTCTGAATGCGCCGAACTACACGGTGTTCTCGAACGTGACCTCGGCCCAGGGCTGGGAAGACAACGGCCCCCGCGTGGTTGCGCTCGAGAGCCCGCACAACAAGATCCATCTCGCGGTGGGGGGGTTCGACGTGCCCGGCAAGCGAGACGCCTCGATCATCGCGGGCGCCAACGGCGACATGGGCGAGAACGACACGGCGGCGCTCGACCCGATCTTCTTCTTTCACCACTGCTTCATCGACCGCGTGTTCTGGCTGTGGCAGCAGCGCCACGGCGCAACCGACGAGCTGGCTGTGATCGCCGAATACCCGGGCACGAACTCCTCTGACGAACAGGGGGCGACGCCGGGGGTGCCGCCCAACACGTGGCTGTCGATGGACACCCCGCTGGCGCCGTTCACCACCCGTGACAGCGACGGCACGAGCCGCTCCTATGTGGGCCGCGACGCCTTCAACATCGAGACCCAGCTCGGCTACACCTACGCACAGGGATCGCTCGAAGAGATCGCGGCGACGCCGGCGGCGGCGGCCGAGGCAGGCGCGGCAGCCGAGGCAGGCGCGCCGGCCGAGCCGAGGCTGCGCGTGGGCGGCATCGACCGCGCGGCGATCCGCGGCTCGTTCGTGATCACAGCGTTCGCGACGGTGGAGGACCGGCGCATCGCGCTCGGCTCCGAGGCGGTGCTGAGCCGCTGGCACGTGCAGGGGTGCGCGAACTGCCAGACCCACCTGCGGGCCGGAGCGAGCTTTCCGCTGCACGGCCTCGAGCCGCAGGAGCTCGCGGGGCTCGAGGTCGAGGTGCGCACCCACGACGGGCTGCTGGGAGACCGTGCGCATGGGCTCGGCGCGGCCGCGGAGACGCAGCGCCGGCCGCTGCGCATCGAGATCCGCTGACCCGGCTCACGCCGTGGGAATGCTCTGGTGGTTGTGAAAGACGTTGTGCGGGTCATAGCGAGCCTTGACGTCGATCAGCCGCCCGAGGTTCTCGGCGTAGTACTGCTGCTGCCAATCTGCGATGCCCCGGTTGGGGAAGTTCTGGTAGCTCTCGTTGGCGGCGTACGGGGCGATCGCGTCGATCACCGCTCGGCTCCACGCGACCAGGTCCCGCTCGACCGCCGCCGGGCCGTTGGTTTCCCACACCGGGGTGGCTCGCCACAGCGTGTGCATGTTGCGGTGCACGTACGCGCTGGCCTGTCGATCGATCGCGTTGACCGCGCCGCCGATCCAGCCGAGCGACCACACCGAGCCGTTGTCGTTGGCATCCCGGCTCGGGCATTCGCTCAACAGGTCCACCACCTTGGCGATGGCCTTCTCCGGCAGCGGCGCGGCGGCGTAGCGGGAGATGTCGCCGAAGGCGTGCGGTTCGGCCTCCGCGCCGTCGAGCATCGCCTGCATCTCCCAGAACGACAGCGTCTGCAGCGTGGTGGCGACGGGGGTGGCGGCTTCCAGCAGCGGTTTCACCAGCTCGACGAGCTCGTGCAGCGGGCCCAGGTACTGGCCGCGTGAAAACGTGGCGATCGCCTCGCGCGGGCCGCCGGGACCGACTTCGACGGCCTGCGACATGGCGACCGCGTTGAGCGCCTCGGGCGCGCCCGCGAGCAGCCTGTCGAACGCGGACAGGACGGCGACGGCGTCCTCGGCGCCCCGGTAGTCGAAGCGGTAGAAGGAGACGTTGCGCATGGGCACGCGCTGGAGCTCGAAGGTGAAGGAGGTGTTGATGCCGAAGTTGCCGCCGGCGCCGCCGCGACAGGCCCACAGCAGGTCGCTGTGGTGCGAGGCGTCGAGGTGCAGCAGCTCGCCCGCGGCGCTCACGAGCCGCGATCCCAGCAGGTGGTCGCAGGTGAGGCCTGCCCAGTGGCTGTTGTAGCCGATGCCGCCACCGAGCGTGAGCCCGCCGACGCCGACGCCCAGACAGGTGCCGGCGGGCAGCAGGAAGTTGCCGCCGACGGTCGCATCGAACACGTCCCGGTTGACGGCGCCGCCCCCGATCGTGGCGCGTCCGCTCGCATCGATGTGGACCTCTTTGAGGTTGCCGAGATCGATCACCAGGCCGGTGGTGGTGGAGTAGCCCGCGTAGCTGTGACCGCCGGTGCGCGCCACCGCGTCGATGCGGTGCTGGCGCGCCCACGCGACGCACGCGGCGACGTCGTGCTCGTCTGCGCACAGGGCGGCGGCGAGCGGGCGGACGCGATCGAAGCGGGTGTTGGCGGGCTGGGTTGCGGCGGCATAGCCGGGTTCTCCCGGATGCAGCAGGCGGCCGTGGAGCTGCCGGGCGAGCTGTTCGAGGGCCCTGCGACGGCGCGAGCCCAGCCGCGCGCGCCCGCCCGGCGCCGCCGCCGCCGCGGCGCGCTCCGCGAGAACGCTCGGCAGGCACAGCCCCAGCGCCGCACCGGTGCCCGCGCGCAGCACCTCGCGCCGCGTCAGATCACGGCCGTCCCACAGCACCGTTCCAATTCTCGCACCTGGCCCACGAGCTGGACGATGCGGCGGCAGCTGCGCGCTTACTGCACCTGCACGGCGTCGCCCGCCGCCGGCTCGCCTTCGCGGCGCGGGCCGGCGCTGACGGGGGCGCGGTGGCCGAGCACGCGCGCGAGCAGGCGCTCCTCGCCCTCGTAGACGAGCCCTTCGGCGCGCGCGTGCTCGAGCTCGAGCTGTCCGCTGAGCAGCCCGAGCACCTGCTGGGGCGTTCCCGACAGCACAGCATGGGGGCGCTCGACGGCGTGGTGGAGCACGCGCACCTCGCCGGCGGCGACCTGCACGCAGACGGGCTCACCGCCGGTGCGCAGCTCGATGGTCTCGGGGGGGCGCTGGGCTTCGCGGTCGAGCAGGAACAGCTCGACGGGGTAGGAGAGCCAGTGGCTGCGGAACTGGAGGTGCTCGGCGGGCTCGGCCATCAGCGGCACGCCCCAGCGCCCGAGCGCGTCGAGCACGCTGCGCAGCTGCTGACCGCGCTCGGTGAGCTCGAACAGCGCGGTGGCGACGGGCGGCGGGGCATCCCGGCGCGCGAGCACGCCGGCGCGCTCGAGCTCGCGCAGGCGCTCGGCGAGCAGGTTGGTGGCGATGCCGGGCAGCCCGGCGCGCAGGTCGGTGTAGCGGCTCGGGCCGCGCAGCAGCAGCTCCCTGACGATGAGCAGCGTCCAGCGGTCGCCGAGCACGTCGAGCGCGCGCGCGACCGAGCAGTACTGACCGTATGTGCGCATGCGCATCGGAGTGTAGCGCCCGCCGACTGGAGTTTTTTTTCTTTTAACTTGATTTTCTTGTTCTCGCGTTGTATAACGCGGCGGCATGGCGGAGTCGACGCACACCGGGACGCAACGGCTGCGCGCGGCTGCGACCGCGTCGACGGGCGGCGCGCGCGGCGCGAACCGCGCGCTGGTCCTGGTGTCGCTGCTGATTGCGGCGTTTGCGATCAACCTGGACACGACGATCGTGAACGTGGCGCTGCCGACGCTGGTGCGCAAGCTGCACGCGTCGGACAGCCAGCTGCAGTGGGTGGTGGACGCGTACAACCTGGTGTTTGCGGCGCTGCTGCTGGCGTGCGGCGGGCTGTCGGACAAGCTGGGGCGCAAGGGGGTGCTGCTGGCGGGCCTGGCGGTGTTCGGCTTGGGCAGCGTGGCGGGCGGCCTGACGGACACGCCGGGGCAGCTGATCGCGGCGCGCAGCGTGATGGGCCTGGGCGCGGCGCTGGTGTTCCCGGCGACGCTGTCGCTGATCTCCAACGTGTTCACCGAGCGCGGCGAGCGCGCGCGGGCGATCGGCCTGTGGGGCGCGACGGCGGGCATGGCGATCGCGCTGGGACCGATCGTGGGCGGCTGGCTGATCGAACGCTCCTCCTGGCCTGCGATCTTCTTCGCGATGGCGCCGGTGGCGGCGCTGGGGGCGGCGCTGGTGGCCTACGCGGCGCCGCGCTCGCGCGACCCGCAGGCGCCGCCGGCGGACGTGCGGGGCTTCGCGCTGTCCACGGCGGCGATGGCGCTGCTGACGTACACGATCATCGAGGCGCCGGAACACGGCTGGGGCAGCGCGCGCACGCTGGCGAGCTTCGCGGCGGCGCTGGCGCTGCTGGCGGGCTTCGTGGCGTGGGAGCGGCGCACGCCGCAGCCGATGCTAGACATGGGCCTGTTCCGCATCCCGCGCTTCACGGCGGCGAGCGGCTCGGTGACGGTGGCGTTCTTCGCGCTGTTCGGCTTCATCTTCCTGATGACGCAGTACTTCCAGTTCATCAAGAGCTACGGCCCGCTGTCGACGGGCGTGCACCTGCTGCCGGTGGCCACGGCGGTGGGCGTGTCGTCGGTGCTGGGCACGAAGCTGGCGGTGCGCGTGGGCACGAAGGCGGTGGTGGCGGCGGGCCTGCTGCTGATGGCGGGCTTCTACCTGTGGGTGGCGGCGGCGATCTCGCCGGCGTACAGCTACGGCGCGATCGCGGTGCAGATGGTGGTGTTCGGCACCGGCATGGGCTTCACCTCGGCGCCTGCGACGGAGGCGATCATGGGCGTGGTGCCGGAAGCGCGCGCCGGCATCGGCTCGGCGGTGAACGACGCTACGCGCCTGCTGGGCGGCACGCTGGGCGTGGCGGTGATCGGCAGCGTGTACGCGTCGCTGTACGGCAACCGCCTGGCCTCGACGCTGCCGGCGCACCTGCCGGCGGCGCTGGCGCGCACCGCCCACCAGTCGATCGGCGCGGCGCTGGCGGTGTCGGGCAAGCTGGCGACGGCGGGCCGCGCACCGCTGGCGGCAACGGTGCACGACGCGAGCACCGGCGCCTTCATCCACGGCCTGTCGGCAGGCTGCATCGTGGCCGGCGCGCTGTCCCTGGCGGGCGCGGCGGCGGTGGCCGCGCTGCTCCCCGCCCAGCCCCCGCAGCTGCCCGACGCCGCCGCAGCGGTAGCCGTCCCGGTCCCCGCCCAGCCCCGGGCCGACGCCGAGCTCCTCGCCGGCAGCGGCCCAGTCGAGGATCTCGCCACGCTCGCCGAGTAGGCGGCGTCCTAGCCTTCTGTCCTGCGCTGACGTCGTTACCTAGCGAGGTGCTGCAACACGACGTGCACCCCACGCTCGCGCAAGGCGCCTCGCTGCGGAGAGCAAGCGCCTCGGGGTCCGTGAGGAGCGCCGCGCGCCGACGACACCCCCCAGCTCGCCAACCATTGGGCTCGGTCGCAGGGGAGCGGGCCGACCGGCCTCGGCATGCGGCTGTCGATCCGACGGGACGAGCATCACCACAGCCTACCCCGCGGCAGGAGCGTAGCCCGTCGCGGCCACGCAGTCGAGCCTACGGCTCGACTGCGACGGTTCTCGAAGGCAACGGCGTCTGGGATCACAGCGCCGGCTACAGCGCGCGCCGGCCCGCCAGCGCCTTGCCCAGCGTGACCTCGTCCGCGTACTCCAGGTCCGAGCCCACCGGCAGCCCGCTCGCCAGCCGCGTCACCTGCACCTGCGGCGCGCGGCCGCGCAGCTCCTCGGCCACGTACAGCGCGGTGGCCTCGCCGGTGGTGGTGGGGTTGGTCGCCAGCACCACCTCCCGCACCGCCGCGCCCGCACCGCCCGCACCAGCGCCACCCACGCCCGCGCCGCCCGCACCAGCGCCACCCACGTCCGCGCCGCCCACGTCCGTGCCGTTCCCACCCGCGCCATCCGCGCCCTCCTGCGCCAGCACGCGCGCGAACAGCTCCTGCAGCTTCAGGTCCTCCGGGTCCACGCCGTCGATCGGCGACAGCGCGCCGCCGAGCACGTGGTAGGTGCCGTGGTACTCGTGCGTGCGCTCCATCGCGATCACGTCGCTCGGCTCCTCCACCACGCAGATCAGCGTGTGGTCGCGGCGCGTGTCCGCGCAGATGCCGCAGCGGCGCTCGTCGGTGAGGTTGAAGCACACCTCGCACAGGCCGATCTTCTCCTTCACCTCAACGATCGCCTGAGCCAGCGCGCCCGCGTCCTCGCCGGAGGAGCGCAGGATGTGGAACGCCAGCCGCTGCGCCGTGCGGTTGCCGATCCCCGGCAGCTTCGACAGCTCGCTCACCAGCCGCTGCACCGGCGGCGCATAGGACGCGCTCACCGCGCCCGCCCCCGGCGCCGGCGCCGTCCCTGCCGCCACGAGCGCACCACCGCGGCCCTCACAGCCCCGGCAGCCCCAGGCCGCCGAGCCCTCCCAGGTCGAGTCCCGCGGTGGCCCCGCCCATGCGCTCGCTCGCCAGCTCCTGCGCCATGCGCAGGCCCTCGTTGACCGCCGCCAGCACCATCTCCTGGAGGATCTCCACGTCCTCCGGGTCCACCGCGTCGCGGTCGATCAGCACCTCGCGCACCTGCAGGTCGCCGCTCACCTTCACGCTCACCGCGCCGCCCCCCGCCGACGCCTCCACCAGCTCGCTCTTCAGCTGCTCCTGCGCCTGCTCCATGTCCTTCTGCATGCGCTGCACCTGCGCCATCATCTGCTGCACGTTCGGCATCCGCTGCTGCTGTCTCGGGTGCTTCGCCATCACGCTCCCATCTCGTTGCCGCTCACAGTCGCCGCGCCGCGCTCGCCCGTGCCGCCGCCCTCGCCGCGCTCGCCAATGTCGCCGCGCTCGCCGCCCGCCGCCTCCTCGCCCAGCTCCTCCGCGTCGAACTCGCGCATGAAGCGCGCCACCCACTCCTGCTCCGAGCGCACCTCGTCCACCCCCTCCGCGCCCTCCTGCGCCAGCTCCTCACTCAGCTCGTAGCTCACCCGCCAGCGCCCGCCCGTCACCGCCTTCAGCGCCTCCACCACCGCCATGCGGTGCTCCGCGCCTTCCGCTTTCTTGCGCAGGAACTCCGCCCCCGGCGGGAAGCCCAGCGTCAGCTCCTCGCCCGCCACCGCCACCGGCCGCGCCCGCTCCAAGCACGCCCGCGCCAGCGCGTGGCTCTCGCGCAGCAGCTCCATCACCGCCGGCCACTGCGAGCGCATCCACTCCAGGCCCGCGCGCGGCGTATGCGCCTGCGGCGCCGGCGTGGGGTCCTCCGCCACGGGCGCCGGGCCCGCGCTCGCCGGCGCCTGGTCCGCGCTCACCGGCGCCTGGTCCGCGCTCGGCGCCGCCGGATCCGCGCTCGCCGGCGCCGGGCCATCCGCCGCCACGCGCGCCGGGCCATCCGCCACGGACGCCCGGTCGGCCGCCGCGGAGCCCGCCCGCACCGGCGCTGCGTCCACCGCCGGCTGCGCCATGCGATCCGCCGAGCGCGCCGCGTCCCTCGCCGGCGCCGCGCGATCCGCCGCCCGCCCCCGCTCGCCACCGCGCGACCCCTCCTCCAAACGGTCAAGCCGCGCCAGCAGCGCCCTCATGGAGGGGTCCGCCTGGGGTCTCGCCGCCTTCACCAGCGCCAGCTCCAGGCGCGTGCGCGCGTCCGCGCCCGCCCGCACCGCCTCCATCGCCTCGCCCAGCAGCTCCAGCAGCCGCACCACCGTCGCGCGCTCCGTGCGCTGCGCCTGCGCCGCCAGCGCCGCGTCAGCCTCCTCCGTCAGCGCCAGCTCCGGCGGCACCTCGCCCAGCACCTGCACCACCATCAGCTCGCGCGCGCGCACCTCCAGGTCGCCCGCCAGCGCCCCCGCGTCGCGACCCCGCTCCGAGCTCTCCTCCACCGCGCGCAGCGCCGCCGCCGCGTCGCCCGCCGCCACCGCGTCCACCAGCCCCTCCAGCACGCTCGCGTCCGCCACCCCCAGCACCGCCAGCACGTCCTCCAGCGCGATCGCGTTGCCGCTGTAGGTCACCAGCTGCTCCAGCGTGCCCAGCGCGTCGCGGAAGCTGCCCGTCGCCGCGCGCGCCAGCGCCGCCACCGCCGCCGGCGGGATCTCGATCGACTCCGCCGCCGCCGCCCTGCGCACCACGCTCGCCAGCTGCTCCACCGTCGGGCGGTGGAAGTCGAAGCGGTGGCAGCGGTCCACCACCGTCGCCGGCACCTTGCTCGCCTCCGTCGTCGCCAGCACAAACACCGTGTTCGGCGGCGGCTCCTCCAGCGTCTTCAGGAACGCGTTCCACGCCGCCGTCGACAGCATGTGCGCCTCGTCCAGGATGTACACCTTGCGCCCGCCGCTCACCGGCGCATACGCCACGCTCTCGCGCAGCTCGCGGATGTCGTCCACCGAGTTGTTCGACGCCGCGTCCATCTCGATCACGTCCAGCGAGCTCGCCTGCGCGATCGACACGCACGACGCGCACACCCCGCACGGCTCCGTCGTGCCGCGCCCCTCGCCGCGCTCGCAGTTCAAGCACGCCGCCAGGATCTTCGCCATCGACGTCTTGCCCGTGCCGCGCGAGCCCACAAACAGGTACGCGTGGTGCACCTGCCCGCGTTCCACCGCGTGCCTCAGCGTCCGCACCACCGGCTCCTGGCCCACCACCTCCGCGAACGTGCGCGGGCGGTGGCGGCGGTACAGCGAGCGCTGCTGGGGCGAGGACCCCGCGGGGGGCTCCTGGGCGGAGGGGAACTGCGGACGCTCTGCTGCCGACACCGTCACCCGAGTCTACCCGGGGCCAGATAGCTTCCAGCACGTGTCAGCCACCCTCAGGCGCTGCTCGGCGCCGGCCGCCATCGCCGTCGCCGCCCTCGCCCTGCGGCTGATCGCCGGCGTCGGCTTCGCCAACTACGACACCCTCTACGCGCTCGCCTGGGGCGGGCAGCTCGCGCGCGGCGTCGCGCCCGCCTACGAAATCGCCATCGCGCCCACGCCGCACCCGCTGTACGAGCTGCTCGGGCTCGTGCTCTACCCGCTCGGACCGCACGCCACCGTCGAGGTCGTCGTCGCCATCGCCTTCCTCGCGCTCGCCGGCTGCGGCTGGGTCATCTACCGCCTCGGCGCGCTCTGGTTCGGGCCCGCCGCCGGCGCGCTCGCCGCGCTGCTGTTCCTCACGCGCGTTCCCGTGCTCTCCTACGGCGTGCGCGCCTACGTCGACCTGCCCTACCTCGCGCTCGTGCTCTGCGCCGTGCTCGTCGAGGCGCAGCGGCGGGCCGTGCGCCCGCCCCGCGAGGAGGCCCGCGCCGCAGAGGAGACCCGCGCCGCAGAGGAGACCCGCGCCGCAGAGCAGACCGACGCCGCAGAGCAGACCGACGCCGCAGAGGAGGCCGGCGACGCACCGGACGCCGGCGCGCGCGTGCTCGCGCTGCTCGCGCTCGCCGGGCTGCTGCGGCCCGAGGCGTGGGCCTTCTCCGCGCTCTACTCGCTCTACCTGCTGGGCGTCACGCCCGCCTGGGCGTGCCGCTCGCTCAGGCAGCGCGCGCCGCAGGCGCGAGCGGTCGCGCATCCGGGCCTGCGCACGCGCGGCGGGCTCGCGCGCCTCACGCTGCTCGCCGCCGCCGTGCCGATCGCGTGGATCGGCAGCGACCTGCTGATAACCGGCGATCCGCTGTGGTCGCTCACGCACACGCAGAAGACCGCCGAAACGCTGCACCGCGTCACCGGCATCGCCAACGTGCCCCAGTACATCCCCCGCCGCGTCGGCGAAATCCTGCGCGTGCCCGTGCTCGCCGGCGCCGCCATCGGCGGGCTGCTGTCGCTTGCCTGGCTGCGCCCGCGCGCGCTGCTCGGCGCCGCCGTCGGCATCATCGCCGTGGTCGTCTTCGCCGCCTTCGCCGCCGCCGGCCTCACCATCAACAGCCGCTACGCCTTCCTCATCGCCGCCGTGCTGTGCATCTTCTGCGGCGCCGGCGTGTGCGGCTGGACCGAGCTCCCGCGTGGCGACCCGCGGCGGCGCCGCTGGATCGCCGCCGGCGCGCTCGTGCTGGTCGCGCTGATCGCCTACGCGCCCGCGCAGTACCGCTCCGCGCACCGCCAAATGCAGATCCTCGCGCGCCAGCACGCGATCGAAGGCGACCTCGTCGCGCTCGTGCGCTCCGGCGCCGTCAACCTGCGCTGCGGACCCGTGTCGGTGCCCAACCACGCGCCCGTGCCGCTGCTCGCGCTCTACCTGCGCACCAGCCCCGCCAACGTCGTCTCGCTGCAGTCCGGGCACATCCACAACGGCGTCTACGTCGACCCCGCCAGCAAGGAAGTCGAACGCAACTACGTGCTCGCCGCGCACGACCCCGTCGAGCCCGTCAGCGTGCCGCCCGGCTTCCGCGAGGCCGCCACCAACCGCTCCTGGCTGATCTTCCGGCGCTGCGCGTAGCTGCGCCATCGCGTGCGTCGCCGGGCGGCGTGCGCCTCGAGCGGTGCGCGCCGCTCGAGCGGCGCGCGCGGCTCGGCGCTGCGCCGCACGCCGGCGGGCAGCGGACCGTGCACCCCGCGTCGAGGCTCTCCGCACCCGGCGCCTGCCGCCGCCCTCGGCTCCGGTCCGGGAGCGCCCGCTGCGCCTGCCGGGGATCGCTTAAGGCTGCTTCCTTCCGGACCTGACCTGGTTCACAAGCCGACACCGCGCGGGACCCGAACCATCGACGCCCCGGACAGAGGAGCGACCGGAGCTGGAGCCCCTCGGAAGGGAGTTCAGCCCCGCTAGAGCGGATTGCGGATTCAGGGCACCGCTACCTCCCCGCCTAGCACGGTCCAGCGCGATCGTAACGCACCGCGAGCGCAGGCCCCGCCGAGCACGCCGTCGCGCAGCGCGCAAACGCGCCACTCGGTCACGCAGTTCCGGTAGGCTGCCCCGCCGTGAACAACTTCAAGATCCTCAACTCCAGCAACCGCGCGCGCGCCCTGCTCGCCGCAGCCGCGCTCGCCGCCACCGCCGCCGTCGCCGGCTGCGGCTCCGGCGGCTCCAGCACCATCACCGTCGGCAACGAGAACACCGCCGACAACTCGCTGATCACCGCCAGCGAAACCACCAAGAGCAGCAAGAGCTCCACCACCGCTGCCAAGACCCCCACCAGCGGCCCGCTCTCCAAAGAACCCAAGGTCACCGTGCCCTCCGGCCCCGCGCCCAGCAAGCTCGAAACCAAAGACCTGATCGTCGGCACCGGCGCCGAAGCCAAGGACGGCGACAGCGTCACCGTCAACTACGTCGGCGTGCTCTACAAGAACGGCAAGGAGTTCAACGCCTCCTGGGAAACCAAGGAACCGTTCACCTTCACGCTCGGCAAGGGCCAGGTGATCAAGGGCTGGGACCAGGGCGTGGTCGGCATGAAGGTCGGCGGCCGGCGTGAGCTCGTGATCCCCGCCGCCCTCGCCTACGGCGCCAAAGGCTCGCCCCCCAAGATCCCCGCGAACGAAGCGCTCGTGTTCGTCGTCGATCTGCTGGGCACCTAGATCCGCAGCGCCTCCACACCAGCGCCCGGGCCCGGCCGCCTCGCGCCGTCCGCCCGCGCGCTGGTCGTGCTCGCCGCCTGCCTGCTCGGCTGCTGCCTGCTCGGCGGCTGCAGCAGCGCGCGCAGCGCCACGCCGCCCGCGCTGCGCCTCGAACGCGCCGACCTCGTGCAGGTCGCGCGCCAGCTGCGCGCGATCGCGCCCGCTGCGCTCGGCGAGGCGCAGGCCACCAAGGCCGCCTGGCCGCACGTCGCCAACGGCCTGCGCGCACAGCTGCGCCCCTACGGCCGCGCGCTCGTCGCCGCCGCCGCCGCGCGCGCCGCCGCGCTGCGCCTGCCCGCCCTCTTCGGCGAACACGAAGCCGCCGCGCTCACCGGCCCCGGCGCCGGCCTCGCCGGCAGCTTCCGCGGCTTCAGCCTGCTCTCCACGCGCGGCTGGCAGCTGATCGCAGCCGCCGTCGCGCAGAGCCTGCGGCCCCACAGCCGCGCCGCCAGCTTCGCGCGCACCAACGTCGCGCTCTACATCGAGAGCGTCTACGACGCCCACTACACGCTCGCGCAGCTCGGCAAGCAGCTGCAGCGCGCCTACGAGAAGCTCGGCGGCGGCGAAGGCTTCCGCTCCGCGCTCGCGCCCCGCGAAGTCGCCGCGCTCGCCGCCCAGTACTCCGAAGCCAACTTCAGGCTGCACCCGCACCCCGGCGTGAAGCTGGGCTCCTAGGCCGTGCGCGCACCGCCCTCGGCCACAGCGCCAGGCAGCGGCGAGCCTCGCGCAGCAGCCGCCGTGCCGCCGCTCAGCCCGTGGGTGTGGCTGATCGCGCTCGCGCAGGTCGCAGCGCTGCTCGCCACCGCCAGCCGCTACGGCTACCACCGCGACGAGCTGTACTTCATCGTCGCCGGCGCGCACGCCGCCTTCGGCTACCCCGACCAGCCGCCGCTCGTGCCGCTGCTCTGTTGGGCCATGCACGCGATCGCGCCCGGCTCGCTGCTGCTGCTGCGCACCCCCTCCGCGCTCGCCTCCGGCGCCACCTCCGTGCTCGCCGCGCTGATCGCGCGCGAGCTCGCAGGCCACGCGCAGGAGCCCGCCGGCCAGCACGAGCCCGCCGGCCAGCACGAGCCCGCCGGCGGCGCGCGCGCGCAGGTGATCGCCGCCGCCTGCACCGCCTGCTCCGCCTTCGCGCTCGCCACCGGCCACACCGTCAGCACCACCACCTTCGACATGCTCTCCACCACCGCGCTCGCCTGGCTCGCCGTGCGCGCCGTGCTGCGCTCGAGCGGCGCCAGCGTGCTCGCTGCCGGCGTCGTCGTCGGGCTCGGCGTCGAGGCCAAGCCGCAGGTGGGATTGGTCGCCGCCGCGATGGCCTGCGCGCTGCTCGCGCTCGGGCCGCGCGCGCCGCTGCGCTCGCGCTGGGCCGCCGCCGGCGCGCTCGCCGCCGTCGCGCTGGCCGCGCCCTACCTGATCTGGCAGCAGCAGCACGGCTTCCCGCAGGCCATCGTGGCCAAGCACATCGCCGGCAACGAAGAGGGCGGGCGCGCCGGCTTCGTGCCCTTCCAGCTGCTGTTCGTCAGCCCCGTGCTGGTGCCCGTGTGGCTCGCCGGGCTGCTCGCGCCCTACCGTCGCCCGCGCTGGCGCGCGCTGCGCTTCATCACGCTCACCTACCTCGCGCTCGCGCTCATCTACCTCGCCGGCAACGGCAAGGCCTACTACCTCGCAAGCCTCTACCCCGCGCTGCTCGCGCTCGGCGCGTTGCCGGCCGCCCAGTGGAGCGCGCGGCGAGCGCGGCGCACCGCGCTGCTCGTCGCCGCCGTGGTGCTCAGCGGCGCCGTCAGCGCCTTCATCGCGCTGCCGCTGCTGCCCCAGCGCGACCTGCAGGGCAGCGCCGTGATCGCGCTCAACCCCGTGCAGGGCGAGACCGTCGGCTGGCCGCGCTTCGTGCGCACCGTCGCCGCCGCCTGGCGCAGCATCCCCCCGTCCCAGCGCCGCCACACCGCCATCTTCACCGCCAACTACGGCGAGGCCGGGGCCGTCGACGTGCTCGGCCCGCAGCTGCAGCTCGCACTGCCGCGCGCCTACAGCGGCCACAACGGCTTCAGCGAATGGGGCCTGCCGCCCGCGCGCGACACCGGCGCGCTGCTGCTCGGCTTCGAAGACGCCGCCGAAGCCGCGCCGCACTTCATGCGCTGCCGCACGCTCGCGCGCATCAACGATGGCGTGGGGCTCGAAAACCAGGAGCAGGGACTGCCCGTCATGCTCTGTCGCGCAGCCCGGCCGTGGGCCGCCATGTGGACGCAGCTGCGCCACTACAACTGAAGGGACACCAGCAGCGGCGGCGCGCAACGCCTTCAGGCCGCCGCCAGCCAAGTCGATAGGCAAGCACATGCAAGCAAGCGCCAAAGTCCTCAGCGCGCTCGCCGCCGCGCTGCTCGCCGCCGCCATCGCCGCTGGCGCCGCGCCCGCCGCCGCGACCGCCACGCGCATCGCGCCCGCTGTGCCCGCCGGCATCGCCGCCGCGGCGAGCGCAGGCAACGCCGGCGCCGGCGGCCTCGGTGGCTATGAACCGCTCACGCCCTGGAGCAAACCGCCGCTCGAACTCCCCTCCGCGCGCCCGCTCGACTACCGGCAGCTGGCCGAAGCGGGGGTGCGCCAGGCGGCGCACTGGAAGCACGGCAGCTGGTACTGCGAATACCTGCGCTGCGCCCACGGCCCCTACCCGCTGGTCACCATCTGGGGCGAGGTGCCGCTGTTCGAGACCGCCGACGCGCTCGAGCTCGCCTGGCCGTCCGCCGCGCACCGCGCGCTGGTGGAGCGCTTCGCGCGCGCCAACGAGGGCTACTGGGACCGCGCGCTCGGCGGCTACGCGCCCTATCCGGGAGACCGCGAACGGGGCGTGCGCGCGTACTTCGACGACAACGGCTGGGAGGGGCTCGCGTTCCTCAACGCCTACCGCGCAACGCACCAGCGCCGCTGGCTGCGCGACGCCCAGCGCGCGTTCACCTTCATCGCCGCGCGCGGCTGGGACAAGGCCGGCGGCGGCGGCATGTGGTGGAACACCAGCCACCCCTACCACTCGGGACCGGCGCTGGCCTCCGACAGCCTCCTCGGCATCCTGCTCTACGCCGAAGACCACGAAGGCTGGCAGCTGGCAGACGTGAGGATGTACGTCGACTGGGCCAACGCGTTCGACGACCACGACGAACGCCAGCTCTACCTGGAGAAGCCCAACCAGCCGGAATCGGTCAACGACTACGTGCAGGCGCCGCTGATCTATGCGCAGTACCTGCTGTGCCGCTACGGCCAGGGAGACAGCTACTGCGTGCGCGCCGGGCGAGTCGCCGCCACGCTCGCCGAGCAGCACGTCGACGGCTACGGCTACGAATACAACTACGGGCCGGAGTACGACGCGATCTTCATGCAGTGGATGATGGCCTACGGGCAGGCCAGCGACGAGGGCTACTGGCTGGCGCTCGCGCAGGTCAACGCCGCCGCCGCCGGCGCGCACGCCGCCGCCCAGCCGCTGTGGCTCTCCAGCTGGTGGGGCGGCGCCATCGCCGACCCCGAAACGCATCAGGGCATGCTGCGAACGATGGCCGCCACCACCAGCCTGTTCGCCTGGGTCGGCGTCTACACCGCCGCGCCCGCAGCAGCCCAATAGAATCGGGCGTTCAGGGCGCGTAGCTCAGTGGGAGAGCGCTCGCTTCACACGCGAGAGGTCGCAGGTTCGAAACCCGCCGCGCCCATGGTCCGTTTCCGCTGTTATTGGCAAGCTGAGAATTGGCTCCAGCGCTGAGGTCTTGGCGCTCAAGGGAGCAAGGGCTCCTGGTTGGCCCCGGCGGGTTTCGAATGGGCGCCCTCGTCCCGGCAACGACAGGCCGCCGACCCGGCGCAAGCTTCTCTGATTACGCTCCGCTCCGACGTGGACCGGCAGGTAGCGGATGCGCTTAGCCGCCTACCCGATGTGGACGTGATCCCTGACGCGCCCGAGTCCGCCGTGGTAGTCGCCGGGCAAGCCTTCCCTGTGGAGGCCGGGGTCATTGAGGCCAGAGAGCTGGCTGGATTGCTTGATCGTGAGATGCGCGACGGCCGACGCATCCTGATGATCAAGGCCGTACTGGACGACGCTACGGCCGCGCGTCTAGAGGACGCCGCTATCGGGTTCGTGGATGCCGCGGGTCGCGCTTGGCTTCCCGGCCAGCCGCTGACCAAGCGCATGCGTGACCGGCTGCCGGCTCGTCGGCGTGCCCTGCGCGCGGGCAGTCTGCGACCTGCGCAATTGATCGCCGACCACCCCGAAGAATCCTGGACGATCCGGCGACTCGCCGAGCGAGGCGCGAGCAGCGAGGTGACCGCCCACCGCCTGCTCACAACCCTAGAGGGGGCGCGGCTGATCGAGCGCCACGGGCGCGGGCGCGGGATGGAGCGGCGCGTAGTCGATGTCGAGGGCGTGCGGCGCTGGCTCGCCGACCATGGCCGCCCCTCCTCCCCGCAGCGACTCTCATGCTTCGTCCGAGACCCCGGCGCAGTCCCGGCGTCGATCGCTGGCCATCAGATGGTTCTCACCGGCGCGTTGGCAGCCGAGCGGATGGGCCTACCGGTCCTGACCGGGATGCAGCGAGCGCTGTATCGAGTCCAGGCTTCCGGCGAGGATCTTGAGCAGATCCCCCAGGCACTCGGTGGATTTCGGACGGAGCGGGGAGCGAACCTCACGCTGATCGCGGACCCGGAGCAACTGGCCAGTAGTGACGCACGTACCGTTGGAGACGGACGCGTTGTAGCTCCGCCCAGCCGGATCATGCTGGACCTGTACCTTGAGCCCAGGGGAGAGGCCGCGGTCGGCGTCTTCCTCGATCTGTGGGGATCGAAGGAGATCACGTGACCGACGAGATCAAACAGCCACCGAGCGCATTGATAGGCGAGGCGGCAAGCCTCTTCTATCTCATCGGCGGCATGGCCGCGAAACATCTGGTCATCGTCGGCGGCCTCGTCCCTCCGCTGCTTGTCCCGGAAGCGGCCGACACGCACATCGGAAGCGCGGACATCGATCTGTGTTTGTCGCTCGCCATCACCAAAGGCGCGACCCGCGAGTACCAAGCAACACCTCTGGTAACGCGGTGGGGCTCAGGTGGTGCCGGCGATCGGCACCATCGAGACGTCGCCGATGCGGTCGCGCGCCGAAGCCGCTGTCGAACGACAGCGATCTCGTGTTAAGCTCGCGCGCATGTTCAGGGGATGGCGGTGCATCTTGACCGCTTTCGCGTCACTGATGATCGGTGTCGGCGCAGCGTCCGCACTGACGACAGTCACGGTCAAGCGCTGCGGCTACGCGGCCAGAGGCTTCTATGGCAAGGACGCGATCTATCCGTGGCATATGTCATGCGCGCGAGCCCGGACAGTTCTTGCCGGCGCCATCAACCCGCACGCCAAGCACATCAACCTGACCGCGGACGGAGCCGCCACCGGCGACGCCGGGCCGGTAGTCATTGACGGCCGCTGGTGGGTGTGCGGCGGTCGTATGGGGTTCTACTTCTGCGGCTATCCCTACCGCCCGGCATACGTCTCAGGGACCGGCGGCGGAACCACTTGGAAGGGTCCCTTCACAGAAGAGTCCGACTACAACGCGTGCTCGGCTGGGGGCACCTGCGGTCCCCGAGAGGTTGTCTATCTGCCGCATTGAGCGGCATTGCGCTGGCGACGGTCGCCGAACACAGGACAGCCAGTCCACGAGGCGATCGCGTCGAGGTGGAGCTCAAAGAGCTCGAGGAGCGCGTCGTTTGCGATGTTGCCGGTGGCAACAGCAGGGGATTCGCACCACGCCGTCCGGCGGCGCAGGATTGCCTGTCCCGATTGGCGGGTATCACAGGTGAACGTGAAGGCACGGGGCGGGGAGATGCCGTGAAGGCACGGGGCGGGGAGATGCGACGGTGCCCGAGGCTCATCGGCTGGGGCCGTCATGCGGCGATCGCGCTCTCGGCAGCGGCGCTGGCGCTGGCGGCGCCGGCGGCAGCCCAGGGCGCGTTGCCGGTCGTCTATTCGAGCGTCGTGGCCGATGCGTACGCGTCCGCCCACGTCAACGGACCGCCGCCTGGGGCCAACGACTGGTCGTGCAGCCCCACCGCTCAGCATCCGTACCCGGTCGTGCTCGTGCCGGGGACGCTCGAGAGCATGGCCGGCAACTGGTACACGCTGTCGTCGCTGCTCAGCAACGAAGGCTATTGCGTGTTCGCGGTCAACTACGGCCAGGAAGCGGGACGCGTGGTCGGCTTCCCCGGCGCCCTGCCGGCGGGCGGCACGGGCCCCATCGCCGCCTCGGCCGGCGAACTGGCGGCGTTCGTCGAACGCGTGCTGTCCGCGACCGGCGTCGCGAAGGTGGACATCGTCGGGCACAGCCAGGGCGGGATGATGCCGCGCTACTACCTGAAGTTCCTCGGCGGCGCGCAGCGGGTGCACACGCTGGTCGGCCTCTCGCCGTCCAACCACGGCACCACCGTCGACGGCCTGACCAGCCTGCTGGCGCTGCTGCCGGGCGGACCGGAGACGGGCGCGCTCGAACTCGTCTGCGGACCGTCGTGCGAAGAGCAGTTCGTCGGCTCGCCGTTCCTGACGAAGCTGAACGCCGGCGGCGACACCGTCCCCGGCGTCGGCTACACGGTGATCGAGACGCGCTACGACGAGGTGGTAACGCCGTACACGTCGGCCTTCCTGTCGGGGCCCGACGTGACCAACATCGAACTCCAGCAGCAGTGCTCCCTCGACGCCAGCGAGCACCTGGCGACGCCGTTCGACCACGTCGCGCTGCGAGACGTGCTCAACGCGCTCGACCCGGCGCAGGCGCAGGCGCCGTCGTGCGGGCTCGTCGCCCCGATCGTCGGCGGGTGACCGCGAGGCTCGGCCCGCGGTCGGGCGCGGGCACGCCGCTACGCAGGGATTGACATTGCGATACCGATCCGAATAGATTGACCACCGTGCGAGTCGCGTGTCTGGGGGAGGGGGCCTCCGGCGCCAAGCGACCAGGTTGGCCCTCGCAGGAAGGGGAGAAAGCATGATCTGCCGGAGGTCTCTCGCAGGCTTGGGCCCGGCGCTGGCGATCGCGGCGCTCGCGATCGCGCCGGCGACGGCGCAGGCCGAAACGAAAACGCTGGTGAGCGGCGCGAGCAACTCGCTCTGCGTCGACCCCACCGAAGCGCAGTTCGAGCCAGTCGTCAACGGCGCGCCCAACTACCAGGGCGACTCGATCCCGCACAACGGTCCGTTCCCCGACACGGGCGCGGCCTGCGCCGAATTCTTTCCCGAAGAAGGCACCCGCCGCACGCCCACCAACGCGGTCGTAGAGCCGAACTCATATGCCGATTTGATCCCCGGCGTGAGCTGGGTGGGGCAGGAAGCCGACGCGAGCGAGAAGGGCAACGCCGCCTCCACCACCACACCCCGCTACTACATCTATGACGAACAGTTCACGCTCTGCGCGAACCAGGTCGCCGGCGCCACGCTGAGCGGCGAATTCGCCGCCGACAACGAGGCAGGCGCCTTCCTCAACGGCGCCTTGCTGGCGACCAACGGCGGCAGCGAGGGAAGCGGCGGCAACTTCAACGGTCCGACCGTGCCGTTCTCCACCACGCAACTCGCCGCGGGAGTCAACGTGCTCCAGTTCGTCGTCATCAACGAAAACGGCCCGACCGGGCTGATCTTTCGTGCGACCGTCAACACCACCGCTTCATGCGGAGCAGGCCCGTACTGGTACAGCAACGGCGAACTGATCAAAGCAGGGGAAGTCGTCAAGGTCACGACCAGCGGCGAACTGACATTCGAGCACTTCGTGGTCGACGAATTCGAAGTCAACTGCAAGCTGACCGACAAGGAGACGCTCGAAAACCCCGTTGGCGGCGGCGCCGGCGTCGACACCATCACCGCACTCAAATTCAGCCACTGCACCTACGGCGGTCACGGACAGCTGCCGGGCAACCCGATCGGCAGCTGCAAAGTGAAAGCCATCGGCCTGCCATGGCATACGCAGCTGATGGCCGGCTCTCCGGTCACCGACGAAATCGCCGGCGTGGACGTCACAGTGAAATGTGGCAGCTACCACGAAACCTACACCGGCAGCTTGCACCCGTCGGTTGGCTCCAGCGTTCTGCACTTCACCGAAACCACGGGTGAACTCGAAGACCAGTCCAGCCCGTGGAGCCCGGTGGTCGGCTATGACGAACTCAAAGGGCCGAAGGGCGACGAACGCATCACCACCGAAGCGAGCGAACCGCAGTGGTACAGCAACGGCGAACTGCTGAGCGGCGAAGCCGTCGTCGCCACGAAGGGCAGCGTCACCTTCAGCGGCTCGCGCGGCGAAGCCGCATTCGCGCTCACATGCCAGGTGAAGGACGAGGAGGTCATCTACAACCCCGAACAGGGTCCCGGCGCAGACCTCGTCGAGGATTTCACGCTGTCCAACTGCAAGGGCAAGCCCTCGCCGTGCCCGAGCGGGGCGAAAGCGGAAGTCATCGCGAAGGATCTGTCGTGGCCCTCGCACCTGATCGCCGGCCCGCCGATCCGCGACGTGATCGAAGACGTCGAACTGGAAGTCCGGTGCAGTGGCAGCACGGTGGACGTCTACGAGGGCACGCTCGTGCCGAGGGTCGGCAACAGCGTCGAGGAATTCGGCGCCGAATCGGGCGAGCTCGAAGACGGCACCAAAGGCACGCTCACCGTCGCCGGCGAAGACAAGGCGACGGGACCGCCCGAAGACGAAAGGATCACCGCCGCCGGATAGCCGGTGCCAGCCCGGCTGGCGCACGAGCGCCGGCCGGGCTCACGCCGGATAGCCTAGGGTTGCGCCGCGATCTCGTCGCGCAGCGACCTCAGCGCGGCCACGTAGATCTCCGAGAAGGTCGGGAACGGCTGGATCGTGTCGGCCAGCACGTGCAGCGGCACGCGCGCGCGGATCGCCAGCGTGGCCTGCTGCAGCCACTCGCCCGCCTCGGGGCCGAGCGCGTACGCGCCCGTCAGCCGCTCGCCGTCGCTGAGCAGCGTCAGGAAGCCGTTGCCCTCGGCGTAGGCGCGCGAGTAGGTGGCCGCCTTCGCCACCTCCGCCACCGGCGCCGTCGCGCTGAAGCGAGCGTCCGAGGCGCCCACCGCGGCCGCCTGCGGGTCGGTGTACACCACGCGCGGAACCGCCTCGTAGCTGGCCTCGCGCGGCTCGCCGAGGATGTTCGCCGCCACCACCTCGCCCTGGTACTTGCCCACGTGCGTCAGCGGCCACAGGCCGGTCACGTCGCCGATCGCCCACACGTTCTCCGCCACGCGCAGGCGCGCGTCGACCGGCACCCCGTGCTCACCGGGCGCCACGCCCACGCTGTCGAGCCCCAGCCCCTGCACGCGCGGGCGCCGGCCGGTCGCCACCAGCAGCCGCTCGCCGCGCAGCTCGCGCCCGTCGCCGAGCGCCAGCACGTACTCCTCGCCCTCGCGCCGCGCCGCCGCCACCTGCGCCGACAGCACCAGCTCGATGCCATCGCGCCGGAGCGCCTCGCCCAGCGCCTCGCCCAGCGGCGCCGGCTCTCGCGCCAGCACGCGCTCCGCTCGCTCCACCACCACCGCCTCGCCCCCGAGCCGGCGCACCGCCTGCGCCATCTCCACCCCCACCGGCCCCCCGCCCAGTATCAGCAGGCGGCGCGGAACCGAGCTCATCGACGTCACCTCGCGGTTGGTCCACACGCCGTCCAGCTCGCGCAGGCCCCGCACCGGCGGCAGCACCGGGTCGGCGCCGTTCGCCAGCACCACGTGCTCAGCCGTGTGGCGCACCCCGTCGACCTCCACCACGCCGGGCCCTGCCAGCCGCCCGCTGCCGCGCAGCAGGTCGATGCCCCGGTCCGCCAGCCAGCGCGCCTGCCCGGCGTCGGAGTGCTCCGACACCATGAAGTCGCGCCAGGCCAGCGCCGCCTGCACGTCCACCTCGGCGCTCGCCGCCGCCTCGCGCGCGCCGTGCACCGCCTCGCCCGGCCGCAGCAGCGTCTTCGACGGGATGCACGCCCAGTAGGAGCACTCGCCGCCCACCAGCTCGCGCTCCACGATCGCCACGCGCAGGCCGCCCGCCGCCAGCGCCCCCGCGCAATGCTCGCCCGGCGAGCCGCCGCCGAGCACGATCACGTCGTATTCGCCGCTCATCTCCACGTGCTCTCGCCGCTCAGCTCCACGCTGCCCATCCTCTCATCATCGGCGAGGTCAAGGTCCGCCAGCCGCCCGCCCGCCGCTCACCGCTTCGCCTGCCACAGCGCCAGCTCCCCGCCTGCCGCCGTCGCGATCACGCTGCGCCAGCCCGCCGGGCCCTCGCGGGGGCCCAGCAGCACCGCCGCGCCGTGCGCGCACGCGCGCTCCAGCGCCTCCTGCATGCAGCGCACCTCCACGTACGGCAGCCACAGCGCGCGCTCCAGCGCGCAGTCCACGATGCCGCCGCCCACGCCCGCGCCCACTGCCGCGCCCGCGCCCGCGCCGCCGCCCGCGCCGCCGCCCGCGCCCATGTCGAGCGCCAGGTAGGAGCCCGCCGCCGTACGCACGCGCTCCGCGCGCCAGCCGCACAGCGCTTCGTACAGCGCGCGCGCTTCCGCGCCCGCGCCCGTGTGCAGCTCGAGGTGAACCAGCGGATATGACGAACGAGGGGCCACTCGATGCATAGACCGCCGCCCGCGCCGCAACTCATCGCGCCACCGCCGCCCGCGCCGCAACGTCGTCCCGCCCGCGCCGCAACATCGTCCCGCCCTCGCCGCCGGCGCCACCCATCGCCGGCGATGAGTTCCGCCCCCGCATACGGTCTAACGTGCACACCCATGCCACCCAGCACCCCACGCCCGCTAGCCGCCGGCGACCCGCTGCTCGCCGCCGCGCGCGCCGGCGACGAGCGCGCCTTCGGCGAGCTCGCCCAGGCCCACCGCCGCGAGCTGCACGCCCACTGCTACCGCATGCTCGGCTCCGTGCACGACGCCGAGGACGCGCTGCAGGACACCATGCTGCGCGCCTGGCGCGCGCTCGCGCGCTTCGAGGCGCGCAGCTCGCTGCGCTCCTGGCTCTACACCATCGCCACCAACGCCTGCCTCGACCACATCGCCCGCCGTCCCAAGCGCGTGCTGCCGATCGACTACGGACCCGCCTCCGACCCGCACGGCGCGCCCGGCGAGCCCATCGTCGAGTCCGTCTGGATCGAGCCCTACCCCGACGAGGTCCTCGGCGTGCAGGACGGCTACGCCGACCCCCACGCCAGCTACGAGCTGCGCGAGAGCGTCGAGCTCGCCTTCGTCGCCGCCCTGCAGCACCTGCCCGCCAACCAGCGCGCCGTGCTCATCCTGCGCGAGGTGCTCGGCTTCTCCGCCAAGGAGGTCGCCGCCGCGCTCTCCACCACCGTCGCCTCCGTCAACAGCGCCCTGCAACGCGCCCGCGCCGCCGTGCAGGAGCGCGTCCCCGAGCCGAGCCAGCAGGCCACCCTGCGCGCGCTCGGCGACGAGCGCGTCGGGGAGCTCGTCGCGCGCTACGTCGACGCCTGGCAGCGCGACGACGTGCAGGCGTTCACCGCGATGCTCAGCGAGGACGCCACCTTCGCCATGCCGCCGCTCGCCAGCTGGTACGCCGGGCGCGAGGCCATCGCCGCCTGGGCCGCCGCCTATCCGCTGTCCGGCCCGTGGCGCTGGCGCGCCCTGCCCGCCCGCGCCAACGGCCAGCTCGCGCTCGGCTTCTACGCCTGGAGCGAGCAGCACCGCAACCACCGCGCCTTCGCGCTCAACGTGCTCACCCTGCGGCGCCAGCTGGTCAGCGACGTCACCGCCTTCATCGCCCGCTCCGCGCAGCCGCGCCACGCAGAGGCGTTCGAGCGCTACCCCGACGAGCCGCTCGACGCACAGCGCGTCAGCGCCGTGTTCGAGCGCTTCGGCCTGCCCGCGCGCCTCACCGATTAGCCGTGCCCGCTCCCGCGCCCACCGATTAGTTTCCGCCGCCCCGCCCGTCTCAAACTTCGCAACCCCTCCATAAACACAAAGGAGCACGCCATGAGCATCACCGCAAACCGCATCGGCGAGATCGGCCTGGTGGCCATCCCCACCACCAACCAGGACGCCCTCGTCGACTTCTACGTCGGCAAGCTCGGCTTCGAGAAGCGCACCGACACGCCCTTCGGCAACGGCTACCGCTGGATCGAGGTGTACCCCCCGAGCGGCTCCACCGGCATCGCGCTCGCGCCGCCGCCCCCGTCGCAGGGAGAGGGCCTCGGCAACCGCCAGACCGGCATCATCCTCAACACCCACAACATCGACGCCGCCCATGCCGAGCTGCGCGACAGCGGCGTCGACGTCGACGCCGAGGTCTCGCGCATGGGCGACCCCGTGCCGCCCATGTTCTGGTTCCGCGACCCCGACGGAAACTCGCTGCTGATCGTCCAGCCCAGCTGAGCCGGTCGAGGCCAAGCGGCGCGTGCGCGCCGGTGTGCGCGCCGGTGAGCGCGCGCCGCTCGCCGCCGCTGCGCGCGCAGCCGCTACCCGTCCGGGGCCGCCGCTTGCGGCCCGCGCAGGAAGCGCGCCACCGCGTCGCCCACCAGCTGGTCGACCTGCCGCCGCTGCACGATGCCCGCGCTCACCAGCGCCGCGATGCCCTGCACCGTCGCAAACAGCACCAGCCCCACGCGCTCGGGGTCGCCCGCTTCGATCGCGCCGCTCGCCTGGCCCTGCAAGATCAGCTCCACCAGCACCGCGATCGCGCGGTCGGCCGCCTCGTGCAGCGCGCCCGCGCCCTCGCGGTGCTTGCCCGCGAACATCAGCTCGAGCAGCGCCGAGTCGCGCGTCGCGAAGCGCACGTACGCCACCGCCGTCGCGCGCAGGCGCGCCTCGAAGTCGTCCCCCGCCCGCGCCAGCGCGCGCCGCAGCGCCTCGCCCAGGCGCGCGAAGCCGGCCTCCGCCAGCGCGTCCAGCAGCGCCTGACGGTCCGCGAAGTGCCTGCGCGGCGCGCCGTGGCTCACGCCCACCTCGCGCGCCAGCTCGCGCAGCCGCAGCGCCTCCACGCCGCGCTCGCGCAGCGTGCGCTCCGCCTGCTCCAGCAGCGCCCTGCGCAGGTCGCCGTGGTGGTAGCCGCGCTCGCCCTTCGCCCGCGCCGTCGCCGTCCGCTTCGCCCTCGCGCGCATCCTCACAGCAGCCTAGCCGACGATGTTGTCGTTGACATCTTTGTTGTCATCGCCTACATTGTCGCCCATGACCGCCTTCACGACGGCGCAGATCCCGGACATGAGCGGCCGCACCGTGATCGTCACCGGCGCCAACAGCGGCATCGGCCGCAGCGCCGCCGCCGCGCTCGCCGGCGCCGGCGCGCGCACCGTGCTGGCGGTGCGCAACCTCAGCAAGGGCCGCGACGCCGCCGCCGCGATCGCCGGCGAGGTCGAGGTGCGCGAGCTCGACCTCGCCAGCCTCGCCTCCGTGCGCCGGTTCGCCGAGCAGTGGCAGGGCCACATCGACCTGCTGATCAACAACGCCGGCGTGATGGTGCCGCCGCTCGGGCGCACCGCCGAGGGCTTCGAGCTGCAGTTCGGCACCAACCACCTCGGCCACTTCGCGCTCACCAACCTGCTGCTCGAGCACGTGCGCCAGCGCGTCGTCACCGTCGCCTCCGGCGCGCACCGCCTCGGCAGCATCGACTTCGACGACCTCGGCTGGGAGCGCAAGCCCTACCGCGCCTGGTCCGCCTACGGCCAGTCCAAGCTCGCCAACCTGCTGTTCACCTCCGAGCTGCAGCGGCGCCTCAGCGCCGCCGGCTCGCCCGTCATCGCCACCGCCGCGCACCCTGGCTACGCCGCCACCAACCTGCAGTTCCACAGCCAGCGCCGCTCCTTCGACCTGCTCAGCAGCGTCGGCAACCGCCTCGTCGCGCAGCACGCCGACGCCGGCGCGCTGCCCACGCTCTACGCCGCCGTCGCCGACGTGCCCGGCGACTCCTACGCCGGCCCCAGCCGCCTGTTCGAAAGCCGCGGCGCGCCCAAGCTGGTGGGGCGCTCGCGCGCCGCCCGCAACGCCGACGTCGCGCAGCGCCTGTGGCTCGTCTCCGAAGAGCTCACCCGCACCGCCTTCCCGCTCGGCGCCGGCGCCGGCGCCGCCGCGTCTTAGCGCTCACGCCGCGCCCGTGGGCTCGCCCGCCAGGTGCGGGTGCAGCTCCGCCTCGGCCCTCTCCGGCTGCGCGTCTGCGCGCAGCACGCTCCCAAGGCATCGGCGTCGCTCCTCCCCTTTAGAGCTTCGTGAGCGAGAACTCCTTCCTCCGCTCGGCGATGCTCATCTCGAAGTGGTGCAGGAGATCCTTTCGACCCCAGAGCGCGATCCTCGCCCCTTGCACGAAGGACGGAGTGATCTCGAACACGAGGTCCGGGATCTCAGGCACAAACGCGCGGCCCGGACGCGTCGCGCGATGCATCGTCACACTGCCGCCGACCTGTGTCGCCTGTTCGGCCACCAAGTCCGCCGGCTCGTAGCCCATCAGGGGGGCATAGCCGAACGGTAGGACCGTCCCGTCGGCGCCGGTGTCGATGAGGCCCGGGATCGGACCCTGTTTGGTTCCGTCGGGTCCCGTGACCATCAGCACTAGGTAGGGACGCGGTTCGCCGAGGCCGAAGCTCCGGTAGGCGACCGTCAGATCCGGCACCGGCGCTGGCTATCTAGAGCACGAACGCGCCGGAGGCCACATCGGGCACCGGCATCAGGAGGTCGGTATCCTCGATCCCAGGCTTGTTGCGCAGCTCGACCGAGTCCAACGCACTGGCGATCACCTTGCCGTCGCGGATCGCAACCCAGCTTCCGGCGTACTTCGTAAGATCCTCGAGCACCTCAGGCCCTTGTCGTACGGCGGCCATCAAGTCCCTCCGATGTCGTGGGGGTGTCGGCCAGGGTAAACATCGGGCGGACGGCTTGCGAAGGCTCCATCTCCTGCGGCCCCTGGACGTTCAGCGTACCGACGTTTGCAGCTTGTCGCAACACGCAGACCAAAGCTTGTTGCCTTGCTTTCCTCACGAGTCCGCGCTTTCCTGCTCACTGCGACTGGCGCGCCTCTCACGCCGCGCCCGTGGGCTCGCCCGCCAGGTGCGGGTGCAGCTCCGCCTCGGCCCTCTCCGGCTGCGCGTCCGCGCGCAGCACGCTCGCGCTCGCCGTCGCCGAGCCCAGCTGCGCGCGCAGCAGCGCAGTGGCGCGCGCGCCGGCCAGCTCCCACGCGCGCGCCAGCAGGTCGTCGATGTCCGCCGCCGGCACCAGGCAGGTCTCCAGGAAGCGCCGCGCCTGGCCCGACTCCAGCGCCACGCGGTCCACCTCGAGCTCCTCGACGTGCACGCGCTCGCCCACCACGCTCAGCTGCGGCACCAACACGCACGCCGCCATGTCGTCCGGAGTCGCGCGCGCCGCCTCGCGCACCCGCCCCAGCAGCCTGCCAGCGTCCGGGCGCGAGCCCAGCGAGTCCAGCAGCTCGCTCAGGCGCTCGCGCCCCAGCAGCTCCGCGCCGTCCTCCTCGGAGGAGCCGCAGCGCGCCTCGATCAGGCCGTCGCTGAAGAAGCACACCACCGCGCCGCGCGGCAGCCACACCCTGCTCTGGCGGCGGCCCGTCGGCGCCGTCCAGCCGATCGGCGGCGACGCGCAGATCAGCGGCGGCTCGCGCGTCTGCAGGCCGTGCAGCAGCGGCGGCGGGTGCCCCGCGCACGCAAACGTCAGCAGCCCCGCGCGGATGTCGTACAGGCCCACCACCACCGTCGCGAAGCGCTCCGCCTCCGGGTCGCCCAGCACGCGCCCCGTCAGCGCCAGCGCCGCGCGCGGCTCGAGGCCCGCCTGCATGTACGCGCGCACCGTGTAGCGCGTCAACGCCGCCTGCGTCAGCGCCTCGTGGCCGTGGCCCGCAACGTCGCCCAGGATAACCGCCAGCTTGCCGCGCTCGGGCGAGAACACGTCGTAGAAGTCGCCGCCCGCCGCCGGCCCCTCCGCCGGACGGTACGCCACCGACAGCGCCAGCCCCGCCACGTGCTCCGGGATCTCCGGCACCAGCGCCGCCTGCATCGCGCCCACGTCGCGCAGCAGCTCCTCGCGCTGGCGCTCCAGCCGCCGCGCCCGCCGCGCAGACACGCGCGAGCGCAGCGCGAACCAGATCGCCAGCAGGAGCAGCAGCACGATGATCGGCTTGCTCCAGTCCGGCACCGGCAGCGGCAGCGGCACGTGCCTGCCGATCGCCTGCAGCGGGCTTTCGCTCTTGCCCGCGCTCGCGCTCGCGCCATGTCCCGAGCCGCCCGAGCCGCCCGCGTCAGAGCTAAGCGCCAGCGCCGCGCCGCCGCCCGCCGCGCCCGGCGCGCCGCCCGCCGCCGCGCTCGCCGCGCCCTTGCCCTTGCCCTTGCCCTTCGCCGCGCCCTTCGCCCGCCTGCTCGCCTTGCGCGCGTGTCGCGCCCCGGTCGCAGCCGGCGTCGTGCTCGCGGCCGCGCCGTCCACCGCGCCGTTCGTCAGCGTGCCCGCGCCGCCCGGCGCGCTGCCCGAGGAGCCCGTCGAGCCTGCCGAGCCGGAGGAGCCGGCGCCCGAGCCGGAGCCGCTCGAGCCCGAGCCGCTCGAGCCGGAGCCACCGGATCCGGAGCCAGAGCCGCCGGAGCCCGAGCCGCCCGAGCCTGAGCCAGAGCCGGAGCCGCCTTGCGAGCCTTCGCCGCCGCCCGTCGAGGAGCCGGTGGGCTGCGAGCTCGACACCGCCGGCGTCGACACGCTCACGCTCGGCGTCGACACCGTGGCCGCGGGCGTGGACACCGTCACCGCCGGCGTCGACACCGTCACTTCCGGCACGCTCACCGTGACGCTCGGCACCGTGATGGTCTCTTCCGGCACCGTCACGCCCACGCCTTTCACCACTTCCGGCAGCTTCACTTCCGGCAGCTTCACCGACACGTTCGGCAGCGCCAGCGACAGGTCGGGCAGCGCCAGCGACGGCGCCGCCCCGGCGCTCGCGGCGCCTGCGCCCAGCAGCGCCAGCCAAGCGCACAGCGCCGCCACGCCCACGCCGGCCGCGCGCCGGGCTCGCGCCGCGCCGTTCCCGGCTCGCGCCACGCCGCGCGCGCGCCGGCGCGCCGCTCGCAGGATGCGCGCGGCGGCGCTCACGGCAGCGCCTTGCACAGACGCACAGTGGTGCTGCCGGGCGCCACGCACAGCTGCACCGCGTCCATCAGCGCCGCCATCACCGCGAAGCCGCGCCCGCCGTCCTCCACAGCGCTCGCCGCGCCGTCCGGACCGCCGGCGGCGCGTCCGGCGGAGAACGTGCCGAAGTCGCGCACCGCCACCGTCAGCGCGCGCTCGTCGGCCTGCACGCTCACGCGGATGGTGCCCTGCGCGTCCGGCCGGCCGTGGCGGATCGCGTTGGTGACGGCCTCGTTGACCGCCACCGACAGCTCGTAGCAGGCGTCCTCGGCGAAGCCGCACGCCGCGGCCGCGGCGCGCGCGTAGTCGCGCGCCAGCGCCAGCTTGCTCGCGCGCGCCGGCAGGCGCAGCTCACTCGCAGGGAGCTGCTCGCAGGCGCGCTGCCCCAACATCAGCCACTCACGCGGCCGTCGCCAGAGCCGACAGCGCCTCCTCGCGCGAGGGGTACAGCGCCACCATGCTCTCCACCCCCGCGATGTCGAAGATGCGCAGCACGCGGCGGTTGTCGTCGCTGCACGCCACCGCCATCGAGCCCTCGTCGTGCTCGCGCATCCTCATCGCCGCGCCCACCAGCGCACCGATCGCGGTGGAGTCGATGAACGTCACCGCCGACAGGTCCAGCACCACGCGCCGCTTGCCGGCGTTGAGCTGGTCGGCGATGCGCTCCCGCAGCTGCGGGCTCGCCTCGAAGTCGAGCTCGCCGCCCGCGGCCAGCACCACTGCGTCCTCGCCCGCCCGTTCCGAGCCCTCGTCGGTCGCGTCGCTGATGTAGAAAAAGCTCATCTGCTCCTCCAAATGCTCACAGCATGTCCGCTTCCCACTTCTTCGACCAAATCGAACAACCCTGAAGTCCGGTCGGGGGAGCGCAAGCGTGCTCGCGCGTCCAACTTCGAGTAATAGCACGAAGCTTTCCGCTTCAGCCCAGCACAGCCCGAATCGACGTTTGTTCTAGTCACAGCTCCCCCGTACGGCTGCGCCCGCGGCGGGCTCCGGCGCCACCCGCGCCGGAGCCGCCGCGCCGGCGTCCGCTCAGCGCATCCGCACCGTCGCCGCAGCCGCCGAGCTGGCGCCGCCCACCGCCTTGAACAGCGCCCGCACCCTCAACCTCAGCCGGCCGTGCCTGCGCAGCGCCGCAGCGCCGGCCCGCGTCAGCCGCAGGCGCACGCGCACGCGCTCGGCGCGATCCACCTGCCTTCTCACGCCATGCGCGCCCGCCGCGCTCACCCTCAGCGCGCCGGCCGACGGCGTCTGCACCAGCAGCATCAGCACGCCGCCGTGCAGCGAGTGACCCACGATCCTCACCTTGCCGCGCTTCGCCGCCGTGTGCGCGCCCTGCGTCGCAGGCGCCTGGTCCGCCGGCTCCACCACCACCGTGGCGCCCGGCGCCGGCGTCGAGCCCGCGCCCGAGCCGCCGGAACCGCCCGAGCCGCCCGCGCCGGAGCCACCGGAGCTCGAGCCGCCCGACCCGGAGCCGCCGGAGCCGGAGCCGCCCGCGCCCGGTTCTTCGCCAGCGCCCGGCGTGATCGTCAGCAGGTCGAGGTGTTCGTTGAGGTCGAGCACGCCCAGCGTCTTGCCGTCGGTCAACGGCGCCGTCAGCGCCATCGCCGTGCCCGGCAGCTGTTCCACGCTCGCTCCCAGCTGTTCGTCGAGGCCTTCCACCGAGGTTTCCAGCTCGTTGGCCAGGCCGCTCACTTCCACGTTGCTGAGACCTTCGCTCACCGGCGTGGAGCCCAGCACTTCCTGCAGCTGCTGCCCGCTAAGCGCCGCCAGCAGCTGTTCCACCAACGCCTGCGGATCTTCGGCCGAAGCGACCAGTTCGCCCAGCACTTCGCGCGCTTCGAGGCCCTGCAGCACGCCGCCGAGCAGCCCCGACAGGCCTTCGCCTTCCAGCAGTTCGCCCAGCGTCGCTTCTTCGCCCAGCAGCTGGCCCAGCGCCGATTCCACCAGCGTCACCTGCAGCGGCAGGCCGCCGATGCCAAGCAGCTGCGTGAGCGTTTCCTGCAGTTCCGCCTGCGGCAGGTCCTGCAACGGCAGCGTGCTCAGGACCCGTTCCACTTCCGCCGGCGGCACCGTCGACAGCGACGGCCTGCTCGACAGCGCCGGCTTCGCCGCGCGCTCTTGCCGGGTCGCGTGCAGCCGCGCCGGCCTCGCCGCGCGTGCGCCCGGCGCCCATGCCAGGCCGCCCGCCAGCGCGCACAGCAGCGCCACCGGCGCCAGCGCCGTCACGACACGCGCGCGTACGCACGCCCGCGTGTCGTCCCCCAAGTTCGAAGCGTGCATGTTTGAGCTCCTCCCACAGACGTTTACAGGACAGTCATCGGAGCTCCTTGTCCGCAAAATCCAATTAATAAAATGAAACCGAACAAGCGTCCATTCGCATAAATGGATCTCGCTCTAGAGAGCGGTGCGCGCGGCAGCGCGCGCTCAGCCGGCGCGCTCGAGCACCACCACGGGGATCCGGCGGGTGGTTTTGGCCTGGTAGTCGGCGAACTGCGGCATCCTCGCGACCTGCCGTGCGTACAGGCGCTCGCGCTCCTCGCCCTCCGCGACGCGCGCGCGCACGGTGAGCGTGTCGGTGCCGACCTCGACGCTGGCGGAGGGGTCGGCGAGCAGGTTGCGATACCAGGCGGGATCGGTGGGCGCGCCGGCCTTGGAGGCGAAGATGACGAGGTTCTCGCCGTCCTCGAGATAGACCACCGGCGTGGTGCGCGGCTGCCCGCTCTTGGCGCCGGTGCTGGTGAGCAGCAGCAGCTGCGCGCCCTCGAACGGCCCGCCGACGCGGCCACCGTGGGTGCGGAACTCCTCGATGATGGCGGCGTTGAAGTCGTTCAACTCAGGCGGAGGATACGGCGCGCGGCCCGAGCTTGACGGGCAGTGTCTTGAGCTGGTTGATGAACAGCGATTCCACGTGTTGGGGCCCGCCCGCCCCGCCGGCGAGCTCGATGTGGGGATAGCGCGAGAGCGTCTCCTCGATCAGCACCCGCAGCTCCAGCCGCGCGAGCGCGGTGCCGAGGCAGAAGTGGCGCCCGCCGGCGCCGAAGGCCTGGTGCTCGGCCTTGCGGCGCAGGTCGAAGCGGTCGGGGTCCTCGTAGCGCGTCTCGTCGCGGTTGGAGGAGACGTACCACATCACCACCTTCTCGCCCTCCTTGATCTTCCGGCCGTGCAGCTCGGTGTCGCAGGTGGCGGTGCGGCGGAAGTGCGCGAAGGCGGGGAACATGCGCAGCGCCTCCTCCACCGCGTCGGGGATCAGCGCGGGGTCCTCCAGCAGCAGCCGCATCTGCTCGCGGTCTTCCATCAGCGCGCGCATGCCGCTGCAGTAGGTGGCCTTGGTGGAGTCGTTGCCGGCGGCGACGAGCAGGAAGAAGCCCATCACGATCTCGTGTTCCTCCAGTTTCTGCCCGTCGACCTCGGAGTGCACGAGCACGCTGGTGAGGTCCTCGGTGGGGTGCTCGCGGCGCTCGGCGATCAGCTTGCGGCAGCGCTCGAAGATCTCCGGCAGGTCTTTCTCGATCGCGCCCTCGAAGCCGTCGGGGTTGATATCGGGGTCGGCGGCGCCAAGCGTGGAGTTCATCAGCCGCGCCCAGATCGCGTCGTCCTCCTCGGGTATGCCCATGAAGCTGCCGATCACGCGCGAGACCGCCGGCTGGGCGACGTCGGTGACCAGGTCGCACCGCTCGCGCCCGTTCAACCGGTCGAGCACGCGCCGCACGATCGCGCGGATCTCGTCCTCGTGGGCGGCGATGCGCCTGGGGGTGAAGCCCGCCTGGAACAGCGCCTTCAGGCGGTCGTGCTTGGGCGGGTCCATGCCGATGAACATCGCCCGCGCGAGCTCGATGGGGAAGCCTGCGGCCGCCGCCAGCACGCCGCCGAGTTCGGAGGAGTAGGTCTGCCAGTCGCGGCTGACGGTGTGGATGTCCTCGGCGGTGGTGACCGACCAGAAGCCGGCCTCCTCGGGGAAGAGTTCGAATTTCTCGGTCCAGTGGATCGGGCAGCTTCGCCGCATCTCCTTGAACGCGTCGAGCGGCGGCCCGTCCTTCCACAGCTCTTCGTCGGTCAGTTCCAACGCCTCTATGTCGCGTCCAACAGTTGCCATCTCAGCCTCCAAGCTCGCTCGCGCCGATCGTGCGAGGATCATACTGGCTGACTGGCCAGTTTTGTGGGCGGCGCGGGCCCGCGGAGGGCCGGGGCGCCCTGCGGCACCGCGCGGGCCCGTCGACAGCGCCGCGCCGACGCCGCTGCGCGCGCCGTCAGACTTCGCGTAGATGATCTCGCCGACGCCGCAGCCGAACGTGCCGGGCAAGGGCATCGTGGCCTCCTACCGGTTGCGCTTCTGGGCGCTGGTGGTGGCGGTGGGCGTGTGCGCGGGCCTGGGCGGCGCGGCGCTGATGGAGCTGCTGCGGGCGGTGCAGCACCTGGCGTGGGGCTATCACGCGGGCGACTTCCTGGAGGGCGTGCGCCGCACCTCGGCGACGCACCGGCTGCTGGTGCTGGCGGGCGCAGGCGCGCTGGCGGGCGCAGGCGGGGTCGCGCACGCGCGCCTCGGCGGCGGCGAGGTGTCGGAGGCGATCTGGCTGCGCGGGGCGCGCGTGCCGCTGCTGTCGAGCCTGGCGCGCGCGGTGGAGTCGATCACGGTGGTGGCGCTGGGCGCGTCGCTGGGACGCGAGGCGGCGCCGCAGCTCACCGGCGCGGGGGTGGCGAGCGCGCTGAGCGACTGGGCGCGGCTGCCGTTCTGGCAGCGGCGGCTGCTGGTGGCGTGCGGCGCCGGCGCGGGCATGGCGGCGGTGTACAACGTGCCGCTGGGGGGAGCGCTGTTCGCGCTGGAGGTGCTCTTGGGCACGCTGACGCTGCCGCTGGTGCTGCCGGCGCTGGCAAGCTCGCTGATCGCCACCGCGGTGGCCTGGATCGCACTGCCGAGCGGGCCCACCTACGCGATCCCGAGCTACCAGCTGCAGGCGCGGCTGGTGGTGTGGGCGCTGCTGGTGGGGCCGCTGGCGGGGCTGGCGGCGGTGGCCTGGATCCGCCTGATCCGCTTCGCGCACGCGCTCAAGCCGCGCGGCTGGCAGCGCGCGCTGGCGCCGGTGGCGGTGCTGGTGGCGCTGGGCGCGCTGGCGATCCCCTACCCGCAGCTGCTGGGCAACGGCAAGCCGGTGGTGGCGCTGGCGTTGGTGGGCCAGCTCGGGATCGGCCTGGTGGCGGTGCTGTGGGCGCTCAAGCCGCTGGTCACCGCGGCCTGCCTCGGCAGCGGCGCGCCCGGCGGGCTGTTCACGCCGACGCTCGCCTACGGCGTGCTGCTTGGCAGCCTGCTGGGGTGGGCCTGGACGCAGCTGTGGCCCGGCACGCCGCTGGGCAGCTACGCGATCGTGGGCGGCGCGGCGGTGCTGGGCGCGGCGATGCAGGGCCCGCTGGCGGCGGTGGTGCTCCTGCTGGAGCTGACGCACCGCTCGGACGCGCTGATGGTGCCGATCCTGCTGGCGGTGGTGGAGGCGACGGTGCTGGCGCGGCTGCTGGGCGCGCCCTCGATCTACTCCGCGCGCGTGTCGGCGACGCCACAGGAGGTGGAGGCGGCCGGCAAGCCCGACAGCGACGGCCACGGCCTGGCGCTGCAGTGGCACGACGAGCAGGAGCTGCGCGCGCCCAGCGACCTGCTGCCGGAGAGCATGCGCGAGCGGGGCGGCGCGGCTCGGCCCGAATCGCCGTGACTGAACAAGGCCGATTGTGAGGGCCATCGCCATCGCGGGTTAGGTTCGCGTGACGGAGGCCTTTCCGGTCTTCACGTACTATCGATTCGACGGACGCTGCATCGGAGTCCTCTACGCCCAGGTTGGCAGTCGGGTCGAGGTTCCGGCCTTCGAATGTGCGCAGGGCGGCACATTGCACCGGTTCTTCAGCGACCAGTTCGAGGACCTCTGGCGCAGCTCTTCCGCCCGCCGCCAGCAGTAGCATCGTCCGCCATGAGCGTGACGGTCTGTTCGGTTCACGAAGCTCAGCCTCCGCTGGTGGGTTGCGACGACCTGGACGAGCGGGGCTTCGAGCAGGCGATCGAGGCCAGCACCGTCGCTCTGGACATCGAGACGACCGGGCTCGACTGGCGCCGAGAGCGCATCTGCACAGTGCAGATGCAGGTCGAAGACACGACATATGTGATCCGCATCGGCGACAAGGTCCCTTACCGCCTGCGCGCGATCGTGGAGGACGCCGCGATCGGCAAGATCTTGCATCACGCGATGTTCGACCTGCGGTTCCTGGCGTTTCACTGGGGCGTGACACCTGCGCACGTGGCATGCACGAAGATCGCCTCGAAGCTCGCCGAGCCACAGGCGCCCTGCGAGGCGCACTCCTTGGCGCCCCTGTTGCAGCGACATCTAGGAGTGCATCTGGACAAGAGCCAGCGGACAAGCGATTGGACGGTGGAGCTCTCGGCTGAGCAGTTGCGCTACGCGGCAGACGATGTTCGCTACCTCATGCCCCTCTACGCGCTGCTCGACGGGAAGCTCCGCAGCGAGGGACGCGTGGAGCTGCGGGACAGGTGCTACGCCCACCTGCCCACGCGCGTCGAGCTCGAAGTGGGCGGCTTCCCCGACGTTTTCGCGTACTAGCGCGCCGGCCGGAGACAACGCAGCCGGTGCAGGCCCGCGCCCGCCGGGCCGCGCTTTGCACCGCTGGTGAGCACGCGCGGCAGGTGGTAGGAATAGATCATGCCCAGGGCGATCTGGACGGGCACGATCGGCTTCGGCCTGGTGACGGTGCCGGTGAAGCTATACAGCGCGGTGGACCGCAAGACGGTGCGCTTCCACCAGCTCTCGCGCGCGACGGGGGCGCGCATCGCGCAGAAGCGCGTGGACCCGTCGACGGGCGCGGAGGTGCCGTACGAGGACGTGGTGAAAGGCTACGAGCTGGCGAGCGACCGCTACGTGGTGGTGGAGCCGGGGGAGCTCGAGGCGATCGAGCCGAAGAAGACGAAGACGATCGAGATCGAGGAGTTCGTGGACCTGGCGCAGATCGACCCGGTGTACTACGACCACCCCTACTACCTGGCGCCGGGCACGGGCGGCGCGAAGCCCTACCGCCTTTTGCTGGAGGCGATGCGCGAGACGGGCAAGGTGGCGATCGCGCGCGTGGTGATCCGCTCCAAGGAGCAGCTGGTGGCGGTGCGGCCGATGGGCGAGGCGCTGGGCATGGCGACGATGCTGTTCGCCGACGAAGTGCTCTCGCCGCAGCGGCTGGACGAGGTGGCGGAGGCGAGCGAGCTGTCGGTGACCAAGCGCGAGCTGGACGTGGCGAAGCAGCTGGTGGACTCGCTGGCGGCGAACTTCGTGCCGGAGGACTTCCGCGACAGCTACCGCGAGGAGGTGCTGGCGCTGATCGAGAGCAAGGCGCAGGGCAAGGCGATCGCGGTGCAGCCGCAGGCGGAGGAGGCGGCGACGCCGGCGCCGGACCTGATGAGCGCGCTGAAGGCGAGCCTGCAGGCGGTGCGCGAGCGCGAGGGCGCGGGCGAGAGCGCGGCGAAAGCGCGCAAGGCGCCGGCCAAGAAGAAACCCGCGGCGAAGAAACCGGCGGCGAAGAAGCCGGGTGCGTCGCGGACCTCCGCGAAGCGCTAGTGGCGGACGGCGAGCGCCTGCGCCGCTACCGCGCCAAACGCGACTTCTCGACGACACCGGAGCCGGCGGGCGCGCAGGGCGCACGAGCGCAAGGGGGGACGCGAGCGGCGCGCGAGCAGGCGGGCGCGGCGGCGTGCGAGGGGGGCGCGCTGCGCTTCGTGATCCACGAGCACAGCGCGCGGCGGCTGCACTGGGACCTGCGCCTGGAGCACGAGGGCGCGCTGGCGTCTTGGGCGCTGCCGAAGGGGCTGCCGCAGGAGCGGGGGCGCAACCACTTTGCGGCGCACACGGAGGACCACCCGCTGGAGTACCTGGACTTCGACGGCGAGATCCCGCAGGGCAGCTACGGCGCTGGCACGATGAGCATCTGGGACCGGGGGACGTACGAGTGCTTGAAGTGGGAGCGGCGCAAGGTGGAGGTGGCGCTGCACGGCGAGCGGGTGGAGGGGAGCTACGCGCTGTTTGCGACCGAGCGGGGGGAGCGGCCGAAGGACTGGATGATCCACCGCATGGACGCGCCGGAGCCCGATCCGGCGGGCGGGCGCGAAGCGATGCCGGAGCACGTGGTGCCGATGCTGGCGCGGGCGGGCGAGCTGCCGGCGGAGGAGCAGGGGTGGGCGTATGAGGTGAAGTGGGACGGGGTGCGGGCGCTGGTGTACTCGCGCCCGGGGGAGCTGCGCGTGGAGAGCCGCAACCTGAACGACGTGACGGACAGCTATCCGGAGCTGGCGCGGCTGAACCGGGCGCTGAGCTCGCACAGCGCGGTGCTGGACGGGGAGATCGTGGCGCTGGACGCGCAGGGGCGCCCGAGCTTCGCGGCGCTGCAGCGGCGCATGCACGTGGCGAGCAGGGCGCAGGCGAAACGACTGGCGGCGCAGGCGCGGGTGACGCTGATGCTGTTCGACCTGCTGTGGCTGGACGGGCACTCGCTGATGGGGCTGGCGTATGCGGACCGCCGCGAGCTGCTGGCGGAGCTGCGCCTGCACGGGGAGAGCTGGCAGACGCCGGAGCACGTGGTGGGGGAAGGCGGCGCCCTCTTGCAGGCGGCCGCCGAGCAGGGTCTCGAGGGCGTGGTGGCGAAGCGGCTGGACTCGACCTACCAGCCGGGGGTGCGCTCGCGCGGGTGGGTGAAGGTGAAGAGCACGGGACGCCAGGAGTTCGTGGTTGGGGGCTGGCTGCGGGGCAAGGGCAAGCGGCGCGGGACGATCGGGGCGCTGTTGCTGGGCGTGTACGAGCAGGGCGGCGCGTTGCGCTACGTGGGCAGGGTGGGCAGCGGCTTGGACGAGGCTGAGCTGCGCAGGCTCTCGAAGCTGCTGGCGCGGCTGGAGCGCGAGCGCTCGCCGTTCGGCGCGGGCGAGCGCCCGCCGCGGGAGGCGATCTTCAGCGAGCCGCGCCTGGTGGCGGAGGTGCGCTTCGCGCACTGGACGGAGGGCGGCAGCCTGCGCGCGCCGGTGTACGTGGGGCTGCGCGAGGACAAGGACCCGACCGAGGTGGTGCGCGAGGACGCGGGCGCGAGCTGCGGCAGCTCTGGCGGCGAGGAGAAGAAGACGAATATGAGGAGGGGTGGCGGCGTGCGTGCAGAGGGCGCGCTGCGGATCGAAGCGGGCGCGCGCGGGAGCGCGCTGGCGCGGGTGGGTGGGCGGGAGCTGAAGCTGTCGAACCTGGAGAAGGTGCTGTACCCCCGTACGGGCACGGACAAGCGCGCGGTGATCGACTACTACGCGGCGGTGGCGCCGGTGCTGCTGGCGCACCTGGCAGGACGGGCGCTGACGGTGACGCGCTGGCCGGACGGCGTGGAGGGCAAGCACTTCTTCCAGAAGCAGGCGCCGGCGCACCGGCCGGAGTGGGTGCGCACGGTGGCGCTGCGGGCGCGGGGCAAGCTGATCGACTACGTGCTGGCGGAGGACGAGGCGACGCTGGTGTGGCTGGCGAACCTGGCGGCGCTGGAGCTGCACGTGCCGCTGGCGCGCGGCGAGCGCATGGACAGGCCCACGGCGGCGGTGTTCGACCTCGACCCCGGCGCGCCGGCGGGCGTGATGGAGTGCGCGCGCGTGGCGCTGCTGCTGCGCGACGTGCTGGCGGGCGTGGGCCTCCAGAGCGTGGCGAAGACGTCGGGTTCGAAGGGCATCCAGGTGTACGTGCCGCTCAACGGCGAGGGCGCGAGCTACGAGCGCACGAAGCCGTTTGCGAAGACGGTGGCGGAGCTCTTGGAGCAGGCCGAGCCGGAGCTGGCGATCGCGCGCATGACGCGCTCCAAGCGAGTTGGCAAGGTGCTGATCGACTGGAGCCAGAACGACGCGAACAAGACCACGGTGTGCGCGTACTCGCTGCGCGCGGCCGAGCGCCCCACGGTGTCGACGCCGCTGGAGTGGGAGGAGCTGCGCCGCGCGCTCGACGACGGCGACCCCGCGGCGCTCAGCTTCGAGGCCGGAGAGGCGCTGGAGCGCGTGGAGGACAAAGGCGACCTGTTCGCGCCGGTGCTGTCGGTGGTGCAGGAGTTGCCGGGCTAAACGTTGAAGTCGAATGGGTCGAACGGGCCGCTATGTCGGTGATACCCACGATCCGCAGGCTCGCCGCAGGACCCCAGCGGCACTCGACCAGCCTCCTGACATTGACGGTGATCTGCACGTGGATGGTCGCGCCCGCGATGCTCGGGGACAGGCCGCTCCCGGCCTCGGGCGAGAAGCTCGCACCGGGCGCGGCGGTGGCGCTGACGGTGTCGGCGGGACGCCCGTGCGTGGTGCCGCTGATCAGGCGCTCGAGCAGCGTGGGGCACGCCGAGCACCAGTTGGCGGCGGCTGACTGCAGGGCGCAGGTCAGCTACACCCACAGCCGCCTGGTGCGCCGTGGGCGCGTGGTGCGGGTGCTCGCGCGCCTTCACTCGCGCTTGGCGCCGCGGGCGAAGGTCAAGCTGGTCGTTTCATCGGGGCGAAGGCGCTAGCGCAGCGCTTGGTGCGTGCGCCTGCGAGCGGGCAGCGCTAACCCTCGACGCGGTGCCTCAGCGTGCGGTAGACGATGTAGAAATGCGCTGCTGCCGCCGGGACCAGCAGCAGTGCCCACCAGCCCCCAACGCCATACCCGTACAGGACGGCGGTGAGGACCACCAACCAGATCCCGGTGGCTACACGCACGGGAACGGTGACTCGCCGGTGCCTGTACTCCCATGCCCATGACGCTCTGAGCCTGGCTTGCAGTCGCATGTAGATCGCGCTTCTCAGCAGATCAGAGACCTCCACCAGACGCGGCCACCGCTGGCCCTGCTCGGCGCCGGCCATCAGCACCGAGAGGATCTCCTCCCCGTGCTCACGACGGAACGCGGGCGGGTAGCACGCGAGCAGACGCTGGTAACGGCGCTCCAGGTCGGCGGCATTGCTCATCGCGCCGCTCCGACCGCATCCAGCCGCGACATCGCAACCAGCGCATTCGCTTGCAGTCGAGCTGCCTCGGCGGCGAGGCGCTCCTGGCCCGCGGCCCTGAGACGGTAGTAGCGGCGCAACCGGCCATCCACGATCTCCTCGCGGTCGACCTCGACCAGCCCGTCCGCGCGAAGACGCTCCAGAGCGGTGTACAAGGTCCCGGCGCGCAGCCGAACGCGCTGGTCGGAGATCCGCTCGACGTCGGTGATGATCCCGTAGCCGTGTTGGCTGCCCCCAGCCAACGCGGTCAAGATCAGGAACGTAGCCTCCTGCATCGCGCGCTTCCTCATGCAGACAGTATATATCGCTCAACTATCGATAGTCAAGGCGTCGGCACAAGGCCGCCAGGGCAGGAGCAGGAGCGACGGCCTCCGCGTCTACTCGAACTCCGGCGCCACCCACCCCGGCATCACGTCGGGTAGGCCCTCGCTGACGCGGTCGGGGAAGCGCGCGGGGCGCTTCTCGAGGAAGGCGGTGATGCCCTCGACGGCGTCGGCGGACTGGCCCCGCGCGACCATGCCGCGCGAGTCGGCGCGGTGCGCGTACATGGGGTGCTCGGCGCCGAGCATGCGCCACATCAGCTGGCGCGCGAGCGCGACCGACACCGGCGCGGTGTTCTCGGCGATCTCGCGGGCGAGCGCGCGGGCGGCGTCGAGCAGCTGGTCTTTGGGGTGGAGGCTGCGCACGAGCCCGCCCTCGAGCGCCTCCTGCGCGGAGAACACGCGGCCGGTGGCGACCCACTCCATCGCGCGGCTGATGCCGACGACGCGCGGCAGGAACCAGCTCGAGCAGGCCTCGGGGATGATGCCGCGGCGGGCGAATACGAAGCCGATGCGCGCGTCGTCGGCGGCGAGGCGCACGTCCATCGGCAGCGTCATGGTGGCGCCGACGCCCACCGCGGGCCCGTTGATGGCGGCGATCACCGGCTTCTTGCTGTCGAAGATGCGCAGCGTGAGCTCGCCGCCGTTGTCGCGGCGCTCGCCCGCCACCGCCTCGCGCTTGCGCGCGTCGAACGTGTCGCCGCCGCCGGCCAGGTCGGCGCCCGCGCAGAAGCCGCGGCCGGCGCCGGTGAAGATCACGGCGCGCACCTCGTCGTCGCCGTCGGCGCGGTCGAGCGCGTGGCGGATCTCGAGGCCCATCTGCTGCGTCCACGCGTTCAGCCGCTCGGGGCGGTTGAGCGTGATCGTGAGCGCGCCGTCGCCGAGGTCGGTGGTGATCTGCTCGTAGTCCATCGCGCGGGGATCTTATGGCGCGCGCGCCCGCCCGGCTGCGCGCCCCGGCCCCCGGCGGGCGACGCGGCCTCGCCGCCACCCGGCTGGGCGGCCTCGCGCTCTGCTTCACTGCGCACGTGCAGCTTCCGCTCGGCGAGCAGCTTGCGTGGACGCCCGCCGCGCACCCGCAGCGCGAGCCGCTGCACGGCAATCGCGTGCTGCTGCGCCCCGTCGACCCAGACGCCGACGCGCAGCCGCTGTACGAGATCTCGCACGCGCCGCACGGCGATCCGCTGATCTGGACCTACCTGCCGGACGGCCCCTACGAGAGTCCCGAGCAGCTGCGCGAGATGCTGCGCTGGGCCGCGAGCGCGCCCGAGGCCGTGTACTTCACGATCGCGCCGCTGCCGGACGAGCGGCCGCTGGGGCTTGCGGCCTTCCTCAACGTCCAGCCCGAGCACGGCGTGATCGAGATCGGCCACGTGTGGTTCGGCACGGCGCTGAAGCGCACCGCCGCGGCCACCGAGGCCATCTACCTGCTCGCCCGCCACGCCTTCGACGAGCTCCGCTACCGCCGGCTCGAGTGGAAGTGCAACTCGCTCAACGCCGCCTCGCGCAGCGCCGCCGAGCGCTTCGGCTTCAGCTTCGAGGGCGTGTTCCGCAACCACCTCGTGGTGAAGGGCCGCAACCGCGACACCGCCTGGTACTCCATCACCGACGGGGAGTGGCCCGCGCGCCGCCGTGCCTTCGAGGCCTGGCTCGCGCCCGAGAACTTCGACGCGAGCGGGCGTCAAGTCCGCCCGCTCTCGCAGCTGAGATCGTCGCTTGCCGGACGAGACGAGCTCCCCGCGCAAGGCGGGAGCTAGCCACCCTGCGCGGCCGGTTCCGGCGCCTGCGTGCCTGGTTGTGGCGAGCCGGTTGCGATCGCGTCGACCTGCCTGTGCGCGCCTTCGACCTGCGGTTCGAGCGCTGCCTCGACCGAGCTCGAGGCGGTCGCGGCGACTTTCTGCGCGAAGGCGGGAGCAGCTGTGGGCATGTGCAGGGAGACGGCGCTCTGCACGGCGCTTGCGACCTCCGCCTTGGCCGACGCCGCGATTTGATCGACCTGCGCCTTCGCGGTGTCTGCCGTCGCTTCGGCCTTTTGCGCGCTGAGCGCCGAAAGCAGCCGCGACTGCGCGGCCTTCAGGAACGCAGGCCCGGCGGACCCGACGATCATCGCCAGCGGGACGAGCTTCACGAGGTCATACTCGCTCACGACCTTCGGAGCGGAGCCCTTCGGGCTCGCGATCACCTTTTCGGCGAGCGGAGGGAAGAAGTACAGCGCAGCCACCGCGGCGATCGCGCCGACGATCAAGCTGGCGGGGAACCCGAGGCTCACCAGCTCGCTGCCTTTGAGCGCGCGCGGAAGCGCGAGCATGCCGGTGCCTTCGCTGCGACTGAGCACGAGTTCAGCCCCCAACCCGCCGATCGCGCCGACGCCAGCCGTGATCAGCAGCATGTAGATGTAGTCGACCGTATGCGTGAGCTCGATCACTGCGCCCCCCAGCGTTAGCGCGATTCCGAAACGCGGGCCAATCCTAATCCAGCGATCCTGCCCGGTCAACTCGCGCCGCCCTCCGCCGACGGCTGCGAAGGGCTGCCCCACCCATCGCGCACCCGCGCCCAGCGCTAGATAGTCAGAAACAATCTAACTATAGATAACGATTTTTCACACCTGCGCGGGCCGATTGGCGTATATGTGGGCTGGTCGTACGTGGACTAGTCGAGGCTTGGGGCGTGCTTGGTGCGGCGGGGCTGCGCCGAGCGGCCGGGGCCTCGGGGGTGACAAAACCGCACAAGGAGGCATGCCGTGAACGCGCAACCGGGGGCCGGCGAGCCGCCATCGCACATGAGCGCCGGTGGCCCGCCGAGGTTCGGCGCAGGGCCGATCTCGACAGCGACGAACCTCGGCCCGCTGGCGTCGCTGGCGGGCACGTGGAAGGGCCGGGGCTTCAACGCGATCTGGCGCCCGGACAACAACCAGCCGCCTGAGAACAGCCAGATCAAACGCTTCCTCGAGCTCAACCTCACGAGCGAGACCTTCGAATTCCAGGTGATCCCCGGCGTGGTGCCGAACCGCGGCTTCGGCGAACAGCCCGACCTCGGCCTCTACGGGCTGCACTACCTGCAGCGCGTAACCGACGCCGATGCGCCGGGCTTCTCCACGGCGGGCGAAGCGCTGCACATCGAGCCCGGCCTGTTCATGAACGTACCGGCGAGCAAGGAACCGCTCAACCCACCGAGCATCGTGCGGCTGGCGACTATCCCGCACGGGGTCTCCGTGCTCATGCAGGGCGTGGCGCCGAGCGCCACGCCGGTCCCCGGACCGCCGAACATACGCTCCGTCTACCCGATCCCGGGCCTGCCGCCCTTCAACCCGAAACCGCCCGCGCTCGGCCTCGGCATCCAGCCGGTCGAAATACCGCCGCCGGCCGGCAAAGGCGAAGAGCACGAAGTCAAAGAGGTGGACATCAGCCAGGACGGCAAAGGCTCGCAGAGCAACGGTCCGTTCCCACCGGAGTTCCAGGGGTTCATCAACGACCCCAACTCGGTGCTGCGCGAAGCGATCCAGCACCAGGACATCCTCGGCACGATCGCGATCGAGCTCACCACCGAAAACGTCGGCGGCGGCGCCGAGAACATCCCGTTTCTCGGCATCGAGAACCCGGCCGAACCGGACAATCCGCTCACCCCCAACGCGTTCGTGCACTCCGCCAGCGCGACCTTCTGGATCGAGTGGGTGCGCATGGGGAGCCCGCACCCGCTGGCGCAGCCGCCGCGTGTTGTCGCAGGCCGCGAGCTCGTACCCGAGCCCGAGGGACCGAGCAGGCTGATAGAGCCCTTCTGGCCGGAGCCCACGTTCCTGCAGCTGCAGTACACGCAGACCGTGATCCTGATCTTCAACAAAGTGCTGTGGCCGCACGTGACCGTCGCCACGCTCACGCTCAGCGCCGGCTGACGAATCACGCTCAGCGCCGGCTGACCGAACCCAGGTCCGAGGCCTGCCGATCCCGCCGCCGGGCCGGGTCGCGCATGGCTTCCTTCGCATCGGCGATTAGAATGCCTGCCGGCGGGGAATACGTTCGCCCGAGGCGGGAGAGTTGGTGGCAGCCAAGCAAGCGAGGGGGATCCGGTTGGTCGTGGCGGCGCCGCTCGCAGCGCTTGCCTCGCTCCTGCTCGCGGCCGCGAGCGCGTCGGCGTTCACCGCGCGGGGCAGCGTCGAACAGGTCTACGTCACGGGCCTGGCCGCAGGCGCGCAGGCGTCGCTGCTGAACTCGCACGGCGCCACCGTGTCCACGCGGGAAGCGGACTCGCTCGGGGGACTGCTGTTCCGCGAAGTGCAGCCGGGCCGGCGCTACCGCGTGCGGTTGAGCTCGAGCGGCGAAACGTCGGCGCCGATCACGGTGCACAAGGACACCTCGGCGCCGTGGGACCCGGGGATCTACGACCAGGAAATCCCCGATAGCGGCTACACCTACCTGGAAACGCGCGACGGCACCAAGCTGGCGATCGACGTGCACCCGCCGAGCGAACCCGCGGGACTGCTGCCGGGGTCCGCGTCGAGCGTTCCCGGCCTGTCCAAGGCCAGCTCGCGCTTCACGCCGCCCTATCCCACGCTGATCGAGTACTCCGGTTACGGGTACGCCAACCCCGCCGGCCCGGAAAGCGGCATCGCGGTGCTCGCCAACCTGATGGGCTTCGCGGTGGTCGACGTCAACATGCGCGGCACCGGCTGCTCCGGCGGCGCCTACGACTTCTTCGAAGCGCTGCAGAACCTCGACGGCTACGACGTGATCGAGACGATCGCCCACCAGCCCTGGGTGCTCCACCACAAGGTCGGCATGTTCGGCATCTCCTACGGCGGCATCAGCCAGCTGTTCACCGCGCAGACGCGCCCGCCCGACCTCGCCGCGATCGCGCCGCTGTCGGTGCTCGACGCCACCGCCACCACCCTCTACCCCGGCGGCGTCCTCAACACCGGCTTCGCGGTGCCGTGGGCGGAAGAACGACAGCAGAACGCCGAACCGGCCAGCCCCGGCCACGGACAGGCGTGGGCCACCAAGCGCATCGAAGAAGGCGACCAGACGTGCGCCGAAAACCAGGTGATGCACGGCGAGGCCACCAACCTGCTGGAAACGATCGAAGAACACTCCACCTACAGCCCGGCGGTGGCCGACCCGCTCGACCCGATCACGTTCGTCCACAAGATCGACGTGCCCACCTTCATGGCCTGCCAGTGGGAGGACGAGCAGACCGGCGGGCACTGCGCGGACCTCGCCCAGCACTTCACCGGCACCACGCGCAAGTGGTTCACGTTCACCAACGGCGCTCACATCGACTCGCTCGACCCCTACACCTACGACCGGCTCTACGACTTCCTCGAGCTGTACGTCGCGCACCAGGCGCCGATCGTCAACGCAGCCGTGGTGCACCTCGTCGCCCCCGTCGTCTATTGGGAAGCGATGGGGCTGCCCAAGACCGACCTCGTGACGCTGCCGCCCGATCCGGTCCAGCAGAAGCTCACCTACAGGGGCGCGCTGTCCGCGTTCGAAGCGCTGCCGCGGATCAGGGTGCTGTTCGACAACGGCGCCGGCACATCGCCGCTCGGCGCCACCACGCCCGGCAACCCCTATCCCGGCTTCGAACAGTCCTTCTCGCAGTTCCCCATCCCCGGCACGCAGGCGCGCAGCTGGTACCTCGGCCCTAACGGCACGCTCTCAGAACAGCAGCCGGAAGGCGAAGGCGTGGACACCTACACCTCCAACGCAGGCGCCACGCCGCTCACCGACTTCGGGCCCACCACCGAGTCGGGTGGCCTGTGGGGCGACGCCTCGCAATGGGAATGGAACTGGGAGCAGCCCCAGGCGGGCTCCGCCGTGTCCTACGTGTCCGCGCCGCTCGCCGCCGACACCACCGCCATCGGCGCCGGCGCGGTGCAGCTGTGGGTGAAGTCCTCCACCCCCGACGTGGACTTCCAGGCAACCGTCAGCGAGGTGCGACCCGATGGCAACGAAACGTTCGTGCAGGACGGCTGGCTGCGGGCGAGCGAGCGCAAGCTCGCCACCAACGCCGAAAACATGCTCGCGCAGGAACCCACGGCGACGCAGCCGATACCCACCTTCCGCGCCTCCGACGTGGAACCGATGCCGGCCGACCAATTCGTGCCGGTCACCATCCCCCTGTACTTCGAGGGCCACGCCTACCGCGCCGGCTCGCGCATCCGCGTCACCATCGCCGCGCCCAACGGCACGCAGCCCGTGTGGTCGTTCAGCCGCACGCAGCCCGAAAGCGCCACCGCCAGCGAGTCGATCGCGTTCTCGCCCAGCATGCCCTCCAGCCTCACCCTGCCGGTGGTGCCCGGCGTCGAAGTCCCCACCCCGCTGCCGCCGTGCCCGAGCCTGCGCAACGAGCCCTGCCGCGCCTACCAGGCGTTCGTCAACGAAGGCTCCTGACGGCAACCCGGACGGAGGTCGGCATGAGCGCGCTCGAGCAGGAGATGGTCTTGGCCCACTTCATCGTCTCAGAGGACGTGGAGCGTTCCCGGCGCTTCTACACCGAGGTGCTCGGCGGCAAGACCGTGATCTCCGGCGAGTCCGGTGACGAGGTGACCTACGTGGCGCTCGCCAACAGCTGGATCATCATCAACGTCGGAGGAGGCCCAACCGACGACAAGCCGACAGTCACGCTCGAGACGCCGCCCGACCCGGACCGGGTGAGCAGCTTCCTCAACATCCGGGTTGCCGACATCCAAGCTGTGTACGACGAGTGGAGCGCGCGGGGCGCCCACTTCCTCACGCCGCCCAAGCAGCACGACACCGAGATCCGCTGCTACATCCGCGACCCCGACGGCTACATCATCGAGGTGGGCCAAACCACGCTGGCGAGAGGCTGGCGTCCACCGTCCTGATCGCCCGCGCCGGCGTTCGTCAGGCGGGTCGCTCTCCGCACACCGCTCAACTCGCCCGCAGCCCGTCGTCGGTGCGCTGCACCGCGCGCGCCCGCAACCTCGCTCAGACCTCGCCCTGCCATCCGAGGGCACGCCGCTGGGCTCGCGGCAGCTTGCTCACCACGAGGTCGTAGGAGTCCTCGATCATGTCGCGCACGGTCTCGTCGGGGAGCGAGCCGTCGAGTATCACCGTGTTCCAATGGCGCTTGTTGAGGTGATATCCGGGGATCACCGCTGCGTGCGCATCGCGCAGCGCCTGCGCGAGCGCCGGCTCGCACTTCACGCTCACGCGGAGCGAGTCCGCGCCGAGCTGGCACAGCGCGAACATCTTCCCGCCGACCTTGAACACCGAGGTGCGGAGACCGAACGGGAACGTCTCCTCCGCCCCGGCGAACGACACGCAGTGATCGCGCAGCTCCGCGGCGTTCATCGCCACACTCCCACGCGGTCGGCCAGCCCGGCCAGGTCCTTGCGCCACATCTGGGGCAACGCTAACCCGCGTCCAGGTCGTCCAGCCGCATCTGCGCCATCGCCACGCGCGCGCCCTCGAAGCGCACGCCCTCCGCCTCCAGCAGCTCGCGCTGGCGCGCGCCCATCGCCAGCGAGCCGTCCGCCCGCACCACGCGGTGCCACGGCGCCTCGCGCCCCTTCATGCTGCTCAACACGCGCCCCGCCAGGCGCGGCGCGCCCGGCGAGATGTCGCCGTAGGTGCGCACGAAGCCCGGCGGGATCGCGCGCACCCTGCGCAGAATCTCCTGCTCGCGCTCTTTGCCGCCATCGCCGCGCACCCAGCCGACGCTACAGCCTGAGACCGCGCGGCGGCGGGCAGGGTCGAGCGCTCAGATACAGCTCCTGTATGCGCTCGCGAGATCCTCGAACGTCTCGGCGACGCCGACGAGCTGCAGCCCGAAGCTCGCCACCTGCCCGATCGCCCGCACCGTGTCGTTCTCGGCGTTGGAGAGCCAGTCGGCCGCATCCGACGCGACGCCCTGGGCGCCATTGGAGAAATCGAACGGCGCCTGGGACTGAGCCAAAGTGGCTGCCGCCCCAAGGCATTTCTCATACTCTTCGATGACTTCGCAGGCTTCTTCGAAGCCTTCGTCGCAGGTGATCTCCTCGTGGCCCAGCCACAGGCCCGCGCTGGCCTGCTCCGACTCATAGCTCGATTCAAGCGATTCCCCGCCGCCACATTCGATGTCGTACGGAGACGGCCCCGACGCGGTCGCACCTCCGCTCGCAGAGGTGCGATATGGCGTCGCGGTCACCGCGCCGCACACGTTTTCGGGGTCTCCAGCGGGGTAAGGGCCTTCGCTGCTCCCCCAGTAGGTGTATGGAGCTTCGACCGCGCATTCCTGCCCCCAGCCGCATGCGTCGACGGCCTGGTTGTTCGACTCAAAGCTCCCGCGTACAGATGCGAACGACCTGTCCGTCACCGCCAGGCCCGTCGACGCGTACTTGATCACCGTCCCTTCGAGGCTCGCCGTTCCTCCTTCGCGCAGTTCGACGCCTCCCCAGTCGCCGGCAGCAGGCGATGTGGCGCTGCCGTCGTCGTTGGTGTCGCCACCGACGCTGTCGTCGCGCCAGGACGTCAACGTCACCGGATCCGCCGAGGTGCCGCTTGCGACCAGCGAGCCTTCTACCTCCAGATACGTGCAGTTCTCGCCCTTGATCACCGTGCCCGCTTCAAGCGTCAACGTCACTTTCGCCGGCACGGTCAAAGAATCACACCCATAGGCGAGCACGGGAATCAATGAACCGCTCCACGGCAGCGACGAGTTCGCCGCCACGCGATCATCACTCAGCACCACCCCGTTCGTGCCGTCGTGACTGCCCGAGTTGCCGTTCAACGCCGCCATGCTGATAGACGCGTTATCGATTTCGATCGCGCTCTCTTCCACATCGGTGACCGTGTTCCCAGCCACCGTCGGAACGCCCACCGGTTCGTTGACCGAGATGCCGCCGCCACTGGAGTGCGCAACCGCGCCGTCGAGGATCGACGTCGAAGTGTCGTTCGTTTCGAGCGCGCGGTTCGCGTAATCCACGTTCACGTGTTCGAAGCTCAGCGTCGGCGTCGCGTTGCCGCCGCCGGGCGCGCTCGTATAGATCCCGCCCCAGTCGCCCGCCGCCGGCAGCGTCGCGCTGCCGTCGTCGTTGGTGTCCCCGCCGACGCTGTCATCGCGCCACGAGGTCAACGTCACCGGATCCGCCGAGGTGCCGTTCGCGACCAGCGAGCCTTCCACATCCAAGTACGTGCAGTCCTGCCCCTTGATCACCGTGCCGGCGCCCAACGTCAACGTGACTTTCGCCGGCACCGTCAGCCCGTCGCACCCCCACGTCAGCACCGGCACCAGCGATCCGCTCCACGGCAGCGACGAGCTCACCGCCACGCGATCGTCACCCAGCACCACACCGTTGATCCCGTCGTGGCTGCCCGAGTTCCCGTTCAAGGCCGCCATGTTGAGCGGCGCCGAATAGACCTCGACCGCGTCGCCGGCGGCGTACGTGACCGTGTTGCCCTCCACCGTCGGCACGCCTTCGGGGTAGTTCACCACGATCCCCGCAGCGCTCGAGTGCAGCACGCTGCTATCCACGATCGACGTCGTCGCTTCGTTAGCTTCAACCGCCGCGCTTGCGAAGTCCACGTTCACGTGTTCCAAGCTCAGCGTCGGGTTCGCGTTGCCGCCACCCGGAGCGCTCGTGTAGATGCCACCCCAGTCACCGGCACCGGGCAGCGTTGCATTCCCGTCATCGTTGGTGTCTCCTCCGATGCTGTCATCGCGCCACGACGTCAGCGTCACCGGATCCGCCGAGGTGCCGCTTGCGACCAGCGAGCCTTCCACATCCAAGTACGTGCAGTCCTCTCCCTTGATTACCGTTCCTGCCCCCAGGGTCAGTGTCACTTTTGCTGGCACTGTCAACGGGGTGCACCCTGAAGCCAGGACGGGCACTAGCGATCCGCTCCACGGCAGCGACGAGCTCACCGCCACGCGATCGTCTCCCAGCACCACCCCGTTGGTTCCATCATGGCTGCCCGAGTTGCCGTTCAACGCCGCCATGCTGAGAGCCGCCGAGAAGATCCTGATCGCATCGGAGGCCGCATAGGTGACCGTGTTGTCCTCCACTGTCGGCACGCCTTCCGGAGCGACCACCACGATTCCGGCGCCATTCGAGTGCGTCACGGAGCTGTCGACGATCGCAGTGGAGGCGTCAGCCGCTTCCACTGCGTCGGTCGCGTAGTCCACATTCACGTGTTCCAAGCTCAGCGTCGGGTTCGCGTTACCTTCACCTGGCGGCCTGGTGCAGATGCCGCCCCAGTCACCCGCCGCCGGCAGCGTCGCGTCGCCATCATCGTTGGTGTCCCCGCCGGCGCTGTCATCGCGCCACGACGTCAGCGTCACCGGGTTCGCCGAGGTGCCGTTTGCGACCAGCGAGCCTTCCACATCCAAGTACGTGCAGTCCTCGCCCTTGATCACCGTGCCAGCACCCAACGTCAACCTCACTTTCGCCGACACCGTCAACGAGGCGCAGCCCGATCCCAGCACAGGGATCAACGATCCGCTCCACGGCAGCGACGAGCTCACCGCCACATCGTCGTCCTCGAGTACCACGCCGTTGATGCCGTTGCTGCTCCCGGAGTTCCCGTTCAAGGCGCCCATGTCCACAGCCGCCGAGATGACATCGATGGCGTCTCCAGCAGCGTAGGTGACCGTGTTCCCCTTGACCGTCGGGATGCCATCGGGCGCGTTCGCCACGATTCCTGGGCCGGCCGCGTGCGACACAGAGCTGTCAACGACTGAGGTAGTGGCTCCGACGGCCTCCACGGCATGGCTCGCATAGTCCACGTTCACGTGTTCCAAGCTCAGCGTCGGGCTCGCGTTGCCGCCACCAGGCGGCGTCGTGTAAAGGCCCCACCAGTCGCCGGCAGCTGGCAGCGTCGCTTCGCCATCGCCGTTAGTGTCGCCACCGAGGCTGTCGTCGCGCCACGAGGTGAAGGTGATCGGTTCGGCCGCGGTGCCGTCGGCGACCAGCGCGCCTTCTACGTCCACGAACAGGCCGTCTTCCGCCTTGACGATGGTGCCCGGCGCCACCGTCAAGGTGGCTTTGGGAGTCACCCTGAGTTCACAGGTTATGACGTAGACCGCGGCGGCTTTGGGACTCAATGTCTCGTTCGCGGAGATGTCGCCGCAGAGTTCCAGCGTGGCGGCCTGGCCGACCGATTCCCACGAGGCGGTCGCAGGCGTGGGATCGGCGACCCCGTCGGCACTGACGGCTCGCACCGCGAAGTGATGAGCTCCCGCCGCGACGTTCAGCCGATCGGGCGACCCACATGGTTCGTATGGTGCCCCGTCGAGACTGCATTCGAATGAGGCCCAGGGTTCGTTCGAGCTGAAGGTCACTTCGACCGCGCCGCTCGGTACCTTACCGCTAGGCGCGCTTGTGATTGTTGTTTCGGGCGGTACGCCGACTGCGAAGGTGAGGGGCGCTGACGTCGAAGCCGCGTATTTGGAGCTCTTCTTGTAGGCAGCCACCAGCGAGTACACGCCGTTCTTGAGCGCCTTCGCCTTCGGCGAGCATGATCCGACCCCAGCTTTGATCGTGAGCTTGCAAACGGCCTTCCCCCCATTGAGCACAGAGCCCTTCCCGCTCGGCGTTTCACCGTTGGCCGCAGTTACGACCGCGGTGAAGTGCACCATTTGCTCTTGCCCGTAGATCGCGCTCGAGCTCGAAGCTTCAAGGCTGATGGCCGTCGAGACCGGCGGCGCCTTCTTGGCGCTCGCCGGGGAGGTCAGCGCGAGCGCAAACACCACCACCCACAACCCGCCCAGCAGCACTTTCAGTGCGCCCTGCCGCAGGAAATTCACGCAGCCCGGCCCCGACCTGTCGCAGTTGCCACGCCCCCTCTGACCCACTATCCCTCCTCGACACGGTTCGCCCCAATGAGACTCGGGAGCGTAGCCATGCAAGTCCCCCGCGTCATGGCGCAATTCCGCTAGTAGCGTGTTATTCCTGCGATCGGGCCTCGTAGCCACCATGACCCGTCAAAGCTCCTCCCCCCGCAGCTGGCGCCCGTACGGGCCCGCGCCCGTCAGGCACGTCGCGCCGCAGCGCGCGCCCAGCGCCAACGCCGCCTCCAGGTCCAGGCCCGCGCCCAGGCCGTACGTCAAGCCCGCCGCGAACGAGTCGCCGCAGCCGTACGCGTCCACGCGCTTGCCGCGCACCCGCGCGCGCTCGTAGCGGCCGCTCGAGCCGTCGCGCCTGCGGTAGCGCCCGCCACGCTCGCCTTCCGTCAACACCACCACCTCCGCTTCGCGCTCCCCGCGATCCAGCGCCGCCAGCTCCACCTCGTCCTCCGCGCTCGCCACCAGCGCGTCCAGCCGCACGCCGTGGCCCAGCGCGTGCCGCGCGCGCGGGCTCGCCACCACGATCGCGCTCGCCTCCCGCGCCGCGCGCAGCGCGCGCTCGTCGCCCGCCGTGAAGTACAGCGCATCCGTGCCCCGCAGCTCACCCCAGCCCAGCTCGTCCTCCCCCCGCGGCTCCAGGCGCTCGCCCAGCGTCGTAATCGTGCGCTCGCCGCCATCGTCCACCAGCGTCACCGCCCGCCGCGTGCGCTCTTCGCGCGCCGCCCAGCGCGCCTCCACCCCCAGCTCGCCCAGGCGCTCCAGCGAGTGCCTGCCCTGCTCGTCCACGCCCAGCGCCGTCAGCAGCGTCGAGCGCCCCGCCAGGCGCGCCAGCTGCACCGCCGCCACCGCGCCGCCGCCCGCCGGCTCCTCGAACGGGTCGCGCGCGTGCACCACCTCGCCCGCGCCCGGCACGTGCGCCACGCGCGCGAACTGCACCCACTCCACGTGGCCCACCACCGCCACCCTCAACCCGCCCGAGTTCATGCCGCCAACCTCTCTCGATCCGCCGCCAGCCCATAGGATGCCGCCCGATGACCCCTCTAATAATCCTCGACGAGCCCGCTCCCAAGGTGCGCCTGCTCACCATGAACCGGCCCCACGAGCTCAACGCCATGAACGCCGAGCTCTGCCAGGCGCTGCACCAGCAGCTCAGCGAGATCGCCGCCACCCGCTCCGTGCGCGCCGTCGTCCTCACCGGCGCCGGCCGCGGCTTCTGCGCCGGCGTCGACCTGCGCGGCTACGGCGCCGCCCCCGGCAACCTCGAAGACGACCTCCCCCGCGACCGGCTCGCCAACCAGCAGCATATGTCCACGCTCGTGCTCGCCCTGCGCCAGCTGCCGCAGCCCGTCATCGCCGCCGTCAACGGCCCCGCCGCCGGGCTCGGCCTCGCGCTCGCGCTCGGCTGCGACATCCGCTACGCCGCCCAGCAGGCCGTCTTCCGCGCCGCCTTCATCAACATCGGCCTCTCCAACTGCGACATGGCCACCAGCTGGCTGCTGCCGCGGCTCGTCGGCGCCTCGCGCTCGCACGAGCTGATGCTCACCGGGCGGCGCTTCGACGCCGAGGAGGCGCTGCGCATCGGGCTGCTCGCCGACGTCGTCGAGGGCGATCAGCTCATCCAGCGCTCGCTCGAGGCCGCCCAGCAGATCGCCGCGCTCGCCCCCTGGGGCGTGCGCCTCACCAAGCAGGGCATGTGGAGCGCCCTGGAGATCCCCTCCCAGCACACCGCCGTCGAGTACGAGGACCGCCAGCAGATCATGGCCACCTTCAGCAGCGGCGTGCCCGAGGCCGCCGGCGCCTTCCTCGAGAAGCGCCCCGCGCAGTTCGATGACTGACGCGCGCGACCGCGGGGAGGACGGGAGTGGCGCTGGCCGCGCGGGCGGGAACGGCGCGGACGCCGGCGCGCTGTTCGACGTGTCCGGCAAGACCGCGCTCGTCACCGGCGGCTCGCGCGGCATCGGGCTCATGATCGCCCGCGGGCTGGTGCAGGCCGGCGCCCACGTCATCGTCTCCTCGCGCAAGGCCGCCGACGTGCAGGCCGCCGCAGCCGAGCTCGCCGAGATCGGCGAGTGCCACGCCATCCCCGCCGACATCTCCACCCAGGAGGGCGCGCAGGAGCTCGCCGCCGCCGTGCGCCAGCGCTTCCCCGCGCTGCACATCCTCGTCAACAACGCCGGCGCCACCTGGGGCGCACCGCTCGAGCAGTTCCCCGCCGGCGGCTGGCAGAAGGTGCTCGCCACCAACGTCGAAGGCGTCTTTCACCTCACCGTCGCGCTGCTCGAGCCGCTGCGCGCCGCCGCAAGCGCCGAGGACCCCGCCCGCGTCATCAACATCGGCTCCATCAACGGACTCGCCGCGCCCGCCGTCGAGAACTACAGCTACAGCGCCAGCAAGGCCGCCGTGCACATGCTCACCCGCCACCTCGCCAAGCGCCTCGCCGACCAGCACATAACCGTCAACGCCATCGCCCCCGGGCCCTTCCAGAGCAAGATGATGGCCTTCGCGCTCGAGGACCCCGAGGCGCGCGCCGCCATCGAGGCCGGCGTGCCGCTCCGGCGCATCGGCCGGCCCGACGACGTCGCCGGGCTCACCATCTTCCTCTCCTCGCGCGCCGGCGCGTACATGACCGGAACCGTCATCCCCCTCGACGGCGGCGTCACCGGCTGCAACTGAGGCCTCCCGCGCAGCTTGGCGCCTGCGCGGTTCGGCGCGCGGCGGTTTGGCGCGGCGGTTTGGCGCGCGGAGATTTGGCGCGCGGAGATTTGGCGCGCGCGCAGCGGGTAGCACCACCGCATGGCACCCGAGCGGTCACCGCGCACCGACGCCACCGGCGTTCCCGGCGGGCCCGCCGCGCCTCCCGGCCAGCCGGCGCCCACCGGCGCGCCCGCGCCCAGCGGGCAGAGTGGCGCGCTCGCCATCATCTCCTTCGGCCTGCTCGTCGGCGCCATCGTCGCCTTCCTCGCCCTCGGCCACTGGTGGGGCTTCGCCGTCGCCATCGCGCTCACGCTCGTCGGCGTGCTCGCGCTCAGCCGCTACGTAGAGCGCATCGCCTGGACGCGGCGCTCGCCGCTGCACCTGCGCCGCGGCCTGCGCGGCATGAACGAGGACCTCTCCGTCACCGACGACAGCCACGCTCAGCTCTCGCCGCTCGACCTGCCGCTCGACAACCCCGCGCACCACGAGCTGCAACAGCGCCTGCCGCTGCGCCAGCGCGAGCGCCTGCGCGAGCTGCGCCACCAGTAGCGTCGCGCCGCTCGTAGCGCCCGCGCCAGTCGGCTAGCATCGGCGCACCCGCGCGCCAGGCTGAGCCGGGGGCAGGACATGGGCGGCAAGCGCACAAAGAGGCGGAGCATCGCGGCGCTGTTGGCCGTAGCGCTGATCGCCGCCGGCGCCGGCGTCGCCGCCTACGCCACGCACCTGCTGCGCCGCAGCGAACTGCAGACCATCGACGCGCGCTTCTCCATCCGCGGCAGCCAGCGCGCGCCCGCCAACATCGTGTTCGTCGCCATCGATCCGCAGACGCTGCAGGAACTGCAGCACGACTGGCCCTACCCGCGACGCTGGGACGCCGCCGTGATCGACCGCCTGCGCAGCGACGGCGCCCGCGCGATCGCCATTGACATCGACTTCTCACAGCCCACCAACGAAGTCGAAGACACCGAGCTCTACGAAGCCGTCGCCCGCGCGCACGGCAGGATCGTGCTCGCCACCACCGAAGTCGGCCCGCGCGGAGAAACCAGGGTGCTCGGCGGCAATCAAAACGTGCGCGCCGCCGGCGCGCGTCTCGGCGTGGACCACATCGAACTCGACAGCGACGGCTCCATGCGCCGCTTCGCGCGTCAGTACCACCATCTGCCCAGCTTCGGAGTCGCCGCCGCCGAAGTCATCACCGGCAAGCCCGTGCCCGCCGCGCTGTTCGAAGCAGGCACGCTGCCCATCGACTACGCCGGCCCGCCCGAAACGTTCCACACCATCCCCTACTCGCAGGTGCTGCGCGGCAAGCTCTCGCCGGCCGCCGTCGCCGGCAAGCTCGTCGTCATCGGCGCCTCCGCGCCGATCCTCCAGGACATCCACTCCACCGCCGTGGGCGGCGGCGACATGCCCGGACCCGAAATATGGGCCAACGCCATCTCCACGCTGCTTCGTCACGTGCCCCTGCGCGGCGTGCCGGGCTGGCTCAACCTGCTCCTCACCGCGCTGCTCGGCGCCGTCGTCCCGCTCAGCGGCCTGCGCCTGCGCCAGTGGCGCGTGCTCGCCGACGCGCTCGTGCTAGCCATGCTCTACGCCGTCGCCGTGCAGCTCAGCTTCGACCACGGGCGCATCGTCACGCTCGTCTACCCGCTGCTGGCGCTCGCGCTCGGCACGCTCGGCACGCTCGCCGTGCTGTACGTCAACGAGACCATCGAGCGCGCCCGCGTGCACGACCTGTTCGCGCGCTTCGTGCCCGCCGACGTGGTCGAGCAGGTGATCGAGCACGCCGGCGAGAACCTGCGCCTCGGCGCCGTCGAGCGCGACTGCACCGTGCTGTTCTCCGACCTGCGCGGCTTCACCAGCTTCTCCGAGAAGCTGCCCGCCACGCGCGTCATCGAGGTCGTCAACTGCTATCTCAACGAGATGACCGAGGCCATCCTCGACGCCGGCGGCACGCTCATCGCCTACATGGGCGACGGCATCATGGCCGTGTTCGGCGCGCCGCTGGAGCAGCACGACCACGCCGACCGCGCGCTCGCCGCCGCGCGCGAGATGCTCGGCACGCGCCTGCCAGCCTTCAACGCCTGGATCGCCCAGCACGGCCACCCGCACCAGTTCGCCATGGGCATCGGCATCAACAGCGGGCCGGTGATGGCCGGCAACATCGGCTCCGAGCAGCGTGTGGAGTACACCGCGCTCGGCGACACCACCAACACCGCCTCGCGCCTGGAGGGCATGACCAAGGGCAGCGGTCACATGCTGTTCATCGCCCACACCACCCGCCAGCGCATGCACGACCCGCCGCCCGACCTCACGCTCGTCGGCGAGCTCGAGGTGCGCGGGCGCGTCGAGCCGGTGCCCGTCTGGACGATCGCCGACCCGCAGGCCGGCGGCGCCGGCGCGGGCGAGGACGCCGCCGGCGCGCGCACCGGGTCGGAGGCGCCGGAGGGGGAGCGCGCCGGCGGCGCGCCGGCGTCCGCCCAGAGCAGCTAGCCCTTGGGCGCCTTCGCCAGGTACGCGTGACCGGCCTTCACCGTGCGGTGGCGGTGGTTCACGCGGTTGGTCACGCGGACGCGGTCGGTGGCCACGTAGATCAGGGTGCCGTCGCAGCGGTCCTCGGTGAGCCACACCGTGCCCAGCACCGCGCCGCTCGCGTAGTTGCCCTGCGTGGCGTAGCTGCCGTGGCCGCTGCTCCACAGTTTGCGCACCACGTGCTTGCGCCCCGCGTGCTTCGCGCTCGCCGTCGCGTCCGCCACGTGCGCGCGCTCGCGCTTGGTGGGGCACACCTTGAAGCTGCCGCCCGTGAGGATCGCCACCACCAGGCCGTTGCGCCGCTGCACCAGCCTGAACTCGCCGCCGTAGAAGTACATCGACTGCAGCCCGTGCGGCCCCATCGTGGTCACCTCCACCTTGCCGTTGGTGGCGTTCACGATCGTGCCGAACGGCACCTGCTCGGCTTCGGTCAGCGGCACGAACGTGCTCGAGCCGGGCAGCTTCACCAGCACTTCGCCGGAGACCGGCGTGAGGTTGCCGCTCACGCCCAGCTGCGGCGGTGGCAGCGAGCGCACCAGCGTGCCCAGCACGCCGCCGGCGCCGGTCGACGTGGTCGAGCCCGTGGGTGAGCCGTTGGTGGTGGTGCCCGGCGCCGGTTCCGGTTCCGGTTCGGGTTCGGGTTCCGGCGTCACCGGCGCGGCGGGCAGATAGGTGAACGACGGGCCGCCGCTGGAGGTGCCGTCGGCGTCGTGCACCACCACCGTGTAGGAGCCCGCCGCCGTCGCGCTCGTCACCGCCGTGATCTGTTCGCCGGAGACCACGTGCACCGAGCCCGCTTCGCCGCCGATCGTCACCGTGGCGCCCGCCACGAAGCCGCTGCCGGTGATCGTAACGTGCGTGCCGCCCGCTTCGGGGCCTTCGTCGGGGCTCACCTTGGTAACGGTTGGCGGCGGCGGCGGGGGCGGCGTCTCGCCCACCAGCGTCCACACCGCGCCCACGTGGCTCTCCACGACTTTGTCCTCGCCCACTTCGACGTTCGCGTGGGGGCCGCCCACCAGCGCCTCTTCGCCGTCGCCCGACAGCGCCACGCTCTTGCCGAACCAGCCCTTTTCGCCGGCTTCGTAGCCGGTCAGCTTGCCCACGCTCTGCAACCACACGCCGCCGCTGCGCACGAACACCCAGGCCGCGCCGGCGTGCGCGTTGTCGCGCTCGCCGCCGATCAGCGCGGTGTCGCCGTCGCCCGACAGCGCCACGCTGTCGCCGAAGTCGTCGTTGCCTTTGATTTCCCCGCCGTGCAGCTCCGGGCCCTGCTGGCTCCAGCTCGAGCCCGAGCGCGTGAACACCCACGCCGCGCCGATGCCGCCGCCGCCGTGACCGCCGATCAACGCCGTCTCGCCATCGCTCGACAGCGCCACGCCGGTGCCGAAGTGCCCCACCAGCTGCTCTTCTTGCGCGGTGAGCTTCGGTCCCTGCTGCGTCCATAGCGAGCCCGAGCGCGTGAACACCCACGCCGCGCCGTGCGCGCCGTCGTCGCCGAACGCTCCCACCAGCGCCGTGTCGCCGTCCGCCGACAGCGCCACGCTGCGCCCGAACAGGCCTTCGCCTTCCTCTTCGCCGCCGCCCGTCAGCTTCGCGCCCTCCTGCGTCCAGACTTCTTCAGAGCGCGTGAACACCCATACCGCGCCGCGGCCGCCTTCGTCGGTGAGGCCGCCGACCAGCGCCGTGTTCCCGTCCTGGGAGAGCGCCACCGAGTTGCCGAAGCGCGCGCCGCCGCTCTCTTCCGCGCCGCCGGTCAGCTTCGGTCCCTGCTGCTCCCAGGTGCCGTTCACCAGCACGAACGCCCACGCCGCGCCGTGCTGGCCGCGGTCGGACTGCCCGCCGATCAGCGCCGTCTGGCCGTCGCCCGAAAGCGCCACGCTGTGTCCGAAGCTCGCGTTCCTGCGCTCTTCGCCGCCCAGCAGCGCCGGGCCCTGCTGCACCCATTCCGTGCCCGAGCGCACGAACGCCCACGCCGCGCCGCGGTTCTCGTCGAAGCCGGGCGCGCCCACCAGCGCCTCCTGCCCGTTCGACGACAGCGCCACGCTGTAGCCCGCCTGCTCGCCTTCCGTGGTTTCCGCTTCCGCGGTGGTCAGCTTCGAGGCCTGCTCCACCAGCGGGTCGATGCGCAGCGGGTAGCGCGCCCCCGCCGCGTCCACCCGCAGCAGCAGCCTGCCGCCGCGCAGCTGCATCCAGCTGCGAAGCGCGCGCCCGCCCGCGTCGCTGGCGCGCAGCGAGCCGTAGCGCAGCAGCTCGCCACCGCCGCTCAGCGTCACGCTCTCGCCGTCCGCCGCCAGCGCCGCGTGGGCGTTCGACGCCAGCGCCAGCGCCAGCGTCAGCGGCTCGCCTGCGCCGGCCGGGCCGCCGCCGGCGCGGGTGGCGCGCCGGCCGGCAGCCGGCGCGCGCGCGAGCGTGAAGCCCTGCTCCAGGCCGGCCGGGCCGTTCACGTACCACGCGCACAGCGCGCCACCGCGATAGCAGTCTTCGACCCTGTTCCTGGACACCCGCGAGGGCGCGCTCGCCGGCAGCGGCGCCGGCGAGCCGTAGCCGGCGCCGCGCAGCGCCATGCTCAGGCGCAGCGCGCCCGCCGTCACGCTCGCCGCGCCCGCCGAGAACGAGGCGTGAAAGCCCTGTGAAGGCGTGGCCGCGGTGAAGCCGTCGCCTTCCCGTCGCAGCCAGTAGCGGGGGTCGGCCGCGCCCAGCGCCGCCGACGCCGGCGCGCGCACCGCCGGCAGCAGCGCGTTCAGCCCGCCGCCCCGCTGCGAAGCGCCCGAGCCGCCGCCGCCTTGCTGCCACGGAAGGCGTGCACCGACGAGCGCGTGACCGACCGTCAGCGCCATCAGCCAGCAGAGCAGTAGCCCCCCCAGCAGGCCGCGCCTGCGCGCGGTCTTCCTGACCAAATAATCCACCGTCTCCACCGCGAGCGTAGATACGCCCGCATCCAAAGTCAACGAAAAGCTTACATCCTGTGCAAATGTCCCGCGCCACCACGATCGCGTTGGTCAGGTGTTGAAAGAGATAAACGTCACATAACGGTGGGGGAGCGCGAAGGCCCGTCCGCCCGCACCAGCACTGCGTTTTCTGGCCATGCGGCCAAGGTCGTGCAAGCGCCTGCGACTGGTCGCGCGGCCAGCCGCAAACGTGAGCGGTCGCCGGCCACAATCTGGTAACAAGAAACAGTGTTACATCAAGGCGTCAGCACGCGCTCGCACGATCTCGGCCGAGCCGGCGCCGGACGGCTCAGCCGCGCACGCGCAGCCGCCGCAGGCGCGCGTCGGTGAGCGCGGCGCGCGCGGCGGCGCGGCCGCCGACGCCGTGCACGGCGCCGCCGGGGAAGGTGGCGGCGCTGCCGAGATAGAGGCCGCGCAGCGGCGTGCGGTAGGGGCTGAGCGAAGGCAGCGGGCGGAAGATGAGCTGGTCGAGCGCGTAGCTGCCGCCGCCGACGTCGCCGCCGAGCAGGTTGGCGTTGCGCCGCTGCAGCTCGGCGGGGCCGAGCACGTGGCGCGCGAGGATGAGCTCGCGAAAGCCGGGCGCGAAGCGCTCCACCTGCGCCTCCATGCGCTCCACGTGGCGCTCCTGCTCGGCGGCCCAGTCGACGTCGTGCGGGCCGTGCGCGTAGGCCCAGGCGGTGTGCCTGCCGGCGGGCGCGCGCGAGGGGTCGGCGAGCGACTGCTGGCCGAGCAGCATGAACGGCCGCTGCGGCAGGCCGCCGGCGAAGCTGGTGCCCTCGAGCACTTCGCCGGCGAGGCCGCCGACGTGCACGGTGCCGGCCTCGCGCGCCGCGGGCGCGCTCCAGGGGATCGGCCCGGCCAGCGCCCAGTCGAGCTTGAGCGTGGCGGGCCCGGCGCGAAAGCGGCGCATCGCATCGGCGTAGCGGCGCGGCAGCGCCTCGCCGGCGAGGCGCGCGAGCGCGCCCGGCATCACGTCGGCGACGACGGCGCGCGCGCCGACGCGCTCGCCGCCCTGCAGCTCCACGCCGGCCACGCGGCCGCGCTCGGCGACGACGGCCAGCACCGGCGCCGCCGTGCGCACCTCGCCGCCGAGCTCCCGCAGGTACGACAGCAGCGCCCCGGCGAGCGCGCCGGCGCCGCCCGCGGGACTGGGCCAGCCGACGCCGTGGCCGAGCAGCGTGAGGTAGGCGGCGGCGATGGCGCTGCCGGCGGCGGCGAGCGGCGCGTCGGAGTGGATGGCGGAGCCGTACAGCCAGGCGCGCGTGCCTTCGTGCTCGAACAGCTCCTCGCCGAGCGCCTGCGCGGGCATCAGCAGCAGCCGCGCGAAGTCCACCATGGCGCGCGGTCCGATCGCAGCGGTGAGCCGGGCGGGCCCGGCGAGCGGCGGAAAGGGCGCGAGCATGGTGGCGCGCAGCGCATCGAAGCTGCGCAGGAAGGGTCGCGCGAAGCCCGCCCAGCGCTCACCGTCGCCGGCGCTGACGGCGTCGAGGCTCGCGGCGGTGCGATCGAGGTCGCGGTAGAGCGCCGCGGCGCGGCCGTCGGGCAGCGGGTGCGCGAGGCACACGGGCGGGTGCACCCAGCGCAGCCCGTGGCGCTCGAGCGGCATCCGCGCGAACACGGGCGAGGCGGCGGCGGCGGGGTAGACGGCGGAGAACGTGTCGTGGCGGAAGCCCGGCAGCGTGAGCTCCTCGGTGGCGACCGCGCCGCCGGCGCGCTCGGCGGCCTCGAGCACCAGCACGCTCCAGCCGGAGCGCGCGAGCGTGATCGCCGCCGTCAAGCCGTTGGGGCCGGAGCCCACCACCACCGCGTCATAGCTCATGGCCGGCAAGCATATGTATGCGTGATAATGCCCGCGGATGCGCCACCGCAGCTCCATCACCTCGGTGTCGTGGATCCCCTCCGAGGCCATCGAGGGCTCGCAGCGGATCGCCTTCGACGCCGGCCTCGCCCACTACGACCAGCCGCCCCCGGAGCGGATCGAGGACCTCGAGGAGCTGCGCGCGGGCGACCGCTTCCGCTTCGCCAACGTGCTCGAGGGTTGGATAGAAGTAGACGATAACGGGGATATCAGTGCCCATGGACAGGCGGGCGGCGGATTGATGGGGTCGACCACCGTGAAGGTGGGGCCGCTGATGCGCACGTTCGAGGCGGTGGGGCTGCCGGACATCGCGCCGAAGCCGGTGCGCGGCGACGGCTGGGTGCGCTTCACGCAGACCGCCGGCGGGCGCACCGGCGTGCCGGCGCCGCGGCGTGTGCGCCGCAAGCCGTTCGTGCAGTGGCAGGCGCCGCTGGTGTGGACCACGCTGGAGCTCACGCTGCACGCTGACGGGCGCGCGCGCGCGACGATGGTGGGCGCGAGCCGCTTCCCGCGCCACTGGGTCTACGACCACCGGGGACAGCTCGCGCAGAAGTCGGGCCTGGCGGACTTCAAGGACTGGTACCGCAAGTCCTTCGGCCGGCACACGCCGTGGGGCGAGACCGACTCGCGCGCGCTGGTGACGGCGGTGGAGAGCGCGCTCGAGCGCCAGCTCTCGGCGCAGATCATGCGGGGCGCGGCCAAGCCGGCGCTGCGGCGGCTGAAGGCCGGCGCAGCGCTGTGCAGGCAGGGCGAGCACGGCTCGGAGGTGTTCCTGGTGCTGGACGGCGTGGTGCGCGTGGAGGAGGACGGACAGCGCCTGGCGGAGTACGGGCCGGGCGCGCTGCTCGGCGAGCGCGCGCACCTGGAGGGCGGCAGGCGCACCTCCACGCTGGTGGCGGTGACCCCCTGCCGCGTGGCCGCCGTGGAGGCCGCCTCGCTGGACCGCGGCGCGCTGCAGGAGCTCTCCAAGGACCACCGGCGCGCCGTGCCGGACCGGAGCTGAGCCGCTTGCAGGTCCGCTTCTGCGGCGTGCGCGGCTCGACCCCAGCACCCGGCTCCACCTTCCTGCGCTACGGCGGGCACACCTCGTGCGTGGCGCTGAGCCACGACGGCGAGAGCGCGCCGCGGCTGGTGCTCGACGCCGGCATCGGGCTGCGCCACGTGAGCGCGCTGCTGGAGGGGCAGCCCTACCGCGGCACGGTGCTGCTGAGCCACCTGCACTGGGACCACACGCTGGAGCTGCCGTTCTTCGCCGCCGGCGACCGCGCCGACGCGAGCGTGCGCGTGCTGCTGCCCGAGCAGCGCAGCGGCGAGGACGCGCTGGCGGTGCTCTCGCGGATCATGACGCCGCCGTTCTTCCCGATCGAGCCCACGCAGCTGCGGGGGCGCTGGCGCTTCGAGTCGCTCGAGGAGGGCGAGCACGAGATCGAGGGCTTCGCGGTGCTGGCCCGCGAGATCCCGCACAAGGGCGGGCGCACGTTCGGCTACCGCATCAGCGACGGTCGCGGCACGTTGACCTACATGCCCGACCACTGCCCCACCGTGCTGGGTCCCGGCGAGCACGGCTTCGGCGCCTACCACGCCTCCGCGCTCGAGCTCGCGCACGAGGCCGACCTGCTGGTGCACGACGCGCAGCTGTTCCCCGCGGAGCTCGCCGCGGAAGCCGACTTCGGGCACTCGGTGGCGGATTACCCGGTGGAGCTCGCCAAGCGCGCGCGCGCGCTCGCGGTGGCGCTGTTCCACCACCGCTACAACCGCAGCGACGAGGATCTCGACGCGCTCGCCCGGCGGCTCGGCGGCGGCCAGCGGCGAGCCGGGTCGCCGCTGGTCAGCGTGGCCGCCGAGGGCGAGGTGCTGCAGCTGTAGCGGCCCGCCACGACCGGGCCGGCGGGTCGCGGCGGCGAATCGGATAGATGTAGGGGGATGACGTCCGTGATCGTGCGCTTCGGCGCGCTGGGGGTGTTCCTGCTGATGGTGCCCGAGAGCGCCTGCATCCCGGTGCCGAGCGAGGTCACGCTGCTGTTCTCCGGCGTGGCGGTGCACCAGGGCTGGATGAGCTTCCCGCTGGCTACGCTGGCGGCCACCGCGGGCAACCTGGTGGGCTCGCTGATCGCCTACTCGCTGGGCGCGAGCCGCGTGCTCGCCGGCGTGCCGGGCGCGCGCACCGCGCTCGCGCGCTGGGAGGGGCTGTTCGAGCGCCACGGCATGCGCGCCGTGTTCATCGCGCGCCTGCTGCCGCTGGCGCGCACGTTCGTGTCGCTGCCCGCCGGCGCGCGCCGCGTGCCGCTGGCGCCGTTCGTGGCGCTCACCGTGGTGGGCTGCGCGCTGTGGGCGGTGGGCTTCATCGCCGTGGGCATGCTGGCGGGCGCCGCCTGGGCCGCGATCAGCTCGCTGCTGGGGCGCGTGCTGCTGGTGCTCGGCATCGTGGTGCTGGTGGCCAGCCTCGCGCGCGTCAACCGCGAGCGCTGAGGATTCACGACCTGCCAAGATCAGCGCATGCTGCGACACGCGAGCTTCCTCGAGCCGGAGCTGGAATACGACGGCGGCGACCCCGACGGGTACCGCAGCGGCGTGCTCAACTTCACGCGCGCGCTGGGCGCCAAGGACCTCGCGGTGAAGCTGTTCGAGGTTCCCGCCGGGCAGAGCCTGTGCCCGTACCACTACGAGTACGAGGAGGAGTGGCTGATCGTGCTCGACGGCAGCGCCGCGGTGCGCACGCCGGCGGGCGAGCACACGCTCGAGCGCGGCGCGGTGGCGGCCTTTCCGCCGGGGCCTGCGGGCGCGCACAAGGTGAGCAACGCGGGCGAGCACACGCTGCGCGCGATCATGTTCTCGAGCGCGCGCGAGCCCGCCGTGGCGGTGTACCCGGACAGCAACAAGATCGGCGTGTGGCCGGGCAACCCGGACGACACCGTGATGCTGCGCCGTCGCGACGGCGCGGTCGACTACTACGACGGGGAGCGCGCATGAAGCACGCCGCGCCCCCTCGCCGCTGAGCGGCCCCCCAGCCGCCCGCCCGCGAGACGGACCGGCGCCCGCGCGCGCGTCAACGCCACGCCATGAGCCACCTCGCCGAGATCGCCCGCGTGCTGCGCCACCGCGACTTCCGCCTGCTGTGGCTGGGGCAGTCCGCCAGCGTGCTGGGCGACAACATCGTGCTGGTGGCGCTCGCGCTGTTCGTGATCCGGCGCACCGGCAGCGCCACCGACCTCGGCTACGTGCTCGCCGCCCAGGCGCTGTCGCTGGTGGCGTTCCTGCTCGTCGGCGGCGTGTGGGCGGACCGGCTGCCGCGCCATCTCGTGGTGGTCGCCACCGACCTCGTGCGCTTCGCCCTGCACGCGCTGCTCGCCGCGCTCATCTTCGCGGGCTCGGTGCCGATCTGGCAGCTGGTTGCGATCGAGCTGCTGTACGGCGCCGCCGAGGCCTTCTTCCGCCCCGCCGCCAACGGCCTGCTGCCGCAGACGGTGCCCGAGGCCGACATCCAGCAGGCGACCGCCATCAACACCATCTCCAGCAACGTCGCCCAGTTCGCCGGGCCGGCGCTCGCGACCGCGCTGGTGCTCGGCGCCGGCGCCGGCTGGGCGTTCGCGCTCGACGCCGTCACCTTCCTGGTGAGCGCCGCGCTGCTCGTGCGGGTGCGGCCGCGGGCGCGCGAGCAGCGCCGCCAGGCGCCGCAACGCGAGGGCGTGTGGCGGGAGATCCGCCAGGGCGCCCGCGAGGTGCGCTCGCGCGCATGGGTGTGGGCCACGCTCGCGAGCTTCTGCGCTGCGCTGTTCTTCGGCATCGCCGCGTGGTTCGTGCTGGGGCCGGTGGTGGCGCGCGAGCAGTACGCGCACACCGGCGTGTTCGGTTACGTCGAGGCCGCCTTCGGCGCCGGTTCGCTGATCGGCTCGCTGGCGGGCGTGCGCTGGCGCCCGCGCTTCCCCATGCGCATGGCGATGCTCGCGGTGCTCGTGTGGCCGCTCACGATGATCCCGTACGCGCTCGGCGCCACGCTCGCCGCGGTGCTGCCGCTGAGCGTGCTCGGCGGCGCCGGCTTCGCCCTGTTCGACGTGTGGTGGCTGACCGCGCTCGCGGAGCGCATCCCGCCGCAGTCGCTCTCGCGCGTGACCTCCTACGACTGGATGGTGTCGCTCGGGCTGCTGCCGCTGGGCTACCTGATGATGGGTCCGCTCGCCTCGCGCCTGGGGGCGGTCGACGTGCTGCTGGGCGGCTCCGTGCTCGCCGCCGCCGCCTTCGCGCTCGGCCTGCTGCCACGGGAAACGCGCACGCTCGAACGTCTCGCGCGCCCGCACGGCGCGACCGCGGTGGACGACGCGCTCGCCGGGACGCGGCGCCGCTAGCCGCCGGCACGCGCCGGCGCGACCGCGGTGGACGACGCGCGCGCCGCGGCGCTGCGCCGCTAGCGCCGCCCGCACGGCGCGCGCGCCGCCGTGGCAGTATTCGCGCGCGGCCCGCTCGAACAGCAAGCGACCAAGGAGCCCCACATGCCCGACATCGAGTTCCCCACCAGCGCCGGCAGCGCCCCCGGCTACCTCGCCGTCCCAGCCGCCGAGCACGGCCCCGGCGTGATCGTGCTGCAGGAGTGGTGGGGCCTGGACGAGCACATCCGCTCGGTGTGCGACCGCCTCGCCGCCGAGGGCTTCTACGCGCTCGCGCCCGACCTCTATCGCGGCGAGACCACCACGCAGCCCAGCGAGGCGCAACAGAAGATGATGGCGATGTCGATGGGCGAGGTGGAGAAGGATATGTGCGGCGCCGCCGACTACCTCGCCTCGCAGCCCGGCTTCGAGGGCTCCGGGGTGGGCGCGATCGGCTTCTGCCTCGGCGGCGGGCTCGCGGTGTGGGCCGCAGCCACCTGCCCCAACATCGCCGCCACCGTCAGCTACTACTACGTGATGCCCCACGGCAAGCCGGACTTCGGCGCCATCACCGGCCCCGTGCTCGGCCACTTCGGCACCGCCGACGAGTTCATCCCGCCGGAGGAGGCGAAGAAGCTCCAGGGCGAGCTCGAGGCCGCCGGCGTGGACACCACCTTCCACTACTACGAGGGCGGCGGGCACGCGTTCTTCAACGACGTCAACCGCCTCGGCACGTTCGACCCGCAGCTCGCCGACACGTCCTGGCAGCGCACCGTCGAGTTCCTGCGCTCGGCGCTCGCCTCCTGAGCGCGCCCGCCGCCCGCCGCCGCGAGCGCTCGCGATGACCGCCCGCGCGCTCACGTTCGCGCTCGCCGCAAGCGCCGCGCTGGCGCTCGCGCTGGGCGGCTGGCTGCGCGCCACCGGCCACGCCCACGCCGGCGAGCTCGCGCCGCGACCAACCGCCGACGTGGGCGCGCCCGTCCGGGGCGCGCCGCAGACAGCCGCCGCCGGCGCAGGCGCACCGCAGACCGCCGCCGGCGCAGGCGCACCGCAGACCGCCGCCGCCGGCGCAGGCGCACCGCAGGCGGGCTCGCTGTGGTCCTCGCCGGCCACGCTCGAAGCGTGCGCCGCGACGGGCGGCCCGCGGGTGGTGTTCCCCAGCGACAGCCCCAGCCACGCCACCGGTCCCGGTGCGCTGGTCTGGAGCGCCGGCGCGGGCTGCGCCGGCGGCGAGGGCGCACGCGTCGCGCGCGTCGGCCCCGGCGACCTGCCGGGGCCGGGCGCGGCGCCCCGCACCAGCGCCGGGCGCCCGCTCGCGCCGCGCGGCACGCTGCTGGCCACCGGCGCGCCGCACGGGCAGATCCTGATCGCCGGCGCCGCCGGTCCTGACGCAGGCGCAGGATCGCATGTGCGCGAGGCGGCCGGCGACGCGCGTGGGGCAGCCGGCGACGGCGCGCTCGTCGTCCAGGGCGCCGCCGGCGGCCCCTTCGCCGCGCTCGCGCTCGGCAATCGCGCGCAGCAGCCGCTCGCGCTCGCCACCGCCTACCTCGGCGACGTCACGCTCGCCACCGGCGCAAGCACCGGCTCCGGCGCAGCCGGCGCGGGGGCGGGCGGCGCAAGCACAGGCTCCGGCGCGGGCGCAGCAAGCACGGGCTCCGGCGGAGCGGGCGCCGGCGCCGCCGGGCGCCGCGCGCTCCGCGTGTACGAGGAGCGCTTCTTCCAGCGCGCCTTCGCGCGCACCACCCACACCGCCCTCGCCGCCGGCGGCCGCGCGCGGCCGCGCGCGGTCACGCTGGCGATGGACTTCCGCGGCGAAGCGCTGCTCGTGTGGAGCGCCGCCGGCGGCATCTACGCGCGCCTCATCACCACCAAGGGCGGGCCGCCGCCGGCCGCGCAGCGGCTCGCGCCGGCGCATGCCCACGTGCACCTCGCCGCCGTGCTCAGCGACGACCGTCGCGGCATCGTCGCCTTCTCCGAGCAGCTCGGCGAAGAAACCGCCGTCTACGTCGACCGCTCCGCGCTCGGCGTGCGCTTCGGCGCGCCGCAGCTGCTCGAGCGCTTCCGCGACCCGCACGCGCTCAGCGCGCCCGCCGCCTCGCCCACGCTGGTGCGCCTCAGCTCCGAGAGCGTGGTGCTCGCCTGGGCCGGCGCCGCCGCCGGCGAGTGGGTGGTGCGCGTCGCGCCCGTCCACCTCGACGGCGTGGGCGCCCGCACCACGATCGCCGCGCAGCACAACGACGCGCTGCTCGCCGCGCTCGCGCCCGGACCCGCCGGCGAAGCGATGCTGCTGTGGAGCCAGCCGCTTGCCGGCGCCGCCGGCGCGGGCGAGGAGGCGCGCCAGCAGCTGCTCGCCGCGCGCGGCTTCCCCGCGCGTCCCCGGCGCGTGCCGTTCGCCGGCCCCGAACAGGTGGCCGCGCCCGGCCCCGTGCAACACGCCGCGCTGGCTTTCGATCCGGGCAGCGACCGCGCCATCGCCGCCTGGCAGGGCGAAGCCGGCCGCATCGAGTACGCCGTGCGCGCCGCGCAGCCCCGCGCGTGACGCGCGCCAGCGCCGGGGCGCGCCGCGAAGCGCACGCTCTTAGGAGAGGATGAGAGGCGGATGGACAGGGACTACGAGCGTCAGACCCACCAGGCCGAGGACCGTCACTGGTGGTACCGCGGCAGGCGCACCGTAATCAACAGGGTGCTCGACCGACTCGAGCTGGCGGACGGCGGGAGCCCGATCCGCATCCTCGACGCCGGCTGCGGCAGCGGGCGCAACATGGTCGAGCTCGCCCGCCGCGGCGCAGTCACCGGCATCGAGCTGTCCGAGGTCAGCGTCGAGCTCGCGCGCCGGCGCCACGTCGGCGAGGTCATCGCCGGCTCGATGCTGGAGATGCCGTTCGCCGAACACAGCTTCGACCTCGCCCTCACGCTCGACGTGATCGAGCACCTGCAGGACGACCTCGCCGCGCTGCGCGAGCTCAGGCGCGTGGTCCGGCCCGGCGGCGCGCTGCTCGTCACCGTCCCCGCCTACCAGTGGCTGTGGAGCGGCCACGACGAGATCAACCACCACTTCCGCCGCTACAGCACCCGCTCGCTGCGGCGCGTCGCCGAGCAGGCCGGCTGGCGCCAGCTGCGCACCACCCACTTCAACTCGCTGCTGCTGCCCGTCGCCATCGCGCTGCGCGTGCTCGACCGCGTCAACGCCAAGACCACCGAGTCGAGCCTCGACCTGTGGGTGCCGCCGCAGCCCGCAAACTGGCTGCTCGAGCGCCCGCTCGCGCTCGAGGCCGCCGTCATCGCCCGCGGCGGGCGCATCCCCGCCGGGCTGTCGCTGCTCGCCGTCTTCCGCTGACGCCGCGCACGAGCGCGCAACGCACGCCCCGCGCCTGCGCGCCACCACCGTCGCAATCCGCCGCCCGCGCGCGCCTGCCGCCCGCGACCCCCTTAAACGTCAGCCTCTCCCACCGCCACCGGCGCATGCGCACGGAACGTCCACGCGCGGTTGGCGAAGAACGTGCTCACCGTCACCACCGCCGTCGCGCACACCTGCGCCACCAGCTTGTCCAGCTGCGCGTCGTGCACCAGCATGTACAGCAGCCCCTCGTTCACGCCCAGGCCGCAGGTCTGCACCACGCCCCAGCGCACCGGCGTGAGCGCGTCGCCCACGTGCTCGCGGAAGGTCCAGCGGCGGTTCAGCAGGAACCCGTTGACCGCGCCCGCCACGAAGCCGATCGCCGACGCCGCCAGGTACCACACGCCCAGCACCTTCAGCAGCACCGTGTACACCGCCAGCGTCAGCAGCGTGTTCGACACGCCCACGATGCCGAACTTCACGAACTGCACCGCCACCGGCATGCGCGGGTGCGCCGCAAGCCGCCTCGCGCGCGCGCCGCGCGCGCTCGACACGCCGTCCTCAGCCTGCACTGGAGCCATCCATAGACAGCATGCACGATAAATTGAGCGCTGGCTTAACAGCTGCGCTCAAGATTGCGTGAACGTCAACGCACCGCCGCCCGCCGGTCGAGCACCACAACCGATGGCCCACCCTCAACCTCGCACCCCCGCCCTGCTCAGCGTCGTCGCGCCCGTCTACGACGAGGAGCAGCTGATCGAGCAGTTCGTATCCAGGACCTGCGCCGCCGTCGCCGACTACGAGTTCGAGCTGGTGCTCGTCAACGACGGCAGCTGCGACCGCACCCCCGAGCTGCTCGACCGGCTCGCCGCCACCGACCCGCGCGTGCGCGTCGTGCACCTGTCGCGCAACTTCGGCCACCAGGCCGCGCTCACCGCCGGGCTCGAGCACGCCGTCGGCGACGTCGTCGCCATGATCGACGCCGACCTGCAGGACCCGCCCGAGCTGATCCCCGACATGATCGCCCAGTGGAGCCAGGGCGCCGACGTCGTCTACGCCGTGCGCAAGCAGCGCGAGGGCGAGACCGCCTTCAAGCTCGCCACCGCCTCCTGGTTCTACAAGCTGTTCGACAAGCTCGCCCAGGTCGACCTCGAGCCCAACTCCGGCGACTTCCGCCTGCTCGACCGGCGCGCGCTGAACGCGCTGCTCGCCATGACCGAGCGCTCCCGCTTCCTGCGCGGCATGACCGTGTGGGTCGGCTTCACGCAGACCGCCGTCTCCTACCAGCGCGACGCGCGCCACGCCGGCGAGACCAAGTACACGCTGCGCAAGATGCTGCGCTTCTCGCTCGACGCCATCGCCTCCTTCTCGCACCTGCCGCTGCAGCTCGCCACCTACCTCGGCATGCTCTGCGCCGGCGTCGCCTTCGTGCTCATCCCCGTCGTCGTCGCCCTGCGCCTCACCGGCTCCTACCTGCCCGGCTTCGGCTCCATCACCATCGCCATCCTGCTGCTCGGCGGCATGCAGCTGATCGCGCTCGGCGTCATCGGCGAGTACGTCGGGCGCATCTACGACGAGGTCAAGCACCGCCCGCTCTACATCGTCCGCGAGGAGCGCAACCGCCCCACCGGCGCCGGGCGCGTCGGCGCCGGGCCCGTCGCCCGCGCCGGGCTGCCCGCGCGCCCCGGCGAGGCCGTCGCGCCCGAGCGCATCACGCCGTAGGCCAGCGCGACATGCGCGGCGCGGTCGTGTTCTCATCACACGATCGTGCGCCCTCCGTCCCCCACGCTCGCCCCCGCGCCGCGCGCGCTCGCCATCCTGGTCGCGCTGTGCGCCTGCGCCGGCGCGTTCCTGCTGTGGGCCCCCGCCGCCGCGCTCGCAGACCCCGAAGGCGCCGGCTCCGCGCCCGCAGGCCGCGAAGGCGCGACGCCCGGCGCGCCCCGCGAAGGCGCCGGCCAGCAGCCCGAAGCCTGCCCAGGCTCAGGTCGCGCAGGCTGCCCCTACACGCAGGTGCAGAGCATCGGCCAGCGCGGCGAAGGCGTGCTGCGCTTCCCCGAGGCGGTCGCCGTGGACACCCAGGGCGACGTCTACGTCGCCGACCAGCTCAGCTACGCCGTGCAGAAGTTCACCGCCGCCGGGCAGTTCGAGACGCAGTGGGGCACCTACGGCGCGGGGCCCGGCCAGTTCGGGCCGATCGGCGGCCTCGCCGTCGACGCCGCCGGCGACGTCTACGTCGTCGACTCCAGCCACGACCGCATCGAGAAGTTCGGGCCCGACGGCGACTTCATCACGCAGTGGGGCAAGCGCGGCTCCGCGCTCGGCCAGTTCTCCTTCGGCTCCTCGCAGAAGCCCAGCCAGCCGCCCGGCGGCGGCATCGCCGTGGCCGGGCAATACGTCTACGTCGCCGACTCCGGCAACGACCGCATCGAGCGCTTCAACCTCGCAGGCGGCGAAGCGCTCGCCTGGGGCAGCAAGGGCTCCGCGCCCGGGCAGTTCTCCTACCCCCGCGGCGTCGCCGCCGACGAAGGCGAGGTGATCGTCTCAGACGACGACAACCACCGCGTCGAGAAGTTCAGCGCCGACGGCGCCTACGAAGGCGAAGCCGGCAGCCAGGGCGAAGGCGCCGGGCAGTTCGGCTTCCCCTACGGCGTCGCGCTCGACGCCGCCGGCCACGTCTACGTCGCCGACGACAGCAACGACCGCGTCGTCGAGCTCACGCCGCAGCTGCGCTTCGCCCGCGCCTGGGGCGGCGAAGGCTCCGGGCCGGCACAGCTCGAGTTCCCGCGCGCGCTCGCCAGCGACCCCGCCGGCGACACCTACGTCGCCGACACCGCCAACGACCGCATCCAGGTGTTCGACCCCGAAGGCCGCTACCTGCGCTCGTTCGGCCTCTCCGGACGCGGCCCCGGCCAGCTCACCGCGCCCACCGGCCTCGCCGTGCAGCCCGACGGTGGCCTGCTCGTGTCCGACACCGTCGACGGCCGCATCGAGCGCTTCGCCGCCGGCAGCTACGCCTACCTCGGCCAGTGGACGCTCGCCGGCGGCGTCGACAGCGGCTTCTCCGCGCCCGCCGGCATCGGCGTCGACGGCGCCGGCTCGGTGTACGTCGCCGACGCCGGCAACCAGCGGCTTGTGCGCCTGTGGGGCGACGGCGCCTACCTCGGCGAAATCGGCGGGCCCGCCGAGCGCGGCGGCGCGCAGCTCGCAGGCCCCCGGTCGGTGGCCGTCTCGCCCGCCACCAAGCAGACCTACGTCGCCGACACCCAACACAACCGCATCCTCGTCTACGGGCCCGAAGGCGCGCTGCAGGCCAGGTGGGGCGCCGACGAAGGCAACGGCGCCGCCGGCGCCGGCCCCGGCCAGTTCGACCAGCCCGGCGCGCTCGCCGTCGCGCCCTCCGGCGACGTGTACGTCGCCGACACCGGCAACGACCGCGTCCTCGAGCTCTCCGCCGGCGGCGCACAGCTCGCCGAATGGGGCGTCAAAGGCACCGCCGACGGGCACTTCCGCTCGCCCGACGGCATCGCCGTCGACGCCGCCGGGCGCGTCTACGTGCTCGACAGCGAGAACGACCGCGTGCAGGCGTTCGAAGGCGACGGGCGCTTCCTCTACAAGTGGGGCCAGCGCGGCAGCGACCCCGGCCAGCTCTCCCAGCCCGCCGCCATCGCCGTCGGCTGCGAAGGCGCCGTGTACGTCGCCGACACCAACAACAACCGCGTGCAGCGCTTCACCATGGCCGACCCCGCCGCCAGCGGCTGCCTCGCCCCAGGCTCCTGGCCGCCGCCGCTCGACGTCGCGCCCGCGCTCGAGGTCAAGCTCGCGCGCACCGCGCCGCTGCTCGCGCGGCGCGCGCTCACGCTCGCCGTCAGCTGCAAGCGCAGCTGCCGCGTGCTCGCCACCGCCACGCTCTCGCCGCTCGGGCGCCGCCGCTCCGTGCCGCTGATCGCCGCCGCCCGTCCGCTGCGGGCACAGGCGCCCGCGCGCCTGCGCCTCGCGCTCGGGCCCACTGCGCTGCGGCGGCTGCGCCGCGCGCTCGGCGCGCACACCGCGCTGCTCGTGCACGTGCGCATCGTCGCCGCCGGCCCCACCGGGCTGCGCACCACCGTCGAGCGCCGCTACCTGCTGCGCCGCTGAGCGCGTTCGCCGCCGTGCCCGCGAGCTCGCGCCGGACCGCTCGCCGAGCGCACGCGCCGGCTCTCCGTTGAGCGCACGCGCGCCAGCGTCGATAATGGACGCCGTGAGCCCCGACGAGCTGCCCGCCGCCAGCGACCCCGCCTCCTTCGACCAGCGCACCGAGCGCATCAGGATCGAGACCGAGCGCCACCGCATCGAGGGAGCCATCACGCTCGCCCGCGATGGCTACCGCAGCCGCGTCTCCGACGTGCTCAACGCCGCCGAGCGCGACTTCATCACGCTCACCGACGTCACCATCGCCCCGCTCGACGGCGGGCCCACCGAGCTGCACCCGTTCCTCAGCCTCGCCCGCCGCCACATCGTCTTCGCCGTCAGCGCCGAGGAAGAGCAGGGCGCCGGCTGAGCGGCGTCTCGGCTGAGCAGGGCGCCAGCTGAGCGCGATGGCGCGGGGCGTGCCGTCCGCGGCGCCTGCGCCTACGGCCTGAAGTCTTCAGCGCTGTACACCGTGCCCGCCGGCGCCGCCTCGTTGCTCACCGAGATCGGCCCCTCGCCCGCGCCCGCCGGCACCACCGCCTTGATCTTCTTCGCGCTCGCCGACACGACCGTCGCGCCCACGCCGTCGAAGCTCACGCTCGAGCCCTTGGAGAAGCCCACGCCCTTGATCGTCACCGTCGCCCCCGCGCCCGCGCTGCGCGGCGAGAACGACGTGATCGAGAAGGTCACCTGGAACTTCGCCTTGCCCTTCACGCTGCCCGTCGGCGTCGCCACCGTCAGCTTGCCGCTGCGCGCCCCGTCCGGCACCACCGCCTGCGCTTCCGTCCCCGACAGCACCGTGAACTGCGCCGCCAGCGAGCCGAACTGCACGCCGGTGGCGTTGCGCAGGCCCGTGCCGTAGATCGTCACCGTCGAGCCCGTGATGCCCGACTTCGGCGAGAAGCGCAACAGCGACAGCGCGTCGCCGGCCACCGTCGCCGTCGGCTGCGAGTCCGCCGGCACGCCCTGCCCGTCCGCGTTGGCCGCGCTTTCGCGCAGCACCATCGTGGCGCCCACGTCCTGCGCGCCCAGCTCGTAGTCGCCCGCGGTCGCGCCCGCGATCGCCGCGCAGCTGCCGCCCTTGCAGCGCAGCCACTGGTAGCCCGTCGACGTCGGCGCGTTGGTCCATCTGCCCGGCTGCGCCACCAGCGTCTGCCCCTCTTCCGCCACCCCCGAGATCGCCGGCGGCGACACGTTCACCGGCGCGCCGCTCACCGCGAACGCGCCCAGGCCCAGCGGGCTGCCCACCCCCGACGGCCCGTCGAAGCCGCTCCTCGCCTCGCACGAGCTCGTCGAGCAGGACCCGTTGGCGCCGCTCGTCACGTCGTACAGCGAGCCCGCTTCGCCCAGGTGCGAGTACAGCGTCGCCGCCGGATAGCCCACGCCGTGCGCGCCCCCCGCCAGCGCGAACTCCGCCGCCACGATCGGCGAGGCCACCGAGGTGCCGCCCCACACGCCCCAGCCCGTCGGCTCGCCGCTGCCTTCCGGGGTGCTGTCGTACACGTCCACGCCGGTGCTCGGATCGCCCACCGCCGCCACGTCCACCAGCGAGCGCGCCCCCGCGCAGCCCGTCGCCTCGTAGCCGGCCGCCGCTTCCTGCCACGGCGGCGTCGCGAACAGCGCGCTGCAGCCGCCGCCGGAGCCCTTCCACACCGTGCTCGCCCACTTGCCGTTCTTGCTCGTCAGCTCCGTGCCGCCCACCGCCACCACCGCCGGCGAGTCCGCCGGGAAGTTCGCCGCGCCCGGCGCGCCGATGCACTCCTCGTCCAGGTAGCCGCAGTCCCCCGACGCCGCCGTGATCACCACGCCGGGGTGTTCGTAGTCCGCCGCCGCCAGTTCCGTGAAGTAGCTCGCCAGCCCCGCTTCCTCCGGCGTCGCGTAGGAGTTGCTGATCTCCGTCGCGCCCGCCTGCACCGCCGTGTTCACCGCCGCGCCCAGGTCACTCATTTCTTCGCTGCTCGCCTCCACCAGCAGCACGTCGCAGCCCTCGCAGATCGCGTGCGCCATCTGCACGTCGATCGAGATCTCGCTCGCCCATTCGCCGTCTTCCTGCGGCAGCGGGCTCGCGCGGCCCTGCTCGTCGAGCTTGCGGAAGCAGCCGTTCGCGGTGGTGCACGCCGGCAAGCCGAACTGTTCGTCGTACACCGCCAGGTCCGCTTCCGCCGTGGGGTCGTCGAACGCGTCCACCACCGCGATCGTCTGCGCCGCCGACGATGAGCCTTCGTAGGGCAGCGAGTACGCCGCGTGCAGCAGTTGCGGCGTCAGGTAGCCGGGAAACGGTTCCTTGTAGGTGACCGCCGGACGCACGCCCGCCGCCCGCTCAGCCGCCTGGCGCGCCGCCGCCGCGCGCAGCTCGCGCCGCGACAGCGAGGACGCGTCCAGCCGCACCGCCGTGCAGCTCGCCGCCGGCGCCCGTGCCGCCGCGCACACGCGCGCGCTGCCCGCTTCTCGCACCTTGTGCGCGCTCGCCGGCGCGCAAGCGCCGCCCCACGCCAGCACCGTCCACAGCGCCGCCAGCGCCAGCGCCGCCGCCAGCGCCCGCCCACCGCCGATCGGCACGTCCATGGACGCCTCCGTGCGCTGCCGGCCCTCCCCAGACCCAGCCCTCCCCATATCGGAATCGTAACTGTTCCAAATTGCCAAGTCGAGGGCCGATCACCATCTCGCAACGTCAGCCGCGTGCGGCCGCGTTTCGGCACGCCGCCCAGCGGGTAACGGTGCAGTGGCCCGGTCGGGAGGGTGCTTCCAGCCGGTCCAACCCCCACCACAGCAATGTTCTTCATCGGCGAGGACGCACAACAGGAGGTCCCCGGCGCGGCGCTGCTCATCGCCAGCGGCGAGCTCGACTACACCTCCAGCCCGCTGCTGCGCCGGCAGGTGCTCGACCAGCTCGCAGGCGGGCGCACCAACCTCGTGTTCGACTTCTCCGAGGTCACCTTCATCGACTCCACCGCCATCGGCGAGCTCGTCGGCGCCTTCATGCGCGCGCAGCAGGCCGGCGGCGGCTCCGTGCGCGTCGTCTGCGCCAGCCACAACGAGCGCGTGCTGCGCATCTTCGACATCGTCGGCGTCGCCAGCCTGATCCCGCTGCACCGCTCGCGCGAGGAGGCGCTGCTGGCGCTCGCCACCGCCCCTCACACGGCCATCGGCAGCGAGCTCGAGCGCCGCCGTCTCGCCCGCCGCGAAGGCGGCCGCCCCGCCCTCGCAGGCGCCGCCGTCGCGCGCACCTACGCACAGCACGCCGCCGGCGCGCGTGCCGAGGAGCGCGAGCCGCGCGCACCGCAGCCGCCCGCCCCGGCGCACCTCGACGAGCTGGCCTGAGCGCCGCGCTCAGTCCACGCGCAGCACCAGCTTGCCGGTGTTCTCGCCCGCGAACAGCCGCAAGAGCGTCCCCGGGAACGCCCGCACGCCGCCCTCCACCACTTCCTCGCGCGAGATCAGGCGGCCGTCCGCCAGCCAGCCCGCCAGCTCGCGCGCCGCCTCCGGGAAGCGCTGCACGTAGTCGAAGATCACCATCCCCGTCATCGACGCCCGCGCCACCAGCAGCGCCAGGTAGTTCGCCGGGCCCTTGACCGCGCCCGTCGCGTTGTACTGCGAGATCGCGCCGCAGATCACGATGCGCGCGCCGCGCGCCAGGCGCGTCAGCGCCGCGTCCAGGATCTCGCCGCCCACGTTGTCGAAGTACACGTCGATGCCCTTCGGCGCCTGCTCGCGCAGCGCCGCCGCCACGTTCTCCGCCTTGTAGTCGATCGCCGCGTCGAAGCCCAGCTCGTCGGTGATCCACGCGCACTTCGATCCGCCGCCCGCGATGCCCACCACACGGCAGCCCTTGATCCTCGCTATCTGGCCCGCCACGCTGCCCACCGCGCCCGCCGCGCCCGACACCACCACCGTGTCGCCCTCCCGCGCGCCGCCCACGTCCAGCAGCCCGAAGTACGCCGTCATGCCCGTCATGCCCAGCGCGCCCAGATACGTCGGCAGCGGCGCCAGCGACGGGTCCACCTTGCTCACGCCCGCGCCGTCCGACAGCGCATACTCCTGCACGCCCAGCGCGCCCGTCACGTGCTCGCCCACCGCGAAGCCGTGGTGGCGCGACTCCACCACCTCGCCCACCGCGCCCGCGCGCATCACCGCGCCGAGCTGCACCGGCTCGATGTACGACGCGCCCGCGTTCATCCAGCCGCGCATCGCCGGGTCCAGCGACAGGTGCGAGATGCGCACCAGGAACTCGCCCTCGCCCGGAGCAGCCAGCGGCTCCTCCACGATCTCCCAGTCCGACTCCTTCGGCAAGCCCTGCGGCCTCGCCGCCAGGCGCACCTGCGTGTTCGTCGCGCTCATCCGCCGCTCCCATCCGTTGATTGGTCGATCACTTCACACCTCTCCGGCGCGCACGCCCCCGGCGCGCGCCCGTCAAGCGCTCGTCGCGCCGTCAAGCGCTCGTCGCGCCGTCCACCGCCAGCTCCGCGCCCGTCACGTAGGCGCTCTCCTGCGAGGCCAGGAACACGATCGCGCTCGCCACCTCCTCCGGGCTGCCGATGCGCCGCATCGGGATGCCCGCGATCAGCCTGTCCACCAGCTCCGGCGTCTGCTCGCGCTGGCGCGCGTTCATGTCCGTGTCGATCTGCCCCGGGTGCACCGAGTTCACGCGCACGCCCGCGCGCGCCAGCTCCTTCGCCGCCACCTTCGTCAGGCCGCGCACGCCCCACTTGCTCGCCGCGTACGCGCTCAGGTAGGGGCTGCCCATCAGGCCCGCGACCGACGACACGTTCACGATCGAGCCGCCGCCGCGCCGCGCCATCGCCGGCGCCAGCGCGCGCATGCCCAGGAACACGCCCGTCAGGTTCACCTCCAGCACCCGCGCGAAGTCCTCGCGCGAGGTCTCCGCCAAGGGCGCCGCCAGGAACACGCCCGCGTTGTTCACCAGCGCGTCCACGCCGTGCTCGCGCTCCTGCGCCCACGCCAGCACCTGCTCCCACTCCTGCTCGCTGCGCACGTCGTGCGCGCGCCCCCGCGCGCGCTCGCCCAGCTCGCCCGCCAGCCGCTGCGCGCGCTCGCCGTCCGCGTCCGTCAGCAGCACGCTCGCGCCCTCCACCGCCATCGCGCGCGCCGTGCTCGCGCCGATGCCGCCGGCCGCGCCCGTGATCAACGCCACCTTGCCCTCCAGGCGTCCACCGGACATCTGGGGAACATATGACATCACGCGCGTCCGCATCACGCGCCGTCCGCATCACGCGCCGTCCGCTGCGCGCGCCATCCGCTGCGCGCGCCATCCGCTGCGCGCGCCATCCGACCCCTGCGTTACCAATGTCACATGGCAGATCCCGCCGTCCGCCTGCTCGTCACCGACGACCTGCGGCGCTCGCGCCTCACCGTCTTCCTGCGCGCGCTGCTCGTCATCCCCCACCTGGTGTGGCTGGGCCTGTGGGGCATCGCCGCGTTCGTCGCCGTCGTCCTGAACTGGCTCGCCACGCTCCTCGCCGGCACCCCGCCTCGACGCCTGCACAGCTTCCTCGCTGCCTACGTCCGCTATGCCGTGCACGTGGGCGCCTACCTGCTGCTCGCCGCCGAGCCCTATCCCGGCTTCCTCGGCCAGCCCGGCTATCCGATCGACGTGCACATCGACCCGCCCGCCCCGCAGAACCGCTGGAGCGTCGCCTTCCGCATAGTGCTCGCCGTCCCAGCGCTGATCATCTCGAGCGCGCTGCTGTCCGGCGGCGCGCGCAGCTACGGCTTCAGCTCCAGCTTCGGGCTCGCCGGCGCCGCCGCCTTCCTCGGCTGGTTCGCCGCGCTCGCGCGTGCGCGCCTGCCGCGCGGGCTGCGCGACGCCATCGCCTACGCGCTCAGCTACGCCGCACAGCTCGACGCCTACCTGTTCGTGCTGACCGACCGCTACCCCTGCAGCGACCCGCTCACCGCCATCCCGCTGCCCGTGCGCAGCGACGACCCCATCCAGCTGCGCGTGGGCGACGAGCTCGCGCGCTCGCGGCTCACCGTGCTGGTGCGCGTGCTGCTCGCACTGCCACACCTCGTCTGGCTCGCGCTGTGGTCGCTCGCCGCCTACCTCGCCGTCATCGCCAGCTGGTTCGCCACGCTCGCACGCGGCCGCTCGCCCGAGGCGCTGCACCGCTTCCTCGCCGCCTACCTGCGCTACCAAACCCACGTCTACGCCTACCTCTACCTGCTCGCCAACCCCTTCCCCTCCTTCAGCGGCCGTCCCGGCTACGCCATCGACGCGCACATCGCCCCGCCCGCCGCGCAGAACCGCTGGGGCGTCGCCCTACGCATCCTGCTCGCGCTGCCCGCGCTGCTGCTCGAGAGCGCCTACAGCAGCCTGCTCGCCGCCGCCGCCTTCCTCGGCTGGTTCGCCGCGCTCGCCACCGGACGCATGCCCCTCGGCCTGCGCAACGCCGGCGCGCTCGCGCTGCGCTACGCCACGCAGACCCACGGCTACCTGCTGCTGCTCACCAACTCCTACCCCTACAGCGGGCCCGCGCTGTCCCCGCCCGGCGACGATCGCGCGGGCGCCGAGGCGTAGGCCGCGCGGCCGGCGAGGCGTAGGCCGCGCGGCCGGCGGGAGCGGACCCGGTGGGAGTCGAACCCACTCCTCGGGGCTGAAGGCCCGCTTGGCGCCTACCCGGCCGGGTCCACAGCGCACATCAGAGCGGCGGAACCTGGTTGTTCACCTGCGAGCCGTGGTAGAGGTGCGCCTGGTCTCCGCACGCCGCGGGGAAGAAGAACTGCACGCTGTCGCTGCGCACGCCGTTGTAGCTCGCAAAGAGGGTCGCGCGTCCCACCGTGCCCACTTCGCAGCCGGGGTCGTCGCTCGCCTGCACGCGCACCACGATCTTCATGATGTTGCCCGGATAGCCCCACATCGTCGCGTAGTGCGAGTGGTACACCAGGTGATGCTCCACCGTCATCGTGATCGCACGGGTCGGCTGGCCGCGGAAGCGGCGTTCCTGGCAGATCACACCCGACACCGTGCCCGCGTCGAGATCGATGTCGCCGTGGCCGCGCGCGTAGCTGCCCGTCGCGCCCAGCGGCGGGCCCGTGTGAAAGCCCCACGGCGGGATCCCGTACACGATCGGTATCTCGCCGCAGCCCGCGCTGTAGGCGCCCGCGCCGGCCGCCATGCCGCCGAGCGCCAGCAGCGTCGTCGCCAACAGCGCCGCCACCGCTCCCAGCCGGCCCACCCGATGCCTCGTCATGGCTCGGGATTCTAGGGTCCCCAGCCTGCGACGTCGCGCGGCGTCCACGGCGCCGAATCGACCCACTCCCAATCGCAGTGGCCATCGCCGCTGGCGCACGAAGCGCAACGCGGTCAAAATGCTCGCGCATGCAGAACGCAGACGCAAGGATCGAGACGCCTTGACGCACGAGTTGCGCGCAACGTCGGAGCAGGTAGATCAAGCCACCGTAGGCGGCCCACCCCGACTGGGCGGGACGAAGCTCGAACCCCGACACTGCCTGGCAGCGAATCAGGGAACTCCACGCCCAGCGCTTCCGTGCAGGGTCATAGCTGCTCCCCCATGGCGGCTACAATGGCCGCGATGGAGGCCGCCGCCGCATCCCACGCCGAGCAGCACCCCGCGGAGGATCCCAAGCTCCGCGATGCTCAACGTGCTCGCCTCGAGCGGTTGCGCGAGGAGCTCGTAGCCGAAGGCGCCGATCCCTCTAAGCGCCTACCCGAGCTGCAGCGCCGCGCTGACGCCTGGCCCGAGTGACCAGCCGTCCCAGGCGCGACTTTCTGCTTGACAGTCGCGCCGGGAGATCTCGACCACCGATGCGCAGGTTGTTGCCATAGCCGAGGAATTGAGCCATAAATGCGCAGTGACCATCATCACCGGCGACCCGCACGACCTCAGCTTGCTTGTCGGCCTGACCCGTCGCAGCAACATAGCGGTGGACGTCGCGCGCTGACAGGTGATCAACGGGACTAACGGGACGACTCTCGAAACATGCCCCTGCCTGGGAGCGCATCCGCGAGCTGCACGCAATGCGATTGCGTGAGCGTCGTCAGGTATAGAGCCGTAGCGGCGTGCAGTCTGCGAGCCTGTCGAAGTCGGCATCGGCGTGCAAGATGGGCGCCCCCGTGCGCACGCAGGGCGCGGCGATCAGGCAGTCGAGCGTCTTGCGGATCGTCACCCCCGCGCGACGGGCGCGACAGTACAGCTCTGCTGCCAGGGCGAAGTCGTCCAAGCCATCGAGACGCAGCACTGGAAATGCCTTCAGGTGACCTTCGACGAGGCGTGCTTCCCTGTCAGAGCCAAAGCCCTGGAGAATCTCGGTGAACACAATGTCGGTGAGCGCGATCGGCTCTCCTGCCTCGATCAGCTCGACGCAACGTACTGCCTGAGGCGAGTCCCGCTCGTTCAGAACGTCGATCCAGACGCTCGTGTCGACGACGATCACGAGCGTCCGCGGCGGCTTTCGTCAAGGTCGCCCTGCCACCGGACACGCCCCCGCAGATCAAGCACGCCTATACGCCGATGGCGCGCAACCAGCTCGCGCAACGCCACGTCGACCGCCTCGCGCTTCGTGCGTGCCCCGATCAGCTCCTGGGCTTCGTGAAGCACGCGGTCGTCGATCTCAATGTTCGTTCGCATACACCAAAGGATACACATCCAAAGGTGTATTTTGCGCGAAAGCTGGACGGGGATCGCGGGACGACGTTCGCACTCTGATCCTGCCTGGCAGCGCATCAAGGAGCTGCACGAACGGCGCTTCAGCGTGCGGCCCAGGAGCGCGTCCGAGCAATCCGCCAGTCTGGCCGACGATGGAGTTCGACCGCGAGTGGATCGTGCCGCTGGAACGTGAGGATGCTCGCATCTTGGTTCGCCACGGCGGTAAGCCAATGACGCGCTACGCGGCAATGCTTCAGCTATTGCGAGATGGTCGGTGGCACACGATTCGGTTGATCGACAACGCTCACGACATGCACCACATGCACCGATACGCTGGAGACCTCAAGAGGGATGCCGTATCCTTTGGAATGGGCGATGCGCGTGACGTCCTCCCAAAGGCCGTCGCCTATCTGGTGCGAGCCTCGGAATCGATCATCGCGAGCTGGCAACTATGACACTCGAATCCTACTTCGATGACTTCATCGACGAGGCACCTCTGCCGATCGCACGCGCCTCGTCAGGGCCCCTAGCGGCGTTGATGGAAGATCGCTTCGAATACCCGGATCGGACGGCCTTCGTAGCGGCCGACTCCCCCACGTTTGGATCGGCATTCGCGCGGGCAGCGTTCGATGAGCATCGGCCGGTGCTCATCGTGATGCCCGATGGCGTGGAGCTCCTATATGAGCCTGCTCCCGGGCTGGTAGCAAGCATTCGGCGCCGGTTGCGTTCTCGCCTCGCCGCTCGTCGCCTTCGAGAGATGGGACCTCTCGTGACAGACCCATCGGACTGGATCGATACCGATCCAGTCCCGATACCTGGATATCAGCACCGGCTACGAGGGCCACGGCCAGCGCCGGCAGCATCCTAAGAGAGCACGGCTGGCCGGGCCTTTGGCCGCAGCGGGTTCGAACAACCGCCTCATATCGGCGAAGAACGGGGAGTTCGGGACGAGGTGCGAACCTGGATGCGGGCCTGGAGCGGGTGCTTGAGGCGCTGCTGGAGCCCGTCGGCCGCCAGGCTCGTCAGCGAGCGGCTGAGGCGATCAGACGATCCGGCCGAGGCTCGTCGCCCCTGAGGTAGTTCGGTGAGCACTTCTCGATCATGCACTCCGGTCGCCGCACGAGTCAAGGGTTCGACTCTCCCAGCCTGGACCCCTGTCATGAGTCGGGACATAGGTCTTGGCTGAGTCGGGACATAGGTCTTGGCTGAGTCGGGATATGGGTCTCAGTTCGGGGGGTCTGGCCAGCGGCCGGGCTCTGTGTTTTGGTTGCGCCAGTAGCTTTTGGTGGGCTCGATGAGGT
>DATJMM010000058.1:0-8594 GCA_035508735.1 Solirubrobacteraceae bacterium | reverse complement strand
GAGTTGACGATGTTCATCGTGGCGCATCGCATGTCGACGTTGAATATTTGTGATCGGGTGATGATCATCCTCGATGGCAGGCTGGCCGGGTTCGACACGCTCGCGTCGCTGTCCCGCCACAACGAGTACTACCGCCACGCCTCCGCACTCGCACGCGGCGAGGACTCCTCCGAGCACGGCATGCTGCTCGACGGCGCGCGCGCCGAGCAGCCATGACGACGACGCGGCTGCCCGACTTCTTCATCGTCGGCCACCCCAAGAGCGGCACCACCGCGCTGTACGAGATGCTGCGCGAGCACCCCCAGATCTTCATGCCGAAGATGAAGGAGCCGCGCTACTTCGCCAGCGACCTGCCGTCGTCGTTCCAGCGTCATTCCGACGTGCCGCCCCTGACCCGCGAGGACTACCTGGCGCTGTTCGCGCCGGCGCGCGCCGACCAGCGCGTCGGCGAGGCCTCCACCGCCTACATCTGGTCCCACGACGCCGCCGGCGCGATCGCCGCAGCCAATCCCGCAGCGCGCATCATCGCGATCTTCCGGGAGCCCGCCAGCTTCGTGCGCTCGATGCACCTGCAGCTGCTGCAGATCCGCATCGAGCGCGAGGCCGACCTGCGCAAGGCGATCGCGCTCGAGGCCGAGCGCCGCGAGGGACGCAGGCTGCCGAGCATCATGCGGCGCTGGCCGCAGGTGCTGCTCTACACCGAGCGCGTGCGCTACACCGAGCAGCTGCGGCGCTTCCGCGAGCTGTTCGCACCCGAGCAGGTGCTGGCGCTCGTATACGACGACTTTCGCGCCGACAACCAGGCCTTCCTGCGCCGTGTGCTGCGCTTCCTCGAGGTCGACGACGGCGTCGAGATCGCGCCGCTGGAGGCAAATCCCACGGTGCGGGTGCGCTCCGCGCGCCTGGAGGACATGGTCAACGCCGCCGACCAGGGCGACGGCGGCCTCGCGCGCGCGGTCAAGACCACCGCCAGGATCGCGCTGCCCAGCAGGCGGCTGCGCAAAGGCGCCTACTGGCTGGTGCGCCGGCGCATGGTCTTCGCCAAGCCGCCGGCGCTCGACGAGACGCTGATGCGGGAGCTGCGCGAGCGCTTTCGCCCGGAGGTGGCCGCCTTCGGCGAGTACATCGGCCGCGACCTGCTCACGCTGTGGGGCTACGAGTCGAGCGCGTCGTAACCCCACAGGCTGACGAGGTCGCGCTGCAGGTACTCGCCGAGCGCCACCACCTCGCCCCTGAAGCGCCGGCGCAGCTCGAGCATGAAGCGCTCGTCCACGGGCGGCGGTTGGGAGAACACGCCGCGGCGCAGCAGCGGGTAGTAGAGGGACTCCCGTGCCCGCTGGGTGGTGAGCGCCTTGCCCGCGCCGCGCGCCAGCCGCAGCACGGGCGTCTCGCCGGCGCGCAGCGAGCGGCGGAAGTGGTCGAGGCGCACCGAGCGCACGCCCACCGTGGGGTTGGCCTCGAGCTGCTTGAACTCGAAGTCCTCCTCCACCTCCAGGAAGCGCAGCACGCGCCTGATGGTGGCGAGGTTGTCGGCACGGAAGTCGTCGTAGATCAGCGCCAGGATCTGGTCCGCGCCGAACAGCGCCCTGTAGCGCTCGAGCTGCTCGGCGTAGCGCACGCGATCGGTGTAGATCAGCACCTGGGGCCAGTTGGCGTGCTTGGGGATGCTGCGGCTCTGGCGCCGCTCCGCCTCCAGCTCGATCGCCTTGCGGAAGTCCTTCTCGGACTCGTCGTGCGAGGAGAGATGCTGCAGGTGCAGCGAGCGCAGGAAGCTCGCCGGCTCCCTGAAGATCGCCACGATGCGCGCGTCGGGGCGCACCTGCGCGATCCGCGCGGGCGCGCTCTTGGACCACAGGTAGGAGGATGAGGCCTCGCCGACGCGCTGGTCGGGCCGCGCCGCGGCGAACAGCGCGAGGTACTGCTCGAGCGTTTCGAACTTGGTCCCGGTGTACTCGATCGAGCGCTCCCCCGAGGTCTGCGGATGCGGGTTCTCGCGCGCGAAGTACCACGGCTCCTTCGGTTCGCACATGAAGATCTGCGGGTGCTCGCGGAGCATCCGGTGGAGCGCCGTGGTGCCGCACTTGGCGTGCCCGACGATGAAGAAATCGGGCACCCTGCCCCCGTTCGCAGCCATCTCGCTCCCCTAGGATAGGCCTCGCCGTGCTGTACGTAGCGACCGTCCACTACCGCTCGCCGCGCTGGATCGACATCCAGGCGCGCTACCTGCGCGAGCACCTCTCGGTCGACTTCCAGACGTGGACCTCGCTGGAGGGCATCGACCCCTCCTACGGCTCCCGCTTCGAGCGCGTGCTCGAGCAGCGCGGCGCGCACGCCGGCAAGCTCAACCACCTGGCGCTGGAGATCTGCCACGTGGCCGACGACGACGACCTGATCATGTTCCTCGACGGCGACGCCTTCCCGATCGCCGACCCGATGCCGATCGTCAGCGAGGCGCTCGAGCGGGCGCCGCTGGTGGCCGTCAGGAGGGCCGAGAACCTGCGTGAGCCGCAGCCGCACCCCTGCTTCTGCGTGACCACCGTGAGGACCTGGCGCAGCCTGCCCGGCGACTGGTCGCTGGGCTGCACGTGGCGCACCGCCGCGGGGCGCGTGATCAGCGACGTCGGCGGCAACCTCAGGCGCGCGCTGGAGCTGTCGGGCACCCCCTGGGTGCCGCTGCTGCGCAGCAACGGCGCACAGGTCCATCCCGTGTTCTTCGCCATCTACGCCGACGTGCTCTACCACCACGGCGCCGGCTTCCGCGACGCCTACGTGACGCGCACCGATCGCGACCGCCTGGTCAAACAGGTGGCGCGCGAGGGCACGGCCGCCGGGCTGGTGCGGCGCGCGCGCGACCGGCTGCTCGGGCGCTCCTGGAACCAGGACGCCAACGAGCGCATCCGCCGCCGCTCGGAGGAGATCTTCGCCGCGATCGAGCGGGGCGAGGAGCAGTGGCTGAAGAGCATGCAGGGCCCGCCCGCCGTCCCCGGCGCCGCCGGCGGGGAGGCGCAGCAGCGCGTCAGCCTGGGCGGCTGAGCAGCTCGCCGCGGCTCGAGTCGGGCGAGCGAGCGGCTCGCCGCAGCTCAAACTCGGCCACTGAGCAGCTCGCCGCGGTAGGCCGCGTCGATCGCTTCGGTGAGCGCGTCGAGGTCGCCGGTGGGCAGCACCATGCCGCTGACGCCCGGCTCGATCAGCTCCTTCATGCCGGTGTCCTCGCTGGCCAGCACCGGCACGCCGCAGGCCAGCGCCTCGGCCGGGGCGTAGGCGAAGCCGTCCTCGTAGGCGGGGTGCGCGAACAGCGCTGCGCGACGCAGCCGCGGCAACGGGTCGCCGGGGCCGATCGCGATGCGCGCGTCGGTCGCGCACGCCCGCTGCAGGAAGCGGCGCATGCCGCGCGAGCTCCAGCCCCCCACCAGCACCAGGCGCAGGTCCGCGTGCCCCAGCCTGCGCACAGCGTCCACCAGCAGCGGCACGCCCTTGGTCACGCACAGCCGCCCCACGAACACCACGTCGAACGTGCCGGCCGGGGCAGCCGCACCGTCGTCCGGGGCAGCCGCGCCGTCGTCCGCTGCGGCCTCGCCGTCGTCCGGGGCGGCCACGCCGTCGTCCGCTGCGGCCTCGCCGTCGTCCCCGCCAGCCGTGCCGAGCGCCGCGGGCGTGAAGCGCGGGTCGGGCGTGAGCGGGAACAGCGCCAGCCGCTCCTCCGGCACGCCCTCCTGCACGAACGACTCCCAGGTGTAGCGCGAGGCCACGTAGATCCGCTCCGCGCGCTCGTACTCGGCGAGGTTGCGCTGCAAGAGGCGCGACGCCCAGGTGCCCTCGAGCGGATAGGCGCGGTGGGCCAGCGCGTGCTGGCGCAACAGCACGCGCAGGTGCGGGTTGGCCGCTACCAGCGCGCGCGAGCCGTAGCCGGCCCCCGGCGCCGCCTGCAACTGCGCCAGCGCCTGCCCGTTGAAGGCCAGCAGGTGCTCCGCGCGCGGAAGCTCCGCGGCGACGTGGCGGTCGAAGGCGACGCTGCGGCGCAGGTTGCGCCACGAGGGCGAGAAGCGCGCCAGCCGAGCGAGCGGCGAGGCGAAGCGCCGGCGCGCCCGCACTTCGCGCACATCGGCGGAGCCCGACGGCCGCGCCGGCGACAACGCCGGCGCGCACATGCAGATGGCGGGCGGCGAGCCGGCGCGCGCTGCGGCGTCGGCGAGCTCCTTCACGTGGCGCCCGAGACCGCCGGCGCCGAAAGGCGCCGGGCAGGAGATCAACAGGCGCCCATGCGGCAGGATCGCCTGCTGCGCCGCCTCGCGCTGCGCGCGCCAGCTTGCGCCAAGCGGTTGCACGAGGCTCGGCGCTGCCTGACGCTCAGCCGAGCTGGTCATAGCCCCAGAGGCCGACGAGGTCGCGCCCGAGGTACTCGCTGACGGCAGCCACCTCGCCCGCGAAGCGCCTGCGCAGCTCGAGCATCACGCGCTCGTCAGGGCGCGGCGGCTCGCCGTAGACCACGCGCCTGCGCGCCACGCCGAGCGCGCCGTGGCGCAGCGCGCGCGGCGTGGTGGCGTTGATCGCGCCCTTCAGCGCGCGCGCCGCCGGGCCGCGGCCCATGTACAGGGAGCGCATCAGCTCGTTGAGCTGGGGCGAGCGCACGCTGTAGGAGGGATTGGCCTCGACCTGGGCGATCGGCTGCGAGTCGTCCACCTCGAGGAAGCGCAGCACCTCGCGCACGGTCGCCTCGTTGTCGGCGCGGAACTCCTCGTAGACCAGCACCAGCACGCGCTCGCGGCCGAACAGCCGGTGATAGCGCTCGAGCTGCTCCACGTAGCGCACGTGCTCGGAGTAGAGCAGCTCGTGCGGGCGCGGCGAGTGGCGCGGCAGGCGGCGGCCCTCGCGCCGGTCGGGCTCGAGCGCGATCGCCTTCGCGAAGTCCTTCTCGCTCTCCACGTGGTTGCGCAGGCACTGCAGGTGAAAGGAGTGCAGGAACGCCGCCGGCTCGCGCAGGATCGCGATGATGCGCGCCTCGGGCTGGGCGTCGTGTATGCGCTGCGCTGCATGGTGGGAGAGCAGGTAGGCCGGCGAGTTCTCACCCAATCGCTGCTCCGGCTTGGCGTGCGCGAACAGCGCCAGGTACTGCTCGATCGTTTCCGGGCGCTCGGCCGGACGGCGGCGTTTTTCCACCGAACGCAGCTCAGGTGAAAAATACCATGTCTCTTTCACCTCCGGCATGAAGATCTGCGGATGCCTGCGCAGCATTTCATACAAAGCCGACGTGCCGCACTTGTGATGACCGACCACGAAGAACTCCGGCATGCGCCGGCCTTGCGCAGTGGCAGGCGACTGCGTCTCAGCGGAGGCGGTCATATCCCCACAGGCTAACAAGGTCGCGTTTGAGGTAATCGGCGAGCGCGCGCACCTCGGGCTCATAGCGTTCGCGCAGCTCGCGCACCAGCTCCTCCGGCGGCGGCTTCGGCTGCGCGTACAGCAGCCTGCGCTGCGCCGTGCGCACGGCGCCGCGGCGCAGCTCGCGCGGCAGCACCCGCAGCGGCACGCGCGCCAGCCTCGCCACCGGTCCCCGTCCCGCGGACACGCCTTTCACCATCTCATCGAGCCGGCTCGAGCGCAGGCGCACGCTCGCGTTGGCCTGCGAACGCGCCAGCGCAAGCGTGTCGTCGAGGCCGAGGAAGCGCAGCACCTGGCGCACGACGGCCTCGTTGTCCGCGCGGAAGTCGTCGTAGATCAGCACCAGCACCTGCTCGGGGGCGAACACCTCGTGATAGCGGCGCAGCTGCTCCACGTAGCGCACGTGCTCGGAGTAGTGCAACGCCGCCGGGCGCGGCGTCGCCGCCGGCACGTCGAGGCCTTCGCGTCGCCGCGGCTCGAGCGCCAGCGCCCTGCGCAGGTCGCGCTCGGTCTCGGCGTGGTCCTGCAGCAGCTGCATGTGCAGCGAGGCCAGCAGGCTGGCGGGCTCGCGCAGGATCGCCACGATGCGCGCCGTCGGCTGCAGCCGTGCGATGTTCGCAGCCGCGTCGCGCGAGCACAGGTACAGCGCCGAAGCCTCGCCGGCCTGCTGCTGCGGGCCCGCCTCGGCAAACAGCGCCAGGTACTGCGCGAGCGTCTGCGGGCGCGCGCGCACGACCTGGCGGCGGACGCCCGCCAGCAGGTCGCTGGCCATCAGCATCGGCTCCTTGAGCGCCGGCATGTACACCTGCGGGTGCGCGCGCAGCATCTCGTACAGCGCGGTGGTGCCGCTCTTGGGCTGGCCGACTACGAAGAAGTCGGGCACGCGCGCGCCCGGCGCCTCGTGCGGGCGAGGCGCCGCCGGCGCCGGCGCGCCGTCAACGCCGGTCCGCTGCGATCCCGTCATAGCCCCACAGCGCCACCAGATCGCGGCCGAGATACTCGCTGAGCGCAACCACCTCGCCCCGGCAGCGCTCGCGCAGCGCCCGCATGGTCGCCGCGTCGGGCGCGGCGGCGGCGCCGTAGACCACGTTGCGCTGGAAGGAGCCGACCGCGCGCCGGCGCAGCCGGCGCGGCAGCACCGCCTTGGCGGTGCGCGCAACCGGGCCCCTGCCGGCTTTCGCGGCGTGCACGAGGCGGTCGAGCGCGGGCGAGCGGGCAGCGACCGTCGGGTTGGCCTGCACCGGCTCGATCGCCACGGCGTCGTCCACGTCGAGCAGCCGCAGCACGCGACGCACCGTGCCCCGGTTGTCCGCGCGGAAGTCGTCGTAGATCAGCACCAGCACCTGCTCGGGGGCGAACACCTCGTGATAGCGGCGCAGCTGCTCCACATAGCGCACGCGCGCGAGGTACAGCGAGCCCGCTTGCTCTCCACGGCGCTCGTCGGCGGCGAGCGCCCTGCCCAGGTCGACCTCGTCCTGGACGTGGTTCTGCAGCATCTGCAGGTGCAGCGAGTGGAGAAAGCTGGCGGGCTCGCGCAGGATCGCCACGATGCGCGCGGCGGGCTGCAGCTCGGCGATCTCGCCGGCCGCGGTCGGCGAGCCGAGGTAGGACGGCGAGGCCTCGCCCACCCGCTGCTCGGGACGAGCCGCGGCGAACAGCGCCAGGTACTCCTCGTAGCTCTGCGGGCGCGACTGGGCGTAGCTGGCGCGTCCCCGCGAGCGCGCCGCGGCGGCCTGCGCGCGCCGGCGAGACAGGTCGCGCCCGAAGAACTCCGGCTCCTTCATCTCGGGCATGAAGATCTGCGGGTGGCCCCTGAGCATGCTGTACATGGCGGTGGTGCCGCTCTTGTGGTGCCCGACGATGAAGAAGTCCGGCAGGCGCCCGCTGCCCGCGCGCGCGGACGGCGGCGCCGAGCGCGCCCCTGGGCTGTGCGCCTCACTCGACATGCTCGTACCCCCACAGGCTGACCAGATCGCGCCCGAGATACTCGCTCAAAGCGAGCACCTCCGGCTTGTAGCGGCTGCGCAGCTCGCGCATCAGCTGCTCGTCCGCCGCGCGCGGCTCGGCGAACACGAGGCGTCGCTGCGCGAGGTGCAGCGCGCCGCGACGCAGCCCGCGGGGCGTCACCGACTTGATCGCGCCCTTCAGCGCGCGCGCGCCGGCGCCGCGTCCCACCGTCAGCGCGTGCACCAGCTCGTGCAGGCGCTGCGAGCGCGGCTGCACGGTGGGGTTCGCCCGCGGCACCTCCAGCGGCGTGTCGGGATCGACCGCCAGGAAGCGCAGCACCTCGCGCACCACGCCGCGGTTGTCCGCGCGGAAGTCGTCGTAGATCAGCACCAGCACCTGCTCGGGGGCGAACACCTCGTGATAGCGGCGCAGCTGCTCCACATAGCGCACGTGCTCGGAGTAGAGCAGCGCCTTCGGCCAATAGGTGTGGGCGGGGATCGAGCGCCCGGCGCGTCGCTCGCGCTCGAGCGCCAGCGCCCTGCCCAGGTCCGCCTCCGTCTCCACGTAGCTCTGCAGGAACTGCAGGTGCAGCGAGCGCAGCAGGCCGGCGGGCTCGCGCAGGATCGCCACGATGCGCGCCGCCGGCTGCACCTGCGCGATGCGCGCGGCCGCCGTGCGCGACCACAGGTACAGCGCCGTCGCCTCGCCGAGGCGCTGGCCCGGCCGGGCCTGCTCGAACAGCGCCAGGTACTGCTCCAGCGTCTCCGGGGTGCCTTCCGGTCGCGGCGGCGTGCGCTCGTGCAGCTCCTCGGCGAAGAACCACGGCTCCTTGCCGGCCGGCATGTAGATCTGCGGGTGTGCTCGCAGGGTCTCGTACAGCGCGGTGGTGCCGCTCTTCGGCTGGCCCACGATGAAGAAGTCCGGGATCGCGCCGGAGCGCACGCCGCCGTCGCGGACGGCGCCGTCGCGTGCCGGGGCGCCGTCGCGTGCCGGGGCGTCGCCTGCAGTGGCGCCGCGTGCAGGGGCGCCGTCGCCTGCACGGGCGCCGTCCACGGCCACGCCGGGGCCAGGGCGCGAGACGCCGCTCACGCCAGCATCCCGCCGGGCGTGCCGCGTGCGAGTGCGGCGGCGTGGCGGTAGTACTCGTTGTGGCGGGACAGCGACGCGAGCGTGTCGAACCCGGCCAGCCTGCCATCGAGGATGATCATCACCCGATCACAAATATTCAACGTCGACATGCGATGCGCCACGATGAACATCGTCAACTC
>DATJMM010000057.1:0-116482 GCA_035508735.1 Solirubrobacteraceae bacterium | reverse complement strand
CTGATAGTCGTATCCCGGCGTTGGCATCGTCTCGTACACACCGACGACCGGCACGCCGTACTTCGCGGCCAGTTTCAGGAACGATTCCGTGAGCGTGTCGGTGACCTGCTGGTTGTAGACGAACACCTTGACCTTGTGCTGCGCGAACAGGCTGTTCTGGAGCGTCACGTCCTGCGGCGCCGGATCGGTCCCGTTCATGATCGACGCCTGCAGCGTGAAGGGAGTCATGTTCTTCGTCCCGGCGGCTTCGAGCATGTAGTCGCCGACCGGCTCGGTCGTCGCGACTGGCGTGTTCGGGTAGGCCGCCTTGAACTTTTCGATCGCTTCATGCCAGGGCGTCAGCGATTCTTCGAACTTCTTCGCGTTTTCCTGGAAGTACGCTGCGTGGGCGGGCGCCAGCGCCGACAGGTCGCTGACCAGCGCCTTCGCTACCGCCGGCATCGTTTCCGGTTTGTACCAAAGGTGGGGGTTCCGAGTGGAGTCCGGGAGGCCGAGCAGCTTCTGGACGTTGATGACCTTCCGCGAAGAGCTCGGCGAGGCCGACTCGATCTTTTCCATCCACGTGTCGTAGCCAACACCGTTTTCGATCAGCAAGCTCGCCGCGCTGACCGTCTGCGCGACGCTGGGGCTCGCTTCGAAGGTGTGCGGGTCGGTGTTCGGGTTGCTCTCGATCGCCGTGACCTTCACATACTTGCCGCCGATCTGTTCGATCACGTTCGCGTACTCGTTCTCCGCGCCCACCGCGTCGATCGGCGCGGAGTCCTGGCCGCCCTGCGCGGCGCTGCTCGCTTTCGAGGACCCGCCGCAGCCCGCCACGCAAACCGCGACCAGCAGACCAGCCAGCCCCACCACCATCAAGCCCAGCACACGCACACGCAAAACACGGCTCATCGGCACTCCTTCTAAGTCGTCGGATCGAACGCCCAGCGTCCAGGCCCCATCCGGGAGCCCGCGACGACTATACATCAAATAAGACTAGCTCTTGTTCTCGGCAAGTTCGGGAGGTTCGCGGGACTCTGCCCGACCGCTTCGGGCCGAGCGTAGGACCGGCTCCCCCGGAGACCCAAGGGCTCGGTCCGCGGGTCAGTGCGTCTGCGGCGTGCGGGCGCCGGTTTCGCAGGACTTCGAAGATCGGCTGACCAAGCTCAAACTCCGTCTCGCGGACATGACGGCCGGTGTGCAGCCTGCTTGGCCGCCAGTCCCCGCACCTGAGCGCTCACCCCAGCCCTCCTATATAATAACAAGCCCTATTCTTATATACTGGTTCGGAGTCTCATGATCACAACCCCGCGAGCGCCTCACAAGACGTCCCGCCTACGCAGGAATCGCCCACCGCGCACCAGAGGCTGCGACTGCTGCCCCACCGACGGCTGCTGCGGAGGCATCCAGTGCATCTGCAACCGCCACCTTCTATCCCCGATCAACAAGAGCATGAAGCAAGCCTCGTTCGGCTCCAGCGGAGGCATGATCGCCGCGATGGGCCTGGTGCTCTCGCTGGTCGTCTCCGGCCACGCCGAAGCCGCGATCGCTGGAGGCATCGCCGTGACCGTAGGCGAAACCGTCTCCATGAGCGGCGCCGAGTACATCTCAGAGACCGGCAACAATCGTGTCCATCGCTTCGCGACGATGGGCATCGCCTCCTGCGTCGGCTGTCTGTGGCCGCTGCTCCCGCTGTTCGCGGGCCTCTCGGTCTGGTGGGGAGTCCCGCACTCGCTCATCGGCGTGTGGGTCATCTCCCGCCTGCGACCGGAACCCACCACCAAGGCCATGCGGGACATCCTCATGATCTTCATCCCCGCCGTGATCCTCTCGATGGTCGCCACCACCTACATCCCGCAGATATGAGGACGTGCGGCCATCTAAGTGGATACCCCATGCGCCAAGCGGCCGTCGCGGCGCCAGGGCCGCTGTTGGCCGGGACCGTCAGGGCCGCGCACCAGCTGGCTCGGGATCGGCCTCTCGATCGCCAGCGTCATGACGTTGCGACCACGTGCGCACGGAACTACGCGGTCGCTGCGCCGTGGGCCTGATCAAGGCCGACCTGCCCCTGCCCCAGACACGCTCGACGCAAACAGCGCAGACCGGCCAGCTCCTCTTCACCCTTGTCAATTGCCACTACCCTGCGAACCCTCGCGCCGGCCGGTCGTCTCCTCAGCGAAGCGTGGGATGAGCCTCTCCATCGTCACCCGCAACCGAGGCAACTCGCGCTCGACGACATCCCAAACCAGCCCGAGGTCCACGCCGAAGTACTCGTGGATGAGCTTGTCCCGCATCCCGGCGATCTGGCGCCACGGGACCTCGGGCTCGAGCGCCCCGCGTCTCCTCCGACAAACCCTTGACTGCCTGGCCGAGGATCTCGACGTTGCGGATCACCGCATCCTGGGTCTTGCGATCCGAGAAGAACCCCTCGCGACCCTCGGCGGTGTACTCGAGGATCGCGTCGATCGCGTCCACAGCGTGCAGCAGGTAGACGCGCTGGTCTTTCACAGAGGGACGGCCTCGGAGTAAATCCGACCCCGTAGGTGCGGGCTCACACCGCCGTCGCTGATCACATCGACACGGACTTGGAGCAGCTCCTCGAGCTCCTGCCAGAGCGCCACGAGATCCAAGAGGCTGCGCCCCTCCTCCATTTCGACGAGCAGGTCGACGTCGCTCGTCGAAGCAGCCTCATCCCTCGCCGCGGAGCCGAACACGCGCACGTTGTGCGCACCGTGGTGCGCTGCGTGCCTGATGATGTCTTCTCGCCGGGCACGCAGCCTGACAAGGTCGACCGGTGTATCCGTCGACGCCGCAGGGCTGGCCGGCCGCCGCTTGCTCGGCTTCGGGACAAAATCTCGGGACAAATCCGGTCCGGCTTCCGCCGCTCGTAAGACGAAAGCCCTGGATTTCCAGGGCTTTCGTGAGTAGCGGGGGCGGGGACTGAACACCTATCAGCGACCGGAACCGCCCACCGCATCTCAGAAATCTGGACCCTAGCCTAGCGCTTCGGCGACTCGGAATCCAGACCAGGCCGCCCTCGGCCGGACCTCGCGCTCCGGTGCGTGCGAGCGATCATAAGAGGCGTCGAGCACGCCGGGCGTGGCGTTGATGGAGGCGCTTCGGTGCCCGTGGTCGCTCGGGCGAAGCGCTGCCAGCCTAGATAGGTGTCGTCGGCCGGCGTGGCGTCGTGGAGTATGCGGAGTCAGCCTGGTGCTCAGTCTCGGCGTGCCAACTGGCGAGGAGGTCGAGTTGCTGTTGTGCTCGGCTTGCCGGTTCGGCTGTGTAGGCGATGAGGGTCAGTCCGTCGCCTGTTAGCTCAAGGGCGTCTCCGGTCAGCTCGATCTCGCCGACGAGCGCGTTGTGCAGGCACTTCATGCTCGTTTGGTGGAGGCGAACGTCGTGGCGTGCCCAGCGGGTAGAGAACGCGGTGCTATTGGTCGCCAGCTCGCCGACGAGCTGGTTGAGCGCTGCATCCTGCGGGTTCTTTCCCGCTTGGATGCGCAGAGCCGATGTGAAGTCGTCGGCGATGCTGTCCCACTGGACGAAGAAGTCGGGCGCGCGTGGGTCGAGAAAAACGAACCGGGCGATGTTCATTGGCAACGTCTCGGGCGTGAGTACCTCTGCGTAGAGCGCGAAGCACAGCTTGTTGGCGGCGAGAATGTCCATGCGGGCGTTGCGGATATACGCGGGTGTCTCAGTCATCGAGTCCAGCAGGCGGCGGATGCTCGGGCGAACGTCGGTGCGGCTTCGCCCGGTGGGGCGGCCTGTCGGGGCGCCATCCGACGGCGGCGCGGCAGCGCGGGCGAGGTCGAACAGGTGGATGCGCTCGGCCTCATCGAGTTGCAGGGCGCGGGCGAGCGCGTTCAGGACCGACTCGGATACGCCTCGGAGGTTGCCGCGCTCCAGGCGGGCGTAATACTCGTTGCTGATCCCGGCGAGGATCGCTACCTCCTCGCGCTTGAGACCCTGGACACGGCGGCCACGGCCGTACTCGGTGATCCCGGCTTGGGCGGGCGTGAGCCGCGCCCGCCGGCTCATCAGGAACTCGCGGATATCGCCTGTGTCTGCCACGGGCACCACGTTACGCCGTATCGGCTGTCTGAACCACGTACTGCCAGTACACGTTCTGACAGGTCCTTTCGCGCCGCCACGTTCCGCGCTGAGATTGGGTCCACATACCAGCTCGAAAGGCTTCTCCCGTGAACTCCACGATCACCCCCACACCAAACCGGACAGCACAGCGCGCAGCGCTCGGCGTGGCGATGCTCGGGTTCTTCGTCGTCGCGCTCGACGCTCAGATCGTGAACGTCGCGCTGCCCACTATCCGCCAGCACCTCGGCGGTGGCTTGGCGGGCTTGCAATGGGTCGTGACGGGGTACACGCTGATGTTCTCCGCGCTGCTGCTATTCGGCGGCACGCTCTCGGATCGTGTCGGCGCGAGACGCGCCTACGGGGTAGGCATGATGCTGTTCGTCGCCGCCTCGTTCGTCTGCGGTATCGCGCCGACGCTTGGCACCTTGATCGCCGGGCGGATCGTGCAGGGGTTCGGCGCGGCGATGATTACACCGACATCGCTGGCGCTGATCCGCGAGGCATACGACGACGACGCAGCGCGGGGTCGAGCGATCGCCTATTGGGCGCTCGGCGGGTCGGTAGCCGCTGCCGCCGGGCCGGTACTCGGCGGTCTGCTGACGCAGATCGACTGGCGGCTGATCTTCGACGTGAACATTCCGGTCGGCGCCGCAGCTCTCCTCGTGCTCACGCGCGTCGCTGAGTCACCGCGCCGTGAGCGACGGTTTGACTGGACAGGCCAGATCGCGGCGGTGCTCGCCCTCGGCGGTCTGACGTTCGGGATCATCGAGGGCGGCCGGCTCGGCTACGGAGCAACCCCCGTGCTCGCGGCGTTCGTCATCGCAGCCGCCTCAGCGGTCGCATTCGTGGTCGCCCAGGCGAAGGGCCGGCAGCCGATGGTGCCGCTCGGCCTCTTTAGCTCCCGTGCGATGAGCACCGGCCTGAGCATCGCTGCGATCACGATGGCCGCGTTCTACGGCGTCGTGTTCGTGCAGAGCTTGTACTTCCAGCAGCAGCGTGGGCAGAGCGCATTGATTACGGGCTTGTTGTTCCTCCCGATGACGGGCATGGTCGCAGCGCTCAACCCACTCGTCGCCCGCGTGATGGCGAGCCGGGGGCTGCTGCCAACCACGATCGCCGGCATCGTCGTCATGGCCGCCGGCCTCGGCGCGCTATGCCTCCTGCCGGCTGGCGCCCCCGTGTGGTTGGCGTCGCTGTCGATGGTGCCGGTCGGCGTCGGAGGCTCGTTCACGGTGCCGCCGCTGACGGCGCTCGTCATGGGCCAAATCCCTGCCGAGCGCGCAGGAACAGCGAGCGGCGTACTCAACACCGCCCGCCAGATGGGCGGCTCGCTCGGTGTCGCCGTGTTCGGCGCCGTCATCGCCACACAGGCCAGCTTCATCAGCGGCCTGCGGCTCGACTTCGGCATCACAGCCCTACTCCTGATCGGAGCCGCAGGCGCAGCCCTCACGCTTCGCCCGAGCGAGCAAGCGAACACCAAACTAGCTACGACCGAAAGGACGCCATGCAATACGTGACCCTCAACAACGACCTCCAGATGCCGGCTCTCGGCTTCGGCGTCTTTCAGGTGCCCGACCCTGCCGAATGCGAACAGGCCGTCGCTCAAGCACTCCAGACCGGCTACCGGCTGATCGACACAGCGGCCTCCTACGCCAACGAGGAGGCGGTCGGACGCGCCCTCGCTGCCAGCGGTATCCCGCGCGAGGAGCTGTTCGTCACGACCAAGCTCTGGGTCGCAGACGCCGGCTACGACCGCGCGAAGCTGGCGTTTGCGCGGTCGCTGGACAAGCTCGGGCTCGACTACCTCGACCTGTACCTGATCCACCAGCCCTACGGCGACTATTACGGCGCCTGGCGAGCGATGGAGGAGCTATACGCCGAGGGCCTGATTCGCGCGATCGGCGTCAGCAACTTCTACCCCGACCGGCTCATCGACCTGATCCTCAACAACAAAGTCACGCCCGCCGTGAACCAGATCGAGACGCATGTGTTCAACCAGCGCACCGCCGACCAGACCCTAGCGAGCGAGCACAACGTCCAGATCGAGGCGTGGGGGCCGTTCGCCGAGGGCAAAAACGGCTTCTTCTCCAACCCGATCCTCGCCGGGATCGCGGAGAGCCACGAAAAGACCGTCGCGCAGGTCGCGCTCCGCTGGCTGACCCAGCGCGGCATCGTCGCAATCCCAAAGTCAGTCCGCGCGGACAGGATGGCCGAGAACTTCGACATCTTCGGCTTCGACCTCTCCGACGAGGAGATGAGCCAGATCGCGACCCTCGACACAGGCGAGAGCCAGTTCTTCGATCACCGCGACCCAGAGGCCGTCATCCGAATCAGCTCACGCCCCACACCATGAGGCCGGCGACTGTCGCGGGTGCATCCGCTAGGCGGGACATGAACACCTATGAGCGACCGGAACCGCCCACCGCATCGAGGAAGTTTGGAGCTTCTGAGCATACCGAAGTGGGCGCCGAAGTCCCGCGTGCCGCGGGTCCGAGCCCCTACCGCCGTGCCGGCGGTGGTCGCGCCCCCCGCCGGCCCTAAACTCATCGAGGCTCAGAACCGATGACTTCTGCGATATGACGACCCATCACACCGATGAGCGGCCAAGCGCAGGACGGCGAGGACGCTGGTTCGTCGCCTTGGCATTGGTCGTGGATATCCCGCTGCTGATCGTGTTCTCGGCTACGAAGGCCCCAGGATGGGCGGGTGCGGCGACATCGGCCTTCACGCTGATTTGCGGGGCTCTCTACGTCGTCTCCGAACGGCAAAGCCTGTAGACGCCAGGCCATTTGGGGAGCCTTTGCCGCCCGCGAGACGGGACGGACGGACCCGGTACGCTCAAGGGCCATGAGTAGCATTGCCGTTGAGGAGATGATCGAGCGCGCCAGTCGTGCCTTGATCGGCGCTGCGTCCGCGCCTGCGAAGGTGATCCTGTTCGGCTCTCATGCTCGCGGAGACGCCGATGAGGGCAGCGATTTTGACTTTCTCGTGATCGAGCGCGAGGTCGAGGACCGTCTCGCTGAGGCGGTCAGGCTGCGGGACGCGCTGCGCGGCTTCGGCGCTCCCGTGGACGTGATCGTGATGGACGAGGCGCTTGTCCAGCGGCGCGCAAAGGTCAAGGGCACGATGGTCGATCGCGCACTGCGTGAGGGGCGCGTTGTCGCCGAGTCCTGAGCACGTCGAGTACGCCGAGATGCTGCTGCGCCGCGCCAAGGGCGACGCTCACGCCTGCCGCGTGCTCGCCGACGACGCTGAGATTGACGACAGTGCCGTTGGCTTCCATGCGCAGCAAGCCGTCGAGAAGGCCCTAAAGATCGCGCTGGTAGTGGCCGAAGTGGAACTGCCGCGCACGCACGACCTGGAGCAGCTTGTGGAGCACGTCAAGGCGTCAGGGACTGAGGTTCCCGACGAGCTTGCGCGCGTTGAGTGGCTGACGCCTTGGGCCGCCGCGCTGCGCTACGACGAGCCGACACCGCTCGATCGCCCGGCCGCGTTGGCTGCGGCCGAGAGCGCGACCAACTGGGCGACGGCGCTTGTCGGCGCCTGAGTCCCGTCTTGCCGGGGTTGGTCCGTGCCCTCTTGGGCGAGGGCAGCAATGAACGGCTCACGGACAGCGGGGTCGCAATGCTGCTCCTCAAGCGCTCGCTTCTCGGCGTCCGGGTCGCCGCCCGCCGGGTAGTCCCGCCCAGGCCCGCAGACGAGCGGGAGCGGGGATAGTCCGTCCCACGCGGGTCCGGGGAAGGTCGCGTCTATCTCGATCCGCCGGCCGTCCAGCGCGATCGTGAGGTAGCGGTGCACGTCAACCAGCCCGCGCGCAGGGACGGCCTCGGCGACGCTGGCGCCGAACAGGTCAAGGGCGCGAGCGTGATCGAGCGCGTAGACGCGATGCACGATACGCGGGGCAGTCTCGGGAAACCGCTCGGCGAGCGCTTCGGCGAGGAACAGATGCTTGGTCGAGCAGGTGCCACGACCCTCGCGCAGCATCCCCGCGACCGTCCGGTCAGCGGGGCGACCATACGGCAGGGCTCGCACAGCTTCGACAAGCTCGACAAGCGATGCGTCAGCGACGGGCAACCGACGGCTCCTGCACGTTCTGGATGAATCGCGCTTGCTCGGGTCGGCGCTGGTATCCCGCAGCCTCCCAAAACCTCATCGCGGCCAGGTCGTCCTGCACGACGATCGCGGTCAGCCTGACCGCGCCCCGTGCCCGCAGGCGGCGCTCGCCCTCGCGCAGTAGCTCGGTGGCTATGCCTTGCCGCCGATGCTCGGGATGCACCACGAGCTTGTAGAAGCTGCCGCGCCACCCATCCCATGCCGCGATCAGCGAGCCGACCACAGCGCCGCCCGATTCCGCGACGAGCAGCGCGCCAGGGTCGCGCGTCAACAGGTGAGCAAGCGCCTCGGGCGTGTCGCTCACGCTCGACGGGCCACCGCCGAGCGCCCACAAGCTCAGAACCGCACCGATGTCCTGCGAGCCAGCGCCGCGCAGCACACGCCGTTGGGATTCTCCATGCGGCGGTCGGCTGACGCTCGTGCCGGCGGGGTCCATCATCCGCAACTAGCTTACGCAGACCTCATGGAGTACGACCTCGGCAGCGGAAAAGTATCGTGTTGATGCGTGATGTCGGCTTACCTTTCGATTTGCGCGATCTTCAAGGACGAGGCGCCCTACCTGCCTGAGTGGATCGAGTTTCACCGGCTCATGGGTGTCGAGCGGTTCTTCCTCTACGACAACGCCAGCAGCGACGGCAGCCGGGAGGCCCTTGAGCCGTGGATTGCCCAAGGCGTCGTATCGGTCGCAGACTGCTCGATCCCGTTGGGCGAGGGCGGCCAAAGCTGGGCCTACGCGGACGCACTGAGGCGAGCACGAGGACGCACCCGCTGGCTAGCGTTCATCGACTTGGACGAGTTCCTTTACGCGCCCACAGGCGTACCGCTACCGGACGTGCTCAGAGACTACGAGCAGCACCCCGGCGTCGTCGTGAACTGGCAGGTCTACGGCTCGTCCGGTCGAGTAGCCGCAAACGACGGCCTCGTGATCGAGCGTTTCGTCAGCCGCGCGAGGACCGAATGGGTGCGCAACCGTCGCGTCAAGAGCATCGTGGACCCGCGGCGTGCGGTGCGGCCGATTGGCCCGCACTTCTTCGCGTATGAGGACGGAGCGCTCGCTGTCACAGAGGACCACCGGCCGGCGCGCGTGATCGAGCGCCGCGCGTGGGCGAGGCGGATGCGGCGTGGCCTTCTGCGGCTGCCACTGATGGAGACGGACCCGTATGCGGTGCGCGACTCGTCGGTCAAGCATGTATCTGTCGCCCGGATGCGGCTCAACCATTACGCCGTGCGCTCGCGGGCGGAGTTCGAGCAAAAGACAGCGCGGCATGGCAACTCGCGCCTCGCGCCGCGTTACTTCGCCTACCACGACCGCAACGAGGTCCATGACCCCACGCTCGTCTCCTACGCGAGCGAGGTCCGTGCGCGGCTCGCCACCATTCACGACGATGACGCTCGCTGACCGCCGCGCAGCCGCCGCCGTGGACCTGGCGCAAGCCGGCGAAGCCGACGCCGCCGTGCAGGTCGTTGATTATGACCCTGACCCCGCGTGGCCGCAGTCCTTCCAGGCCGAGCGCGCCCGCCTCACGCCCCCGCTTGACGGTGCCGATGTCCACCACTTCGGCTCGACCGCCGTGCCCGGCTTGGCCGCGAAGCCCGTCATCGACATGATCGCTCTCCTGCCCGACATCGACGCGCCGATCGCAGCGTTGATCGAGCGCGCCGGCTACCAGTTCCCCCCACGCATATAACGCGACGCTCTCGCACGGCGGTTCCTCTGCTACCCGGCGGCGTCGCATCGGACCCACCACCTGCACCTTGTCGATCAGCAGCGCAAGTTGGACCGTCGCCTGCGCTTCCGTGATCGGCTGCGCGCAGACCCCGAGCTCGCGCGGGAATACGCGGCGCTCAAGCGCAACCTCGCCGCTCGCTTCGCCGACGACCGCGAGGCATACACCGAGGCCAAGCGTCAATTCATCCGCGCCAACGGAGGCTGACTGAAGCTCAACGCTCATCTCGGGCGTGAAACCCTCATGTCACCATCGCCCGGCGCGGTGAAGTTGCTCCGCGTAGCCGATTGCGATGAGACGTTCGTCGGTGATTCCGAGCGCGGCGCGCAGCTCAGCGACGAGTTGGTGCTCGTGGGCGAGGTCAGAGTCGGGCGGCGCGACGGCCTCAAGCTCGATGAACGTCCCTAGCTGCTCGACCTGATCGAGATGGATACGGACGGTCTGCCAGAGCAGCAGGTGACGACGCTTGACGACGATGCCGCGTATGCCGATTGCGGCGGCCAACGCCGCGCATAGCACCGTAGCGTCGCTGACCTCGATGATGCGATCGCGACTCTCGCGCTGCTGCGACTCGCTGGCGCGCTCGAACTGGATCAGGTGCGGGCGACCGGGCTGCTCGTCGCGGAGCTTGAGCCCACCATGCGTGACCGCGAAGTAGGTATCGCGTTGGACAATCTCGCCGTGATCGTCCGCGCCAAGCGCTCGACAGACCTCCAGCGACGCGCCAGGGTCCGGGTCGTGAGCCTTCAACTCGATATTTCTCCGCGGTCGCTGCACGCCTGTCGATGTCTGGTCGGATCAGTTGGCCGGTAGTCCGAGCAAGAGGGGTAGTTCGTCGAGCGAGCGCAGCGGCTCGGCTCCGGCTTGCCTGAGCGCTTCTGCGTCGCTGTCGGCGGTGTAGCCAATCGCGCGCATCTCAGCGGCGACGGAGGCCCGGACGCCGGAAGGCGTGTCCTCCACGACCGCGCAGCTGGCGGGCTGCGTTCCCATCCTTGCCGCCGCGCGCAGGAACAGGTCGGGGGCGGGCTTGCCGTTGGGAACGGCGTGCGCAGAGAAGCGCACGTGCTCGGGGAAGAGATGATCGAGGCCCGTGAGCGCGAGCGAGAGTCGGGTCTTTTCCAGCTTGCCTTGAGAAGCTACGCACACGGCCACCCCCTCGGCGAGCACCGATTCGACCGCCTCCGCCGCCCCGGCGACCGGCCGCAGTTCGCGGCGGAAAGCGTCTGCGCGCTCAGCCTCATAGCGCGCCATCCAGTCGGAAGGTAGAGAGCGGCCAAGTTTTGCCTCCGCGCGAGCGAGCACGTCCGCCAGCAGCAGTCCTTGGTACTCGCGGCGTGCCTGCGGCAGCGCCGTCGGCAAACCTTAGCGCGTCGGATTTTCGGCCCCGACCGCCTGCGCCTCCTGCGCGCGGAACTCGCCGACTCCACCACGGAAACCTGGCGCGAGCAGGACGCCGAGCTTGAGCGCCTGACAAGCGAGCTGCGCGACATAGACCGCTCGCTGCACCGTCAGACGCTACGCCTTGAGGAACACGAGGACTCAGACCATCCAGTCGTCGCGCTCGCCACACGACGTATCGAGGAACTGAGCACCCGCAAGCGCGCCGTCGCCGAAGCAATCGACGCCCTCAAGGTCGAGCGCCCGGCCGGGCATCACCCCGACGAAATCCTTGCCATGCTCGACGCCGTTCCCGATCTGCGCCCCTCGCTACACAACGCAACCGAGCAGGAACTCGCCGACCTGCTCGCAGCGTTCGACGTGACGATCGGCTACGACAAGCCAAACCGGCGCCTCACGCTCACAGCAACCATCGGCCCCGGCCTCATGCCTACACCCGAAAACGACGACGACCGCCCGGAGGGGCGGTCGCTGATATTTGGCATAGCGGGGGAGCGATTCGCTCCTAACGGCAACCGCGCGGTTGCCGTGGAGCGAGCGCTCCTTGGCTGGCCTGGATCGTGAGCATCGGGCAGCAGGCCGGTCACGGCTCCGGGCGCTCACCCCTCTGAGCGCCGGCCGCACCTGCGCCTGGCGAGCGCGCGATTTCCCGCGCGCCTACTCATCCCAGGCCTGTACCACTGTCTGGCGCTTGACGAGCCCGTCCGCCAGCTCCAGCACGGTGGCACACTCGACGGCGGTGCCGTCGGGGTAGCGGCAGGACTCGGTGAAGGCCGCGCCGGTGCGGTCGCAGACGGTGTGCCGCACGCGGTGGCTCATGTCGCGCCCGCACACGTCCTCGAGCCAGGCACGGACCTCCTGCACGCCGAGCAGCACGCGCGGGGCACTCGGCTGGGAGACGCGGTCGATCAGCGTGACCTCGGCGTCCGGCGCGTACATCGCCAGTTGCGTGGCCGCGTCGCGCTCCTCCACAGCGCGGGTGAACGTCTCGATCTGGAACTTCTGCATGGTGGGCATGGCGACTCCTTTGATCCTCGGTGACAGTGGTGCAGGTACACGGCGAGAATGCCGAGGCCGCCGTTGTCAGGCCGTCAAGCAAACGTCAAAGCCCCAGCTGGCTACGCTGTGAGCCTGGTGTTGCGCATAGGGCTGTTCGGGGGGATGACGGTGGACTGCGACGGCGAGCAGCTCGCCGCCCCGGGCGCGCGGCGCGCCTGGTCGCTGCTGGCCTTCCTGGCGCTCTTCCCCGGCGCCCACCCGCGCAGCGAGATCGCCGCCCGGTTCTGGCCGGACGTGCTCGACTCAAGCGCGCGTGCAAGCCTGCGCAGCGCGGTGTGGTCGCTGCGGCGCATCCTCGGAGCCCATGCCGACCGGCTGCAGGTGGACCGCAACAGCGTCGGCCTCGACCGCGCGGAGCTGTGGGTGGACGCGGTGGCCTTCCGCGAGCTACTCGACAACGGTCGCGCGCGCGAGGCCGTCGAGCTGTGCTCCGGAGAGTTGCTGGCGGGCTTCGAGGAGGAGTGGGCGCTGGTCGCTCGCGACGAGCACCGCGAGCAGCTGCTCGGCGCGCTCGAGCACGTGGCGGCGCGCGCTGAGGCGGAAGGAGACATTGAAGGCGCGCTGGAGTACAGCCGCCGCGCCGTTGTAGTCGACCCCCTCAGCGAGGACGCGCACCGGGCGCTGATCGCGCGCCTGGCTGCAGCCGGGGATCTCGCGCGGGCGCTCGTGGTATACCGCGCGTTGGCCGAACGCCTGCGGCGGGAACTCTCGGTGGCGCCGTCGCCCGCTACGCGTGAGCTCGTGCACAAGCTGCGCCTGGAGGGCGCCGAGCCGGCGGGCGAGGAGCTCGCCGCGGTCACGTCGGCAGCCCGCGCGAGCCCACAGGCCACACAACCGTCCGAGGACGGCACAGCCACACGCGAGCGACGGCCGCGCTCCGGTGGCGTGCACGACAGAGGTCCGCTCGTCGGGCGCGAACGCGAGCTGCAGAGGCTGCTGGAGGTGTGGGAGCGTGCGCGCGCGGGAAGTGGAGCGGTGGCGTGCGTGCGGGGGGAGGCGGGCATCGGCAAGACGCGTTTGTCCAGTGAGCTGCTAGCGCTCGCCGCCGAGCAGGGTGCAGCGGTGGCGGCGTGCGCGCCGCTCGACCTCGGCGGCGCCGCTCCGTTCGGCCTGTGGGCAGAACTGCTGCGCAAGCTCTTGCCGGCCATCCCCAGCCCACCTGCCGAGGCGGCGTGGCCCGAGGATCTCGCGCGCCTGGTGCCAGAGTTGCCAGCGATGCTCAGGCGCGCTGGGCGGGAGCGACCATTCGTCTCGCCGGACCTGGAGCGCACACGGCTGCTGGAGGCGACCGTGGCTGCCGTCGAGTGGGCTGCCGGCTGCCGCCCACTGGCGCTGCTTTTCGAGGACACACACCTCGCCGACGCCTCCAGCCTGGAGCTGACGGGCTACGTGGCGCGGCGCATCGACACGCTGCCGGTGCTGTTCGTGCTCACGCGCAGGCTGCTGCCCCGCAGCGCGGAGTCCGAGCGCCTCGAGCACGCGCTGCGCCAGCGGAGCCTGCTGCGCGCGGAGCTGACGCTCGCCCCGCTGGAGCGCGAGGCCGTGGCGGAGCTGGCGCTGGCGGTGGCGGCACTAGCGCGCGCCGACGTGCAGCGAGTGGTGGACGCGGCGGAGGGCAACGCGCTGCTGGCGGTCGAGACCGCGCGGGCGCTCGCTCGCGGCGAGCGGGAGCTTGCGCAGGGCGTGCGCAGCGCGGTGCAGGGGGCATTCGGCACGCTCGCGCAGGACGGCAGGCGCTTCGTGGAGCTGGCGGCGGTGGCAGCGCGAGAGGTCGAGCCCGACGAGATCGCCGCACTGCGCGTGGCCGACCCGGCGGAGGCGGCGGCGCAGGCGCTCGACAGCGGCATGCTGGTAGAGCGCGAGCGGAGGATCGGCTTTCGCCACTCGCTGCTGCGAGATGCCGCCTACGCGGAGATCGCCCTGCCGCGGCGCGCGAGCCTGCACGAGCAGTGGGCGCGCACGCTGCTAGGCCGCCCCTCGCCCGGCGGCCCGGGACGCGCCGCGGAGATAGCCCGCCACCTGCGCCTCGCGGGCAGGGACGCCGAGGCCGTCGAGCAGCTCGCGCTGGCCGCAGCCGGAGCACGAGCTATTGGCGCGCTGACAGAGGCGGCGGACTACCTGGAAGAGTGCTTGTCGATCGCGGGCCAGGACGGGGCGGGCGTTGATCCCGATCTGTGGCTGGAGCTGGGCGAGGTGCGCGCATGGCGCGGGCTGAGGACGGAGGCCGAGAAGGCCTTCGCCCGAGCGCAGGAGCTGCTGGAGAGCCGCCCCCTGGAGCTTGCGCGGGCGTGGCTGCGCAGCGCGCGCTCCTACCACGGCCCCATCTGTGCGCCCGCGATGGTGCGCCAGTGCTGCCGCGAGGCGCTCGCCTTGCTCGACCGCGCCGACGCGCCGGCGGCACTCGAGCGTCGCGAGGCGCTGGCCGCGCTCGCGTGGGCGGAGGCGGTGGCGGGCAGCGTGGAGGAGGCGGAGCGGCTGCTGGTGCAGGTGCACGGACTCTCCTCCCAGGTCAAGCCCGACGACCTCTCCATCTACGACATCGCCCACGCGCGCGCCCTGGCGATGATGCGCAAGGGCGATTTCGTGGCGGTCTACGCCCCCTCGATCGCCGCCGGCGAGGCCATCACACGAGCGGGGCGACCCGACCTGGCTTACGGCTGCTGGGCCAACGCTGCGGGGGCGGCCGCCGCCGCGGGCGACTACGAGCGCGCGCTGGCGTTCATCGACCGCTGCGCGCAGGCGCTGGCGGGCAAGGGCCTGCTCGTGCTCGAGTTGCAGCTACTGGCGATGCGATCGTTCCTGCTTCTGCGCATCGGCCACACCGCCGAGGCGCGCGAGACGGCGGATCAGGAGCGCTGGCTCGCCGGCCGCCTCGGTGCCGCGGAGCTCGAAGGGATGGCCGACCACGACCGCGCGCTGGTGGCCCTCGCCGAGCGCGAGCCCGCGCTCGCCGGCGAGCTCTTCCAGCAGGCCCTCGACGGCGAGGCGCCCATCAGCCGCCCGCTCACGCGCCTGTTGCGAGCGGAGGCGCTGGCCCACGCGGGTTGCTTGGCGGAGGCCGAAGCGGAGGTGCGCGCCACGGCGCTCGAGCCGGTGCGCCCGAGCGACTTCCCCGCGACGCTCGTCGCGCGCATGGCCCGCGTGCAGGGGCTGATCGCGCTGCTCACGGGCGACCGCCCGCTGGCGGAAAGGCGCCTGCGCGAGTCCGCCGACGGCTGGGGCAGGCTCGTGTCGACGTTCAGCCGCAGCGACAGCCTCACGGTGGCGCTGGCCGACCTGGGGCGCCCGGTTGTGGGACTGATCGAGCCCGAGCGCGAGCACGAGCGGGTGCTGGCGGAGCTGCAGGCGATTCAGAAAACCACGAAAGAGGGGGTCGAGCATGCCGTCGTTTCATGACAGCGCCGTTACGGGCGCCGATGTGCAGGAGGTGTGGAAGCTGCTGTACGACCCGGCCTGCTTCCCGGAATGGTGGGCGGGCATCGGGACGGTCGAGAAGGGCTCCGACGACGGCTCCTACACGATGTATCCGGAGGGCTATCCCGACTTCCCAATGGCTCAGCTGCTTGACACCGAGCGCGAGGAGGGCCGCGTGACGGTTTCCTGCCTAGTCTCCGACCTACGCTTCGAGTGGGTCCTGGAGCCGCTGGAGGGCGGCGGCACGCGCATAGGTGTGGACGTGGAGATCCCCGAGGCGGAGGCCGTGCGGCTGGATGCCCAGCGCGAGACGATCCACGCCTCGCTGGCGAGGCTCGCGGAGCTGTCGGCTTTGACGCTCGATTGACGGCTCGGTGACGCGCGAGGAGCGAGCATCGTGACGCAACCTGCAACCACCTCGAGAAGGGAGCGTGTGATGAGCGCCACGGGAATCGACGAAGCGAAGCTCGAACAGTTCATGAACCAATTCGTGGGGGACCTCGGGGCCACTTTGACGGCGCCGCTCGTGCTGATTGGCGACAAGCTGGGGCTGTACAAGGCGATGGCCGACAGCGAGCCGCTCACGCCCGCCGAGCTGGCCGAGCGCAGCGGCTGCCGCGAGCGATACATCCGCGAGTGGCTGTGCCAGCAGGCGGCCAGCGGCTACGTGGAGTACGACGCCGTCGAGGGCACCTTCAGGCTGCCGCCGGAGCAGGCGATGGCCCTGGCCGACGAAGACAGCCCCGCCTTCATCCCAGGCGCGTTCCAGCTGGCGGCCGCCGCGCTCAAGGACGAGCAGCACATCACGGAGCGCTTTCGCTCCGGTGAGGGCTTCGGCTGGCACGAGCACCACCACGACCTGTTCGCCGGGACCGAGCGCTTCTTCCGCCCGGGCTACCTGGCGAACCTGGTCGAGTCGTGGCTGCCGGCGCTGGACGGCGTGGTCGACAGGCTCACCGCCGGCGCGCGCGTAGCGGACATCGGCTGCGGGCACGGCGCATCGACGATCCTGATGGCCGAAGCGTTCCCGGCGAGCGAGTTCGTCGGCTCGGACTACCACGAGGGCTCCGTGTCGGCGGCGCGCGTTGCGGCACGGCGCCGTGGAGTCGCCGACCGCGTGAGCTTCGAGGTGGCCTCCGCCAAGGACTTCACCGGCGGCCCGTTCGACCTCGTGTGCGTGTTCGATGCGTTGCACGACATGGGCGACCCGGTGGGCGCCGCGTGCCACGTGCGCGAGCAGCTTAGGCCGGATGGCACATGGATGGTGGTCGAGCCCTTCGCGGGCGACTCCGTGGAGGAGAACCTCAACCCCGTCGGGCGCATCTTCTACGGAGGCTCGACGATGCTGTGCACGCCCGCGTCGCTGAGCCAGGAGGTGGGCCTCGCACTCGGCGCCCAGGCCGGCGAGCGGCGCCTCACCGAGGTGCTGGGCGACGGCGGCTTCAGCCGCGTGCGGCGCGCCACGGAGACCCCGTTCAACATCGTCCTGGAGGCTCGACCCTGATGCTGGAGAAAGCGCTCGCCCACCCCACTGTGTTCGTCCGCGATCTGCAGCGGGCGCGCGAGTTCTACGAAAGGCTCGGGCTGACGGTGTCCGCGCAGGCCTCCACCGGCATCTTCATGTCGGCGGGCGCGGGCACCATATTCCCGCTGCTGCACAGGGCGGACTTCACGCCGCCTTCGCACACGATCGCCGCCTTTCAGGTGGAAGACCTGCGTGCGACGATAGAAGGCCTGCGCGCCCGGGGCGTGCTATTCGAGGAGTACGACACCGCGGGCCTGCGCACCGAGGACGGCATCGCCGACATGGGCGCCTACAGGGCGGCGTGGCTGAAGGACCCCGACGGCAACTACATCGGCCTGCACGAGCCGCCGCGGGCGTGAACTCGCAGCCGAACCGGCTGGCGCGAGCAACGACCAACGTCAACACGAAGGAGACCCACATCATGATCTGCACGCTCACAGCGCGACGCCTGAAGCCAGGCGCCTACGAGGACTTCCGCGCCGCCTGGGACCCCAGCGCCGCTCCGGCCGACGTGATCGGGCGCTGGAAGCGCATCTACCACGTGCGCGACCTCGCCGACGAGAACGTCGTCATCTCCTTCGGCCTGTTCGACGGCGACGAGCAGGAGTTGCGCCAGATGCAGGCGAGGATGGCCCGCAGCGACCAGGTCTCGCGCGTTCAGCCGCTGGTCGAGGAGGTGCTGCTCGACGGGGCCTACGAGGTGATCGAGGAGATCGTCCCGGAGGCTGGCGCAGCGCCATGAGCAGCTGGCGAGCTGCCGCTTGCGCAGTGCCGGGACCGAATCTCGGGACAATCCAGCCCAGCCTTCGCCGCCCCACCGTCTTGACACTTCCGCGCACAACACGCCACCCTCGCCGCCACCGTCGAAGAACAGCGTCGGGGAGCGTATCCGCGCTCTCAAGGCCGAACGCCACAGGCAGAGACGATCCTCGCTACGTTCGACCTTGAGCAGCGCCAGTGCACCGTCTTCAGGTCGAACGCGACCGAAATACACCGAGGTACGCAGGCGCTCGTATCGAGCGCCTTCACAGGTGCCATCGATCTCAACGATCTTGCGGCCAACGTTACCGATAGGGCTATAGCGGGGGCGGGATTGATCGCTAAACCTGCGACCGCGATTCGGGCTTGGGGGATTTGGGATTTGGCCGGTAAACGCTGGGCTTACGAACGAATCTGGTGATGGACTGGCGCATCGGCGAGCACGGAGGCCAAACTTGAATCAGCGGGACGGCGTCCGTACAGTCGCTCTGTGCGTACCCGGCGACTGGAGCTTCGTTGACAGATGACGAGCAGCATCTCGACGCCACTATGGCCGCGAGGGCGAGACGCTGACCGATTTCGCCGCACGGCAGGTGCCCCGGCCCAGGAGATCCCTGCCGATCAACAGCAGATCGTGCTCAGCGAGGATGAGGCTGTGCGTTTCCTGGATGCGCTCTACGTCGCAGATCAGAACACGGTTGCCCGCCTGCGCGAACTGCGCTAGCTACCCACTCAGGCTGGCGGTCCCCGAGGCCACTCAGCGCGAGCGGTACCGAAGCGCGGGCCGCACGCCCGGCCTCGGGAGCACGAGGTCGCCGTACACGACGGGCGTACCGCCCGGGTTGTCGATCTCCACCCGCTCACCCAGAGTGCCTTCGACCTTGATCCGGCTTTCGAACTGCCCCTGCGCGAGCGCAACATCGAGCTTGGGCATCTGAACGTTCGTGTCGGAGAGGGACATCCGGTGGTCGCACACGACGGCCGCAGCCATCGCATCCTCGTGTGACAAGGGCAGCAGCCCGATCCAAGGGTGCAAGTTGCGGCCCCCGAGCAGATCGGTCGACAGGCCGCCCGTCCTGTCCTTGACCTCCAAGAGCTCGGTCATCTCCTGCTCTGCCATGAAGGTCTGCGCTGAGAAGTACTTCCCGATCCGCCAGCAGCTCAGGGCGACGCAGTGCGCCTCGTCGGGGAGGTACTGCTGGAGGTCCGGGTTGCCTCGCTCAATGAGGACGGCGCCGTTTCGCTCAAAGAGCGCGTCGCCCCCCGTCGACCAGAAGCGCCCAGGAAAGGTCCTCGGGCGGAAGGCTGCGAAGTCAGCGGCGTACCGCTTCGCGATCAGCATTCCCCTGTAGTGGGTGTTGATCAGCCAGAGCAGCTTCACGAATTGCTCCTCCACGTCGCCGTCGGCGGTCAGGATCTGTGTTGGACGACCGGTGGTTAGCGCGTGATGAACCGCGAGATAGACCAGCGCCTCGTCCGTGGGGAGCGCTCCGGGTCCCTTCTTGGCCAACAGAAGGCCGCGCACGCCCAAGTCCTTCTGGATCCCGGCGTGCAGCGCGCTGCGGTCGGCCGCGTCAGGCTCGCGCCCGTGCTCTCGCCGAAAGCGGTCCTCTGCCGCCTGGATGTTGTAGCGACGCAGGCGCAGCAGCGCGAGGTAGTACTCGTAGACGTCGCGCCCGGGCTCACCAACGGCCGGCGGCTTCCATTCCGCGGGCTTGGCGGTGCCGTTCTTGATCGCCTTCACAAACACGTGCTCCGGATGGCGCGTGAGCCAGTCGCGCGACTCCGCCATCACGAGCGGCGTCAGGACCATACGGCCTGGCTTCTCAAGCAGCGCCTCGATGATCCTGTCATCCACGTCGTCGGCGAGCACGTTGTTGTCGATGAACCAGACCGCCTCGTCCGGGCTCTCCGCGATCGAGCGGGCGACCTCAACGGTGTTCATCGGCACCCGGTCGCCGAACTTCCAGTTCAGCCGCCGCATGTACGTCGGATGCTCAGCGACCGCCTTCGGTATGTCTTCGACTCCTTCGCGGTGGGCGTGCTCGACAGTTGAAGAACGCTTGGGCATGACCATCCCAGTCTAGAAACCCACTCGCGCAGCTCGGAGCGGTCTGGCTGTCGCGAAGAAGCGACGCGACTCCGGTCGAGTCGCTAGCCCATCTCGCACCTGATTCTGCGTGCCCGGCGTTCAGAGCGTTGACCACACCTAGGCAGGCTGGCACCAACGGCCGTCCTTCTCAGGCACGCCAGCACTTCGCCGCATATTACGGCCGATGCGTCTCCTTGCGATCGCGAGCCCGACTACGGTTCTCTCGTGAGTAGCTGCGTTTTCTGCGATCGCGAGGCCAAAAGCCGAGACGACCAGCAGCAGATTGTGCTTGGTGAGGACGAGGCGGCGCTTCCTGGACGCATTGGAGGCCGTTGATCAGGACACGGTAGCGCGCTTGCATGAACTGCGCGAGCACCCGTACCACCGGCTTCGGCGGGCACCGAAGGCTACGACGCCGTATGCCACGACGTCTATTAGTCGGGAGCCTCCCGAGTACGATCGTGTGACCACCGTCTACCAGCCCTGTGAGCGACTTCGACGGACATACCGAGAGCTACGCCGCCTACGAGGACGAGAGCGGCAACCCGCTGTTGGTGCTCTCATCGGTCCTGTTCTTCGACCTGCTTGGCGTTCAGAGCATGGCGAGAGCCCCTGACGCCGAGCAGAAACTCGGAGAGCTCCGGGTGGCACTACGCGAGGCCATCAAGCAGTCACAGATCGATCACCCATGGAGTTTGCAGGTATCCAGCTGGTTCACCGACAATGCGGTTGTTGCCCAGCCGCAGCAAACCTCCGAGCACAGCGAGAGCTTGATCGGCGGATTGGAGATCGTTGCGGCTGATCTCTTGGTGCATTGCTGGATTCGCGGGTTCCTTGGCCGGGGCGCCATCACCTACGGCGATCATCACATAAGCGACCGGTTCGTATTCGGTCCAGCGCTGGTCGAGGCGGTCAACCTCGAGAAGAAAACGCGATGGCCTCGCGTGGTACTCGGCGCAGACGCCGTCAAAGCCGAGCGAGAGCACAGCGCTTATTACAGCCAGGCGCTACAGAGTACCCAAAGCCGATGCCTGACGAGCGACGAGGACGGCGTCGTCTTTGTTGACCACCTCGGAGTCTACATCTCTAAGTCTGGAGAGTTGATCCCCGAGCAGGCTTTGCGCGCCATTCAGACCGTAACGACGAGAGCACTGTCCTCTCTGGAGCGAAACAAGGAGCCCTGGCTGAAGTGGCGATGGGCAGCTGAGTACCACAATCACGTACTCGCGAGCCGTCTGGTTAATCCTGAGCCATACCTCGTCGCACTACCCGAGGTTCGCCACCACTTCGCCGACTTTCTCGACCCGATGCCCAGCACTGAGCCCGGATCACCGTGGTACATCATGGATCGAGTCGACCGATCCTCTGTTGGCGAGCTCGGCTTCGATTTGCTGGTCCCTGACATGCCCGGCGTGTATGCGGTCTACCGCGGCGGCTTGCGCCAGTACGTTGGCGCAACCAAGAATCTCCACACAAGGATTGTGCGCTACCACCTGAGCCAGTCACCGAAAATGGCCGACTCAGCGCTGAGACGCAATGTCGCCGAGATGCTCGGGTTTGCATCTGCCGCCGCGATCAAGGACGGCTCCTACGTGCCTACCACGACTCAGGCAGCAGAGGTCCACCGATGGCTACTGGACTGTGAGATCGCCTGGATCGAGTGCGCGTCACGGGCCGACGCGCTGGCCGAAGAGCGCAAGCTCAAGCACCAGCAACTGCCGCCCCTCACCAAGCTCTGACTACAGCGGACCTCGCCAAAGAGACCACTATCCTCGCGATCCCGAAACACCGACGGGCGGTCTCCTTCTCGGAGGCTGGGCCGGCTCGACCTCCATCGGCATAGACGGGTCAAGTCGGCCCTTCCCTATCAAAGTCGCGTGCACCCACAACGTGTGCCCTGCAGCCCTCACGGGCCTAGCACGAAGCGCGCCCTCTCTGCTCGAAGCATCTGGTAGGGAGTGACAACTTCAACGCTTAGCGCCAAGCAGGCATTGGGGATCTTGATCCGTTTCGGCGAACTCGCGGGCGTCTCGTGTGTGACGACCACAAACTGCTTGGCATGCGCGTGGGCGACGAGATAGTAGTCGGCCACTTGCAAGAATTGGCTCGCTGCGGCCGGGTTGTAGTCGCCACTACCGGCCCAGGCGCTGACTGTCGCAAGACTGGGCACGATCGAGTCATCAGGTGCAAGGAAGAACTCCGGGCCTCGTGCCCCGGCCCATTGCGCCAGCTGGTCCGCGCCCGCCATAAGCTCGTCGTGGACCTTCTGGATACTGAACACGTTCCCGCTGTCGTTCTGCTGGAGGATCCAGTCCCAGAAGGCCGGACAGAAGTCGAAGCCGTAGTGCAGGTTCTTCGCCTGGATGAAGATGTTCGAGTCCAGGAGATATGCCATCAGGCGACCACGCCGAGCCTGTGCGCAAGCTCTTCAAAAGTGGCGTGCTTCTTGAAACCGAGCATCTGGAAGGCGTCGCGATGGAGCGTCTGGCCTTCTAGGGTGCTCTCGATCAACGCCCGCGCGAAGCGCTTGCTGACCCGCACCGGCTGCGTGTTGTAGAAGTTGCCGCCTGCGCTGGTCCGGTCCTCCATCAGCTCGAGGATCCGGTCGCGCTCGGCGGCATAGGCCGTCCGATACCGGGCCTCGTTCAGCAGCCCGGCATCGAAGACCCGTCGCAGCGCAACGAGCGTACTGACCTTGAATTGGCGCGCAAGTCTCTCGAGCTCGTCGGTGAGCCTTGCATCCTCGACTTCGACATCACCGAGGTCCGCGAGCGGCAACAGAAACTCCGCTGCCACCCGGTTGCACCAACGCTCGACCGTGTTAGCGGACGTCACGGCGATATCAACGTCGGAGACCGCCGACTCCCCAAGCCACAGGTGGGCAAGCTCGTGGGCAAGCGTGAAGATCTGCGCGGCCTTCGTGTCGGCGCCATTGACGAAGATCAGCGGCGCGAGGTCATCAGAGAGCGCGAAGCCGCGAAACTCCTGCGGGTCAAGCTTGCGGTGGGTATTGCTGCCGACCACACCGTTGACCATCACGAGTACACCGTGCTGCTCGGCCTCATCGATCAGACGTCGTGATGCCTCGCTCCAGCTCACTCCTCGCTCCTCAGGCTCGAACATAAGTACCGCCCGCATCAGACGAGCGGCCTCATCGACCTCGACGTCGGTCGTGAGCGTGCTGACGAAGCCGACCTGCGACTCGCGATGCGAGCGCGCGTAATCCCGGTACCACTCTTGGCGCCGCTGGCACTGGTAGATCGTGTCGAGCAGGTCGGGGCTGGCTTGCCCGATCTCGACTTCGCCGATCGTGCGGAAGTCGGGCAGAGGTAGACGCTCCTGCGGAGGGTGGGGCAAGAGCAGGTAGCCAACAGGCGTGTACGTCGCGCGGGCGAACTGCTCGAGCTGCTTCAGAGTCGGTTGCTTCTCGCCCACTTCCCAGGCATCAAGCGCCGGAAATCTCGCGAGCAGCCTGTCACGCGAGACGCGAGATCGACGCTGGGCCCAAGCGAGCAGCGCACCCTCAACTGGTACTCGGACCGTCATCGTCCGATCATACGAGACGACCGAGATACCTCTGATCGGCCGCGCAGAGGCGCGGTCCTTGCTCGAACTGCACCCCGCCTGCGAGCATTACCTCCGCTACCAACAAACACCCAAAAAGTGCTCATTTGCAGGGAAAAATAGCGGGGGCGGGATTCGAACCCGCGACCTTCGGGTTATGAGCCCGACGAGCTACCAGACTGCTCCACCCCGCGTCGCTCCTTATGTTCTAGCAAAGAAGCGCACGAGCGAACAGGCCCGCGAACCGCTGCGGTCGCCGCGCTGGCACGCCAAGGCTGATCGCCTGCTCGCTCGCCCGCCGACGTGCGCTCGCGCCCACAGTCGCCGCGCTGGCACGCCAAGGCTGATCGCCGGCTCGCTCGCCCGCCGCCGCCAGGCGGCCAGGCCGAGGTGGACCGCGCGCTCGCCCGCCGCGCAGCTCGCGCGTCTAGCATCCCGCGCGTGCGCGTAGCGGTGCTCGACATCGGCAGCAACTCCACCCGGCTGCTGATCGCCGAGGTAGATCCGGTCAGCGGCTCCGTGGAGGAGCTGCTGCGCCGCTCCGAGGTCACGCGTCTGGGGCACGGCGTGGACGCCACCGGCATGCTGGACGAGGAGGCCATGCAGCGCGTGTTCGCCACGCTCGATCGCTACCGCGCGCACATCGATCGGGAGCGCGCCACCGCCAATCTCGCGGTGCTCACCTCCGCCGTGCGCGACGCCGCCAACGGCGCGCAGTTCGCCCAGCGCGTGCAACAGCAGTACCGCCTCGACGCGCGCGTGCTCAGCGGCGACGAAGAGGCTCAGCTCACGTTCCTCGGCGCCATGTCCGGCCGGCGCGCGCCGGACCACGAGACCGCGCCGGACCATCACACCGCGGCGGCGGGCCACCGCGGCGTGGCCGGCGGCACGAGCTCGGACGCCGCCACCGTCGTCATCGACATCGGCGGCGGCTCCACCGAGTTCGTCGTCGGCGTCGGGCGCACTGCCCGCTTTCACACCTCGCTGCGCGCCGGCGTTGTGCGCATGTCGGAGCGCCACATCCACAGCGACCCGCCCGCTGCCGAGGAGCTGCACGTGCTGGCCGCCGACGTGCGCGCCACCTTCCAGCAGGGACTGCCTGCCGAGCAGCGACGGCACGTCGTCCAGGGCATCGCCGTCGCCGGCACCGCCACCTCCGCCGCCGCCATCGACCAGGAGCTCGACCCTTACGACCCCGCGCGCGTCCATCGCTACCGGCTGGAGCTCGCCACCGTCGAACTGCTGCTCGCGCGCCTCGCCCGCATGCACGAAGCCGAGCGCCGCCAGGTCGTCGGCCTGCACCCCGACCGCGCCCCCACCATCGTCGCCGGCATGATCCTGCTCGAGGAGGCCATGCGCGCGTTCGCGCTCGAGCACGTCGAGGTCTCAGAGCACGACATCCTCTACGGTGGCGCGCTGCAGCTCGCCGGCGTCCGCTGAGCCACGTGCCCGTCCTCACGGCGGCGCGCCACAGCCCGCCCCGGACCGCCCGCGCCCGCCGAGACGCGCGCCCCGCCGCGGTCGCTGCGCCAGGTTCGACTTGCTACGCCAGGTTCGACTTGCGCGGGTACACCACGCTGGGGTCCGTCAGCACGTTCACCAGCGCCGGCGCGTGCGCCGCCAGCGCCCGCTCGAGCGCCGGGCGCAGCTCATCCGGGCGCCGCACCAGCTCTCCCTCGCAGCCCAGCGCCGCCACCACCTCGTCGTAGCGCGTGCCCGGCCGCAGCTCCGCCGCCACCGAGTAGCCGTACAGGAACTCCATCGGGTGCTTCTCCAGCGCCCAGATGCCGTTGTTGCCCATCACCCCCACCACGTGCACGCCGTGGCGCGCCAGCGTGTCGAACTCCATGCCCGAGAAGCCAAACGCGCCGTCGCCCAGCAGCAGCACCACCTGGCGCTCAGGACGCGCCAGCTTCGCCGCCAGCGCGTAGCCCGGCCCAGTGCCCAGGCAGCCGAACGGCCCCGGGTCCAGCCAGCAGCCCGGCTCGTAGCTGTCCACCACGCGGCCCGCGTACGACACGAAGTCGCCGCCGTCGCCGATCACGATCGCGTCGCGGTCCAGCACGCGCGCCAGCTCTGCGTACAGCCGCATCGGGTGAAGCGGCGCGCGCTCGTCCTCCAGCTCCGCCCGCTCCGCCTCGCGGCGCTCGCGCTCCGCCGCGCGCAGCCGCTCGATCCACTCCTCGCCCTGCCGCGCCTGCCCCGCCGTCGCCGCGCGCAGCTCGCTCAGCGTCTGCGCGATCGCGCCGTAGCACTCCGCCGACGGCGCCCGTGGATGCTCGCGCTCCGGCTCTTGCGCGTCGATCACCACGATCTCCGTGTCCTCGCCGAACGCGCCGCCGAAGCCCAGGCGGAAGTCCATCCGCACCCCCACCACCAGCGCCACGTCCGCCTCCCGCAGCGCCTGTGAGCGCACCCTCGAGAAGAACAGCTCGTCGTCCGCCGGCACGCAGCCGCGCGCCAGCCCGTTCAGCAGCACCGGTATGCGCAGCTCGCGCGCCAGCGCCAGCAGCTCCCGCTCGCCGTGCCCCCAGTACAGGTCCGTGCCCGCCATCACCACCGGCCGCTCCGCGCCGCGCAGCAGCGCCGCCGCGCGCTCCACCGCCGCCGCCGGCGCGCCCACCGGGTCCGCGCTCGCCAGCGCAGCCTCCTCCGCCGGCGTCTCCTCCGCCTCCATGAACGCGTAGTCCAGCGGGAAGTCCACGAACGCCGGGCCGCCGTGAGGCCTTGCCGCCACCGCCAGCGCCTCGTCCACCAGCGCCGGGATCTCCGCCGTGCTCTCCGCCGTCGTCGCCAGCTTGCTCAGCGGGCGCACAAACGGCACGTGGTCGATCTCCTGCAGCGAGCCCTGGCCCCAGCGCAGCGCCGGCGCGCGGCCCCCCAGCACCAGCATCGGCGAGTGGTTCGCCTGAGCCGACGCCATCGCGCTCATCCCGTTCGTCACGCCCGGCCCCGCCGTCAGCGCGCACACGCCAACTTCGCGTGTCACCTTCGCCCAGCCCTCCGCCGCAAACGCCGCCGTCGACTCGTGGCGCACGTCCACGATCTCGATGCCCTCCTCGCGGCAGCCGTCGTAGATCGAGAAAAGGTGGCCGCCCGACAGCGTGAACAGCTTGCTCACGCCGTGCGCCTTCAGGCGCCTCGCCACCAGCCTGCCCCCGTGGAACGTCTGTGCCTCCTGCGCGCTCTGCGTCCCCATCGCCACGCCACTCTATCCACCGCCCGTTCGCGATCCGCCGCCCGCGCGCACCAGCAGCTTCGCAACCCCTTCATTCAACACTTATTCAGCGCTTAGAAGGGCGCAACTATGCCGTTGCTAGCGTGTCCTAGGTAGGGACAGCAGCTACCTGCCCTGTCGATGGAGGCCTCAGCTCTCACAACCCACGGCAGCATCTCGGGCCTGCGCGGCCCGTCCCCGCTGCTGCGCCTGCAGTCAGACGAGCGCCTCATCGCGCTCACCCGCCGCGGCCAGCACGCCGCCTTCGAGGTGCTGTTCGCGCGCTACCAAACGCGCCTGCTCGCCTTCTGCCGGCACATGCTCGGCTCCCGCGAGGACGCCGAGGACGTGCTCCAGGAGGTCTTCGCCTCCGCCTTCAACGCAGTGCTCGCCGACCAGCGCCACATCAACGTGCGGCCCTGGCTCTACCGCATCGCGCGCAACCGCTCGCTCAACCACCTGCGCCGCGCCAGCGCCGTCGGCGTCGACTCCATGGACGTGCACTTCGCCGACGGCGGCATCTCCACCAGCGACAAGGTGCTGCGCCGCGAGAGCTTCCGCGAGCTCATCGACGACGTCCACACGCTGCCCGAGACGCAGCGCACCGCGCTGCTGCTGCGCGAGATCGACGCCCTCTCCTACGAGCAGATCGCGCACGCCATGGAGACCACCGTGCCGTCCGTCAAGTCGCTGCTCGTGCGCGCCCGCATCTCGCTAGCCGAGGCCGCCGAGGCGCGCAAGCTCAGCTGCCAGGACGTGCGTCTCGAGCTCGGCGAAGCCGCCGAGGGGCTGCTCAAGATCAGCACGCCCGTGCGCCGCCACCTGCGCAGCTGCCAGCGCTGCAGCGCCTTCCGCAAGCAGCTCAGGCACAACAACCGCGCGCTCGCCGTCGTCATGCCCGTCGCGCCGCTGCTCATCGCCAAGAAGCTGCTGCTCGCCAAGCTCGGCTCCACCGCCTCCGCAGGGGGCGCCACCGTCGCCAGCAGCGCCAGCGCCGGGGCTGGCGCCGGCGCAGGGGCCGGCGCCAGCGCAGGGGCCGCCGGCATCGGCGCAGGCGCCGCCGCCGGCGGCAGCAGCCTCAGCGGCGTCGTCACAGCCGGCGCCGGCGCGCTCGCCACCAAGGCCGTCGCCGGCCTCGCCGCCGCCGCCATCGTCACCGCCGGCGCCGTCGCCGCCGACCACGCCGCCACCACGCCGCGCCACCACCAGCCGCTCGCCACCGCCGCCAGCGGCCAAGCCGCCCGCTCCAGCTACCAGGCACCAGTGGTCGTGCACCAGTCGCTGCAGCCCGTCAGCGCCAGCAACAACCCGCCCGCCGCCCGCCGCCGCGCGCGCCGCCACAGGCCCACGCAGCTCCTCGCTCGCACCGCCGCCCCAGCCGCCGCTCCCGTCAGCGCGAGCGCAACCGCGCCCGCCACGCCCCAGCCCCAGCCCGCCGACGCGCCCGCCGTCACCGAAGTCACCAGCCAGACCACCGAACTCCCCGCCGCAGCCACCAGCGTGCCCACCACCTCCGTCAACGCCGCCGCGCCCGCCGTCGACGACGCCCCCGCCAGCACCGCCACCGCCACCGCCGCGCCATCGAGCGAACCTGCCGCCGACGGCGATCCCGCGAGCGAACCCAGCACCACCCCCAGCTCGCCGCCGCCCAGCTCGCTCGCCACCCAGCCCGAAGCTCAGGAACAGTACGCCGCCGGCGGCGAAAGCCCTGAAGGCACCAGCCCCGCCGAAAGCGAAGACCACACCGGCTCACCCACCGGCGCCGGCGCGCAGAGCGGCGTGGACGGCAGCGTCACGCCGGGTCTGGGCGGCGCCGGCGCGCAGAGCGGGGTCGACAGCGGCGGCACGCAGGCCACGGCCGGCGCCGGCATCGCCGCCGGCGAAGCCGCCGCGCCCGATCGGATCGTGCTGCGCGTCGGCCGCCGGCAGGGCGGCGCCTACCCGCGGTCGCGGCACCGCCTCTAGAAGCTGAACGTCTTCAGCGGGCGCAGCAGCACGCCCGTCTCGCCCACTTCCAGCGGCGAGCGCACCGCCGCCACCGCGCCGGCCGCGTTCAGCATCCACACCAGCACGCCCTCGCGCGGGTGCGCCTCACCCGGCGGCAGCAGCAGCACGTCGCGCGCAAACAGCCGCTCGCCTTCCGCGCGCGTGTAGTACGCGATCTCGTAGCCGATCAGGGTGTTGTTCACTTTCGTCTTGCCCTCGCCGCGCAGCTCGAAGTGCGGCACCGTGCGCGCCAGCCTGCGCACCAGGCCGCTCGCATACAGCGCCACCTGCGTGTCAGGTTCGATCGCATACCGCGCCAGCCGCAGCGGCGACACCGCATACGCGTACTTCAGGCGGCCGTCCGGCCAGCGCGCCTGCAGGCGCACCAGCTCCCCCGGGCCCGGCGCCGTGCGGTACAGGCCGCGGTATTCGAAGCCGAAGCTCACACCGCCGCCCGCATGCCGGTAGCGCGCGTTCTCGAGCGTCAGCGCCAGCCCCGCCAGCGCCGCCACCGCCAGCACGCCCGCCGCCGTCAGCGCCGCGCGCGCCGGCCTCGACGCCGCCCGCCAGCGCGGCGCCAGCAGCGCGCCCAGCGTCGGCCCGTACTCCTGCTTCACCCGCAGCGCTCGCACCGCGCTCAGCGCCCGCCGCCGCCGCCCGTCAACGGGGGCCGCGCCTCATTCGCCGATCGAGAACAGCGCTTCCAGATCGTGGCGCGAATACGCCGCGAACGCCACCATCGTCTGCGTGCGCTGCACCCCCGGCAGCGCCCCGATCTGCCCCGTCACCACGTCCGCCAGCTGCTCGTGGTCCGGCACCCGCACGATCGCCACGAAGTCCCACTCGCCGGTCACCGAGTACGCCTCCGCCACGCCCTCGATGTCCGCCAGCGCGCCCCCCAACGTCGACAGCGCGTCGCGCTCCGCCTCGATCAGCACCACCGCGTTGGTCATCGGCATCCGCCGCCCATCCTACGCCCGCGCACCCTACGTCTCCACGCCGCTCATCCGGTGCAGGCCGAAGCCCACCAGCAGGCCCAGCGCCGCGCCCGTCACGCCCGCCAGCCAGCTCGCCTCTTCGCGCGCAAACGGCATCGCCAGCAGCAGCGCCGCCAGCGCCCCCGCGCCCAGCAGGTCGCCCTCGCGGTACGCGCCCGCGCGCGCCGCCTCCAGGTCCGGCGCAGCCCACGCCGCCAGCAGCGCCAGCGCCGCCGCGTTGCCGCCGCTCACCTGCGGCAGTTCGTACGCCGCGCCCGCCACCAGCGCGCCCGTCACGCTCGCCCCGAAGAACAGCGCCAGCACCGTCGCCGGCCCGTGCCTGCGCTCCAGCAGCCAGCCGAAGATCGCGATCGCGAGGATCGCCACGAACGCGTACAGGCCGTCGATGTACACCAGGCCGTTGCTCAGCAGCTTCCACCAGTCGCCCTGCAGCGGGCCCACCACCGCCAGGCGCAGGTACAGCGTCGAGTCTGCGTGCGCCGCCACCCACAGCGCGCAGCTCGCGCCCACCAGCGCCACCGTCGCATACGGGCGATCTGTCGCCCAGCGCCCGCGTCGCGCCACGCGCGCCCGCGCCCACGCGCGCTCGCGCGCCGGCTCTCCGGCCGCGCCGCGCCTGCCCAGCAGCCCCCGCGCGCGCCCCCGCAGCTTGCTCGTCTGCGCCTTCGCCGGCGGCAGCTTCGGAGCGCGCCTGCGCAGCCTGTGCCCGCAGTACGGGCACTCCGTGATGTACGGGCTCACCTCCGAGCCGCACTGCTTGCACACAACGAACAGATCAGCTCCTGAAGGCATCCGGAGACCCATTCTACGGGCCTCCCCGCCCCCGCCAGCGCGCCTCTGGAATACTCACCCGCATGACCACCGCATCGCACAGCAAGCTCTACATCCTCGCCTTCGACCATCGCGGCTCCTTCCAGAAGAAGTTCTTCGGCATCGACGGCGAGCCCGACTCGGAGCAGACCGCCATCATCGCCGACGCCAAGCACCTCATCTTCGAGGGCCTGCTGCAGGCCGTCAGCGCCGGCGCCGACCCGTCGGTGACCGGCGTGCTCGTCGATGAGCAGTTCGGCTCCACCGTGCCCGCCGAGACGCACGAGAAGGGCCTCAAGCTGGCCATGCCCGCCGAGCGCTCCGGGCAGCCCTCCTTCGACTTCCAGTACGGCGAGGACTTCGGCGAGCACATCCTGCGCTTCGACCCCGACTACACCAAGGTGCTCGTGCGCTACAACCCCGACGGCCACGCCGACGGCAACCGCGAGCAGCTCGCCAAGCTCAAGCAGCTCAGCGACTGGCTGCAGCAGCACCAGCGCAAGTTCCTGTTCGAGCTGCTCGTGCCCGCCGAGCAGGCCCAGCTGGACGCCGTCGGCGGCAGCGTCGAGCGCTACGACGCCGACCTGCGCCCCGAGCTCATGCGCCGCGCCATCGCCGAGATCCAGCACGCCGGCATCGAGGTCCACATCTGGAAGATCGAGGGCGTCGACGAGCGCGCGCACTGCGAGATGCTCGTCGCCCAGGCGCGCAGCGGCGGCCGCAACGAGGTCACCTGCGTGGTGCTCGGCCGCGGCGCCGACGACGCCAAGGTCGACCAATGGCTCGCCGCCGCCGCGCCCGTCGACGGCTTCATCGGCTTCGCCATCGGCCGCTCCATCTGGTGGGACCCGCTCAAGGCCTACGTCGACGGCAAGATCGAGCGCTCCGCCGGCGCCCGCAAGATCGCCGAGAACTACCTGCGCTTCGTCGCCGTCTACGAGCGCGCCGAGCGCGCCACCACCGCCGCGTAGCGTGAGCTCACTTCGAGGGATGGATCATCGTTCCTGGCAAGGATCGATGCCCGCCCACCAGCGTGGTGTGCTTCGCACACGAGCGACTGCGAAGTGCCCCGAACGGGGTAAGGACGCCGCCAGGGACGAGGAGACCTCGCCATGAAGATGCGCCAGAGCCTCGCCGAGTGGGAGCAGGCGTTCGCGCGCGAGGCCACGCTCGACCGCCGCCGCCGCGACTCGCTCAGGCGCACCACCGAGCGGCGCGCGCTCAAGCGCGAAGCAGAGCGCCGCCACAAGCGCGGCTCCGTGCGCTTCGTGCTGCTGGTGCTCGCGCTGATGCTCACCGCCGCGATCGTCACCGTGGTGATGTTTCGCACCCTCTACCTGCTGCTCGGCTGAGCCGCGCCCGCCGCGCCCGCCGCGCCTCTGCGCGTGGGCCACGCGCCACCCCGCACGCCGCCAGCGCGCGCCGCCGTGCCTGCGCACCGCGCGCGCGTTCCGGCTACTGAGAGCCGTCGCCCAGTTCGCGCAGCGACTTCTCCACCTCGGCGGGCTGCGACTGCGCCTGCGCGCCGTCCTTGCTCGGCGGCGCGCCGCCCGCTTCGCGGTGGATCTCCAGGTAGATCTCCTTGCGGAACACCGGCACCCGCTGCGGCGCCTGGATGCCTATGCGCACCTTCTCGCCCATCACAGACAGCACCGAGACCTCGATCTCGTCCCCGATCATGATGCTCTGGTTGGACTTCCGCGTCAGCACCAGCATTTGGGTGCACCTTCCTCTTTGCCTACCGGCGAACCGGCGCAACCCAAATCGCCGGAGAGGCAAGCATAGTCACAGCGCCGGGGGAACGCATCGCGATTGCTCGAAGCTGCATGCGCGCGTGCCGCCGCGGTCGTCCGGGCCGGCGCAAGCCCGCTTGTCTGCGCGCCCACGGGGCGCTTGCGCTAGTCTCCCGGACCGTCCATGCCCCGGAAATCTCTGCGTCCGCACCTCAACCAGATCCGTGCTTGGGTGCGGCAGGGCCGAACCGACGCCTGGGTCGCCCACCAGCTCGAGGTCAGCGTGCGCGACATCGAGCAGTTCAAGCGCCAGAACGAGCTCGTCGGCGAGGACGACGCGCTCGACAGCGGCAGCGAGTACCCCGAGGAGATCGACCTGCGCGCCGAGGACGACGCGCTGATCGCCGCCGAGCTCGAGGCCGCCGAAGCCGCGGCCGAGGCAGAAGCCGAGGCGGCCGCCGAAGCCGAAGCCGCAGCCGACGCCGAGCGCGCGGGCGAGGACGGCGAAGAGGGCGGCGACGGCGAGGACGGCGAGGAGGACGGCGACGGCACACGCGCCGGCACACGCACGCGCCGGCGAGGGCGTCGTGGCGGGCGCGGGCGCCGTGCGCGCAACGTGGGACCGCTCGAGGGCACCTTCGACCACGGCGAGGAGGGCTACGGCCTGTGGCTCGATCCCGCCATCCAGGACAACCCGATCTACGCCGAGCACTGGGCCGGACACCGGCCCGTGGAGGTCGAGATCGAGGAGGACCGCATCGTCATTCGCCGCATCGGCGACGAGTAGCGGCGCTAAGCCTCCGACAGCGCCCTGCGTCCGCCTGCGTAGTCGGAGGCCTCGCGCAGGTAGCGCGCGAAGGCTGCGTCTACCACCACGCCAGCCTCCCACGCCCAGGGATCCTCGGGCGCGAGCTTCATCGCGAGCTGCACGCACCAGCTGGGGCCGCTCTCGTACAGCGCCACCAGCTCGTCGGCGTAGAAGCGACCGCCGAGGCGGCGGCGCAGCTCGTCCACCAGCGCATTGCTCACGCGCATCAGCGTCTGCGCGCGCTCCGGCGGTGCGCTCGCGAGGCGTCGCTCGCCCTGCTGCCACTGGTAGATCGCGGTCTCGAACGACACTGCGGCCGAGGCTAGCAGCGGCTCGCCGCGGGGCCGCGCGGCGCGCGGCCGCGGGGCGCGCGGCCGCGGGGCGCTCAGCGGCGCGGCAGCCCGCCGACCACGTAGGGCTGCTCGTTGGCGCGCATCATGCCCAGCTTGCGCGCCTCTGTTTCCAGCGTGCCCGGCGCGGTGAGCTGCGCGCGCTGGCGCAGCAGCTGGCGATGTTCGCGCTGCAGCGCCGCCACGCTTGCGTCGTCGTGCCTGGCCTGCCGCCAGGTGGACAGCATCTGCACGCCGCCGCTGGCGTACAGGTAGGCCAGCGCCACCAGCACGCACAGCATCGCCACCCGACCCAGGCGGTCCCAGCGCAGGCGTGCAGCCAGAGGCATGCAGCACGCTTTCGCCCCTGCGGCCCAGGCTCCTGCCTGGCGGCGCGCGCGGAAGGGCTCAGGGGCGCACGCCGACGGCTCGGCGGCGCGCGGCGGCTCGGCGGCACGCCGGCAGCTCGGCGGCGCGCGGCGGCTGCTCGAGGCGCGTGCGGAAGGCTCAGGGGCGCGTGCGGAAGGCTCAGGGGCGCGCGAACGCGCTGCGCCCGGGGAAGCTGGCGGCGGCGCCGAGCTGCTCCTCGATGCGCAGCAGCTGGTTGTACTTGGCGACGCGGTCCGAGCGCGAGGGCGCGCCGGTCTTGATCTGGCCGCAGCCGGTGGCCACGGCGAGGTCGGCGATGGTGACGTCCTCGGTCTCGCCGGAGCGGTGGCTGATGACGGCGGTGTAGCCGGCCTCGCGCGCCATCGCGATCGCGCGCAGGGTCTCGGTGAGCGTGCCGATCTGGTTGACCTTGACGAGGATCGAGTTGGCTACGCCGGAGTCGATGCCGCGGCGCAGGCGCTCGGTGTTGGTGACGAACACGTCGTCGCCGACCAGCTGCAGGCGCCCGCCGAGGCGCTCGGTGTGGGTGACCCAGCCGTCCCAGTCCTGCTCGTCCATGCCGTCCTCGATCGACACGATCGGGTAGCGCCCGGCGAGCTCCGCCCAGTAGTCGGTGAGCTCGGCGGCGGACAGCGTGCGGCCCTCGTGCTCGAGCACGTAGGCGCCGTCGCGGTAGAGCTCGCTGGTGGCGGGGTCGAGCGCGATCGCGACCTGCGCCCCAGGCTCGTAGCCGGCTGCTTCGATGCCCGCAACCAGCATCTTCAGCGCGTCCTCGTTGGAGGCCAGGTCGGGCGCGAAGCCGCCCTCGTCGCCGACGGTGGTGCCGAGGGCGCGCTCGTGCAGCGTGCGCCCCAGCGCGTGGAACACCTCGGCGCCCATGCGCAGGCACTCCGAGAAGCTGGCGGCGCCGCAGGGCACGATCATGAACTCCTGGAAGTCGACGGCGTTGTCGGCGTGCGCGCCGCCGTTGAGCACGTTCATCATCGGCACCGGCAGCACGTGCGCGGCCTCGCCGCCGAGATAGCGCCACAGCGGCAGGCGCAGCTCGGCGGCCTGCGCCTGCGCGGCCGCCAGCGACACGCCGAGGATCGCGTTGGCGCCGAGGCGCGACTTGTTGGGCGTGCCGTCGAGCTCGATCAAGGTGCGGTCGAGGCCCTCCTGGTCGGCCGCCTCCAGGCCCGCGACCGCGGCGGCGATCTCGCCGTGCACGTTGGCGACCGCGCGCGTGACGCCCTTGCCGCCCCACGCGGCGCCGCCGTCGCGCAGCTCGGTGGCCTCGAACTCGCCGGTGGAGGCGCCGGAGGGCACCGCGGCGCGGCCGCCGGCGCCGGAGCGCAGGGCTACCTCGACCTCCACGGTGGGGTTGCCGCGGCTGTCCAGGATCTGGCGTGCGTGGACGCGCTCGATCTCGCTCATGCGCGGCGCGCGCGCCTACGCGGCACGAGCACGCTTCCTAGCCTTTGGCTTTGGTGGTGCTGGTGGCGGTTTTCGGCGCTTTGTAGGACTTGCAGTCGGCCACCACGTAGCCCGAGCGGCATTCGGTTTTGCTCTGCCACTTCTTTTTGAAGTTTTTGACGAACTTGCTGAGCGCGCTCTGCTCGTTGGTCGAGATCAGCTGCGCTTTGATCGCGGATTTCACCTTCGACAGCGGCTCCTGCGTGCCGGGGGTGAGGCTTTCCACCTGGTAGACGTAGTAGCCGAACGGCGTCTTCACGGGACCGCCGAGCACGCCCTTGGAGGCCTTGAAGATCGCTTCGTCGAGCGCCTTCTCCTCCTCGCCTTTGACCACTTCCTTGAGCAGCCCGCCGTTGGCCTTGCTGGTGGGGTCGATCGAGTCCTTCTTGGCGACCGCCGCGAAGTCGTGCCCCGATTCGATTTCCTGCTTGGCCTTCTTGGCCGCTGCTTCGGTCTTGGTCAGCACGATCCGCACGTTGCGCTTTTCGGGCGTGCCGTACTTGGACTTGTTTTCGTTGTAGTACTTGGTGATCTGCGCGTCGGTGACTTTGCTCTTTTCCTTGACCACCTGCTTCTGGATTTTCTGCGAGAGCAAGTTGAGCTTCACGCGCAGCAGCAGGTCTGAGACGGTCTGGCCGGAGCTCTTCAGGAATTTTTCGAATTCGGACGCCTTCGGGAACTGCGCCGTCTTGATTTTCGTGAATTCCTTCTTGACCTGCTGGTCGCTCAGCTTCACGTTCAGCGACTGCGCTTCGCCCAGCACCCACTGCGAGGAGATGAGGAAGCCGAGCACCTCGCTCTGCAGCGATTTGTACTGCTGCTCGCACTCCGACTTGAGCTCGGCGGTGGTCGGCTTTTTCTGCCCCTTGGCCGGTTTCGGCGAGGTGGCCGCGAGGTGCGCGATGCAGGCCGAGTAGTTCGGCGGTTCCGGCACGATCGGCTTTTCGGTGCTGCCGGCCGAGCTGGAGGCCGAGGCCACCGACATCCAGTGGTTGAACGTGTCCTTGGTGATGGCGGTGCCGTTGACGCTCACCACCGCGTTGCCGGGTATGCCGCCGCACGCCGCGATCGCGACGGCTGCAAACAAAACGGCGCCTAGCGCCGCGGAGAACCTCAGGGCTTTGGACACGTCGGGCCGCACTCTAGCGGAAAGAACCTGAGGGATGCTTAACGAGTTCCTAAGCGGCCTCGCGCACCACCGCGAGCAGCGCGTCGGCGGCGCGCACCACGCTGGGGAAGCGCTGGGCGCCGTCCTTGGGCACGCGCAGCGAGACCTGCGAGCGCCCGGACTCGTAGAGCGCTTCCGGCAGCTCCTGGCGCAGGCGCCTGGCGCGCGCGGAGTCGAGCTCGATGGGCGCGACCGCGAGGCGGTCGCCGCGGAAGCTCACGGTGCGCGCGCCGGCCTGTCCGAACTTGATGCGCGCGCGCTGCAGCGCGAGCAGGTTCTGCACGGGCTCGGGCAGCGACCCGAAGCGGTCCTCGAGCTCCTCGCGCAGCTGCTCCACGTCGGCCACCTCGAGTGCGCTGGCGACGCGCCTGTGCACCTCGATCTTGGCCTGCTCGTAGGGCACGTAGTCGGCCGGCACGTAGGCGTCGACGTTGACGTCGAGGCGCACCGGCTCGGCCGGCTCGGGCGCGCCCGCGCCGTCCGCGTGGCCCTCGCGGCCGGCGGCTGCGACGGCCTCGTCGAGCATCTGCATGTACAGCTCGAAGCCGAGCGCGGCGACGTGCCCGGACTGCTCGTCGCCGAGCAGGTTGCCGGCGCCGCGGATCTCGAGGTCGCGCATGGCGATCTTGAAGCCGGCGCCGAGCTCGGTGTAGTCGGACAGCGCTGACAGCCGCTGCGCGGCCTCGGGCGTGAGCGCGGCGGCGGCGTCGTAGAGCAGGTAGGCGTAGGCGCGCTCGCGGCTGCGCCCGACGCGCCCTCGGATCTGGTAGAGCTGGGCGAGGCCGAAGGCGTCGGCGTGCTCCACGATCAGCGTGTTGGCCTGCGGGATGTCGATGCCGGACTCGATGATGGAGGTGCACACGAGCACCTCGGCGCCGCCGCGCAGGTAGTCCATCATCACCTGCTCGAGCTCGCCCTCGCCCATCTGCCCGTGCGCCACGGCGAAGCGCACGCCGGGGCACAGCGCGCGCAGGCGCTCGGCGGTCTCGTCGATCGAGTCCACACGGTTGTGCAGGAAGAACGCCTGGCCGCCGCGCTCGTGCTCGCGCAGGATGGCGCGCTTGACGAGCTCCTCCTCGTACTCGCCGACGTAGGTGCGCACCGGCCGGCGGCCCTCGGGCGGGGTCTCGATCACGGAGATGTCGCGCAAGCCGGCGAGCGACATCTGCAGCGTGCGCGGTATCGGCGTGGCGGACATGGCGATCACGTCGACCTTCAGCTTGAGCTGGCGCAGCAGCTCCTTCTGCTTGACGCCGAAGCGCTGCTCCTCGTCCACGATCAACAGGCCCAGGTCCTTGGCGCGCACGTCGCGCGAGAGCACGCGGTGGGTGCCGATGAGGATGTCGGTGCGCCCCGCGGCGAAGCCCTTGATCGCGTCTTTCTGCTCGGCGGCGCTGCGGAAGCGCGACACCTGCTCGAGCGTGAAGGGGTAGTCGGCGAGGCGCTCGGCGAAGGTGCCGTAGTGCTGCTGGGCGAGGATCGTGGTGGGCACCAGCATCAGCACCTGCTTGCCCTCGGCGGCGCACTTGAAGGCGGCGCGCAGCGCCACCTCGGTCTTGCCGTAGCCCACGTCGCCGCAGATCAGCCGGTCCATCGGCCGCGGCGCTTCCATGTCGGCCTTGACGAGCTCGATCGCTTCGCGCTGGTCGGGCGTCTCGGTGAACGGGAAGCGCTCCTCGAACTCGCGCTGCCAGTCGGAGTCGGGGCCGAAGGCGTGGCCGGCGCGGCGGCGGCGCTCGGCGTACAGGCTGAGCAGCTCGCCGGCGAGCTCCTGCGCGGCGCGCCGCGCGCGCGCCTTCATCGTCTCCCAGCGCGTGCCGCCGAGCTTCGACAGCGCGGGCGCGGAGCCGGCGCCGGCGCCGACGTAGCGGGAGATCTTGGCGAGCTGGTCGACGGGCACGTAGACGCGGTCGTCGCCCTGGTACTCGAGGTAGAGGTAGTCGCGCGTTACGCCCGCCACGGTGCGCGTATCGAAGCCGGCGAAGCGCGCCACGCCGTGGTCCTCGTGCACCACGATGTCGCCGGTGCGCAGTTCGGTGAAGGAGCGCAGCGCGCCGCGCCCGGAGGGTCGCGCGCCGGCGGCGCCGTCGCGGCCGCGCTCGGCCTGGCGGCGGCGCAGCAGGCGGTGCTCGGGGTAGACCGCGAGCTTCAGCTGCGGCGCGAGGAAGCCCTCGCGCAGCGACGCGGCGGCGAAGCGCAGCGAGGGCTCGAGCGGGTGGTGGCCCACGTCCACGCCCTCGCCCTCGCCCAGCCAGCCGGCCTTCAGGCGGGCCAGGTTGTAGGCGGCGCGCTCGCCCTCGCCGCGGCGCGGGAAGGCGACCACGGTGCGGTAGCCGGAGCGCACCAGCCGCTCCAGCTCCGGCTCTGCTTCGGCCAGCGAGCGCGCGGCGACGTCGGCGGACTGCGCGCGCAGCTCGATCTGCTGCCCGCTGGAGAGCGCCGACAGCCACGTGCGCGCGCGCGCGGACAGGGTCGAGCGGATCGCCTCGGGGCTGACGTACAGCCGCTGCGCGTCGCGCTCGCCGAAGGCGGCGCACACGTCGCTCCAGTGGTCCGCCAGCACCGGCTCGAGGTCCTCCTCGGCGCCCACCATCAGCTCCGCCCTGTCGCCGACCAGCTCCAGCAGCGCGCCGAAGCGCTCCAGCGGCAGCAGCTCCGCGATGTCGGGCCGCTCGGAGGCGTCGTCCGCGGCGGCGAGCTCGGCGAGCTCGCGGTGCTCGAGTGCGAGCTCGGCGGCGGGCGCGATCTCGACCTCCTGGGCGTCGCCGAGCGAGCGCTGCGTGAAGGTGGAGAACCAGCGCAGCGATTCGATCTCGACGTCGAGCATGTCGACGCGCACGGCGCGCTCCTCGGTGGCTGCGAACACGTCGAGGATGCCGCCGCGCAGGGCGAACTGCCCGCGCTCGTCGACCTGCTCCACGCGTTCGTAGCCTGCGCTGACGAGCTCGTGCGCGCACTCGTCGAGGTCGAGCAGGTCGCCGACGCGCAGCGTGAACGAGCGCGGGCGCAGCTCCGGGTCGGGCACCTTCTCGGACAGCGCCACGGCGCTGACGACCACCACCGGCGGCTCGGCGTCGCCGTGCTGTGCGAGCAGCGCGTCGAGCGCGGCCACGCGCAGCCCCACGAGGTGCGCGGGCGGCGAGAGGTGCGACTCGTAGGCTACGCCGCGCGAGGGGTAGTAGCGCACGCGCCGCGGCGCGAGCCAGGCGCGCAGGTCGCCGGCCAGGTCGCGCGCGCCGCGGTCGTCGCCGACCACCACCAGCGTGGGCCGCCTGCCGCCGGGGCCGCCGGCGGCGACGACGGAGCCGGCGCCGGCGCCCGCAGGACCGGCGTCGGCGAGCGCGGCGATCACATAGGCGCGCAGCGAGGCGGACACGAAGGCGTGCCCGCCGTGGCGGGCGAGCGCTGCGGCGGCGGCATCGTCGTCGATCAGCCCGAGCAGCGTTCGCAGCGCGCCTTCGCGGCGGGCGCTCATGCGGGAGCCCCAGGCGCGGGCCCGCCTGCCGCTTGCGCGGGCCCGCCAGCCGCTTGCGCGGGCCCGCCAGCGTCCGGCGCGGGCGCACCCGCCTGGCCGGCGTCGAGCACCACCTGCTCGACGGCGTCGGCGGCGCGCTGGACGAGCTCGCGCACCTCCTGGGGGCTCTGGCGGAAGCGTCCGAGCACGTAGGCGGAGACGATCTCGGGGTCGGTGGACTGGGGCCGCCCGACGCCGGCGCGCACGCGCATGAAGTCGGCGCTGCCGAGCTCGCGCTTGAGCGACTTGAGCCCGTTGTGCCCGGCGAGGCCGCCGCCGAGACGCGTGCGCACCTCCCCGAAGGGCAGGTCGATGTCGTCGTGCACGACGAGCAGGCGCTGGAGCGGCAGCTTGAAGGCGCCGCGGGCGGGGCCGACGGAGCGCCCGGCGTCGTTCATGAAGGTTTGCGGGCAGAGCACGGCGACGCGCGGCGCGGCGGCGGCACCGGCACCAGGGGCGCCGACGTGGGGGGCGTGCGCGCGGACGCGCCCTTCGGCGATGCGGGCGCGGAAGCGGTCCTTGCCCTGGCGGAGCGCCCAGCGCGCGGCGAGCTCCTCGGCGACGACGAAGCCGACGTTGTGGGGCGTGCGCTGGTACTCGCGGCCGGGGTTGCCGAGCCCGACGATCAACCAGTCGACGACCGCGCCGCCGCCGCTGCGGCGTCGTCCCCGGAGGGGGAGCGCTGGTGCCAGCGGGCCGCTACTCCTCGGCGGAGTCGCCGCCCTCGTCCTGCGCCTGCGCGCCCTCCTCGCCGACGAGCTCGGTCTCCGCTTCGATCTCCTCGCTGCTCTCGGCTTGCAGGCGCGGCGGCGAGAGCGTGGCGAGGACGGTGTCCTCGGCGTGGTCGAGCAGCGTGACGCCGTCGGGGGCGGCGACGGCGGCGAGCACGATGGTCTCGCCGATCTGCATCTCGCCGACGTGGTGCACGATCGACTCGGGGATGGCGGTGGGCAGCGCTTCGACATTGAGCTCGCGCGTGATCTGCTCGAGCACGCCGCCCTGCTTGACGCCGGGGGCGTCGTCGACGCCGGCGAGCTCGAGCGGCACCACGGCGCTGATGGCCTGGTCGAGCTTGACGCGCAGCAGGTCCACGTGGATGGTCTCGCCGCGCACGGGATGGCGCTGGGCCTCCTTGAGCACCACCGGCGTGGATTTGCCGCCGTCGACGCTGAGATCGAGCACGGCGCCGGCGCCGGCGAGCGCCATGCGCAGCTCGCGCGCGTCGACGTCGAAGCCGAGCGACTGGCCGTCGCCGCCGTAGAGCACGCCGGGCACGCGCCCGCTGCGGCGCAGGCGCCGGGCGGCGCGCGAGCCGCCGGCCTGGCGGGTGCTGACGGCGAGCTTGGTGGTGGCGTTGGCCATGGGCGAGAGAGGACTGTAGCAACCGCCTGGCGAGGGCCGGCGGCGCGGGGGCGCTCGGCGCGGCGCTGCGCGAGGCGCCTAGAACAGCTGGTTCTCGCCGCCGAACACTTCGCTGACGGAGTCGTCGACGAAGATGCGGCGGATGGAGTCGGTGAGCAGCTCGGCGCAGGGCAGCACGCGCACGTTTTGCGGGTGGCCGGGGCCGACGGGGATGGTGTCGGTGACGACGATCTGCTCGAGCGGCGAGGAGCGCAGGTTCTCGAAGGCGTTGCCGGAGAAGACGGCGTGGGTGGCGGCGGCGAAGACGCGCGCGGCGCCCTCTTCCTTGACGGTGTTGGCGGCGGCGCAGAGCGTGCCGGCGGTGTCGATCATGTCGTCGACGATGACGGCGGTGCGGCCCTTGACGTCGCCGATGACGTAGCCGATCTCGGCGACCTGCTGGGCGGGGCGCTCCTTGTCGAGGATGGCGAGCTCGGCGCCGACCTTGGAGGCGAACTTCTTGTTGAGCTTGACGCGGCCGGCGTCGGGGGCGACGATGACGAGGTCGTCGAGCGCGAGGTCGCTGAAGTACTGGGTGAGCATGAACAGCGCGGTCATGTGGTCGACTGGTTTCTGGAAGAAGCCCTGGATCTGGCCGGCGTGCAGGTCCATGGTGAGCACGCGGTCGGCGCCGGCGGCCTCGAGCATGCGCGCGACGAGGCGCGCGGAGATGGGCTCGCGCGGCGCGGACTTCTTGTCCTGGCGCGAGTAGCCGAACCAGGGCATGACGGCGATGACGCGGTGCGCGGAGGCGCCGACGGCGGCGTCGATCATGAGCAGCAGCTCCATCAGCGCGTCGTTGGCGGTGATGCCGGTCTGCGGGTTGCCGCTGGTGGACTGCACGATGAACACGTCGGCGCCGCGGATGGACTCGTCGTAGCGGCAGTACACCTCGCCGTTGGAGAAGGTCTTGAGCTCGACGGGGCCGAGGTCCACCTCGAGCTTGTCGGCGATGTCGGCGGCGAGCTGCGGGTTGGCGCGCCCGCTGAACAGCATGAGCCGCTTGTTGTAGTCGATCGGCAGGCTGGCGCGAGAGGCAGCCTCGGTGCGCGTGTCGATCGCGCTCATGTGCTGCGGAATTGTAAACCTCCGCGCGCCGCCGCTCCAGCTCGTGGGCCGATCGGCCATCAGGACCGCCCCGCGTCGGCCTGTGGCTCGCCCACGGCGTTGCCCTGCGCGCTGCCGCCGGGGGGCCCCTCCGCCCCACCGTCGGCGCCCCCCTGCGCCGCGCCCTCGCCGTGACGCCGCTGCGCGTAGCCCTCGACGTTGGTTTGGGGCTGGCGGGCGATGCCGAGGGCGTGGGGCGGCACGGGCTGGTGGATGACGGAGCCGGCGCCGGTGTAGGCGTGGTCGCCGACCTCGACGGGGGCGACGAGCGAGGTGTGCACGCCGGTGTGGACGTGGCTGCCGATGGTGGTGCGGTGCTTGGCGCGGCCGTCGTAGTTGGCGGTGATGGTGGAGGCGCCGAGGTTGGTGTGGGGGCCGACGTGGGCGTCGCCGATGTAGGAGAGGTGGGGGACTTTGGCGCGCTGGCCGATGTGGGAGTTCTTGATCTCGACGAAGGTGCCGATCTTGGCATGGGCGTGGGCGACGGCGTGGCGGCGCATGTAGGCGAAGGGCCCGACGCTGACGTGGTCCTCGAGCACGCAGTCGAGCAGGTAGGAGCAGCGGATGGTGCAGTGGGCGCCGACGCGCGTTGCGCCGCGCAGGGAGCTGAAGGGCTCGATGAGGGTGTCGGGGCCGATCTGCACGTGCACGTCGATGACGGTGCTGGCGGGGTCGACGATGGTGACGCCGGCGAGCATGTGGCGGCGGTGGATGGCGTGCTGGGCGAGCGCGCGCATGCGGGCGAGGTCGGCGCGGTCGTTGACGCCGAGCACGAGCTGGGCGTCGGCGACGGCGTGGGCGGCGATGCGCTGGCCGCCGGCGCGCAGCAGCTGCAGCGCCTGCGGCAGGTACAGCTCTCCCTGGGCGTTGTCGGCGGTGAGCTGCGGCAGCACATCGGCGAGCGCGCGGGCGGTGAACACGTAGGCGCCGGTGTTGACCTCGCCGATCTGCAGCTCCTCGGGGGTGGCGTCGCCGGGCGCCTTGGTCTCGACGATGCGCTCGACGGAGCGGTCGGCGTTGCGCACGACGCGGCCGTAGCCGGCGGGGTCGGCGAGCAGGGTGGTGGCGACGGTGGCGACGGCGCGCTCTTGCTGGTGCGCTTGCACGAGCTCGGCGATGGTGGCGGCGGAGATGAGCGGCACGTCACCGGCGAGGATGACGACGGGCGCGTGGTCGGGGACGGCGCCTGCGCGCTGCAGCTCGGCGAGCGCTGCGCGGGCGGCGCCGCCGGTGCCGTCGGGGCGCTCCTGCACGGCGACGTGCACGCCCTCGGGCAGCGCATCGGCGAGCGCGCGGGCGGGCGAGTCGACGACGACGACGCGCTGGGCGCGGGCGTCGAGCGCGGCGCGCACGGGCCACATGACGAGCGGCTGCCCGCACAGCTCGTGCAGCGCCTTGGGCGTGGCGGAGCGCATGCGCGTGCCCTGGCCGGCAGCGAGGATCACGACGGTCGGCGCGCTCATGCCTTTGAACTCTATTAATGGGAGAGGCGTGCGCGGTGGCGGGCCCGGCGGGCGGCGGATCGCGGCGGTACGGGCGGGAGCTGGGGGGCAGGGATTCGAACCCCGATTCTCAGGACCAAAACCTGATGTCCTGCCGTTGGACGACCCCCCAAGGGCGGGGCGCATCAAGGATAGTGCGGCGCGCAGCGCGCGCGAGGGAGTGCTCGCAAATTGCGGCTTTGCGCGCGCCCCGGTTCACGTTGCGGCAACACTCCGCCCGGCGCGGCTGGGAGAATGGCGCGCTTGCGGGGGTCGGCAAGACTGCGCGGGCGTGCGGCGACGGTGTGGCTGGCGACGACGCTGGCGACGCTGGCGGGAGCGCTGGCGGCGTGGTGCGCGGGCGCGGGCGCGGCGACGGGCCGGACGCGCGCGGCGGCTGGCACCGGCGGCACGCCGGCGGCGGCGGGCACCGGCGGCACGCCGGCGGCGGCTGGCACCGGCGGCACGGCGGCGGCGACAGGCGGGGCGGGCACGGGCGCGAGGGCTTGCAGGGGCGCGCGGCTGCGGCCGAGCTTGCGCAACGAGCGCGCGGTGGAGGCGGCGGTGGTATGCCTGGTGGACGGCGTTCGCGCGGCGCATGGCGAGCGGCGGCTGCGCGTGAGCGCGAAGCTGGACGTGGCGGCGGCGTCGAAGGTGCGCAGCATGGTGAGCGAGGATTACTTCGCGAACGTGACGCCGGCGGGACAGACGCCGATGTCGCTGGTGGCGTCGGTGCGATACGGCGGGCGCGGCGCTGCGCTGGGCGTGGGCGAGAACATCGCGTGGGGCTCGCGCGCGGACGCGACGCCGGCGCGCGTGGTGGCGAGCTGGATGGCCTCGCGCGAGCACCGCGAAGTGATGCTGTACGCGGGCTACGTGGAAGCGGGCGCGGGCGTGCTGCCGCGCGCGCCGGCGCTACTGCACGCACGCGGCCGCGCGGCGACATACGCGCTGGAGCTGGCGGCGCCCTGAGCGCGCAGGCCGGCTGCCAACGCGGGCGCGGCGACGTACGCGCTGGAGCTGGCGGCGCCCTAGGGGCGGCGGCCGGAGCGGCGCGGCACGCGGCCGCCTTCGGCGCCTGCTTCGGAGGCGGGACCGCCGGCGGAGGCGATGCCGAGCACGCGCATGGACTTGAGGCCGAGGCTGAGCTTCTCGCGCCCGTCGGAGGAGCTGACGTCGAGGCCGGAGAGCTCGCGCACGCGCTCGAGGCGGTAGTAGATGGTGTGGCGGTGCGTGAACAGGCGCTGGGCGGTGCCGGCGACGTTGCCGTCGGCCTCGAGGAAGGTCTCGAGCGTGCGCACCAGGTCGGTCTCGTACTGCTCGTCGTAGGCCACCAGCGGCTCCACGGTCTCTGCGTAGAAGCGCTGCAGCTCGCTGGGGTTCTCGCTCATCGCGCTGAGCAGCAGCCGGTAGGCGCCGGTCTGCTCGAACGCCAGCAGCGGGCTGCCCTCGGCGGAGCCCTGTGCGACGTTGGCGGCGAGCAGCGCCTCGCTGGCGGCGCGCGCCAGCTCGGCGGGGTCCTCGGCGACGCGGCTGCGCCCCAGCGCCAGGGTGTAACCGGCGAGGCTGGCCTCCATCTCGTGCAGCATCGCCTCGGCGGCGCGCGCGGCGGCGGCGTCGTCGGCGCCGGGCACCAGCACCAGCACCTCCGCGCCGGCCACGCCGTCGCGCTCGGACAGCGCGGCGATCGAGCGGCTGGCGACGGCGCGCACGCCACGCTCGGCGACGGCGCGCACGCGCCCGCGCCAGCCCTCGTCGGTGGGGCTCTGCGGGTGCGCGCGCGCGACCATCATGCTGGCGCCCTCCTCCAGCGCGAGCCCCAGCTCGCGCGCGCGCTCCAGCAGCTGCTCGCGCTCGGCCAGCTCGCGGCGCATCAGCGCGCGCAGGAAGTCCGAGGCGGCGCTTTCGGACACGCGCTCGGGCGCGCGCACGCGCTCCACCTCCGAGGCGATCATCGTGAGCAGCAGCCTGCGCAGCGAGTCGCCAGGTTCGGTCTTGGCGCGCATGTGCAGCGTGCCCACCACCGTGTCGGCCACGCGCAGCGGCGCGCTGACCACGCCGTCGCCCTGCGACAGCAGCGCGCGCTCCTCGGCGGGCGAGCGCGCGGCGACGGCCAGCGTGGCGCCCCACGCGTCGGTCACCGCGAGGCTGGCGTCGAGCGCGCGCGCTGCGGCGCGCACCACCTCGGGCAGGCCCGCGCCCGACTCGACCGCCTCGGTGATCGCGTCGAGCGCCTCTAGATCTGACACCCGGTCAGCCCCAGAAGTAGACGGCGACGAGCGCGCCGACCACCCCCACGCCGATCAACACAGCGAGCACGTACAGCGACAGCAGCGTGGCGGCCAGCCGCTCCCACAGGCGCGTGTAGGAGCTCCACGCCGGCACCAGGATCAGGCCGGCGAACGCCGCCAGGCTGAGAACGCCGGCGCACGCCGCCACCACCTCGTTTATCTGGCTCCTGGTCATCGCCTGCGGGGATTGTGACGTACGTTCACGTCGTTCGCCGGCCCGCGCTCACGCCGACGCGGCGAGCTGCGTGACCTGGCCGAAGGCGGCGTCCACTCCCGCCGCGCAGATCGCCGCGGGAGTGCGCGCGCCGAGGCGCAGCGCGGCGCGCTCGGCCGCTGCCACGCCGTCGGCGCCGGCGAACAGGCCCAGCACGGTGGGGCCGGAGCCGCTCACCAGCGCGTGCGCTGCGCCGGCCGCGCGCACCTGCTCGAGCACCTCCGCGACCTGCGGGCACAGCTGCAGCGCTGCGCGTTGCAGGTCGTTGACCAGCAGCGCATCCGCCGGCAGCTGCTCGCCGCCGGCCAGCGCCGCCGCGAGCTCGCCGCGCAGCCGCTTGAGCTCTGCGGCGGAGCGCAGCTCGCCGAGGCGGTCGGCCTGCGCGTACACCGCCGCGGTCGACAGCTCCGCCGCCACCGGCGCCACCAGCACGCCCAACGCTGCGCGCGGCGGCGGCAGCGGCTGCAGGCGCTCGCCCGCGCCCGTCGCCAGCCAGCGCCCCGGCGCCACCTGCGCCGGCACGTCCGCGCCGAGCTCCGCCGCAATCTGCGCCAGCAACGCCTCCTCGCGCACGCCCGACGCCTGCGCCGCCAGGCGCAGCGCCGCCGCCGCGTCCGCCGAGCCGCCCGCCAGGCCCGCCGCCAGCGGTATGCGCTTGACCACGCTCAGCCGCACCGGCGGGCCATCCCAGCCGCTGCGCGCGCGGAACAGCGCCAGCGCCCTCGCCGCGAGGTTGTCCTCGGCCGCGCCGGGGACGCCGGGGCAGAGGACCTCATCGCCGCCCCCCGGCGCCGGCTCCAGCGTGAGCTCGTCGGCCAGCGAGATCGACTGCATCACGCTCACCAGCTCGTGGCGACCGTCGTCGCGCAGCGGCCCCACGAACAGCCCCAGGTTGATCTTCGCCGGCGCCAGCGCGCGCAGCATCACAGGCCCAGCTCGCGCGCCAGCGCGCGGAAGTCCTCCGGCGCGAGGCGCTCCGCGCGCACGTCGGCGCGCTGTCCCAGGCGCTCCAGCGCCGCGCGCACATGCTCGCGGCTGCGCGCCGCCGGCGCGCCGCGCCCGCCCGCGTCCGCCGCCGCGATCGCCAACGACCCCGCAAGCGTCTTGCGCCGGTGCGCAAACGCGCCCGCCACCAGCGCGCGCAGCGCCGGCCACGCCGGCTCCTCCACCGCGCCCGCAGGCGCAGCCACGCCCGCCGGCGCAGCCGCGGCCATCGGCGCAGCCGCACCCGCCGGCGCAGCCGCGGCCGCCGGCGCAGCCGATGGCGCCGGCGCCGCCGAGCCCGCCTGCCCGCGGCGGCGCATGCGCACCAGCACCGAGTCCACGTTCGGCACCGGGTGGAACACGCTGCGCGGCACAGCGCGCACAACCTCAACCTCGCACGCCAGCTGCGCCAGCACCGACGGCACGCCGTACGCCGGCGTGCCCGCGCGCGCCGCCAGGCGCTCGCCCACCTCGCGCTGCACCATCGCCACCCACATGCGCACGCCGCCAAGCAGCTCGATGCTGCGCAGCAGCACGCCTGCCGCCACGCCGTACGGCAGGTTCGCCACAACCTTCGTCGGCGCCGGCTCCAGCGCCGCCAACTCCAGCCTCATCGCATCCGCCCAGTGCACCGTCACGTTCGCGCGCGCGCCCACCGCGTCCGCCAGCGCCTCGCGCAGGCGCTCGTCCACCTCCACCACGTGCACGTGCGCGCAGCGCTCCGCCAAACGCTCCGACAGCACGCCCACGCCGCCGCCCACCTCCAGCACCACGTCCGCGCGCGCCAGCTCCGCCACGCGCTCCATCACGCCCAGGATGTTCGAGTCGATCAGGAAGTTCTGGCCCAGCTCGCCATCCGGGCGCACGCCGAACTCGCGCAGGCGCCGCAGCGTCGGCTGCACCGGGCCGTCCGTGCGCTCGAGCGCCCGCACGTCCTGCCCGCGCGCCGCAGCGTCGCGCATGCCGCCCCGTGCTCGCCGTCCGGCCAACGCGCTCACGCCCATCCCAGCACGCGCGCCGCGTTGCGCGTCACGATCTCGCCAAGCTCGCCGGGGCTCTCGCCACGCACTGACGCTAGGAACGCCAGGGTGTGCACCACGAACGCCGGCTCGTTCTTCTTGCTCCTCACAGGCTGGGGGGAGAGGTAGGGCGCGTCCGTCTCCACCAGCAGCAGCTCCGCCGGCACGCGCGCCGCCGCCGCCGCCAGGTCCGCCGCGCTCTTGTACGTCACGTTGCCCGCAAACGAGATCGCGTAGCCGCGCTCCACGCACTCCGCCACGCGCTGCGGCATCGAGAAGCAGTGCATGATCACGCTCACGCCCTGCGCTTCGCGCTGCAGCTGCGCCAGCGTGTCCTGCTCCGCCGCGCGCGTGTGGATCACCAGCGGCTTGCCCGTCTCGCGCGCCAGCTCGATCTGCGCCGCGAACGCGCGCCGCTGGTCTGAGCGCGGCGCGCCCTCGCGGTAGAAGTCCAGGCCGCTCTCGCCGATCGCCACGCAGCGCTCGTGCGCCGCCAGCGCCGCCAGCTCCGCCAGGTCCGCCTCGTCGAAGCCGCGCGCCGCGTTGGGATGGCGTCCGATCGCCGCGTACACCTGCGGGAAGTCCTCCGCCGCCGCCAGCGCCGCCCTGCACGACGCGCCGTCGATGCCCACCGTCAGCATCCGCCTCACCCCCGCCGCCTCCGCCGACGCCACCAGCTCCGCCGCCGCGCGCTCGCACAGGTGTAGGTGCGTGTGCGAGTCGATCATGGCGCCACCGCTCGCTTCCGCCCCGCCGCCGCTCGCTTCCGCCCCGCCACCGCCGCTCGCCGTCCCGCGCCCTCAGGCGGCCTTCGGGAACAGCGGCCGCAGCTGCCCCAGCGGCTCGCCGGAGGGCTCCAGCGCCCGCCAGCGCGCCGCCGCCAGCGAGCGCTCACCGCAGCCCAGCGCGCCGAGCAGCGCGTCGGTGCTGCTCGGCATGTACGGGTGCAGCAGCACGCCCAGCACGCGCACGCCCGCCAGCAGGCTCGCCAGCACCACGTCCAGGCGCCCGGCCTGCTCCTCGTCCTTCGCCAGCTGCCACGGCGCGCGCTCCTCCACGTAGCGGTTCAGCCGCCGCACCCGCTGCCAGATCACCTCCAGCGCGCCCGTCAGCTCCGCGCGGTCCAGCAGCCAGCTCACCTCGTCCGCCAGCGCCTCGAAGTCCGCCGCCAGCTCGCCGTCCAGCGCCGCCGCCGGCGCCACGCCGCCGCGGTAGCGGTGCACCATCGCCACCGTGCGGCTCGCCAGGTTGCCCAGCTCGTTCGCCAGCTCGCTCTCGTAGCGCAGCTCGAACGCCGCCGTCGACACCGAGCCGTCCTGGCCGAACGGCACGTCGCGCAGCAGGTAGAAGCGCAGCGCGTCCGCGCCGAAGCGCTCCATCACCTCGAACGGGTCCAGCACGTTGCCCAGCGACTTGCTCATCTTCTCGCCTTCCATCAGCAGGAAGCCGTGCACGAACACGTGGCGCGGCGCCTCCAGCCCCGCCGCCATCAGCAGCGCCGGCCAGTACACCGCGTGGAAGCGCAGGATGTCCTTGCCGATCAGGTGGTAGTCCGCCGGCCACAGCTCAGGCGAAGCGCCCGGCGCGTACCTCAGCGCCGAGTAGTAGTTCAGCAGCGCGTCGAACCACACGTAGAACACGTGCTCCTCGTCCCACGGCACCTTCACGCCCCACGTCAGCTTGCGGCGGCTCAGCGGCACGTCGCGCAGGCCCGAGCGGATGAACGACAGCGCCTCGTTGTAGCGCGTGCGCGGCAGCACCAGGTCCTCGCGCCGCGCGTACAGCTCCTCCAGGCGCTGCTGGAACGCCGACAGCCTGAAGAAGTAGTTCTGCTCCTGTTCGCGCGTCAGCTCGATGTGGTGAATCGGGCACAGCCTGCCCGCGTCCACTTCGTTGTCCGCCTTGAAGTCCGCGCAGCGCGCGCAGTACCAGCCCTCGTACGTGCCCATGTACACGAAGCCGTTCTCGCGCACGCCGCTCAGCACCTCCTGCACCACCGCTTCGTGCTGCGCGTCGGTGGTGCGGATGAAGAAGTCGTTGCTCGCCTGCAGCTGCGGCGCCAGCGCCTTGAAGCGCTCCGCGTTGCGGTCCGCCAGCTGCTGCGGCTCCAGGCCCAGCGCGTGCGCCGCGTCCGCCACCGGCTCGCCGTGCTCGTCCGTGCCCGTCAGGAAGAACACCCGCTCGCCGCGCTGGCGGTGATGGCGCGCCAGCACGTCCGCCGCGATCGTCGTGTACGCGTGCCCCAGGTGCGGAGCCGCGTTCACGTAGTAGATGGGGGTGGTCACGTAGAACGACACCGCCCCACCCACGCTACCTGCTCGCCCCCGCGCCGCGCCGCTCGCCTCGCTCGCCGCCCCGCTCCCCCGCGGGCCGCTCGCCGCGCCACTTCCCGCGGCCGCCCGCTGCGCCTCACTCGCCGCGCGTCAGCTCCGCGTACAGCTCGTTCGCCCGCAGCCCCGTCAGCTTCGCCACCGCCGCCGCCGCCCGCCGCGGGCGCGCGCCCGCCTGCACCAGCTCGCGCACGGCCGCCGCCGCCTCCTGGAGCCGCCCGTCCGCCGGCTCGCCGCCGCCCGCCGTGCACGGCCCCAGCACCAGCGTCACCTCGCCCCGCGCAGGGTTCTCCCCGTAGTGCTCCGCCAGCTCGGCCGCCGCGCCGCGGCGCACCTCCTCGTGCAGCTTCGTCAGCTCCCTGCACACCGCCAGCGCCCGCCGCGGGTCGCGCTGCGCCAGCAGCGCCAGCGTGCGCGCCAGCCGCCGCGGCGACTCGAACGCCACGATCGTCTCGGCGGCGCCGTCCGTCAGCGCCCGCAGCTCGCGCGCCGAGCGCGGCAGGAAGCCCACGAAACGCCAGCGCTCCGCCGCCAGGCCCGAGGCCACCAGCGCCGCCGTCGCCGCGCTCGCCCCCGGCAGCACCTCCACCCGCACGCCCGCCTCGATGCACGCGCGCACCAGCGCGAAGCCCGGATCGGACACCAGCGGCATGCCCGCGTCCGACACCAGCGCCACCGTCTCGCCCGCGCCGATGCGCCGCACCAGCTCGCGCGCGCGCGCCGCTTCGTTGTGCTCGTGCAAGCTCACCGTGCGCGCCGCGATGCCGTGGCGCTCGAGCAGCACGCGCGTGTGGCGCGTGTCCTCGCACGCCACCACGTCCGCCGCGCGCAGCGCCGCCAGCACGCGCAGCGTCACGTCGTCCAGGTTGCCGATCGGCGTTGCGCACACCAGCAGCCGCCCAACCGGCGCCGCCGTCGGGGTCATGCCGCAAATATAGGCTCAGGCCGATGGCCAGCCACTCCGACGCATCCCCCCCGCAGGAAGAGCCGCCCCAGTACACGCGCTACCGCGCGCGCCCGCGCCTGCGCCGCGAAGCCGGCGAGGAGCCCTACGGCCCCGGCCAGCCGCCGCGCGCAGGCGGCCACCGGCGCCTGCGCCCGCCCGCCGGCGCCGGTCCGCGCCAGCGCCTGCTCGCCTGGCTGCGCGCGCTCACCGTCAAACGCGCGCTGCTCTCGCTGCTCGGCCTCGCCCTCGGCTGGGTGCTGCTCGCGCTGGCGCTCTTCCTGATCAGCTCCCACCTCGAGCGCACCTCGCTGCCGTCCGACGTCTCCGGCGTGCTCACCCCCGCCGGCTTCCCGCTCACCTCCGCCAACAACATCCTCGTGCTCGGCTCCGACCGCCGCCAGAAGAACAGCAAGGAACCAGGCGCCGAAACCACCGGCTTCGGGCGCTCCGACACGATCATGCTGATCCGCACCGGCGGCGGGCACGCCGCGCGCCTGTCCATCCCCCGCGACACCGTCGTCGAGATCCCCGGCCACGGGCTGCAGAAGGTCAACGCCGCGCACGAGTACGGCGGCCCCGCCGAGTCCGTGTCGGTAATCGCGCACTGGCTCGGCGTGCCCATCAACCACGTCGTCGAAGTCAACTTCGAAAACTTCCCGCAGCTGATCGACGCCATGGGCGGCGTCACCTACAGCGGCGGCTGCATCGTCTCAAAGCTCGACGGCGGCTCCGCCGACGGCGGCTTCACCCTGCGCCTGCCCGCCGGCAGCCACCACATCGACGGCAAGCAGGCGCTCGCCATCGCCCGCACGCGCGAGAACCTCTGCGCCCCCGACGAGACCGACATCCAGCGCGAGCGCCATCAGCAGGCGCTGTTCAACGACATGAAGAGCCAGCTGCTCTCGGCCGGCAGCTTCCTGCGCGCGCCCCTGATCGCCTGGAACGCGCCCCCCGCCATCATCTCCGACATGAGCGGCGTCGAACTGCTCGGCATGTTCAGCGCGCTCGCCCTCACCGGCACGCCGCCCACGCGCGTGCTCACGCCCACCGGTCAGATCACGCTGCCCGACGGCGAAGAAGGCCTCACCGTCTCCGAAGCCGCCAAGCGCGCCGACGTCGCGCGCTTCCTCGCCGGCTGAGCTTCAGCTCTTCGCCGCCGCCTTGGCGGGCTTGCCGGAGGGCTTCTTCGCCTTCGCGCCCTCGCCGCCGGAGCTGTCGGCCTTGCCCTTGCCCGCCGAGGAACCGTCGCCCGAGGAGGAGCCCTCGCCCGAGGAGGACTTCTCCGCCGAGGAGGAGCCCTCGCCCGCCGAGGACTTCTCTGCCGCCGCCGCCGCGGTCTCGCGCTGGCGCTTGCGCGTGCCGTAGTCGGTGTTGTAGAAGCCTTTGCCCTTGAAGTGCACCGCCGGCGCGTGCAGCACGCGCTCCACCGGCACGCCCGTGTCGGGGTCCGCCTTCAGCGGCTCGTCGCTGAAGGACTGCTGCACCTCGAAGGTGGTGCCGTCCGGGCGCCTGTACTCGTAGATCGGCATCGGGCCGCCGATTATAGGAGCGGGTCAGTCGGTCACCAGCGAGCGCGCGCAGCTGATGCCCGCGCGGATGGTCGCGGCGAAGTCGCGCCCCGGCTCGGTCAGCAGCCGCAGCGCCAGGCCGTCGCCGAGCGAGAACAGCACCTCAGCCACCGCCTCCGGCTCCGCGTGCAGGCGCAGCACGCCCTCGCGCTGCGCCGCGTCCAGCATCTTCGCCACGTGCTCGCGCGAGCTGCGCATCAGCCCCGCGTACTCCTCCGCGATGTCCTCGTTGCGGCGCGACAGCGTGAACAGCTCGAACACCAGCGTCACGAAGTCCGGTTCCTCGCGCACCGTGTCGTACAGGTTCTGCGCCATCAGGTCGATGAAGTCGTCCGCCGTGCGCGCCGCCGAGAGCTGGCGCTCCAGCCGCTCCAGGCGCAGCTCGCAGTCGCGCCTCACCGCCTCCGCCAGCAGCTGCTCCTTGGTGCCGAAGTAGTAGTGCAAAAGCCCCCGCGAGACGCCCGCCTCGCGCGAGACCAGGTCGAAGGTCGAAGCCGCGGTGCCGCGCTTGGCCACGCTGCGCCGCATCGCGTCGATGATGCGCTGCGCCTTCTCGCCCGAGAACGAGCGCGCCCGCGCCGGCTCGCCGCGCGTGCGCGCCACCGCCACCACGTCCATCACCGCGCCCTCCGTGCCGCCCATCGCAGGTGCCGCTTGCGCAGCCGCTCAGCCGCCCGCCACGCCCACCGGCGCCGGCGTCTCCGGGGTGGTGGTGGAGCTGTAGTCGAACTCCTCCTCCGCCCCGAACAGCAGGTCGAGGATCTTCGAGCGCAGCCCTTCGCTCAGCGCGATCGCCAGCAGCGAGCCCACCGCTATCAGCAGCAGCGAGCGGCCCAGCCCGCCGCGCCGGCGTCCGCCGCGAGCGCGCGTGGACTTCGGCGCATCGCGCAGCGAGCTCGACGCTTCGCGCAGCGCGCTCGCCGCCTCCGACAGCTCGCGCTGCAGCTTGCGGTCCCCGAACAGCGCCTGCGCCGGCGGCTTGCCGTTGCTCATGCGCCCGTACGCGCTCTTCGCCGAGGCGTACGCCGCCAGCAGGTTCGAGCGCAGATCCTCGTCTTCGATCAGACGCTGGATGTAACGGTTCTCCTGAGCCGCGCGCGCCGCCTCGCTCGCCTTCCCGAATCTGTCCTTCGCTGCCATGTCGCCACCGCCTCTGCCGAGAGCTTGCAGGTCTGTAGAGAATATACCCGCCCCGCGCTGCCCAGACCTGCCGCGCGCCCCGCGCCGGCCAGACCCGCCGCCCCGCCCGCGCCGCCCGCAGCGGCCGTCCCGCTAGGCGTGCAGCGCCGCCTGTTCCTGTGCGGTGGGAAAGGCCCACGCCGCGCGCGCGCGGCGCTCCTGGCGGAACACGAAGCGCAGCTGCTGCGGGGGGCGCAGCTGCGCCTCGTTGGGACGGAAGGTGGGACACGGCTCGCTCAGCTCCAGCGCGCACAGCAGGTTCACGCGGAAGTAGCAGTCCTCGCAGCTGACCTTGCGCGCTGCCCGCTTCGGCGCTCCCCTGCTTCGCTTCTGCTGCACCCGCGCGCACCCCCAGCTGGACGATCGACTTGAATAGGAACGGCGGCGATCAAAGCACCATCGCGGGCCGCGCTCAAGGCGCGCAGCGGGCGTACTCCGCAAATCGCAAACAAAACCCGCCGATACCCGTAAATAGCCCGCCCGCAGTCACTTTCTTGTGACAAGCGTGCGGTTTCGCACGCAGTTTGCGGCAACCGCGCGCGGCGCGCGAGCCGCGGTGCGCGAGCCGTCATCATGTGTGCGCATGCGCGTACTGGTCACCGGCGCAAGCGGCTTCGTGGGCTCGCTGCTCGTCCCGCGGCTGCGCGCCGAAGGGCACCGCGTGCGCGTGCTCGGCCGCGACGAGCGCCGCCTGCGCGCAGCGCTCGCGCGCGAGCTCAGCTCCCCGGCCGCCCGCGACGAGCGCGACGCCCGCGGCAAGCGCAGTGGGCGCGACGAGCGCGGTGGGCGCGACGAGCGCCGCCGCGCCCACCGGCTCGAGCTGGCGCGGGGCGACGTGCTCACCGGCGCAGGGCTCGAGCGCGCGCTCGCCGGCGTCGAGGTCGCCTACTACCTGGTGCACTCGATGGAGCGCATCGAGCGCTCGGCCGCGCCGCATGCGCGCTTCCCCGAGCGCGAGCGCATCGCCGCGGAGACGTTCGCCGCCGCCGCCGCAGCGGCCGGCGTGCGCCGCATCGTCTACCTGGGCGGGCTGGTGCCCTCCGGCGAGCACGCGCGCAGCTCCCCCCACCTGGCCAGCCGCGAGCTGGTGGAGCGGCTGCTGCTCGCCGCCGTGCCCGACTCGCTCGCGCTGCGCGCCTCGATCGTGATCGGCGCGCGCTCGCGCTCGTTCAGGCTGCTCGTGCACCTGCTCGAGCGCATGCCGGTGCTCACGCTGCCCGCCTGGCGCTCGCTGCGTACGCAGCCGATCGACGAGCGCGACGTGATCGCGATGCTCGCCGCCTGCGCCGGCGCGCGCCTGCCGCGACGCTCGCTCGACGTGGGCGGGCCGGATGTGATGAGCTACGCGCAGATGCTGCGCGGCATCGCAGACGTGATGCTGGTGAACCGTCCCGCGGTGAGGCTGGGGGTGAATCTCACAGGCTTCACCGCGCGCGTCGCGGCGGCGGTCGCAGGGGAGGACCCGGAGCTGGTGGTGGCGCTGATGGAAGGCTTGACCGCGGACCTGCTGCCCGCGCGCCACCACGCGGCCGAGCTGCTGGGCGTGCGCTTGCACTCCTTCCGGGCCGCCGTCGAGCACGCGCTCGCCGAGTGGGAGCTTGCCGAGCCGCTGGCGGCGCGATGAGCCTGGTCACAACCTCCATCGAGATCGCCGCGCCGCCGGAGCGTGTGTGGAAGACGGTGATGGACCCCAACTGCCTGGGCGAGTGGGTCACGATTCATCGCAAGCTGGTGCACGCCGACGACGGCGCGCCGCGAGTGGGATACACGATGGACCAGCAGATCCACCTGCGCGGGGTCAGTCTCGAGGTTCACTGGACGCTCGTCGACTGCGAGCGCGAGCGGCTGGCGGTGTGGGAGGGACGCGGCCCGGCGCGCTCGCGCGCACACACCGAATACCTCCTGCGCGCCGAGGACGGCGGCACCCGTTTTGACTACCGCAACGAGTTCCGCGCACCGCTGGGGCCGGTGGGCGCGCTCGTCAGCCACGCGCTGGTCGGCGGCATGCCCGAGCGCGAAGCCAAACGCTCACTGGAGCGCCTGCGCGCTCACCTGGAGAGCGGTTGACGCGTGCAATTGTTGTAAGGTCAGTGCAAAACAGCAGATGTGAGTGCATCCACATCCACATCAGCTTCAACTGCGAAGCGAAGAGGATTAAATACCGTGACCGACTTCCTTGACGAGAAGCGCAAAGAGATCACAAGCCGGCTCGGCGAGCTGAAACCGCTCGTGGACGAGTACCGCAGGCTCGAGGCGGCCGCCTCCGCGCTCGCCGGCGTGGGCGGCTCCGCCGTCGCCAGCGCCACCGCCACCGTCACCAAACGGCGCGGCCCCGGGCGCCCGCGCGGCTCCGGCGCCCGCGCCAAAGCCGCCGCCGCCAAACCAGCCGCCAAACCAGCCGGCGCGAAACGCCGCGCCGGCCGGCGCAAAGGCAGCGGCACCCGTGCCGCCGAGGCGCGCTCGTTCGTGCAGGGACAGCCCGGCATCACGATCCCCGAGCTGGCCGCCAAGATGGGCATCAAGCAGAACTACCTCTACCGCGTGCTGCCCGGCCTCGAGCAGGAAAACAAGGTGGAGAAGAAAGGTCGCGGCTGGTACCCCAAGGGCTGAGCGGCGCTCGCCGCCCGTCGGCGTCACCCACCGGCCACGCCGGCGTCACCGCACCGGCCCCGCGGGCGTCACCGCACCGGCGCCGCGGGCGTGGCGCCCCGGCCGGGGGCTGCTCACCGGCGTGGCGCCCAGCTGTCAGTTCAACGAGGGCGTGGTCTGCGAGGACCACGCCCTCGTTGCGCGCCACGCGCTTGTCGCGCGCCGGCGCTGTCGTAGCGCGCGCCGGCGCGCCCGTGGCGCGCGCCGTGCAGGCCCGTGGCGGCTCAGATCAGCCCGAGCTGTTTGACGGCTTCGCGCTCGGAGGAGAGCTCGGCGATGGAGACCTCGATCTTCTCGCGTGAGAAGGTGTGGTGCTCGAGGCCCTGCACGATCTGCCACTGGCCGCCGGCGCAGGTGCAGGGGAAGCCGCTGATCAGCCCCTCGGGGACTTCGTAGGAGCCGTCCGAGGGAACGCCCATCGAGACCCATTCGCCGCCGGTGCCTTTCACCCAGTCGTGCACGTGGTCGATCGCGGCCGACGCGGCGGACGCCGCCGAGGACGCGCCGCGCGCCTCGATGATGGCGGCGCCGCGTTTGCCGACGTCGGGCAGGAAGCGGCTCTCGATCCATTCCTGGTCGTCGACCACGCCGGCGGCGATCTTGCCGGCTACGTGCGCGTGGAACAGGTCGGGGTACATGGTGGGCGAGTGGTTGCCCCACACGCCCATCTGGGTGACGTCGGTGACCGGCACGTCGAGCTTGTTGGCGAGCTGCGCGATCGCGCGGTTGTGGTCGAGGCGCAGCATCGCGGTGAAGCGCTCGCGCGGGATGTCGGGCGCGTTGCTCATGGCGATCAGGCAGTTGGTGTTGGCCGGGTTGCCCACCACCAGCACTTTCACGTCGCTCGCCGCGACCGCGTTCAGCGCCTTGCCCTGCACGGTGAAGATCTCGCCGTTGGCGCTCAGCAGCTCGGAGCGCTCCATGCCCTTGGTGCGCGGGCGCGAGCCCACCAGCAGCGCGATGCTGGCGCCGTCGAAGGCGTCGGCGGGCACGTCGTGCAGGTCCAGGCCGGCGAGCAGCGGGAAGGCGCAGTCGACGAGCTCCATCGCCACCCCCTCCAGGGCGCCCATCGCCTGCGGGATCTCCAGCAGGCGCAGGTCCACCGGCGTGTCGGGGCCGAGCAGCTGGCCCGAGGCGATGCGGAAGACGATGCTGTAGCCGATCTGCCCGGCGGCGCCGGTGACGGTTACGCGTACTGGGCTGCTCATAGGTTCATCTCCTTTTTCAGGTTCTCGTCGATCGAGGAGAGGAACTCCTCGGTGGTCTGCCACTGCTGCTCTGGGCCGACGAGCAGGGCCAGGTCCTTGGTCATCTTTCCGCTTTCCACCGTCTGCACGCACACGCGCTCGAGCGTCTGCGCGAACTCGCTCACCTCGGGCGTGCCGTCGAGGCGCCCGCGCGCCTGCAGGCCGCGCGTCCACGCGAAGATCGAGGCGATCGGGTTGGTGGAGGTGGGCTTTCCTTCCTGGTGCAGACGGTAGTGGCGCGTGACGGTGCCGTGCGCGGCCTCCGCCTCCACGGTCTTGCCGTCGGCGCTCATCAGCACGCTGGTCATCAGCCCCAGCGAGCCGAAGCCCTGCGCGACCGCGTCGGACTGCACGTCGCCGTCGTAGTTCTTGCAGGCCCACACATAACCGCCCTCCCACTTCAGCGCGGAGGCCACCATGTCGTCGATCAGGCGGTGTTCGTAGGTGATGCCGGCGGCCTCGAACTCACCCTTGAACTCGCTCTCGTAGATCTCCTGGAAGAGGTCTTTGAAGCGCCCGTCGTAGCGTTTGAGGATGGTGTTCTTGGTTGACATATACACCGGGTAGCGGCGGTCCAGGCCGTAGCGCATGCAGGCGCGCGCGAAGTCGCGGATGGAGGCGTCGAGGTTGTACATCGCCAGCGCGACGCCGCCGCCGGGGAAGTCGTACACGTCGAGCTCGACCGGCTGGGAGCCGTCAGCGGGCGTGAAGGACAGCACCAGCTTGCCGGCGCCCGGCACCACCATGTCGCTGGCGCGGTACTGGTCGCCGAAGGCGTGGCGACCGATCACGATCGGCTTGGTCCAGCTCGGCACCAGCCGCGGCACGTTGGCGATCACGATCGGCTCGCGGAAGATCACGCCGCCGAGGATGTTGCGGACGGTGCCGTTGGGCGATCGGTACATCTCCTTCAGCCCGAACTCCTCCACGCGCGCCTCGTCGGGGGTGATGGTGGCGCACTTCACCCCCACGCCGTGACGCTTGATCGCCTCGGCGGCGTCGACGGTGACCTGGTCGGAGGTGGCGTCGCGGTGCTCGATGCCGAGGTCGTAGTACTCGAGCTGCACGTCCAGGTAGGGCAGGATCAGCTGCTGCTTGATGAACGACCAGATGATGCGCGTCATCTCGTCGCCGTCGAGCTCCACGATTGGGTTCTTCACCTTGATCTTGGCCATGACCGGTCCTTGCTGTGGGCGCCGCCGCCGGCTGGGCGGGCGCGGCTGTGGTGGGGAGGGATCGGGCGGCGATGCTATCGCCCGGCGCGCGCTCAGCCCCTCGCCACCCGCGCGCGCACGCCCGCCGGCACTCAGCCCTCGCCGCTCGCCCGCACACGCCTGGAGGCGCTCAGCGGCCGCCGCTCGCCCGCGCGGCCCGCGCGGCCCGCGCGGCGTTCAGCCGTTCCAGCTTGCCTGCGCGCCGTGCGCGACGATCACCTTGGCGGCGCCGCCGGCGAAGGGCATGGTGGCGATGCGCCCGCGCGAGGGCGGTTCCTCGAAGCTGCCCTCGTCGACGAGCACGCTGGCGCCGTTGCCGGAGATGCCGGCGCCGATCAGCGGGCGCCCGTGCAGGCGCAGCCGGTGCGCGCGGCGCGCGCGCACGCGCACGGTCCAGGCTTCGCTGGTGTCCTGCCCCTCGAACTCGGCGAGCAGCCTGGTGCCGTCGGTGCAGAAGTGCAGCGGCACGAGCCCGGAGACGAGCTTGCCGGCCTTGACGTCGGTGAGGCGCACCGCGCCGGCGCCGTCGGGCGCGCTCATCCAGATCTGGTACTGGGGCGCGAAGCCGCGGCGCAGGCGCTCGCGGTCGAAGGCGATGCCGAGGTGGCCCCAGACGGGGTTGAGGCTGCGCCCGTCGTGGCTGATGGCGACGGTGCTGCTGCCGTCGGCGTGGGCCACGTACAGGTTCACCGGGGCTTCGTAGTCGAGCGAGCGCGAGCGCGCGTAGACCAGCTGGTCGCTGCCGTCGGGGGCGAAGCTGGCGCCGTAGATCACGCCGCTGGCGATCATCTTGACGGTGTCGGTGCCGAGGTCGATCACGGCGAGCCCCGAGCGCCGCGCGATTTCCCTGACGGCGGTGGACTGCACGTAGACGGCCAAGTAGCGCAGGTCGGGCGACCACGACAGCGGCGTGGCGGTGACGTCGGCGAGGCTCAGGAAGGTGAGCGTGGGCCTGCCTTCTTCGCTCGGGTAGATCGCCAGCGCGGGCCCGTCTTCGGAGGGCCCGGCGCCGAACAGCGAGGCCGCCACCTGCTGGCCGCTGGGGGCGATCAGCGGCTGCTCGCCGGGGCCGAGGCGCCTGCGCTGCAGGCCGCTGACGCGCTGCACCCACACGCTCGCGGGCGAGCGGGCGGTCTCGGTGACGTAGGCGACGCTGGGGCCGCGCGGCGGCAGCGGGGGGCTTTCGAGGGCGGCGCCAGCGTTGGCGGCGTGCAGCGCAGCGAACGCCAGCGCGCCGAGCGCAACCGCGCCGAGCGCAAGCGCGCGAAGCGCAAGCGCGGCGGACGCGAAGACGGGCGCGCCGGCGAGCGCGAGGACGGCGCGGAGGCCCCGCGAGCGCCTGTTGTGCCCCTCCCCGGTCATCCGGCTGAGCCTATCTGCTTCACTTCCCTTGTGATGGCGAGCACGATCTCGGCGGCGCAGGGCGAGCGCTCGAAGGAGGGCGAGCGCGAGGCGGGGAGCGCGCGCGCGCCGTGGCGCACGCACGAGGTGCGCAACCAGCCGCCGCCGCTGGAGGGCGTGGACGTGTTCGCGAGCAACCGGCCGCTGGTGGAGGCGCTGCGCCGCGAGGGCGCGGGCTGGGCGCACGAGCGCGCGAGCGAGCTGGGGCGCTTCGTGGGCGGCGAGCCGCAGCAGTCGTGGGGGCGCCTGGCGAACGAGAACAAGCCGGTGCTGCGCACCTTCGACCGCTACGGGCACCGCATCGACGAGGTGGAGTTCCACCCGGCGTGGCACGAGCTGATGAGGATGGGCGTGGAGAACGAGCTGCACAGCCTGCCGTGGACGAGCGAGCAGCCGTTCGCGCACACGGCGCGCGCGGCGATGTACATGACGGCGATGCAGGCCGAGGCGGGCTTCTGCTGCCCGATCACGATGACCTTCGCGGTGATCCCGGCGCTGCGCGCGCAGCCGGAGCTGGCGGCGGAGTGGGAGCCGCTGATCACGGCGACGAGCTACGACCCGCGCCTGATCCCGGCGGCGGAGAAGGGCTCGGCGATCACGGGCATGGCGATGACCGAGAAGCAGGGCGGCTCGGACGTGCGCGCCAACACCACCACCGCCACGCCGCTGAACGGCGGCGGCGGGGAGGCGGGCGGGCCCGGAGGAGAGTACGAGATCGTGGGCCACAAGTGGTTCTGCTCGGCGCCGATGTCGGACCTGTTCCTGGTGCTGGCGCAGACCGAGGACGGCCTGTCGTGCTTTTTGATGCCGCGCATCCTTCCCGACGGCAGCCGCAACGAGTTCCACATCCAGCGCCTGAAGGACAAGCTGGGCAACCACTCCAACGCGTCCTCGGAGGTGGAGTTCCACGGCGCGTGGGCGCGCATGGTGGGCGAGCCGGGGCGCGGCGTGCCGACGATCATCGAGATGGTGGGGCACACGCGCCTGGACTGCGTGATCGGCGCGGCGGCGGGCATGCGCAGCGGCGTGGTGAGCGCGCTGCACCACACCGCCCACCGCGCGGCCTTCGGCAAGCTGCTGAGCGAGCAGCCGCTGATGCGCAACGTGCTGGCGGACCTGTGCCTGGAGTCGGAGGCGACGACGGCGCTGGCGATGCGCCTGGCGCGCGCGTACGACGAAGCGCACGAGGACGCTGCGGAAGGCCGCAACGACAGCGACGCGCAGCTGTTCAAGCGCCTGGCGACGGCGGTGGGCAAGTTCTGGACGTGCAAGCGCGCGCCCAACCACGCGTTCGAGTGCCTGGAGTGCCTGGGCGGCGCGGGCTACGTGGAGGAGTCGGGCATGCCGCGCCTGTACCGCGAGGCGCCGCTGGCGTCGATCTGGGAGGGCTCGGGCAACGTGATGAGCCTGGACGTGCTGCGCGCGCTGACGCGCTCGCCGCGCTCGCTGGAGGTGTTCTTCGACGAGCTGGAGCAGGCGGCCGGAGCGGACGCGCGGCTCGACGCGGCCACCGCCAAGCTGAAGGACCGCTTCACCGACCCGGCGACGCTCGAGCAGCGCGCGCGCCGGGTGGTGGAATCGATGGCGCTGTGCCTGCAGGGCTCGCTGCTGGTGCGCCACGCGCCGGCGGCGGTGTCGGACGCGTTCTGCGCGGCGCGCCTGGGCGGCGAGGGCGGCTTGGAGTACGGCACGCTGCCGGCGGGCAGCGATTTCGAGGCGATCGTGGAGCGCTCTCGGGTGCAGGTCTGACGCGGACGGCCGACCGAGGCGCAGGGGCGGCCGCGCCCGCCCGCTGGGCCTAAGATCCACCCATGCGGATGCGCAGGAACAACATTCAGCTGGCGCGCGTGTTCGGCATCCGCATCGGCGTGGGGGCGAGCTGGTTCGTGGTGCTGTTCCTGTTCATCTACTGGCTGTCGCAGTACTACTTCCCGGAAGTGATGCACGGCTCGCAGACGACGGACTACGTGGTGGCGGTGGCGGGCTCGCTGGGCTACTTCGCGTCGCTGGTGCTGCACGAGCTGGGGCACGCGCTGACGGCGCGGCGGCTGGGCATCCCGGTGCTGGGCATCGACCTGTGGTTCTTCGGCGGCCTGTCGCACATGCAGCGCGAGCCGGCGAGCGCGGGCGAGGAACTGAAGATCGCGGCGGCGGGGCCGGCGGTGACGCTGGCGCTGCTGGCGCTGTGCCTGGGCGGGGTGGCGCTGCTGGCGAGCACGGGCACGGTGTCGGAGGTGACGCTGGCGCGCGAAGGCGCGCGCACGACGCCGGCGCTGGCGCTGCTGGGCTGGCTGGGCTTCGTGAACGCGGCGCTGCTGGTGTTCAACGTGATCCCGGCGTTCCCGCTGGACGGCGGGCGCATGGCGCGGGCGCTGATCTGGCGACACGGCGGCGACCGCAACCGCGCGACGCAGGCGACGGGGCGCTCGGGACAGGTGTTCGCGATGGCGCTGGGCCTGCTGGGGCTGTGGACGTTCGCGGCGGGCGAATCGTTCCTGGGGCTGCTGACGATGCTGCTGGCGTTCTTCCTCTACCAGGCGGCGGGCGCGGCGGTGCTGCAGGGCACGGTGGGCAGGCGCATCAAGGACATCACGGTGGCGGACATCATGGACCGCGAGCCGGTGACGATCGCGGCGGACGTGACGCTGATGGACGCGCAGGAGCGCTTCTTCCTGCGCTACCGCTGGCCGTGGTTCGCGGTGGTGGACCCGGCGCGCCACTTCCTCGGCGTGGTGCGCCAGCAGCGCGTGGAGAGCGAGATCGCGGCGGGGCGCCCGGCGCTGCCGGTGGTGGACGTGCTGGAGGAGGACCTGCCGGTGCGGATCGGCGAAGAGGCGCCGCTGGAATCGCTGCTGGGCTCGGAAGGCATGGGCCGCCTGGGCGCGATGGTGGCGGTGGACAGCGAGGGCATCCTGCGCGGCGTGGTGACGGTGGCGCAGGTGCGCCAGGCGCTGCGCCCGGCCTGAGCGCGGATCGTCTTTTTCAGATGGGATCGCGGCGTGGCGGGCGGGGCGGGCGGCGGATCGCGACGGCCGGGTGGGGAGCGCGCGCGGCGGCGGTGGCGAGACGGCGCGCGGCGGCGTCGTTATAGAGTCAGGGCGGCGGCGCCGGCGGACCGGCGCAGGCATCCACCGCAGCACCTCCCCGCACGACCACCTCCCGGACCCCAAGGAGCCATGCCAGAACACGACGTGTTGATAATCGGCGCGGGCCTGGCGGGCCAGCGCGCGGCGCTGGCGGCGGCGCAGGCGGGGGCGAGCGTGGCGATCATGAGCAAGGTGCACCCGGTGCGCTCGCACTCGGTGGCGGCGGCGGGCGGCATCAACGCGGCGATCAGCGTGGACGACGACTGGCGCTCGCACGCGTACGACACGGTGAAGGGCTCGGACTTCCTGGGCGACCAGGACGCGATCGAAGTGATGTGCTCGCAGGCGCCGCAGGAGGTGATGCACCTGGAGCACATGGGCGTGACGTTCCACCGCAACGAGAAGGGCGAGATGGACCTGCGCGCGTTCGGCGGCGCGTCGATGAAGCGCACGGCGTACGTGGCGGACATCACCGGCCAGGCGCTGCTGCACGTGCTCTACGAGCAGTTGATGAAGCACCACGAGACGGTGGCGCGCTACGAGGAGTGGTTCACGACGTCGCTGCTGCGCGACGAGCAGGGCCGCTGCTGCGGCGCGATCGCGCGCGAGGTGCGCAGCGGGCAGCTGGAGGCGTTCCACGCGAAGAACGTGATCCTGGCGTGCGGCGGCGCGGGGCAGGCGTACAAGCCGACGACGAACGGCCTGATCGTGACGGGCGACGGCATCGCGATGGCCTACCGCGCGGGCGCGCCGCTGATGGACATGGAGATGGTGCAGTACCACCCGACGTGCCTGGTGGAGACGGGCATCCTGATCACGGAGGGCGCGCGCGGCGAGGGCGCGCACCTGCTGAACTGCAACGGCGAACGCTTCATGGAGAAAGCGGCGCCGAACAAGATGGAGCTGGCCTCGCGCGACGTGGTCTCGCGCGCGGAGCAGACGGAGATCGACGAGGGCCGCGGCGTGGGGCCGCACGGGGACGGCATCTTCCTGGACGTGACGGTGGTGCCGCGCCGGCGCACGCTGGAGGCGCTGCGCGAGATCGTGAACCTGGGGCGCGACTTCGCCGGCGTGGACATCACGCGCGAAAAGATCACGATCCGCCCGGGCCAGCACTACATCATGGGCGGCGTGAAGACGGACGTGGACGGGCGCACGCCGATCGAGGGCCTGTACGCGGCGGGCGAGGTGGCGTGCGTGTCGGTGCACGGCGGCAACCGCCTGGGCGCGAACTCGCTGCTGGACACGCTGATCTTCGGGCGCCGCGCGGGCGAACACGCGGCGGCGCGGGCGGCGGGCATGGGCATGCCGAGCGTGGACTCGAACGCGCGGCTGCGCGAGGAGGCGGCGGGCATCGACGAGATCCTGGGCCGCGAGCGCGAGGGCAGGCGCGTGTCGGAGATCAAGAGCGAGCTGGGCGAGACGATGAACAAGCGCGCGGCGGTGTTCCGCGACGAAGCGGGCCTGCAGGAGGCGCTGGAGACGATTGCGCGCCTGCGCGAGGAAGCGGGCAGGGCGTGGGTGGACGACCGCGGCACGGTGTTCAACCAGGACGTGCTGGGCGCGATCGAGCTGGGCTTCATGATCGACTGCGCGCAGGCGACGGTGGTGGCGGCGATCGAGCGCAAGGAGTCGCGCGGCGCGCAGTACCGGCTGGACCACCCGGAGCGCGACGACGAGCAGTGGCTGAAGCACATCGACGTGACGATCGGCGCGGACGGCGAGGCGGCGGCGCCGCAGATCTCCTACTCGCCGGTGACGATCACGCAGTGGCAGCCGGAGGAGCGCAAATACTGATGCCTGTCGTGAGCACGTCCGGCGGGCGCAGGCGAACGACCGCATGCGAGCACAACCCGCGAACGCAGGAGCGCAGCTGATGCCAGAAGCACACGACCGCCCGCCGGAGACGTTCACGCTGCGCCTGCGCCGCTTCGACCCGGACTCGGGCGAGGCGCCGTACTGGGACGAGCACACGGTGCAGCTGGAGCCGCACCGCTCGGTGCTGGAGGCGGTGCTGCAGGCGAAAGACCGCGACGACGGCTCGATCGGCATCCGCTGCTCGTGCAGGCAGGCGATCTGCGGATCGTGCGGGGTGCGGGTGAACGGCGAGCCGGCGCTGGCGTGCCACACGCACCTGGACGCGGCCAGGGCGGGCGCGCGCGACGGCGTGATCGAGATCGAGCCGATGGGCAACATGCCGGTGATCAAGGACCTGATCGTGGACATGGACGCGGTGCACTGGAAGAAGATCCAGCGCGTGACGCCGTGGCTGCTGCCGAAGCAGCCGGTGCCGGAGCGCGAGTACATCGTCTCGAAAGAGTCGATGGTGGACGTGACGCAGACGATGGCGTGCATCCAGTGCGGGGCGTGCGTGTCGGACTGCCTGGCGATGGAGGTGGACCCCGGCTTCGTGGGCCCGGCGGCGCTGGCGAAGGCGTACCGCTTCGTGGGCGACCCGCGCGACGAGGAGCGCTTCGAGCGCCTGAACGACCTGGCGCAGGACCCGCAGGGCCTGTTCGACTGCACGCACTGCTTCAAGTGCGTGCAGGCGTGCCCGAAGGACGTGAACCCGATGGGCCAGATCATGCGCCTGCGCCGCATCGCGACGGCGGACCACCACATCGTGGACCGGAACAACGGCGAGCGCCACGAGGCGGCGTTCGCGTCGCTGGTCAAGGACAACGGCCTGCTGTGGGAGGCGGAGCTGCTGCCGCGCTCCTACGGCGGCAACTCGTGGTTCGGCAAACTGGCGCCGGCGGCGGGCAGGGAGCTGCTGGCCTCGCTGCCCACCGCGATCAAGGGCCTGGTGCGCGGCAAGATGGGCCCGCTGAGCGCGATCAAACCGCCGCACCGGCTGGCGCGCGAGGACCTGAAGGCTGTGCAGGCGATCTACGACAAGGTGGAGAGCCGCCCCGAGCGCTACGAGCTGAACCTGTACGTGGTGGGCGAGGACGAAGCGCCGCAGGCGGAGCCGGCGGGCGCGGCGGCGGGCGGCGCGGAAGGGAGCGCGGAGCGATGAAGGTGGCGTACTGGCCGGGCTGCGTGAGCCGCGGCTTCACCCCCGAGCTGCACGGCTCGATGGCGAAGGTGGCGCCGCTGCTGGACATCGAGCTGGTGGAGCTGGACCGCGCGTGCTGCACGGGCGCGGGCGTAATCGCGGAGCACAACCAGGAGCTGGCGGACACGCTGAACGCGCGCACGTTCGCGCTGGCCCAGCAGGTGGACGGAGCGGCGATGATGATGAACATCTGCTCGACCTGCCAGGGCGCGCAGAGCGAGTGCCAGGAACGCCTGGACGCGAACTCGGAGTACCGCGCGCACGTCAACGACACGCTGGCCGGCGAGGGCCTCTCCTACGAGAAGGGCCTGACCAACAAGAACTTCCTGTGGCTGCTGGTGGAGGAGATCGGCCTGGAGCGGCTGCGCTCGCTGGTGCGCCGGCCGCTGACCAACCTGAAGGTGGGTCCCTTCTACGGCTGCTACATCGTGCGCCCGCGCGAGCGCCTGGGGATCGACTCCGAGCGCCCGCGCGACCGCTACCTGGAGCAGGTGATCGAGACGCTGGGCGGCAGCGTGATCGAGTACGCGGGCATGCGCAAGTGCTGCGGCTTCCCGATCATCACGATGAACAAGCAGGCGTCGCTGAAGCAGGCGGGCCGCCACCTGGGCGACGCGATCGACGCGGACGCGGACTGCCTGGTGACGCCCTGCCCGCTGTGCCACCTGAACCTCGACCTGCAGCAGCCGACGGCGAGCAAAGTGGTGGGACGCCAGCTCGGCATGCCGGTGCTGCACCTGCCGCAGCTGGTGGGCCTCGCGCTCGGCCTCGACCCCAAGGAGCTGGGCCTCACGCGCCACGTGGTGCGCCCAACCGCGGTGATCGACTGGTCGAGCTCAGTGGTGGCGGCGGCGGCCTGAGCCGCAGGCCCGCCGCCCGCGCCGGGAGCGGGGTGGTGGCGGCGGCGAGCTGGGTCGCAGGCCCGCCGCCCGCGCCGGGAGCCGGGCGGCGGCCTGAACGAGCGCCGCCGCTCGCGGTGCGCGGTCTATTCGTACGTGAAGCGGGCGGCTGGAGTGCCGGCTGTCTTGTCCCGCTCGATGCCGAGCGCGTGCACGGTGCCGGTCACCGTGACCGCGCCGGCGGCGTGCGCCGGCGCGACCACCTGGCAGCTGGTGATCGATTCGCAGTCGACCGAGGTGGCCGGCGTCTTCTTGAATTCGAACGTCGTCTTCGTGGTGCCCGGCGCGAAGCCGGTGCCGGTGATCGTCAGCACCGTGCCGCCGGCGGCGGAGCCGCTGCTGGGGCTGATGCCGGTGATCGTCGGTTCGACGACTTTGAAGAAGGGCTGGCAGGGGAATTCCTTCGTTATTTCGCCCTCTTGTTCGTAGACGCATTCCGCCGGCTGGCTCATGCCGTACGGGGTGGTCACGGTCAGCTGCACGGCCGCCACCGTCTGCGCCGGCGCGATCGCGGTGATCGATGCGGGCGAGTTGACGGTGTATTCGGTGGCTTCGACGGAGCCGAAGCTGACGGCGCTCACCCCGTAGAAGCCCGCTCCGGAGACGTGCACCGTCTCGCCACCTGCCGCCTTGCCTTCCTTGGGCGCGATCTTGCTGATGGTCGGCGCCGCGACGTGGTAGGAGAACTCGTCGGCGGGGGTGACCGCGCTGGTGCCCAGCGGCGTGGTCACGGTGACGTCGACCGGCGTGACGCCGACGTCCTGGAACGGAGGCGAGGTCACTTTGATCACGGTGCCGTTCTTGACCTGCAGGTGCGTGACGACGGCGGTGCCGAAGTGGACTTCGCTGGCGCCGGTGAAGCCGGTGCCGTCGATCGTGAGCTTGGTGCCGCCGCGTTCGTGCCCGCTCGACGGTGAGACGCGGGTGACGATCGGTTCGGGCGGCACGTAGGTGTAGCGGTCGGCCGGGCCGGTGGCGCTGGTGCCTTCGGTCGTGGTGACGGTGACGTCCACGGTGCCGCTGCCGGCGGGTGCGGTGGCCTTGATGTGCGACGACCCAGACGCCGTGAAGCTGGCGCTGGCGGAGCCGAAGTGGACTTCGCTAACTCCCTTGAAGCCCGTGCCCACGATCGTGACGCGCGTTCCGCCGGCGGCCGGGCCGGCGTCGGGCTTGAGGCTCGTGACCGTGGGCGCCGTGGCGACGAGCTGGCCGTCGAGCGGGGCCGCGAGCTCGAGCGGACGCGCGGACGCGGACGCGGCGAGCGCCCCCGGCACCCAGGCGAGGCTCACCGCCACGCCGATCGGGATCGCCCTTCGAGCAGACCGCCGCAAGCCACGACGCCTCGTCAGACAGGACATCATCTCTCACCGCCCCTCAGCAGCTGGATAGGCACCCGCGCATTCACCCTACTCCCCCACGGGGCCATGGTCAACATACCGCGACGGTGCCGACGCCCGGACGGCTCCGCAGGGGACGCGAGCGCCGTGCGAGCGCCGGCGAGAGCGGCTGCGCATGGTGCTCACGCTCCCGTCGTAGACGAGGCTGCCACCGCTCCATTCACCCTTTTTGACCTTCAGGCGCGAGCCTTCCCGGGCTTTGCCGCCGATCGTCGGCGGCGACAGGTTGACCGGCTGTTCGACGCTGGCCAGCGCGCTCGACGCGCCCGCGCGATGACCGCCGCAACAGTCAGAAACACAATGGTGAAAGAGTGCCATGCCGGCCCTCGCCCGCGCCGAACGCGCCGTTCCCCGTAAGCAGCACCTGCAGCCCCCATCGCGACGCCTCCCTCTGCCGGTTGAGCGTCCGCCCTGGTGAGTGCCAACGTACTCGCGACGGCCTCCTGCTGTCAACCGTTTTCCGAGATTTTCACTATTAATCTCCTGGCTGGCTGGCCATATAGGCGCGTGGTCGCGCGCGCCTGTCGAACTGCGTTCGGGCTCGCGTCGTTGCGCCGGCGACGTGAAAGTCGGATGATGGGCGTCGATGACGGACAAGGCGCCGGACGGCGGCGCTCGCCAGCAGGCCGCGCCGGGGGAGACCCGCTATGCCAACAGCGGCGATCTCAGCATCGCCTATCAGGTCACCGGCGAGGGGCCCGACCTCGTGTGCGTCGCGGGCTCGCTCTCGCACGTGGAGCTGGGCTGGGAGACGCCGGCGACGGCGCCGATCTACGGGCGCCTGTCGCGGTTCGCGCGCCTGATCACCTTCGACAAGCGCGGCATGGGCCTGTCCGACCGCAGCGCCGAGCTGCCGACCCTGGAAGAGCGCATGGACGACGTGCGGGCGGTGATGGATGCGGCGGGCAGCGAGTCGGCTGCGCTCGTGGGCATGTCCGAGGGAGGGCCGATGTCGCTGCTGTTCGCCGCCACCTATCCCGAGCGGGTGACCGCGCTCGTGCTGTGGTCGACCTTCGCGCGCCTTGCGTGGGCGCCCGACTACGCGTTTGGGGTGGAGCAGCAGGTGGCGGACGCGTTCTACGACCAGGTCGAGAGGCGCTGGGGCACTGGCCGCGCCTGGCCGATGATCTCCACCAACGACGCGCCCGACGACGAGGCCACGCGCCGCCTCTACGCACGGCTGGAGCGGTACTCGGCGACCCCGGCGATGGCTTCCGCGGCCAACCGCTTCGCGCTGCGGGTCGACGCCCGCGAGGCGCTGGGCGCGATCTCGGCGCCGACGCTGGTCGTCCACCGCAGCGATGACCCGCTCACCCCGCTCGAGCACGGGCGCTATCTCGCCGAGCACATTCGCGGCGCCCGCCTGGCGGTGTTTCCGGGTGCGTTTCACTTCAGCGGGGTCGGCATGGACGAGGACGCGCTCGGCGAGATCGAGCAGTTCCTGACCGGCACGCGCGGCGCGCACGAGATCGACCGCGTGCTGAAGACCGTGCTGTTCACCGACATCGCGGGCTCGACGGAGCGGGCCGTGCAGATCGGCGACCGGCGCTGGCGGCAGCTGCTCGAGGCCCACGACTCGACCGTGCGCCGCGAGCTCACGCGCTTCAACGGCCAGGAGGTCAAGACCACTGGCGACGGGTTCCTCGCCTGCTTCGACGGCCCGGCCCGTGCGATCCGCTGCGCCCAGGCGATCAGCGAGGAGGTAGGCAGGATCGGCCTGGAGGTCAGGGCTGGTCTGCACGCCGGCGAGTGCATCGCCCGCGGCGAGGACCTGGCCGGCGTGGCGGTGCACATCGGCGCGCGCGTCGCCAGCCTCGCCAGCCCGGGAGAGGTGCTGGTGACGAGCACCGTTCGCGACCTGGTGGCCGGATCGGACATCGAGTTCGACGACCGCGGGGCCCACGCCCTCAAGGGCATCCCCGGCGACTGGCAGCTGCTCGCGGTCACAGCCTGAGGACGGGAAGGCGCGACGAGCTTCGCCGAGGTGGCGCCCCGGACTAGGCTGCGCGCACGATGCGCATCCTCACGATCGTCGGCAACCGGCCGCAATTCGTCAAGGCCGCAGCCATCTCCGGGCCGCTGCGCGAGCGCCACGAGGAGATCCTGGTGCACACCGGCCAGCACTACGACGACTCGCTGTCGGCCGTGTTCTTTCGCGAGCTCGGGCTCGAGCGCCCCGAGCGCGAGCTCGGCATCGGCGACGGCTCCAACACCTCGCAGACGGCGCGCATGCTGGCTGCGCTCGAGCCGCTGATCGCGGAGCTCGAGCCGCAGGCGGCGCTCGTCTACGGCGACACCAACTCCACGCTCGCGGGGGCGCTGGCCGCGGCCCAGGCGCGCGTGCCGGTGGTGCACGTGGAGGCGGGCATGCGCTCGTTCGACCGCGCCATGCCGGAGGAGCTCAACCGCGTGCTCGTCGACCACCTCGGCGAGCTGCTGCTGTGCGCCTCGCAGACCGCCGCCGCCAACCTCGCCGCCGAGTCGGTGGCGGGCACGGTGGCGGTGGTGGGCGACGTGATGGTGGACGTGGCGCTGCGCTGGCAGCCAGCGGCGCGCGCCCGGCACGAGGCGCCGGCGCGCTACGGGCTCGAGCCCGGCGGCTACCTGCTGCTGACCGCGCACCGCGCCGGCAACGTCGACCACCCCGCGCGCCTGCGCGCGCTGCTCGATCTGATCGAGGCGCTGCCGCGGCCGCTGCTGGTGCCGCTGCACCCGCGCACGCGCGCGCGCCTGCGCGACGCCGGGCTGCTCGGCGAGCTCGAGGGAGCGGCAGGCCTCACCGTCACCGAGCCGCTCGGCTACGTGGAGTTTAGCGCGCTGCTGTGCCAGGCGCGCGCCGTGCTGACGGACTCCGGCGGCGTGCAGAAGGAGGCCTACCTCGCCGGCGTGCCCTGCGTGACCCTGCGCGCCAGCACCGAGTGGGTGGAGACCGTGCAGGCCGGCTGGAACACGCTCGTGGATCTCGACGCCGAGGCGGCGCTGGCAGCGCTCGCGCGCAACCCGCCCGAGCAGCCGGGCGGGCCGGCGGCGAACCCATACGGCGACGGGCACGCGGCCGAGCGCTGCGTGCAGGCGATCGACCGCCTCGCCGCCTGAGCGGCCTACCAGCCGGCTGGGAGGCCTACCGGGGCCGGCTGGGCGACCTACCAGCCGGCTGGGCGGTCTACCCGCCGGCTGGGCGGTCTACCCGCCGGCTGGGCGGCCTAGCGTGCGGTCCATGTTCAAGCGAATAACCCACACCTTCATCCACGTGCTCGACCAGGACGAGGCGCTGGACTTCTACGTAGGCAAGCTCGGCATGGTGGTCCACAACGACGCCGACCTCGGCACGATGCGCTTCCTCACCGTGACGCTCCCGGAGCAGCCCGACCTGCAGCTCGTCCTGATGCTGCCCGGACCGCCAGCCTACGACGACGCCACCGCCGCCCAGATCCGCGAGCTCGTGGCCAAGGGCGGGGCGGGTGGTGGCGTGATCTTCCAGACCGACGGCCCGAGCGGGTTCGAGCGCTCGCGGCCCACGCGTGTGCGCACGCTCGTGTCAACCCCTCGCCGAGGAGGGCTTGCTAGCCTCGCGCCCCCGTCAATCACCCAGCGAGGAAAGCGATGAGATGCAGCCTGGGGGGACTGCTCGCGGCACTGGCCGTGAGCCTGCTCTTCGCCGCCGGCGCCGGTGCGCAGAACGTGCTCCACACCGGCACCTACCTCACCACTCAGCTCAGCTACACCGAAGTGCCGATCGCCGCCGCCCAGGCGGTGGACGCGAGCAACTCGTTCGGGCTCGCGCGCGTGGGCTGCGGCCTCGAGAGCTGGGGTCACGGCAACAGCGGCGCGCTCGGGGACGGCAGGCGCAAGAGCAGCGAAACGCCACGGCAGGTGGTGCTCCCCGAAGGCGTGTGCGTGGCGAGTGAAGGCGAGGCGGAGAACGCCGGCTTCGCGATCGACACCACCGGCCAGCTCTGGGGCTGGGGCGCGGCCAAATGGGGCGTGTTGTGCGGCGAACCGCAGGCGGCGGTGCCGGAGATGATCCACGGCGTGAGCACGGCCATACAGGTGCGCGGCGGCGGCGACCATGCGCTGATCGTGCTTGCCGACGGAACGCTGCTCGCGTGCGGCGAAAACCAGGAAGGACAGCTGGGTCTCGGCAAGGACGTGAAGAGCGCGCAAGCGCCGACGGCGGTGCCCGGCGTGGACGAAGTGTCGGAAGCGACCGCCGGCAGCGACTTCTCCTGCCTGCTGAAAGCCGACGGGAGCGTGTGGTGCGCCGGTCGCGACAAGCGCGGCCAGGCCGGCGGCCATGCCAAGAACGTGTACAAGTTCCACCGCGTGGCGCTCCCAGGAGCCGCCAGCGAGGTCTACTGCGGCGGTGACGTGCCCGCCAACGGCTCGTGCGTGGCGATGGTCGAAGGCGTCCCCTACGGCTGGGGAGATGACGAGGAAGGCCAGCTCGGCGACGGCGGCGCCGCCGGCCGCGGCACCGGCACGCCGGTGCTCGCCAGCGAACTCGCGCCGCTCGGCATCGTCGAAATAGCCACTGCCGGCGTGGCCACCCAGGCGCGCACCGAAGAAGGCTTGGTGTACGCGGTGGGCGGCGGCGAAGGAGGAGCGCTCGGAACCGGCAGCGAAGCGACGCAGCTGTTTCCCGTGCCGGTCGCCGCGGAAGTGAGCGAGCTGTCGGGCACCGCCAAAAACTTCCTCGCGCTGGGCTGAGCGTGGGCGAACCGAACGGCGGGCGAACCCGAGCGGCGAGCGGGCCCCCGGCGGCGAACCCGCGCGGCGAGCGGGCCCCCGGCGACAGGCGAGCGCGGGCTCGCTCACCCCGGCGGCGCGGCAAGCAGCGGTGACCGGGGCGGCGCGCGCTCAGCTCGGCGCAGCTGCGAACTGGCTCTCGTAGAGCTGCGTGTAGAGGCCACCCTGAGACAGCAGCTGCTCGTGCGTGCCGCGCTGCACGATCTCGCCGCGCTCGAGCACGAAGATCTGGTCGGCGCTGAGGATCGTGGACAGGCGGTGGGCGATCACGATCGAGGTGCGCCCGCGCGAGAGCTCCGCCAGGGTGTCCTGGATCAGGCGCTCGGACACGCTGTCGAGGTGCGAGGTGGCCTCGTCGAAGATCAGCACGCGCGGGTCCTTCAGGATCACCCGCGCGATCGCCACGCGCTGCTTCTCGCCGCCGCTCAGGCGGTAGCCGCGCTCGCCGATGACGGTGTCGAGGCCGTCCGGCAGGGCGGCGATCACCTCCTGCAGGTTGGCCTGCGCGGCTGCCGCCAGCAGCTGCGCGTCGTCCGCGTCCGCGCGCCCATAGGCGAGGTTCTCGCGCAGCGAGGCGTGCAGCAGGAACGTCTCCTGCAACACGAGCCCGACCGCCGCCGCCAGCGAGGCGAACGTCAGCTCGCGCACGTCCACGCCGTCCAGCGTCACGCTCCCCGACTGGGGATCGTAGAAGCGCGGGATCAGATGGCTGAGCGTGGTCTTGCCGGCGCCGCTGGGCCCCACCAGCGCCGCCAGCTGCCCCGGCTCGACCGCAGCGCTCACGCCCGACAGCGCGGCGCGGCGCTGGCCGGGATAGCGGAAGCTGACCTGCTCGATCCCCACCGCGCCGCGCGGCTGGGCGAGCGTGCGCGCGCCGGTGCGCTCGCTGACCTCGTAGGGCTCGTCGAGCGTGTCGAAGATGCGCTGCCACGGCGCCAGCGAGCCGATCACCTCGAGCAGGCCGGTGGCCGATTCCTGGATCGCGCCGGCGAAGCGGATCGCGACCATGCTGAAGGCGAGCAGCGAGCCGAGCGAGAGCTTGTGATGAGTGACCAGGTAGCCGCCGGCCAGCAAGAGCAGCGTGGGGCCGATGATCTGCGCCAGCCGCAGCGCCATCGTGATCCAGCGCGTGGCCATGCCCGCCTCGATCTCGCTGTCGCGCAGCGAGCGGTTGAGCTCGGCGAAGCGCGCGCGCTCGCGCTGCTCGCGCCCGAAGGACTTCAGCAGCATCACGCCTGAGAGCTCGAGCGTCTCGCGCAGGTAGACGGTGAGCTCGGCGAGCTCGCCCTGCACGCGCTCGCGCGCGCGGTAGATCGAGCGACCGCCCAGGCGCAGGCCCAGCGCCACGAACGGCGCGATCAGCAGGGTGAGCAGCGTCAGCTGCCAGTTCAGCCACACCATCAAGCCCAGCGACACCCCCACGGTCAGCGCGCTGTTGAGCAGGCTCAGGGAGGTCGAGCCGATCACGTCGTCCACGCCGGCCACGTCGTTGACGATGCGCGACATCACGTCGCCGGCGCGGCTGCGCGTGAAGTACGCCACCGACTGGCCCACGAGGTGGTCGAACAGCTGCCCGCGCAGGTCCGCCACCACGCTCTCGGACAGGCTCACGGTGAGGTAGGTCTCGGCCACGCCCAGCAGGCCGCTCAGCACCATCGCCGCGAACGCCGCCACGGTGATCTCCAGCACCGGCGTGAACGACCCGTGCGGGTGCGTGAGGTGGTTGGTGATCGCGCGCACCGCCAGGAACGGCACCGCGCCGAGCAGCGACTGCGCGAGCACGCACAGCAGCGCCAGCGCGCCGCGCGCGCGGTAGGGGCGCAGGTAGCCGAGCGCGCGCGGCAACGCGCGCCGGCGCTCGGGCGAGATCCACAGCCGCGACGCCCCCGGCACGCGCACGCTCAGCCCGCCGTCGCGATCGTGCTCAGCAGCAGCTCGCCGGCCTCTTCGAGCGACTCCAGCCGTCGCGGCCGGCGCAGCTCGAACGTGGGCAGCTGCGCCAGCTCCAGCACGCGCTGCCAGTTGGCCTCGCCCCGCGGCTGGTGGCCGTGCTCGATCAGCAGCGGGATGCGCGCGGGCGCCGGCACCGGCGCGATCGCGAGCCGCTCCTCCCAGGCCAGCGAGATCCAGCCCGCAAAGGGATGCTCGGGCGCGAGCTCGCCGAGGCGCAGGCGCAGGCGCAGCCCGCCGCGCACCTGCTCGAGTGGCTCCTGCGCGTCAAGGTGCGCGGCGCTCTCGGCGGCCAGGTCGATCGTGCGCGGCCCCACGAAGGCGGTGCGCCCGTCCAGGAACAGCAGGTCGTCGGCCACGATCGCCTGGCCGCGGCGCGCCAGCCAGGCGAGCGTGGAGCTCTTGCCGGCGCCGCGCGCGCCCAGCAGCCCCCACGCGCGCCCGCCCGCCAGGAACACGCCGGCGTGGAAGCTCTCGCGTCCCAGCCAGTGCGCGAAGGCCAGCGCCACGTGCCCCAGCATCGGGTGCACCAGCTCGTCGGCGCCGAGCTCCCAAGCGGTCGCGAAGCTGGCCTCGCGCTGCTCGCGGCGCATCGTCGCGGTGCCCTCCGGCAGCTCCACGGTGGCCACGTCCTCCCCCATCTGCAGCTCGCCGTCGGACAGGCCCGCGCGCGCGGGCTGGAGCAGCTCGTCGACGCGGCGGCGCACCGTCAACAGCGGCCAGGTCGCCGGCGCGGGCGTGAGACGGGAGGCGATGTCGCGCTCGGGGCGGTCGAAGGCGAGCGCGAAGCCGTACATGCCGTGCCTTTCGACGCCGCGCTCGTCGCTCCCGCGTGTTCCGTTGTTTCGATTTCTTGCCAATTCGACGCCGATCTGTGCTTATATTTGCGGTTCGTTGCCGCAGACGGGAGCGAGCGGCATGATGAAGATCATCAACTAGGAGGCAACGGATGGAAGCCAACGAGACGTTCATCGTCAAGGAGATCGTTGCGACGCGCACGTCCGACCGCTACGAGCCGCCGACGCTCGTCAAGCATGGCTCGTTCAGCGAGCTCACGCTTGGCAGCACAATGGTCAGCGGTGGCGGCGGCGGGCCCTGGCACCACAAAAAACACACCTGGGGGTAGACGCTGGCGAAGCGCGCAGGGCCGCATCTGCGGTCGCTGCTGCGCGTGCTCGCTGAGCCCGCGCGCAAGCGGGTCGTCGGCCCGAAGGTCCAGGAAGCAGTTGATGGGGGGGTCACGAGCGTGCTCGACGCGCTCGTTCCTCATAGCGAGGCTGTGCCCGAGCTCGACAGCCTCGGCCTCTCCGACGAGGAGGTGCAGGCTGCCTGCGCGGGCCACGGCGTGGACGGTCTGGTGGAGCGCATCCACGGGCGCGGGCCCACGGATGCGCACCTGCACGTGATCGCCTGGCACGGCTCGGCCCTCGCCGACATCGGCTGCCCTGCCACGCAGCCGCAAAGACGCGAGCTGCTGCTCGACTGCGCGCTCTTCAACCTCGCCGTCGCGCTCACCGACAGCCTCGTCGACGACGAGGCGCCGACCGGGGCGCGCGCGGCGCGCGCGCTCGCTCCCGCGAAGCTCGCACGCCGCCTGCGCGCGCCGAGCGACCCCGAGGCCGCGATCGCAGGCGAGACCGGCGACCAGCTCGACGCCTTCTTCGCGCTGTGGGACGCCTTGCTGGCACGCCTCGGGCAGCGCTTCGCGGCTGAGCCGGAGCGGCTCGAGCAGATCGCCGCGATGCTCGCGCGCATGCACCACAGCGAGTTCGACGCCGGCGCCGACCGCCTGCCGGCGAAGGTGCTGCCAATCGAGTTCCTGGGCCTGGTGCTCGCCGCCGGCGCCGGCCGCGAGGAAGCCGACGCGCTCGCGGCGCTCTATCGCGAGCTCGGAGAGCTGGTGGGGCTGGTCGACGACTGGCACGATCTGCTCGTGGACATGCGGCGCATGCACGCAAACCAGCTCGTGATGCTGATCGCCGAGCGCACGCCGGCCAACCGCCTGCGCTACCTGGGGCGCAGCCTGCGGCGCGTCGCCTTTCCGGGGCGGCTCGCCGACGAGCTCGTCACCGGCCTGCGCGCGCATCTGCGCGGCGCGATCGAGCGCGCCGGCGAGCTCTCGCCCGAAGCCCGGCTGAAGGCCGCCGCCTACGCCAAGGGGCTGCTGCAATCCTGAGCCTCGGCCAGCTGCGAAGCGGCGCGGGCCTGGCGGGGCTGGCGCTGGCGGGCGCCGGCGACCGCTTCGAGGAGGGCTGGTTTCGTCTGCGCCACCGCGCGCGCGCCGCAGGCCCACCGCCGGCGGGGGCCGAGGCGCATGCGGAGGCCACGCCGCGGGCCATGCGCGAGGCGATCGCGGCGGGGCTCGGCTTCCTCGCGCGCACGCAGCGCCGCGACGGCCTGTGGCACGGCTTCATGCTCCTGCCCGGCGCCTCCACCGACTGGATCACCGCGCACGTCGCCTACCTGCTCGAGGAACTGCCGCAGGCGCAGGCGCTGCGCGAGCGCGCCGCCGACGCGCTGCTCGCGCACGTGCGCACGCGGCCAGGCTGGGGCTACAACCTGCGCGTCGGCATCGACAGCGACAGCAGCGCGCAGGCGCTGATCGTGCTGCACCGCGCCGGGCAGGAGATCGCGCCGGCGTGGGTGGAGCGGCTGCTGGCCGCGCGCGAGGAGGACGGCGGCTTCGCCACCTTCCTGCCGAGCGCTCCCGGCGGTCGCGCCTACGGCTGGTGGGAAATGCCCCACGCGGACGTCACGCTGATCGCGCTCGACGCGCTGGCGCGCCTCGGCGGGCATGAGCAGGCGTGCGCGGCCGCGCGCGCGTGGCTTGCGGGCCAGGCGGTCGACGGCGTGCTCCCGGCCTACTGGTGGACCAGCCCCGCCTACTCGCTGTGGGCGCAGGCGCGCGCCGGCTTCGACCCCGCCGGCGGCGCGCGCATAGCGCGCGGCCTGCTGGCGCAGGAGCGCCGCCCGGTGTACCTCGCGATGCTGCTCGCCGCGGCGCTCGCCGGCGAGGGCGCCTCGCAGCAGTCAGACGCGGCCGCGGCGGCGCTGCTGCGCGTGCGCCTCGCGGACGGCTCGTGGCCCTGCCACCCCTGCCTGCGCACCACCGACCCCGGCCACGCCGGCGGCTTCGACGCGCCCGGCCGCGTCTACGCTGACCGCTTCCGCGCCTTCTCCACCGCCCACGCCGTCGCCGCGCTCGCGCGCGCGCTCGAGGCCCGCGAGGACGAGGGGCACCCTGCTCCTCGGCAGCAGGCGTCCTGAGGCGGCCGCCCGCGGCCGGCAGCGCTCAGGCGGCGGCGGTGAAGATCTGAAAGGCGAGCGGCGCGTCGATCAGCCCGTCCTCGCGGGTGATCGGCGCGAGCTGGCGTTCGATCGCCTCCCAGGCGAGCTCGAGGGAGTCCGCGGGCACGCCGAAGAACCCCAGCGCCTCCTCGTCGACGATCGTGTCGCGCTCGACGGTGACGACCAGCTCGTGCGAGCTGCTGGCGACGTCGCGCCAGCCGCTCGCCTGCAGGATCGCGGCGGTGCGCTGGGGATCGGACAGGCTGAAGGGATGCGTAGCGCTCTTGCCGGGCGGCGGCGGTGGCGGCGGCGGCACGATCCCGGCGAGCGCGAGCGCGGGAGCCGGGAACCACGGATTGAGATCCGGCGCCCCCCAGCAGGCGAACGCCAGCCGGCCGCCGCTGACCAGATGACGGCGGATGTTCGCAAACGCCGTCTCCGGCTCCTCGAAGAACATCACCCCGAACTGGCTGAGCGCGGCGTCGAAGGGACCGCCCGGCGCGGTCTCGTGCTGAACGTCGGCCACGACGAACGACACGTTGCTCGCCCCCCGCTCCTCGCCGCGGCCACGCGCAAGCTCGATCAGCGGCGCCGAGATGTCCGCGCCCACCACCGCGCCGTCGCCCACGGCCTCGGCGGCCGCGAGCGCGGCCACGCCACCGCCGGTGCCGACGTCGAGCACCTTCTCGCCGTGGCGCAGGCCCAGCCGGCCGAGCAGCACGTCGGTGACAGCGGTCGTGAGCCGCTCGCGCTTGGGCCATGCCGCCGCCCACGCGCAATCGTTCCAGCGGCGGCGCTCGGACTCGTTCGGCTCGCTCGCGGTCATCTGACGGGCAAGCCTATTGCGTTTTGCGCGAGCCGCTGACATTCACCGCCACAGGCTGCCTCCGATGCTGGACAACATGACCGACCGATCCGGAATAGCCATCCTGACCAAATCGGATTGGGCATCCTCAGGTCGGGCCGCCGCTTCGCCCCTCCCCCTCGAGCAGGCCCTCCCCGGCGAGCGCCTGCAGGAACGCGCGCACGTCGTGCTCCGCGCGCTCGCGCTCCAGCGCGAACGTCTCGCTCAGCACACTCGCCAGCTCGTCCGTGCTTGCGCCCGCCACCAGCGCCGGCCACAGCGCCGCGCCGCTCGCACTCACGCTGAAGTACGCGCTGCCGTCCAGGTCGAGCAGCACGATCTCGCCGTCGATCTCGCGCCAGACCACATCGGGGCGCAGGCGCACGTCGTCAACGCTCATCGCCGCAGCGCACCATCACGCGCGAGCTTAGCGCCCGCGCAAGCCAAGCACCCTCGAGTGGCATTCCGCGTCGGCTTCTGCGGCTCAGCGAGCACCAGGTTCCCGTGACCGCTACCTTCTCGCTCGAGGAGGCCGCGGATTGGACGAGTTCGAGCACCTGGCCACGTACCGGCGCTGCAGCGATCGGATCTGCGCCAACTGGCGCGAGTTTCAGGAGCTGCGCCAGCAGCGGCTTGCCGAGCTGCTGCGCTTCAGGCATGGCGCCGAGGGAGCAACCGAACGGATCCTGGAAGACCTGCTCACCACCGTGTTGGACTGGAGCGCCAGCGAGATCAACCACCAAGTGGGCTATGTGGACCTCCTCCTGACCAGGCTCGGCATCAAGCATCTCGTCATCGAGACCAAGCGACCTGGCGCGCTGGCATGGAACAGGCACGCCGTGGAGTGCGCGCTCGAGCAGGCGGGCCGCTACGCCGCCGAGCAGAAGGTCGCCAGCATTGCAATCAGCGACGGCCACATGCTCTACGCCTGCGACGTTGCCCACGGCAGCGTCAGAGACCGTCTCTACTGCTCGCTGGAGGACCCCGCCCCTCCAGAGGACCTCTGGTGGCTGAGCATCGATGGCATCTACCGCCGACGCACCGACACCAGCGGAGCGTCCCTGCGACTGCTGCCCGAGCTTCCCCGTTCCGAGCAGCCGTCGAGCGCGAGCGTCGAATCCGAGGGGCAGCTGCTGCACCACAAGTACCGGCTGCCCGCCCGCTGCTTCGCCTACGTGGGAGACGCCACCGACACAAGAACATGGCATCTGCCCTACGTCAACGCAGACGGCAGCGTCGACAACAAGCGCCTCCCAGGAGCCATCGGCGCGATCCTGCGCAACTACCGCGGCGCACACGTCACGAGCATCCCCGAGGCCGCCATTCCCGACGTGCTCGCCCGCCTCGCACAGGCCGCAGACAGAGCCGGCAAGATGCCCGGCCAAACGGCCCGGCCGGCCGACGCCTACGTGCAGCTCGCGGCGACCATGGAGCAGCTCCGGCCCGGAGTTCGCTGAACGTCTGGCAGTGGGCTCACTGCCAGACAGCATGAGCGTCGTGAACGCGCGTCGCATGCCGCGAGCGCCGCCCCCGCCATCGCACCATGCTCGCGCTCGAAGCTGGCAGACTGTCGAGCGGCGATTGATCGACGAGACGCGGAGTCGGTCGGCGATCGCTCTCCGCTCGGCCGCTCGATGAGCTGACGAAAGCGTCGCGCGGATCGGGAAGCTATGGGCAAACCCCGCCATTACAGCGAGCAGGAGTTCGAGGCGCTCGTGAGCTCGGCGCTCGACCAGCTGCCGATCGAGTTCCAGCGAGCGCTGGAGCACGTGGCGATCGTGGTGTCCGACCGCGGCGCCGAGAACCACGCGTACGGCATGTACGTCGGCGCCAGGCAGGGTGGCAGCCCCTTCTTCGGGGGCGGCGGCTTGCCCGATGAGATCCTGATCTTCCGCGACACGCTCGTGCGCGACTTCGGGGACGACCCCAAGCGCCTGCGCGCACACGTCGTCAAAACGGTGCAGCACGAGGTTGGTCACCACCTCGGCTTCGACGAGGCGGGCGTGCGCAAGCTCGGGCTCTGACGCCGAGCGTGTGCGACGTCGGCGTGAGCGCGCAGAAGCCCACCACCGCGAGTCTCGGCGTCGCTGCGCTCGTGGCGATCGGCGTCGGCGGGATGGTCGGCGGGGGCATCTTCTCGGTGCTCGGCCTGACGGTGCAGGTGGCCGGCGCCGGCGCCTACCTGTCCTTCGTCGTCGGCGGCGTGGTGGCGGCGCTCACGGGCTTCTCCTACGCCCGCCTGTCGGTGGCCGTTCGCAGCCGAGGCGGCACGGCGACGTTCCTGGACCGCGCGTTCGGCATCGGCGTGGCGGGGCCTCTGAACGTGCTGCTGTGGCTGAGCTACTTCGTGATGCTCGGTCTGTACGCGGTGGCCTTCAGCGCCTACCTGGCGGCGCTGGTGGGCCTGGACCCCAACGGCGGCTGGGGGCGGGTGTTCGCCAGCGCCGTGGTGGTGGCGTTCGCCGTGCTGAACCTCGCGCGCGCCCAGCTGGTCGGACGGGCGGAGTCGGTGCTCGTGTACTTCAAGCTCGCGGTTCTGGTGGCCTTCTGCGCCGGCGGCCTGGCCTTCGTGCACGGCACGCGCGTCGCACCGTCGGCGTTCCCGCCGCTGAGCTCGATCGTCTACGCGGGCACGCTGATCTTCCTGGCATATGAGGGGTTCGAGCTGATCGCCAACGCCTCCGAGGACGCGCGCGAGCCCGCGCGCTCGCTGCCGCGCGCGTACCTGGTCGCGATCGGCACGGTGATCTGCCTGTACGTGCTCGTGGCGTTCGTCGCCGTCGGCAACCTCGCGCCGGCGAAGATCGCCGCCGACCGCGATTACGCGCTGGCGGCGGCGGCGCAGCCGTTCCTGGGCTCCGCCGGCTTCAAGCTGATCGCCGTGGCGGCCGTCGTCTCGACCGCGAGCGCGATCAACGCGACGCTCTACGGCGCCGCCAAGTTCACGTACCTGATGGCTCGCGACGGGGAGCTGCCGGCGCGGCTCGGCAAGCCGGTCTGGGACCGGCCGATCGGCGGGCTGCTGGCGACCACGGCCGGGACGCTGGTGATCGTCAACACCGTGGACATCGAAGGCATCAGCCTGATGGGCTCGGCGGGCTTCCTCGTGATCTTCGCCGCCGTGAACCTCGCCGCCTGGCGCCTGCTCGCCAACGCGAGGCTCGCCGCCACCGTCGAGATCGCCGGAGCGCTCGCGTGCTGCGGCTGCCTCGTCGCCCTGATCGCGTATGCCGTCACCCACGTGCCCGGCCAGCTGGGTGTGCTCGGGGGCCTGCTGGGCACCGCGATCGTGGGCGAGGCGCTCGTGCGCCGGCGGCGTGCCGGCAAGGCCAGGAGCCGATCCCCCGCCACCGGCTCGGCGTGGGCTCGAGCGGACCCAAGCGACCCGTGAGCAGCCCCCGCCGGGGCGTCGGCGCCGGCGAGCGTGACGCGCGAGCGTGGCCAGCAATACGCTGCGCCCGTGAGCGAGCGCGACGAGCCGATCCGCGTGGGCGTCGTGGGCCTCGGCTACTGGGGGCCCAACCTGGCGCGCAACTTCGCCGCGATTCGCGGCTGCGAGCTGGCGTGGCTGTGCGACGCCGACGAGGCTGCGCTGGCGCGCCTCGCGCCGTCCTTCCCCGGCGCGCGCACCACCGGCGAGCTCGCCGAGCTGCTGGCCGACGACGCGCTCGACGCGGTCGCGCTGGCCACGCCGGTGCCCACGCACGCGGCGCTCGCGGTGGCCGTGGCGCGGGCCGGCAAGCACTGCTTCGTGGAGAAGCCGCTGGCCACCAACGCCGCCGACGCGCAGCGCGCGGTGGAGGCCGCCGCGCAGGCCGGCACGGCGCTGATGGTGGGCCACCTGCTCGAGTACCACCCGGCGGTGGCGCGCTTGAAGGAGCTGGTGGACAGCGGCGAGCTCGGCCCGCTCTACTACGTCTACGGCAACCGCCTGAACCTGGGCAAGCTGCGCGCGGACGAGAACGCGCTGTGGAGCCTCGGCGCGCACGACGTGTCGGTGGCGCTGCACCTGATCGGCGAGGAGCCCGTGGAGTGCACGGCGCAGGGCGCCTGCTACGTGCGCGAGGGCGTGCAGGACGTGGTGTTCTGCTACCTGCGCTTCCCCTCCGGCATCGTGGCGCACCTGCACCTGTCGTGGCTCGACCCCCACAAGGAGCGGCGCATCACCGTGGTGGGCGCCAAGCGCATGGCGACCTTCGACGACATGCTGATCGAGGGCAAGCTCACGATCTACGACAAGGGCTTCGACGAGGACACGCGCTCCTGGGGCGAGTACATCGCGCGCTCCGGCGACACCTTCTCGCCGCGCATCGCCAACGTGGAGCCGCTGCGCGTGGAGTGCGAGCACTTCGTGGAGTGCGTGCGCAGCGGCGCCACGCCGCGCTCTGACGGCCACAGCGGGCTGCGCGTGGTGCGCGTGCTGGAGGAACTGCAGCGCTCGCTGGAGGGCGCGAGGCCCGCGAGCGGCGCCTGACCTCGACTTCACACGGCGCCGGCCGGCGCGGCGCGCTCGGCGCGCACCTCGAAGCCGGTGAGCGTCACCGGCCCGAACGACGTGACCAGCGCCACGTCGACGGCGTCGCGGCCGCGGCCCACCACCACGCGCCCCAGCCGGGGTCTGTTGCTGCGGGCGTCGAAGGTGCGCCAGCGGCCGTCGAGGTAGACCTCGAACCAAGCCGCGAAGTCCATCGCCTCCGGCGGCCCCGCGGGGACGTCGATGTCGGGGATGTAGCCGAACACGTAGCGAGCCGGGAGATTCAGCGCGCGGCAGAACGTGATCGCCAGGTGCGCGAAGTCGCGGCAGACGCCCTGGCCCGCGCGATAGGCGTCTGCCGCCGTCGTCCACGGGTTGGATGCGCCGGGGACGAACTCGAGGCTCTCATGGACGTAGTCGACGATGGCCTGCACGCGCCCCCAGCCCGGCGTGAGCGAGCCGAAGCGCTGCCACGCCTCGTGGCCGAGCTCGTCGGGCAGGCAGAAGCGGCTGGGCATGACGAAGCTGAGGACGTGGTCGGGCAGCGACGTCACCGGCGTCTCGGGCGCGCCGGGCTCGACCGGATCGGCGGGTTCGCGCACGAGAACCTGCGCCTCGTAGCCGATGCGCGAGCTGTGGCTCGCGAGCTCGAGGCGCTCACAGCGATTGCCGTAGTGATCCAGATAACCATGATGCTCGGCGTTCGTGTCCCACCGCTCGGCGTTGATGCTCACGCCGGGCTCCAGGCGCGGGGCGACCTGCATGATCACCGAGGTGGCCTGGCGCGCGGCCAGCCCGAAGTTGCAGCCCACCGTCAGCGCCAGCGCCTGCTCACCGTCGCTCGGAGGCACGATATCGGGCATCTGAACGAGGATGGCACGTAGCGGCAGCGGCCGCCGGCCGGCCGCTGCGGCCTCTTGCCGTTGCGCGCTCCGGCGCCGGGTGTGGCAGCATCGTCGCTGCCGATGGGCGACTTCCTGGTCAAGCGCAAGGATCTCCGCGACTGCCGGGTGGTCGAATCCGGGCTGCCCGAGCTCGAGCCCGGCCAGGCGCTGCTGAGGGTCGACACGTTCGGGCTGAGCGCGAACAACGTGACCTATGCGGTGCTCGGCGAGATGATGTCCTACTGGGACTTCTTCCCGGCCGAGGACGGCTGGGGTCATGTGCCGACGTGGGGCTTCGCCGAGGTGGAGCGAAGCGAGGCGGAGGGCGTGGAGCCGGGCACGCGCGTGTACGGCTACCTTCCCCCCGCCTCCTACCTTGCGGTGACCCCCGCCCACGCCGGCGCGGACGGCTTCGTCGACCGCTCGCCGCACCGCGCGGCGCTGCCTGGGACCTATCAGCGCTACCTCGCCACCGGCGCAGACCCCTTCTACCGCGCCGACACCGAGGATCTGCAGATGCTGTTGCGCCCGCTGTTCTTCACGTCGTTCCTGATCGAGGACCAGCTCGTCGACGACGGGCTCGCCGCGCGCGGGCCGATCGTGATCTCGAGCGCCTCGAGCAAGACCGCGATCGGCGCCGCCTTCCTGCTGGCGCAGCGCGAGGGAGTCGAGCTGGTCGGGCTGACCTCCGCGCGCAACGCCGGGTTCGTCGAGGGCCTCGGCGTGTACGCGCGCACGCTCACCTACGACGAGATCGGATCGCTCGAGCGGGGACCGGCCACGTTCGTCGACATCGCCGGGGACGCAGCCGTGCGCTTCGCGGTGCACGCGCACTTCGCGGAGGAGCTCCTGTGCAGCATGACGGTGGGGGTGACGCACTGGCAGGAGCTCGGCGCCGGCGGCGGCGAGCTGCCCGGACCGGCGCCGACCGTCTTCTTCGCGCCCGATCGCGTAACCAAGCGCTCCGGGGACTGGGGGCCCGCCGAGCTGCAGAGCAGGGTCGCCGGGGCCTGGCGCCCGTTCTGCGAGTGGACCGGCGGCTGGCTCGAGGTGATCCACGGCCGGGGCTTCGAGGCGGTGCAGCGCGTGTACCTCGACGTGCTCGAGGGCCGCGTCGAGGCCCACGCCGCCCACGTGCTCTCGCTCGCCTGAGCTGCACGGCGGCGGGTGCCGCTCGGCGAGCGCCGCCGCCGGGGTCCTGCCGCTCGGCGAGCGCTACCCGAGCAGCGCCATCAGCTGCTCGCGGCTCGGTCCGGGGAGCTCCAGCCGCGGGTTCTCGCCGGCCAGCTCGAGCGTGCGCTCCGCCACGCCGTCCTCGCAGAACGTCTGCCCGAGGCGCTTGAAGACGGCGCGGGAGTCCAGATAGGCCCTGAACAGGTCGGGGTCGTGGATGGCAGCGGCGTTGAGCGCCTGCCTGAGCACGGCGGGGCGCTCGCTCGGCGCAGCCGGCTCGAGCCCATTGCGCAGCGCGTCGATCTCGCGCAGGCGGTCGCGGTCCTCTTCGACGGTCTCGCGGTACCACGGCGTGAGCGTCTCCTCGGTGGCCGCGTCCCACGCCTCGGCGAACTCCAGCGGATCGTCCAGGTGCGAGCGCACTGCCGCCCGCAGGGCCTGCGCGTGCAGCAGGCCGAGCGACATGCCGCGACCCAGCGAGGGGTTGGTGCAGGCCGACGCGTCGCCCAGCAGCGCGATCCCCGTCAGCAGCGGCCGGCCGTCCGCGAGCGGGCGGCGGTAGCGGTCGAGCACGCCGCCCATCGACTCGAACTCGCCGATCGGCTCCCCCTCCAGCCAGTGCGCGTGCAGCGGACATGCCTCGACCACGGCCGTCCACAGCTGCGGGTCGCGCATCCGCTTGAGCACGCGATCGCCGCTCGAGGTGACAAGCGTCACCGCCCACGTGCCGTTGTCGGCGGGCAGCGTCAGCACCGAGAAGCTGCCGAGCGGCGCGAGCAGCGGGCCGAACGGCCGCGGCGTGGTCCCGTCGGGCGAGCGGAAGTAGCGGCCGTAGTAGATGAAGCCGGAGTCCTCGGACTCCTCGTGCAGGGGTCCTATGCCGGCGTCGGCCAGCCAGCCCGGCAGCTGTGAGCGCCGGCCCATCGCGTCGACGACGAGGTCCCCGCGCAGCGTCTCGCCCGAGTCCAGCCGCACCCCGTCCACGTGCGCCACGCCGTCGAGGGAACGCATCGTCAGCCCCGCTGCCGCCGTGCCCCGCCGCACCTCCAGACGCGGCTCGTTCGCGGCGGCCCCGGCCAGCACCTGCTCGAAGACCGGGCGGCGCGCGGTGTAGGTCACGAAGCGCTCGTCCCCCGCCTGCGGACCGGCCTCGGCGAGGTTGGGGGGCATCAAGGCGAGCAGGTCCATGCGCGCGGCGCCGGCCGCCACGAGGTCCCGCAGCACCTCGGGGAGCTCCTCCTCGAGCACGGCCCGCCCCGCAGGCGCCAGGTAGTGCGCCAGCCGGAACTGCCTGACGCCGTCGCGGTCCCACGTGGCCCACGCCTCGTCGAGCGAAGCCGGCACCGGCGCCGGATCGCGCTCGAGCACAGTCACCTCGTGCCCGTCGCGCGCAAGCATCATCCCGCCCGCCAGCCCGCACACGCCGCCGCCCAGGAAGACGATCCTGGCCGTCCGCCTCACCCCCCGGCGCGCCCGGCGCGCCCTCGTCCGAAGCGGCAGATCGCCATCGAGATCGCTGCGACCATGCGCAGATGCTAAGCGCCGACGTGGTCTCGCGTCGGCCGCTGCCGAGCGCGTTCTGGGCGGGCCGGCGTGGAGCGCTCGCACGAGCTCAACGGCGCCCGTCCGCGATTGGCGGGATGCGCAGATCGAGGCGCTCCAGGCGCTCGGGGTCGAGCAGGGCGTCGATCTGCACGATCCTCCCGTCGGCGACGGTGAAGGCCATCACCGAGAACGGGCGGCCATGGGGCGCCACCACGGCGCCGGCGGCGCCGTTCACGAGCGCGGGCCTGACGAACGGGTGCAGCCTCGCGTAGGTGGCGGTGTGCGCAGCCACGCCAGCGGCACCGCGCAGCACGAGCGAGGCCTCGGCGCGCAACGCGCCGCCGTCGATGCGCAGCTCCACCTCGTCGTCGAGCAGCGCCAGGAGCGCGTCGAAGTCGCCGTCGCGCGAGGCGGCGAAGAACGCATCGACGACGCGCCGCTGCCGGGCGAGGTCGCGTTCCGGCTGCGGCGAGCTGCGCACGCGCCGGCGGGCGCGGCTGGCGAGCTGCTGGGCGGCCGCCTCCGAGCGCTCGAGCGCAGCGGCGATGTCGGTGAACGACACGCCGAACACGTCGTGCAGCACGAACGCGAGTCGCTCGGCGGGCGTGAGCGAGTCGAGCACCACCAGCAGCGCGAGGCCAACGGACTCGGCCAAGAGCGCCTCGTGCTCCGGGCCGTCCTCCTCCATGCCGACCACCGGATCGGGCACGTGCACGCACAGCTGCTCGCGCCGCGCGCCGCGCGAGCGCAGCATGTTCAAGGCCACGCGGCCGACCACCGTCGTCAGCCAGGCCCGCATGTTCTCAACGCGCCCTGGGTCCTGGTCGCGAATCCGCAGCCACGCCTCCTGCACGGCGTCGTCGGATTCGCCCACCGACCCGAGCATCCGGTAGGCGACCGCGCGCAGGTGCGGCCGGTGGCGCTCGAACTGCTCGCTCAGCCAGTCGCGGTCGTCCATCGTCACGCTTCCCGCACCTGCGCTCACATCCTCACCAGCGCTGGTGGTAGCCGACGCTCGTGGTCAGGGCCGCCACCGCCGCCAGCAGGAAGAACACCGCTCCGCCGATCTGACGGTCGCCGACGCGCAGGTGCGCGCTCACGGCGCAGGTGAAGTAGACGACGAGGCCGATCGCCGCAGCCGTCCCCAGCGCCGGCGCCGCGAAGCCGACCAGCAGCCCGACGGCGCCCGCCGCCAGCAGCGCGCCGAGCGGGATCATCCACCGGCGGGAGACCCGCACCCGGTCGGCCACGAGCTTCACCGACTCCGCGCCGAGGAAGTTCAACGAGGCGGCGTAGGCGTTGGCGAGCGCCGCCAGGATCGTGGTGATCAGGTAGGCGATGTGCACACCTCCTAGACACGCGCCGTGCGGAGAACCTGACGGCGACGATGCCCTCGCGGCGCGAGTGGGAGGCTCACCTCGACTCGCAGGCCGCCCTCCCCGAGCGGCTCGATCCTCAGCTGGCCCTGGTGGGCGTGGGTGACGGCTGCGACGATCGCCAGCCCGAGGCCGTGCCCGCCGCCCACGCGCGCCCGCCCACCGCGCCGAAAGGCGCGCGCGAGCTCGTGCACCTCCTCCGCGGCCACCGCCTGGCCGCCGTTCGCGACCACGAGCAGCGCGCTGGCTCCGTCGGCTCGGGTGCGGAGCTCGATCCAGCCGCCGTCGCGGTTGTGCTCGATCGCGTTGCCCAGCAGGTTGCCCACCAGCAGCGCCAGCAGCCGCCGGTCGCCGTGCACGAGCGCGGGCGCGAGCTGGCGCTGGACGCGCAGCCGGCGCGCGGCGATGCGCCCGCCGGCGTCGTCCAAAGCTTCGCCAGCCATGCGCGCGAGGTCCACGAGCTGGCGCACGAGCAGCTCGGGCTCGCTGCGCGCGAGCGCCAGCAGCGCCTCGATCAGCTCCTCGCTGCGCGCCAGCTGGCGCCGCAGCACCGACGTCGCCGCCTCGGCGTCGCCGGCCGTCGCGTGGGGGTCGGCCGCCAGCACCTCGACCTCGGCGCGCATCGCGGCCAGCGGCGTGCGCAGCTCGTGCGAGGCGTCGGCGATGAAGCGTCGCTGCGCGCTGAACACGCCGTCGAGCCGCGCGAGCATGCCGTCGAAGGCGTCGGCCAGCTCGCGCAGCTCGTCGCGCGGTCCCTGCAGGCCGATGCGCTCGTCGAGGTTCCTGCCGGTGACGCGCTCGGCCGTCGCGGTGATCCTGCGCAGCGAGCGCAGCAGCCGCCCCGCCAGCAGCCAGCCGAGCGCCACCGCGACCAGCACCACGCCGGCCAGGATCGCCAGGTACTGAGTCACGAGCTGATCGAGCGTGCGCTTCCTGAGCGCCGCCTGCGCCGCCCGCGCCGCCGCTTCCTTGGCCGCACGCGCCTGCGAAGCCCTGGTGGCGGACTGCGAGGCGGGCCTTGCCGTCGACGTCGCAGCGGGCCTCGCGGCCGCTTCCTTGGCACGACGCGTCGGCGAGGCCCCGGCGGGTTTCGCGTGGGCGTCGCCGGGGACACGCGGGACGGGTGAGGGCGCGCCCGCCAGCGGGGCGTCCAGGTTGGAGCTGACGAGGCCGTAGCTGATCGCCAGCAGCGCCGCCCCGCACACCAGCAGCATCAGGCCGATCAGCGCGGCGAGCCGGACGCGCAGGCTGAGACGACTCACGCGCCGTCACCGATGCGGTAGCCGGCGCCGGGCAGCGTCTCGATCAGCGGCGGCTCGCCCAGCTTGCGGCGCAGCGTGGACATTGTCACGCGCACCGCCGCGGTGAACGGGTCCGCGTTCTCGTCCCACACGCGCGCGAGCAGCTCCTCCGTGCTCACCAGCGAGCCGTCCGCCACCATCAGCGCTTCGAGCAGGCCGAACTCCTTGGCGCCCAGCCGCAGCTCCCGCGCGCCCCGCCGCGCCTGCCGGCGCGCCGTGTCGAGCTCGACGTCCGCGACGCGCAGCACCGGCGGGCGCGGGCGGTGCACGCGCCGCCCGAGCGCGAGCACCCGTGCGGTGAGCTCGGCGAAGGAGAACGGCTTGCCGAGGTAGTCGTCGGCGCCCGCCGCGAGCCCCGCCACGCGCTCGTCGACCTCGCCCGCCGCCGTCAGCATCAGCACCGCCGGCGGCGACTCCAGCGCGTTCAGCCTGCGGCACACCTCGTCGCCGTGCACCAGCGGGAGGTCGCGGTCGAGCACCACCACGTCGTAGCTCGCGAGGCTCGCCTTCAGGAGCGCTTCCCGGCCGTTCCCCGCCACGTCCACCGCGAGCCCCTCGCGGCGCAGCCCGCGCGCCAGCGCCGCCGCCGTGTCGCCCTCATCCTCGACGATCAGAACGCGCATGCAACGATCGTAGGCTCGCCCGGCCCGGGTCTGACCCGGGCCGGGCGAGCGCCACCTCGGCGTCGACGCACCCGACGCACACCTCAGCCGTGGGCGGCAGCCGCGAGCGCTTCCTTTTCGGCCACCGACGCCGCGCAGGGAGCGCCCCCTTCGCCGGGGCTGCGAATGCGACCCGCTTCCTTTTCGGCCGCCGACGGCGGCGAAGCCCCCGCGGGCTGCGCGGCCGCGAGCGCTTCCTTTTCCGCCCGCGCCTGCGCTTCGCCCCCGGACGCCGGCGCGGCTCCCGCGGGCTGCGCGGGCGCGAGCGCTTCCTTTTCGGCCGCGGAGCCAGGCGAAGCCGGCGCCGGGGATCGCCCGCCGGACTTCGGGTTGGACGGCGACGGGCACGCTGCGCCGGCGGCGCCGGCTTTGGCTGCGTGGTGACTGCGGGCGTCGGCGGGGTGCCTGCGGGCGTGCTTGGCGTGGTGACGCCCGCCGTGCGCCGAGGCGATGCCGCCGGTCAACAGCGCCGCCGCGCCCGCGAGCGCGAGCAGGCCAACTGCCCACCGGCCAAGCCTTCTTCGTGACATCGGAGAGACCTCCAGTTCGTTTGCCATGAGCGCGTCGCGCGACGCCGACCCTCTTATAGAGAGGCCGACGTTTGGCGGGTGTATGGCGCCGATGCGGGCACCGGGCCCGCGATGGCGCCTCACACCGTGCGCAGCGCCTCGGTCGGCGAGAGGCGGGCGGCGCGCAGGGCGGGGAGCAGGCCGGCGACCGCGCCGATCAGCAGCGCCGCGCCGAAGCCGCCGGCCCAGGCCAGGGTGGGGATCACGATCGCCCAGCCCTTGGCGGAGGCGTAGACCGCGGTCGCCAGCGCGCCGGCGGCGATGCCGACGGCGCCGCCGGCGAGCGCCAGCAGGACCGCCTCGGAGAGGAACTGGACGCGGATCTGGCCGCGGGTGGCGCCGAGCGCGCGGCGCAGCCCGATCTCCGAGCGGCGTTCCAGCACGGAGATCACCATGATGTTGGCCACGCCCACCGCACCCACCAGCAGCGCCACCGCGCCGAGGCCGAGGAAGAGGCCGTTGAAGGCGCCCTCGGCGTCGGCGCGCGCCGTCAGCGTCGCCGAGGGCTGGCTCACGTCGACTTCGTTGGGCGCTTCGGGGTCGGCGGTGGCGGCGAGCACCGACTGCACCGCCGCCACCTGGCTGTTCTGGGCGCGCAGGTACACGGTGTTGGCGTGCCCGTTGAACTGCATGTAGCGTTCCGCCGCCCTGAAGCCCACCAGCACCGCGCTTTCGACTTCGGGCGCGAGCACCGACGGGCCGAGGATCCCCACGAGGTAGAGCCACTGGCCCGCCGCCCAGATCCGCTCGCCGGGGTAGATGTGGTCGACCCCCAGCCGATGCGCCGCGGCCGAGCCGAGCACCGCCGCCGGCTCCTGCGCGGTTGCGGCGTTCAGGTAGCGGCCCTGCACCACGTCGATGCCCAGCGTGCGCAGCAGGCCGAGGCTCGCCGCCTCGATGCTCAGGGCGTTGGTTTCCACGGTGGGGATCAGCGGCGAGCGGTACACGTTGCCCTTCACGCCCCCCGTCTCCGCCACCGTTTCGACCGGCTCGATGCGGGCGATCATCGCCGGCGCCACCAGCGGCAGCTCGGCCGTCTGGCCGCCGAAGCTCTGGCCGTTGGTCACCACCAGCAGGTTCGTCCCCAGGCGTTCGATCTCCGAGAGCAGCCCCGCCTGGCTGGAGGAGGACAGGCCCAGCACCGCCACGATCGCCGCCACGCCGATCGCGATCCCCAGCGCCGACAGCGCCGCGCGCGTGCGCCTCGTGCGCAGGCCCACGCTGGCCACGCGCGCCAGATCGGAGGCGCGCAGCCTGCGGGGAGCCAGGAGCGCAGGGTCGGCGGCGAGCTTCGCGGACGCGCTCACCGCAAGCGCCCCGGCACCTCGTTCACCAGCGCGAACGCCGCCGGCCGCGCGTGCGCCGCGGTCGCCCTCACCACGTAGCCGCCCTGCCGCTCGCCGGCGGTGAACGGCGGCGCCACCGCGATCCCGCAGGCGTTCGTCCTGACCGTCACCGCGCGGGGATGGGACACGCGGGCACGAGCGCGGCGTGAGGCGTGGGCGCCGCCGGGGTCGCGCCCGCCGGCCGCACCAGCGGCGCCGGCGCGGCCATCGCGGCGGTCGCCGGAGCGCACCGTGAAGCGCCCGCTCGCGCCCGTGCGCGGCGCCGAGAACGCGACCTGCGCGCGCGGGACGGGGTTGCCCTGCGCGTCTGTCACCGTCACCGCGAGCCTGATTGGGAAGCGGGCGCCGGCCGGCGTGGACTGCGTCGAGCCCACGCCGGCCGTGAGCTTCGCGGGGCTGCCCGCGCGATTCGACAGGGAGAAGCTCACCGGCGTCGCGCCGCTCGCCGCAGCGCTCGGCGCGCCCGGCTCCGGTTCGCTGCCGCCGCCGGTCGAGACCGAGGCGGTCGCCGTGAACGAGCCCGCGGTGGCGTTCGCGGTGAGCGGCGGCGAGCTCGCCACGCCGCTTGCGCCGGTGCTCGCGCTCGCCTCGGCGCTCCCGCCGGCGAAGACCGCGCCGGCGCCCGCCGAGCCGCTCGCGCCGCACGCGCTCGCGGCGGCGGCGCCGAGCGTGAACGTCACCGTCGCGCCCGCCACCGGCGCGCCGCCCGCGTCCAGCACCTCCACGCGCAGCCGCTGGGCGTAGCCGCTCGTCACCCACGCCGAGCTGCGCTGCGGCGAAAGCGCCACGATCCTCGCCGGCACGCCCGTCGCCGTGTTCGTCAGCGAGAACCACACCGAGCCGTACTGCGAGCTGGCCGTCACCGTGTAGCTGCCCGCCACCGTGTTGGCGGTGAACGGCGGCGCCGCCGCCGCGCCCGAGGCGTCCGCGCCCACCACCGCCACGTTGGACGCGCTCGTCGAGAACACCCCGCCGGCGCCGCTCGCCGGGGCGCTGAACGTCACCGCCGTCCCCGCCGCGCCCGTCACCGGGCAGCCGTCGCCGTTGGCCAGCTGCACCTGCAAGCCCGTCGCGAAGGCGCTCCCCAGCAGCGCCGTCTGCGGCGTGCCCGCCACCAGCGTCAGCTCGTTCGGCGGGTTGGGCGTCGGGCACGTCCCGCCCGAGCCGCCCGGCGTGCCCGTTTCGCCCGCCGCCTGCAGCGGCGCCGGCGCCAACGCGGTGCGCGCTGTGCCCGCGGCCTGCAGCGGCGCCGGCGCCAACGCGGCCAGCATTGCCAGGGCGCCCGCGCTCGCCGCCGCCGTCGCACGCGCCCACCCCGCCCGGTCGCGCCACCACGCGATCCCCTTAGACATCTGCCGTCCCAGCCTCGGTGTCGGCCACGATGCGCCCGTCGAGCACCTGCACCTGCCGCGGCAGGCGCGCCGCGAGGTCGTGGTCGTGGGTGATCACCAGGATCGTCGCGCCGTCCGCGTTCAGCTCCGCCAGCAGCGCCAGGATCGCCTCGCCGGAGGCGCTGTCGAGGTTGCCCGTCGGCTCGTCCGCCAGCACGATCGCCGGGCGGCCCACCAGCGCGCGCGCGATCGCCACGCGCTGGCGCTCGCCGCCGGAGAGCCTGCTCGGGCGGAAGCCCGCGCGCTCGGCCAGGCCCACGCGGGCCAGCGTCTGCGCCGCGCGCTCGCGGCGCTCGCTCACCGCCACGCCCGCGTACAGCAGGCCGTCCGCCACGTTCTCCAGCGCGCTCGAGTGCTCCGCCAGGAAGAACTGCTGGAACACGAAGCCGATGCTGCGCGCGCGCAGCGTCGCCAGCTCGCGGTCCGCCAGGCCCGCCGCGTCCAGGCCCGTGATCCACACCATCCCCGCGCTCGGGCGCTCGAGCGTGCCCATCACGTGCAGCAGCGTCGTCTTGCCCGAGCCCGACGGCCCCACGATCGCCACCAGCTCGCCCGCCCGCACCGCGAAGCTCACCTCCCGCAGCGCGTACACCGGCGGCTCCGCGCCGTACACCTTGCTCACCCCGCGCAGCTCCAGCACCGCCTCGCTCATGAGCTTGCCGGCACCACCACGCGCTGGCCCGCGGAGACGCCCCGGCCGCTCACCTGCACGAGGCCGTCGGCGTCGTCGAACAGCCCCAGGCTCACCGCCTCCAGGCGGTGCGCGCGGCCTTCCGCCACCTCCAGCGCGTAGCCGCCGCCCGACAGCGCCAGCAGCGCGTCGATCGGCACCGCCAGCGCGTCCTGCACGCTTTCGGTCGTGATCGACACGTTCACCGGGGCCTCGTCAAGGCGTCCCGTCGCCGCCGGATCCGTCGGCCTCGCGTCCACTTCGATCGTCGGCGCGCTTTCTTCTTCGCCGCCGCCGCCACCGCCGCCGCCGGGTTCGCTCGACGGCGAGCTCGCCACGCTCGACACGTACGTGATCCGCCCCGGCGTCGTCCGGTCGTCCGGCAGCGTGATCGTCACCGCGTCGCCCACCTTCACGCTCGCCTGCTCGGCCGCGTCGAGCGCCACCTTCACCTGGCGCGCCGTCGAGGTCACGCCCAGCACCGGGCCGGGCGTCACCGTCTCGCCCACCGCCGGCGTCACGCTCGTCACGCGCACCGGCCCCCGCTCGAACACCACCGAGCCGAGCGGCAGCGCGCGTGTCGTCGGCGAGCCGTACCGCAGGAGCACCGGCCGGCCGTCGATCGCGTACAGGGTCTGTCCGGCGGAGATCACCTGACCGACCGACGGCAGCTCCGTGAACGTCGAGGCCTGCCCGTACACCACGGCCGAGGAACGCGCGCTCGACAGGTTGGACTGCGCGCTCGCCAGCGAGCGCTCGGCCGAGGAGACCTGCGCGCGGTCGCCTTCGACCTTCATCGCCGCCGCCGAGGAGCCCTGCTCGGCGGCCGACACCGCCTGCACGTCGCTCGCGCACAGCCCCGAGCCCCCGCCGCCCGCCGCGGACCCGCCGGACGCGCTTTCCGCAGCGCCGTCGCCGGCGCAGTCCACCGCCTCCTTGGCGCGCGCCGCCGCCAGCGTCGCCCGCTGGTTCGCAAGCGCTTCGCCGTCGGCCGCCAGCGACGCCCTCGCCGCATTCAGCATCCCCTGCGCGCTCGTCACCGACCCGCGCGCCTGCGACACCGCCGACGGCGCCGTCCCCGACGGCACGCGGATGCTCGAGGAGCCCGCGTAGCCGAGCGTCCCGCTCACCTGCGTCTGCGAGGACAGCGAGCGGCGCGTCACCGTCGCCAGCGAAGTCGCGGTCGCGTTGTCGACCACGCCGCCCGCGGCCGCGGGCGGGCCGGCGAAGGGATCGGTCGCGATCAGCGCCGCCACCGCCGCCACCGCCACCAGGCCCGCACCCGCGAGCGCCCTCCGGTTCCGGTTCGCCTGCATGCTGTGCCGGTTCTACGCGTTGAGGGGTTTCGTTTTTGTTTCGCCCGGCGAGGCCATGCCGTGCCGCAACCCCCTAGTGGCCCGCCGCGAAGCGAGCCACCGCGGCCTTCGTCAGCGCCCCGTGGGTCACGCTCACGCACGCGTCCGCCGCCTGCACCACCCCCGGCTGGCGCACGCTTATCCCCGCTTTGGCCAGCATCTCGTGGGTCACCTGGCCGGCGCTCGTCGGGTCGGGGAAGTTCGGGAAGCCGTGGCCGCGCATGCAGGCGGCGAAGGCCAGCAGGTCGTTCAGGTGCCGCGCCAGCTCGGCCTGGCTCGGGCGCCCGCCGTTAGGCTGCAGGCCCGCGCAGGCCTTCTGGGCCGCCTGGAACCGGGGGCTGGCGGGGTTCAGCGCGACCACCTCTTGCTTGGGGATCTCGCCGCTGCTGTCGGGGTCGGGGAACTTCGGCACCCCGTGGGAGCGCATGCACGCGGAGTAGGCCAGCGGGCCGCCGTGCTGCGTCGTCGCCGTCGTCGCGGTGGTGGAGGAGCCGACGCTCGCAACCCCTCCCGAGCCGCCGCCGCAGCCGGCGGCCAGCAGCGAGAGCGAGGCGAGCGCTGCGAGCAGGGCGCGGAAAGCCACGTCAGGCTCCGAGGCGCCAGGCGGCGGCGCCGACCAGCGCGAGCGCGGCGGCCAGGAAGATCGCGGTCTCGAGCGCCTGCAGCGGCCAGTAGTGGCTCGGTGGCTGATAGGCCACGAGCAGCTGCAGGTGGTGCGAGAGCGCCTGCAGGCAGGACTGGAAGTCGCCGTCCGTCAGGCCCCCCGAGGCGTTGCCGGCGCCGGGGTACTGCGGCAGGCCCGCCGCGATCGTCGGGCAGGTGCGCACGAGCACTCGATGCAGCTGCGCGGCGCTGAGGGCGTGGTGGGAGCGATCGACGAGCGCGGCCGAGATCCCCCAGCCGTTCGGGAGCGGCGGGAAGCCCGTGAACACGCTGATGCCCGACGGGCTCTCACGGAAGCCGACGGACTTCCCCAGCGTCAGCGGCGTCAGGAGGTGCCTGCTCGCCAGCAGGTGCGGGCGCACCCAGGACGTGAACGCGATGCGCGCCGTGACGAAGCCGAGCAGGGTCGCAGCCATCGCCGTCAGCATGCGGCGCGTGAGCGCGCCGGCAGCGACGCCGAGCGCGAACGCGAAGCCCGCGTAGCCGATCGCCACGACCCCGCGTTCGCCGAACACGCTGGGGTCGAAGCGGTTCATGTTGACCGCGTCCAGCGGCGCGAACCACCAGCTCACCAGCCAGCTCGCGAGGCCCGCGACGGCGAGCGCCGCCACGCCCACGAGCGCCACCTTGGTCAACAGCCAGCGCCGGCGCGTCACGCTCTGCGTCCACGCCAGGCGGTAGGTGCCGCCCTCGAGCTCGCGCGCGAGCAGCGGCGCGCCCCAGAACATCCCCAGCAGCGCCGGGATCGCCAGCAGCGCCGGCCCGAGCAGGTCCGCCAGCACCCCGTCGAGGCCATACAGCAGCGGGCAGTCGTTGCGCGCCTCGCAGCGCGCGCCGCCGACCGCGTCGTAGCCGTCGTGCAGGTGCGCGCCGGTCACGAGCACGAGCGCCGCGAACGCGGCCAGCAGGCCGAGCGCCACCAGCGCCTGCGTGCGGAACTGGCGCCAGGCGAGCCAGGTCATCGGCCGGCCCCCCGCCCCGCGGCGCCGTCGGTCGGGCGGAGAGGCGCGCCTCGATCGGCGGGCGCGCCCATGTACGCGAGCACGATCTCCTCGAGCCCCACCTCCTCGACGCTCCAGGCGGGGTCGACGATCGGCTCCTCGCTGCGCACCAGCAGCGTGCTCTGGCGCTCGGTGTGGCTCTCCTCGATCACCTGCTGGCTCGCCGGCAGCCGCGCGCCGTCGCGGCGCGGCCCGCTCAGGCGGCGGTGGCTGGCGAGCAGCTCGTCCACCTCGCCGGCGAGCGCTACGCGGCCGTCGGCCAGCAGGATCGCGTAGTCGCACACGCGCTCGAGGTCGGCCACGAGGTGCGAGGAGAGCACCACGCTGACCGTGTGCTCGGCGGTGAACTCCATCAGGCCCTGCAGGAACTCCCGGCGCGCGAGCGGGTCGAGGCTCGCCACGGGCTCGTCCAGCACCAGCAGCTCGGGCCGCTTCGCCACCGCCAGCGTCAGCGCGAGCTGCGCGCGCTGGCCGCCCGACAGCGTGCCGGCGCGCTGCGCGCCCTCGAGGCCCAGCCGCTCGATCCGCGCCCGCGCGAGCGCCGCGTCCCAGCCGGGGTTGAGCGCAGCGCCGAGGCGCACGTGCTCGGCCACCGACAGCGACGGGTACAGCGGCGTGTCCTGCGCCACGAAGCCCACGCGCGCGAGCTGCGCCGGCGCCCCGTCGACCTCCTCGCCGAGCACCGCGATCGAGCCCGCGCTCGGCGCCAGCAGGCCCACCGCGAGGTGCAACAGCGTCGTCTTGCCGGCGCCGTTCGGTCCCACCAGGCCCGCCACGTGGCCGGCGGGGACCTCGAGCGTGCAGCCCGACAGCGCCCAGCGGCGCCCGTAGCGCTTGCCGAGGTCGCACGTCGCCAGCGCAGGCTCCGCTCGCCGGTGCAGCGCGCTCACGCTCACGCTACCCCTTCGATGCGCCCGGAGCGAACAGCGTCGCGAAACAGCGCCTCGATCGACTCCTCGTCGAGGCCCGCGCCGCGCGCCCTGGCGATCCAGCTGCGCAGATCGCGGCGCAGCGGCGCGTGCGCGGCGAGCGCGGGGTCGGCCAGCGAGCCGGTCACGAACGTGCCCACGCCGGGGCGCGCGGCCACCAGCCCCGCGTGCTCGAGCTCGCGGTAGGCCTTCAGCACCGTGTTGGGGTTGATCGCCAGCCGCGCCACCACGTCCTTCACCGTCGGCAGCTGGTCGCCCTCGCGCAGCAGGCCCAGCCGCAGCGCGTGGCGCACCTGCTGCACGATCTGCATGTACGGCGAGACGCCGGAGCGGGAGTTGAGGTGGAACTCGATCACAGGTCACTCCTATATAACTAGGTGCATAGCACTATAGAGAGATAGCTATGCGTGTCAAGCGCCCGGCGCGTCCCGGCGGGCAGCTCGGTCGCCGGGTGACGCCGCACCGCGGCGGCGGCGCGGCCTGCGTCAGTGGTTGTGCAGCGGGAACGCGCAGGCGGCCGACGCGCGCGCGAACTGCGGCGAGCGCTGGTCGATCGTGCCGGGGAAGATCAGGATCACGCCTTCGATGTCGCTGATCACGCCGGCGCGGCCGGCGCCGAACGGGTCCGGCGGGACCGAGGTGCGGGGGTCGGGGAAGCCGGAGATCCCGTGCTGGCGCATGCACCGCGCGATCCGCAGGAACCTCGCGAGCGTCTGCGGCGAGGGGTGCGTGGTGGTAGGCGGGCCGCCGCCCGGCATCAGCTTGTGGCACTTCGCCTGCGCCGCCCTGAACGCGGGCGAGGAAGGGTCCATCCCGGATTTGGCGTGGAAGAAGAAGCCACCATTCGGACTCGGGTCCGGGAAGCTGGGCACGCCGTTCGAGCGCATGCACTTGGAGTAGGCGAGCGCCTGCTGCTGGGGGTTCGCCGTGCCTTCCCCGGACGAGGCGCCCCCTTCGGAGCTCGCGTTGCCCGATCCCTTCGCCGAGGAGACGTGGGCCACGCCGGGGCTCGACGAGCTGCCGCAGCCGGCGAGCGCCAGCGCCACGCCGGCAAGCCCGGCGCAGGCGAGCGCAGCGGGGCTCCTGACGGTGGGCATGTGCTCAACCTCCTTGCGCTGTTGCGCTGGATCTTTGCGGGTGCTGTGCGGCATCGGTCTCATTCGGCGCTGGCGTCCTGCGGCTTCGGCGGCTCACCGCCCCGGCCGGAAGAACTTGCACGCGGCCGCCGCCCGCCGGAACGCCGGCGCGCTCGTGTCGATCGACTTCGGGATCGCGAGGTAGTACCCGCCGCCGCCGAGGACCGCGCCGTTGCCGGCCGCGCTCGACGGAGGCGAGGCGCTGGGATCGGGGAAGCCCGCGATCCCGTGCTTGCGCATGCACGCGGAGGCCGCGAGCATCCGCGCCCGCGTCTGCGTCGACGGCGGCTGGGAGCTCGGCGAGCCCTTCGGCAGCAGGCGCCGGCAGGAGCGCAGGGCGGACTGGAACGCGGGCGACTGGATGGTTCTCCGCGAGCCCATGCGGACCGCTTGGCCACTGACCTTCGGGTCGGGGAAGCTCGGCACCCCGTGCGAGCGGATGCACCTGGCGAACGCGACCCCCGATTCGACGGCGCCGGACGCGGACGCCGACGCGCTCGCGCCGCCCGGCGGGCTCGGCGAGCCTCCCCCGCACCCCGCCACCAGCGCGCCGCCCACGAGGGCTGCGGCGGTGAGCGCGCGCGCCCGCCTCGCGGACGCGCAGCGCCGCGCGGCCGGCCTCCTGGCGTGGATGCTGTGCGGCATGCACCGGTTCTACGCGCCGGCTTGTTTCGGCGCTGTTTCGCTCGGCGGGACGGCGGCGATCTCGCCCGCGGGCGCTCGCGAAACAGGCTTGAAACACCGCGGCGCTACCGTCACCGGCAGGAGCCGTAGATGCGCGTGCTTGTGATCGAGGACGACGAGGAGCTGGCCGGGACGGTGGCGGCCGGCCTGCGCCACGCGCGCATGGCCGTCGACGTGGCGCTCGACGGCCAGGCCGGCCTGATGCGCGCGCTGGTCAACGACTACGACGTGATCGTGCTCGACCGCGACCTTCCCGTGCTGCACGGCGACGAGGTGTGCGCCAAGCTGGTCGCCGCCGGCGGGCGCAGCGGCGTGCTGATGCTGACCGGGGCGGCGGAGAGCGAGGACCTGGTCGACGGGCTCGGGCTCGGCGCGGACGACTACCTGCCCAAGCCGTTCGACTTCCCGGTGCTGGTGGCGCGCATCGGCGCGCTGGCGCGCCGAGCGCAGCCGGGCATCCCGCCGGTGCTCGAGCACGGCGACGTGGCGCTCGACGCGGCCAAGCGCAGCGCGCGGCGCCGCGGGCGCGAGCTCGAGCTGACGCCCAAGGAGTTCGGGGCGCTGGAGCTGCTGCTGGCCGCCCAGGGCCGGGTGGTCTCGGCGGAGGAGCTGCTTGCGCGCGTGTGGGACGAGAACGCCGACCCGTTCACGGGCGCGGTGAGGATCACGATGAGCCGGCTGCGCGCCAAGCTCGGCGACCCGCCGGTGATCGAGACCGTGGCGAAGGCCGGCTATCGCATCGGAGACCCGTGATCGGCCTGCCGAGGGCCCGCTTGGCGCCACCCCGCTGGCTGCGCCTGCCGCGCCGCACCGCGCGGCTGCGGCTCACCGCTCTCTACGGCGGCCTGTTCCTGCTCTCGGGCGTCGCGCTGGTGGCCATCACCTACGGCCTGTTCGAGCGGGCCACCGAATACAAGACGCCGCACCTGCCGAGGATCCCGCACACGCCCGCCATCCAGCGCCTGAAGCTGCCGCCTGCGCTCGGCTACGCGCCCGGCCCCAGCGGCCAGGGCGTCGTGCGGCTGATCCCGCGCCCGTCGGGGCTGGCACAGGCCCAACGGGAGCTGGGGCAGGCCCGGCGGGAGCTGGCGCGGGCGCGGCCGCAGCTGGTGTTCTCCCTGCCGAGCCAGCTGTCGCTGATCCAGCGTCGGGTGACGCAGGCCCAGCACGTACTGGCACAGGACCAGCGTCAGCTCGCGGACGCGGTGCACCAGCTCGCGCAGGTGGGGCCCATCCAGACCGCGCAGCGCGCCTCGGACTCGCACCAGCTGCTGGTCAACTCTGGCATCGCCCTGGCGATCGTGGCGGTGCTCGCGCTCATCGCCGGCTGGCTCCTCGCCGGCAGGATGCTGCGACCGATCCGCACGATCACCCGCACGGCGCGCAGGATCTCCTCCGCCAGCCTGCACGAGCGCCTGGCCCTCGACGGCCCGCAGGACGAGCTCAAGGAACTCGGGGACACGCTCGACGACCTCTTCGAGCGGCTCGACGCCGCCTTCGAAGCGCAACGCCAGTTCGTCGCCAACGCCTCGCACGAGCTGCGCGCGCCGCTGACCCGCCAGCGGGCGCTGATCCAGGTCGCGCTGGCCGACCCGCAGGCGAGCCTCGCCTCGCTGCGCGCGGCGCACGAGCGCGTGCTCGCCTCCGAGCGGCACCTGGAGCAGATGATCGACGCGCTGCTCGCGCTCACGCGCGGCCAGGCCGGCCTGCAGCGCCGCGAGCGCCTCGACCTCGCGGGCATCCTCGCCAAGGCCCTGCCCGCGCGCGAGGCGGAGGCGGCGGCGCGCGAGCTGACCGTCCAGGCGACGCTCGACCCGGCGCCCACGGAGGGCGATCCGCGGCTGCTGGAGCGCCTCATCGCCAACCTGCTCGACAACGCGATCTGCCACAACGTCCCCCACGGGCACGTCGCGATCACGACCGGAATCCGCGACGGGCACGCATTCCTGACGGTCGCCAACAGCGGCCCGGCGATCCCCCCCGAGGAGCTGCCGCGCCTGCTGCAGCCGTTCCAACGCCTGCACGGCGCCCGCACCACCCACGCCGGCGGCAACGGCCTCGGCCTCGCGATCGTGGGCGCGATCGCCGCCGCCCACCGCGCCACGCTGAGCGTGCAGGCGCGGCCGGACGGCGGGCTGAGCGTCGAGGTGGGCTTCCCCTGCGCGGCGGGCGACGGCGCCGACGCGGGTGCCTACTCCACGTCGAGCTCGAGCTCGCCGGCCGGGAGCAGCGCCGGCAGCGCAGGCGCCGAGCCAGGCTCCGCGGCGGCGGCTTCGGGCTCCTGGATGTCCGGGCGAGCGAGCGCGAGATAGGCGACGAGCACGAACACGGCGACGGCGAACACGATCGCCGTGGAGCCGTCGCCGAAGTCGATGCCGGAGAGGTTCTTGGGCTTGCTGATGTAGTCGGCGAAGGACGCGCCGAGCGGCCGCGTGACGACGTAGGACATCCAGAACGCGGCTACGCCGTCCAGGCCGAGTTGCCACCGCGCCAGGGCGGGGATCATGATGATGACGCCGAAGAGGATGCCCGAGTCCAGGTAGCCCAGGTTGAGCGAGGTGGCGGTGAAGTCTCCGAGCGCGGTGCCGAGCGCGAAGGTCGCGAACACGGTGGCCCAGTAGTACGCCTCGCGCCGCTGGGTGGTGATGCTGTGGATCGACAGCGTGCCCTCGCCGCGCTGCCACGCCCAGAAGGTCGCGGCCAGGACCAGCGCCCACAGCATGGTCGTGCCCGCATAGGGGATGTGGACGTCGAGATGCAGGAAATCGGACACGCCGGTGCCCGTGATCGCGATAGCGAAGGCCAGCGACCAGTAGGCGAACGCCCGGTAGCGACGGGTGCCGAACTGCAACGCCAGCCCCACGACGATCACGAGCACCTCGAGGCCGCCGCCGCCGAAGTTGCCGTACGTCTTCAGGTAGTCCGACGTGGCCTCCCCGCCGGCGGTTGTCAGGATCTTCACAACCCAGAAGACGAGGATGACCTCCGGCACCTTCGCCGCCACGGGCGCGGGAAAGAAGCGGCCGACCAGCGGCACCAGGCCGTCTGCCGATGCGGCACGGCGGTCGGGGCTCGGCGAAGCGCGGTGGCGGTGCTGGCGATCGGATGCCAAGTGGCGAATGCTCCCTGCGGTTGGACGCGCACGAACATAACAAGCGGCTCTCACGCAGGTCGCAGTCGGGACGTCATCGCTCCTGCCCTCAGCCGGGCTGATGCCTTCGCAGGTGGCGCGACGAGGGCGATCGCGCTCAGACGAGCGTCTGCTCGCGTGGGTGAGCCCACCCGCTTGCGGGCAACGGTGCGCGCAAGGCCTCAAGAGTGTCGTCGAGGACCTGCAATCCGGCTTCGAGCTCAGGGAGTTGCGGCGTGGCGTGGATCACGCGGCGAAGAGCTCGGGCGAGCGGGCCATGTCCAGCTCGCTCAAGTTGTGCCGGGAGCTCCTTTCTTGCGAGCGGAAACACCCGTGCATGAAGCAGCAGCCCGCGCGCCGCTGTCGTGAGCATCGCGCGGAGCTGCTCGTGTGCTGCGCCTTGGTCGCCCATCTGGATAAGGCGTTCCACCTCTGTGCGATGCACATCCAGGCTGTCGAGCTTGCGCTGAGCGTTCGGCCACAGGCCCATTTCGACGATCAAGCGCACGCCGTCACGCATTGGGCTCGTGTCGTACAGGATGCAACCGCAGCGCAGAGTCCACTGGGCGAAGTCGTCTCCCTCCATCAGGCGGCTCCGGAAGCGCGCTGGGGTCGTGGCGACCACATCCACGTCCCCAGGCAGGTCACTCACGTCTGGGCGTATGCCGATGACGTGGTAGTCGAGATCGCTGATGGTCGTACGTCGCTTGCGTGCCGTCGAACCCGTTAGAGCAAATCCAGAAGCTCCCAGAGCGATCGCTCGACTCATCACGGTAGCTGTGATCGCACGCTGCTCAGGCGTTTGGCAGCGCTGCGCGCGGTCGCGATCCTCGCGCATGCGCCGAGCCCATCCGCCGTTTGATAGTTGCTCGTGGAGCCGGGGCGCGTTCACTCGGTCGCCTCCGCGGCCTCGACGAGACGTTCGCGGGGCGAGGTGGCGCTTGCTCTTCGGCGACACACTTCAAGCGTAGACCCTGGTGCGGTGGGCGAGTACAGAGCGCCAGCTTGGTCAGCAGGCGTTCTCTGGCTCCCTGCGGCTCCAGGGACGGCGCGGCGTCGTCGTTATCGTCACTGCTCAAGCCACAGACAGGAGCAGACAATGCGCAGCGACATCGCCCCCGGCGGCACCTTCCCGGACTACGAGCTGCCCGATCACGAGAGCGTGACGAGGAAGCTCAGCGAGATCCAGGGCGATGACCCCCTGATCCTCACGCTCGCGCGCGGGCACTACTGCCCCAAGGAGCACTGGCAGCATCTTGAGCTCGCGGCCAACTACGCCAAGATCGCGGTGGCCTACACGAAGGTCGCGACCATCTCCACCGACGCCCACCACGCAAGCCAGGAGTTCCGCGCGTCGGTGGGCGCCCAGTGGCCGTTCCTCTCCGACCCGGAGCGGACCGTCCAGAAGGACCTCGAGATCCAGGAGTACACCGACCCCGAGCACGACCCGATGATCCCGCACACGCTCGTGCTCGAGCCGGGGCTGGTGATCCACAGCGTCTACAACGGCTACTGGTTCTGGGGCCGCCCCTCATTCGCGGATCTCTGGCGCGACCTGCGCGCCGTCACCAGCAAGATCCGCCCCGACTGGGACCTGAGCAAGCCAGGGCTGCGCGAGGCGTGGGACGCGGGCGACTACTCGCCGTTTCACGGCTGGGACCGCCGCCCTCCGGAGTCGCTGCCGTCGTCCCAGGGCTCTTGACGGGGCGGTCGAGCGCCCAGACAGCCTGCTCAGGCGGCGCGCTGCCTGTCCGCGCCCACCAAGACCGCGTAGTGCTGCCTGGGGTCACGCGACCGGAAGCGCTGGCGGAGATCGGCGTACTCTGGAAACGCCACATACCAGTGCTCCAGCTCATCCCGGATTCGCTGCCACACGGCGCGTCCATGCGCCGATCATAGGCGGCATCTGCATCCGCACGCTCGCCGCGGCCCACGGTGGTCGCCCGACCCATGCGGTCCCTACACTCTGGCTATGGCCGCTACTGACCACACGATCCGGCTTGCGAGCAGCACGTATGCGCGTCTTCAAGCCGAGGCTGCGCGCAGCCATCGCGCGATCGACGAGATCGCCGGGGAGCTCTTGGATGAGCGGTTGCCGCGGCCGATCGCAGATCACGAGCAGGTGCGAACGGCGTTGGCGCGCCTGGCGGCGCTCCGCGCTCGCGTGGGGAGAGGCGTCGATGTCGTGGCGCTCGTGCGCGAGGGCCGGGAAGAACTCGACGGGCGCATCCCCTCCGGCGAGTGACGGTCGTCATCGACGCGAACGCGCTGGTCGCGTTGATCGTCAGCGAGCCCGACGGTCCGGCGGTCTCCGAGCTGATCGGACGGTGGATCGCCGAGGAACGTGAGCTGCACGCCCCCGCGCTCGCGCGCTACGAGATCGCCAACGTCCTCGCACGCCAGCACGCGGCCGGCGGGCTCTCAAAGGAGGACGTGGCGAGCGGATGGCAGGCCCTCGAAGAGCTGCCGATCACCTACCACGCCCTGCTCGACGGCCCGGAAGTGGTCGACGTGGCGGCGACGCTTGGGCGACGCAGCGCGTTCGACGCTGCATACGTGGCGCTCGCCCGCAGCCTCGACGCGGAGCTGTGGACACTCGATGGCCCCCTGGCGCGCAACGCAGCTGGACAGAAGCTGCCGGTACGACTGATCGACGGGCAGGACCGTGAGACCCAAGAGCCCTAGTAGATCCCGAGGATGAGCGCGAGGCTTCATCGACGGACTGCAACTCGCTTGCGTCGAGACGTCCTGCTGAGCGTCTCAGGCGCTGAGGATCAACAACCCTCGTCTGCTCGATGAGAATGCGCGTGTGAGCACGGTCGAGTTCCGCGGACCACGGCGGTACGCCCAGCTTCCCGCCCCGCGCTGTGCACACGGCGGCCCGCGATTGAACGGCTGGATCGCGGGTACACTCGGCGCGTGTGCTGGCAACCCACGCAGCAACCCGGCAGCGCGCGGCAGCGCGCTAGCACGCGACGACCGGCAGGCCGGCGGCCGGCGCGCGCGGCGGCGGCGCGCGCGCTGGTCCTGGTCTTGACGCTGTGTGCGCTGTGCGCGGCGGCGCTGGCGCCGGCGGCGCTGGCGGCGCGCCCGACGCCGGAAGAAGACCCGTTCTACCGCTACGAAGGCTCGACGCCGCTGGCGGAAATCGCGCCGGGCACGGTGCTGAAGACGCGCACGCTGGCCTACCACGTGGCGGGCGTGCCGTTGCCGGTGAAGGCGGTGCAGCTGCTGTACCGCTCCACGGGCGAGCGGGGCGAACCGACGGTGAACGTGACGTCGGTGCTGGAGCGCTTGCACATGGGCGCGGCGCCGAAGGTGGTGGCCTACCAGTCCTTCTATGACTCGCTGAACCCCGAAGACGACCCCTCCTACGCGATCGCGGGCGGCCTCAGCTTCGGCGGGCTGATCCCGGACGTGGAGTCGACGCTGATTGCGCCGGAGCTGCTGGCGGGCGACGCGGTGGTGGTGGCGGACACGGAGGGCGAGAGCGCTGCGTTCGCGGCGGGCCGGGTGTACGGCCTGAACACGCTGGACTCGCTGCGCGCGGCGCTGCGCTCGCCGGCGACGGGCCTGGCGGGCTCGACACAGGTGGCGCTGATGGGCTACTCGGGCGGCGCGATCGCGACGGAGTGGGCGGCGGAGCTGGCTCCGGGCTACGCGCCGGAAGTGGACCGGATGATCGTGGGCGCGTCGTTCGGCGGCGTGCTGGTGGACCCGGCGCACAACCTGCACTACGTGAGCGCCAGCGAGGAGTGGGCGGGCGTGATCCCGATGGGGCTGATCGGCACGGCGCGCGCGTTCCACGTGGACCTGAAGCCGTACCTGAGCGAATACGGCCTGGAACTGTATGAAAAGCTGCAGAAGGCGTCGATCATCCAGGTGCTGGGCCGTTATCCGGGCCTGACCTGGGAAGAACTGGCGAAGCCGGAATACGCGAACCCGGAAAGCATCCCGGTGTACGTGGAATCGGCGAACGAACTGATCATGGGCACGGGCGGCACGCCGACGGCGCCGCTGCTGATCGCGCAGGGCGCGGGCGGCGAACGCGAGGGCACCAACGGGGAACAGCCCGGCATCGGCCCTGGCGACGGTGTGATGATCGCGGGCGACGTGCGCACGCTGGCGCGCGAGTACTGCGAACGCGGCGTGCAGGTGCAGTACGACGAACACCCGAAACTGGCGCACGTGGAAACGGCGCTGCCGTGGATGCTGAGCACGCTGTCGTGGCTGCACGCCCGCTTCGCCGGCGAACCGGCGCCGCAGGACTGCGCGACGATCGCGCCGGGCAACCCGCTGACGCCGATCGGGTAGTGAGCGCGGCGACGGTAATCGAATTAATCGTCAATCGGATTCGCGAGTGGCGGGCGAGGGCTGGTGGGCGCGTGCATGGGCGTCGCGCGGGACGCGGCCGCGCTCGGGCTGGCGCCTTGTGCGTTTCACCTTCAAAGCCCCTTCGCCTTGATCGCCCACAGCGCTTGCGTGGCGCTCTGCTCGGGCCGGTAGACGGGGTAGATCGCGATCTCGATGCGGCTGCGGCGTACCACCAGCGTGCCGCGCCGGTAGAGCTCCCTGCCGGCTTGGGTGAAGGTGGGCAGCTCGAGCGCGTGCGCGAGCTCGCAGGCGGGGTCGCTCCACAGCGGATGGCAGACGCGGTGGTCGCGCATGCGCGCGAACTGCTCCTTGGGCGCCTCGCTGCTCACCCCCACCACGCGCGTGCGCCGCGCATCCAGATCGGCGCGGTGGCGGTCGAACGACAGGTGCTGTTGAACGTCGGCCCCGGCGCTGCCGAGCCCGCCGTCCGGTGAGCACTGCACGCCCGGATAGAGGTAGATGACGATGTCGGCGTTGACTTCCGTGGGCAGCGCGACCGGCTCCCCGGCGTAGTCGAGCAGGCGCAGATCGGGAAACGTCCTGCCGACGAGCCCGCGCGCCTGCCGGCGTCCAGGGCCCTGCGGCGTGCCGGACGGCGGCCCGGAGGGGTCGAGCGCCGTCCATCTGCCCGGCGCGGCGCGCCGGCGCCGCCAGGTTCCGCTCGGCCCGCGCGAACGGTCGATCATCGCGCCGGCACGGCGTCGCGCGGACCGTGCGAGGAACGCCGGCGCACCGCGCCGGTCGCGGCTGCCGCCAAACCGCTATCCCTGGCGCTCACTGCGATCCTCGGCCTCGGCGCCTCGAGCGCTGCGCGGAGCGCGCTTTTCGGAGGCCTCGAGCAACGGCTTCAGGTCTTTCGCGCCGGCGCCTGCTCGCTGCTCGATGTCGACGATGAAGCTGCGCAGCGCGGGCGTCGATCGCTGGGGCAGATGGACGCCATCCGCTGCCGCGTCCGCCAGCCGCCGGCATTCGACCTCGTAAACCGCGCGCGAGGCGTCGAGGAGCACTCGCGCCAGGCGCGGCGTGAGCTCGAGCTCGAGGTCGAGGCGCTGGCGAGCGGCGCCGATGCCCACCGCGTCCAGAAGCTCGCGCGCGCAGTCCAGTTGGGCGAGCCCGGCGCGCCAGCGCTGGGAATCGATCTCGTCCATCGCCAGCGTCGCCTCGAGCGCGTCAACCGCAGAACCGAACTCGGCGATGAGACCGCTGCGAAGGTACGGGATCAGGCTCGCGGGTACGCTGATCCTGCTGAGGTCGCGGTCGAACAGGGTTATATTCCGGTCTCGTCAGTGCTCCGGCCAAGCTGGCTCGCCCCAACCCGCGCTGGCCGCCATGCCAGGACGTCGGCCTGAGGCCGGCCCTTGGGAGCCGCGGCCAACGTCGCGCCATGCTCGCGGCTTGGTACTTGACTGTCCAGCGATTTCGGCTAATCCGTGTATCCGGCTAGCACCCTCGGAAGCCCGTTCTGCACCAGTGACGACTTCTCGTAACCGGTTATCGCCGGACGTGCTGAGGAGGTCGAGCGCTGAGCCGCAGGCGGCCGCCTTTCGCCGGGGTCACGATCACGCTCCGCCATCGCGCTCGCTCGAGCTGTCGCGATGCCGGCAGGACCGTGCGCGTGGAGAGCGTCGCGCGGATCAGGGTCTGCAACTCGAGGGTCGCGAGCCGGTGCCCAGGGCAGCGCTTGCGCCCGCCGCCCCACGGTAGCCAGCTGCTTGGCTCCGGGGCGGCGGACAGGAAGCGCTCGGGGAGGAAGAGGTGGGGGTCGCGGTAGAGCGCCCGGTCGTGGTGCAGGAGGTAGATGCAGGCGAGCAGCTGGACCGGTGGCCGGTACGTCCAACCGCCCAGCTCGAAGGGGGCGGCGACGACGCGCGGGATCGCGAAGAGGAACACCGGCCTGTGCCGGAGCACCTCGGTCACGGTCGCTTGGAGATAGCCTTCCCCGGAGCCGGTCTCGATCTCCTCCGCGAGTCGCTTCTGCACCGCGGGTGCATGGGCGATGAGCTGCAGTGCCCATGCCGCCTCAGATGCCGTCGTCTCGTGCCCGGCGAGGATCACGGAGACGAGGTTGTCGCGCACCTGGACCGGGCTCAGGGGCGAGCCGTCCTGGTTGCTGGCGGCGAGGAGACGCCCCAGCACGTCCTCGCCGTGGGTGGCGCGCGCGTCGTCGATCAGCGCGCGGATCTCCTCGTCCACCTGGGCGCGCTCCTCGGTGAAGCGCCGCCAGATGCCCCTCCACACCGGCAGATGGCGAAGACGTGGCTCCACGAGGACGAAGCTGGCGGTTACGTCGAGCATGCGGAGCATGTGATGGTGAAGCCGCCGGAGCCGCTCCTCCTCGGCCCGGAAGACGGTGCCCAAGATGATGCGCAGGCTCATGCTGCGCAGGCGCGGGAGCACGGCGAACGGGGAGTCGAGCGGCCACGACGCCACCTCGGCGGCGATGATGCGCGTGAGGCGTTGCGCGTGCTCCTCGACTGCGGCGGTGGTGAAGGACGGGAGGATGGTGCGCCGCCCGCGCATGTGCTCGTCGGCCTCGTGGAGCATGAACGAGCTCGGGCCGACGATGGGGGCGATCGCGCTTCCCCCCGCGCCCGGCTGCAGCACGGATCCCGGAGCGCCCATGACGGCGCGTATCTCGGCTGGGTTTGACAGGAATACCACCGGCGGCAGATCGACCGGGTAGAGCGTGAAACGCTCGCCGAGGTTGCGACGGCACCACTCGAACAGGCCGAGCGGCATCCAGCGGCACGCGAGCGTCTGCATCGAGCCGGGTATCGGGGGCGTCGGCGGCAGGTCGCCTTTGATGCGACTCAGGAGTGCGTGTGTGGTAGTCACTTTCCGGTTCTCCTTTGTGTTGTTGGATCAGGATCTGCGGCTTTTGCTTGCGAGTCGCCACAGCCGCAGGGCGGGCTGCAACGCCCGCGTGAGGGAGCCGCCGGCCTGTGCGATCTGCTCGGATGCGCCGCGCAACGGGGTCGCGCGAGCGCTGTCGCGCGACAGGTACATCGCCACCATCGCGGCGGCGACCAGCGTGTGACGCTCGCTGTTCTCGAGCGCGCGGGTCTCTGCCATGCAGCGCCGCAAGAGGCGACTGATCTGCGTTGCGGCATCGGCCGGCGACTGGTAGTAGGCGACATAGCAGTGCTCGCCGCGCCGGGCGTCGTCGAACTGATCCACGAAGCCGTCGAGCATGGTGGCGAGGGCGCCGGCCCACGGAAAGTAGGCACGGTGGGTGCTGCTGATCCGATCGGAGGAGCAGCCCCTTTCGGCGGCGAGGGCGAACAGCGCGTAGATCGCGAGGTTGGCGCCCGCGGCGGCGGCGATCTCGAACCACGCGACCTCGTGCGCGCCGGGGTACTCGCGGGTGACCCAGGCGCGTAGCGCGCGCGGCACATGCGCGGGCTCGCTTGCATGGTTGATCGCCTGCACGCCTATGCGGCCCGCCTCGGCGCGCAGCAACGGGGCGACTTCGGGGAACGTGGGCAGCGCGCTACAGCATCGCCGGCACGTTTCGACCAGCGCCCGCAGGTAGCCGCCGTCGTCGGGGATGCTCAGCTGCGCGTAGTAGTTGCGCGCGGGCGCATCGGGATCGACGGCGTCGACGAGCGCGCGGTGCAGGCGCAGCGTGTCGTCGGCTGTGAGCCCCGGCCATGTCTCGGTGAGGCTGTCGAGGAAGTCCCACAACACCTGGTAGGTCGTCAACAGCCGCAGCAGCGCGCGGCTGCGCCTTTGCGGGATCACGGAGAAGAGCGCTGCGCCGTGGGTGTTCCCGCGCTTGTGCGCGAGGGCCAGCAGGGCGATCTCGCGAACGGGACCGGCGGGGATGCGAAGCGCTCGTGCGCGCCAGCGCCGCAGCTCGAGCACGGCGAGCGGGAGGCCCCAGCCGAGCTCGCGCGCGACCGCTCCGCGGAGCGCGCGCAATTGAGGGCGTGTCAGTGGTGCTGGATCGTCGGCGATGCCGCGGACGATCGTCTTATATCGCGGCGGTGGTGGCTCGCGGGGATGCCTGAACCGCGAGGGAGCCGGGCACAATGACGATTGTAAGGGCGACCGCCGCGGCCCACACGAAACTGACGGCGATGACGGCGGCTTCGACGCCGAGGCTGATGGGAAAGCCGGTGACGGCGGCGAGTGCGTGACTGAGCAGGAGCTGCCCGGCTATCCCAAAGATCGCGCCCATGCAGCATCCGGTTGCGAGCATCAGGACGCTCTCGCAGCACAGCCATTGCCACAGCACGAGCGCGGAGTAGCCCTGAACGCGGATCGCGGCGATGCGCTCGCGGCGCTGCCAGATCAGAGAGCTCATCGCGCCCGCCAGAGCGAGCCCGCTGGCGAGCAGGACGAGCAGCTTGATCTGGCTCAGCCGCGACAGGCCTTGGTCGATGACGGCGTAATCGCGGGCGCGCCGTTGGGATGAGGTTTCCGCTGCGAGCCCTTCGCTCGGCCGCAGCGCTCGCTGAACGTGGTTGCGCACGGCGGGCAGGGAGGTCCCCGGCTGCGCCTGTATCTCGTAGGCGCTCGGGGCGGCGCTTCCCCAGGCGCGAGCGTATTCCGTGGCGTTGAGGATCATGGCGCCGGGCGGCCAGCCGAGGTTCGTGGTCAGCGCGGCGACGCGCAGCGTCGTCGGGACCGGGGAAGGGAGCGTGAAGCGATCGCCGATGCTGAGGTGGTTTTCATGGGCGAGCGCTTCGGACAGGACGGCCCAGCCACCGTGGCGTATCCGTGCGCTGGCAACGTCGAGACGCCCGGAGGACACCTGCCCGGCGGGGATCGGCGCGCGGCTGTTCGAGGGCGGCGCGAGCACCCAGATGCGCCGCTTGCCCCAGTCGAAGAAGCTGCCCCGGTAGACGCCGACGCTGGCGACGCCGGGCAGGTGCGCGAGCGGTGGCGGCGAGGCTCGCGTGAACGGGGCTGTGGCCAGCGGGCTGGCTTGGCCGCTGGGACTGACCCATACGTCGGCGCTGAACGACACGGCATTTGCGGACGAGTCGAGGCCCCGCCTGAGACTCACCTCTGCACCGCCGATCGAGATCGTGCCAAAGACGGCGACGCCGCTGAGCACGGCGATCGCCAGGGCGCGCACCCGGACTCGCGCCGCGTGCAGGGAGTCGACGGCGAGCTCGGTGGCCGCGCCGCCGATGGCGAGGCGCTGAACGCGCTCGAACGCGAACAGGACGGCGTGGAACGCCGTCGGCATCAGGGCCAGGAGCGTGACGATGAGCGTGGCGCTCCCGAGAAAGGCGTCTTGGGGGCGCGCGATCAGAACGACCAGGGTCACGGTGGCGCAGATCGCGGCGAGGAGCAACCGCGAGACCGTCGCCCAGCGTGGGGTGCGCCGGGCGGATGTCCGCAGCAGCAGCTCGCGCATGGGCCACAGGACGCCTCCTACCGCCGACGCGCCTCCGGCGAGCACGGCGAGGATGACGCTCCGGGCGGTGATGATGCGGCTGTTGCCGACGGGAAACGCCGAGGCGAGGTAGCCCGGCGCGCGATCGAACGCCGCGAGCGAGAGCGCATCGCCGAGCGCCAGCCCGAGCGCGCACCCGAGGACGGCCAGCACGGCCGCGTCGAACAGCAGGATCTCGAAGGTGATGCCGTAGCTCGCCCCGTGCGGCCACAGCTCTTCGATGTGCTTGCGCCGCCTCGGCACGGTCAGCAGGATCGCCGTGAAGGCGAACAGGAAGCCCACCAGCGCGCTGATGACCGAGAACAGCGTCTCGCTTTGAGTCTCCGGGTTGGAGGCCACGGCGAACAGCTTCGAGTCGAAATCGGCGGGCTCGACGTTGACGCTCGCCTCGCGCGCAAGGCCGCTGAGCCTGTGCTCGACCGAAGCCTCTCGCCCGGCGGCGACATGCACGAAGATCCGTGAAAGCCTGCGGGACAGCCCTGTGATCCGCTGCACGTAGGCGAGCGGCGCCACCGCGATCGGGCTGCCGACGAGCGCCCCGAGCTGCCGTTCGCCCAGCGTGGCGGCCACCAGGGTGGGCATCACCCCGGCCCCGGTTTGGATTTTGATCGGTTCCAGCGAGCTGGCGCCGATGGCTTCGCCGACGGGCTGGGGCAGCGCGATCGCGTGGACGCGAGCGAGCTCCCGCGTGCTCAAACGCCGGACGATCGGGCCTCCGGCAGCGGTGAACTGCGGCGTCGTGCCCAGCAGGTCGACGGCCTGCGCTCCCTTGGGGCCGATCACGCTGGCGGGCTGTTCGAGCACCGGAGCGGCGCCGTCCACGCCCGGCAGCGCGGACACTCGCTCCAGCAGCCGTTCGTCGAATCCGTCTGGCCCGCGGGCATCGACCTGTATCTGCTGATTACGCCCGATGACCTCGCTCGTGAGCTGCTGCACCGAGCCGCTGAGACTGGTGGACGCAACCTGTGAGGAGAACAACAGCGCCACACCGACCGCGATCCCGGCGACCGCGAGGGCCTCCTGCACGAGCATCGCGCGCGAGCTCAGCCGCGCCCGCCACAGGCGCAGCAGGTTGCCGGGCGATATCAGCACCGGCCGGCGCCGCGGCGATCGGCGAAAGGCCGCAGGCGTCCCTCGTAGAGCTCGTAGGCGCGATCGGCGAACGCGGCTGCCGTCTCGTCGTGCGTGGCGAGCACGGTCACGGTGCCGCGCTCGCTGCAGAGCTCTCGCAGCAGCGCGAGCACTTCGCCGGTCCGGCGCGAGTCGAGGTTGGCCGTCGGCTCGTCGGCCAGCACGATCTTGGGATCGAGCGCGAGGGCGCGTGCGATCGACAGGCGCTGTCGCTCGCCCATCGAGAGCAGTTCCGTGGGGTGGTCGAGGCGATCGCCGAGGCCGAGGCGGACGAGCAGCGGTTCGACGACGGCCTCGGCGTTGCGGCGGTTGGTGAGCCAGAGCTTCAGGCAGGCGTTGCGGATCGCGCGGTCGCCGGGAAACAGGGTGTCGGCTTGGTCTACGATCCCGAGGTCGTGCAGACGGTAGGCGTCCGCCTCTCGGCGTGTCATCCGGCCCACGTCCCGGCCGCCGACGATGACGCTGCCGCCGTCGGGCCTGAGGACGCCTGCGATGAGGTCCAAGAGCGTTGTCTTGCCGGAGCCGCTCGGCCCGAAGATCACGACGAGCTCGCCGGCCTCGACGGTCAGCGAGACCCCGTCGATCGCGCGGATCGCATCGCCACTGCCGACCTGGTAGTGCTTGACGACGTGCTCGAGCTCTAGCACGCGCGGGAGCTTCGCGGAGCGCCCCGTGTCGCGCGACTGGCCCGCGCGCGAGCAAGCTCATCGGCCTGCGGGTGGTGGTCGGCCATGAGGCGGAGGGTGCGCTGCTCGAAGACGAGGACGCGGTCGGCCATGATCGCCGAGTCGAGCTCGGAGACGCTGAACAGCACGCCGAACCCGAGCTCCTGCGCCAGCGAGCTCAACAGCG
>DATJMM010000056.1:0-32632 GCA_035508735.1 Solirubrobacteraceae bacterium | reverse complement strand
TGCGCGGCCGGCGCAGGGCCGCATGCGGCCCTGCTGCGTGCGGCGCATGCGCCGCACGACGGCCCGGCGCATGCGCCGGCCGTCCCTGCGGGGCTTAAATGAAACGACCCGCCGGGGAGAGCGGGCCGTTTCGGGAGGAGGGATTCAGGAGAGTCGATGCTGCGCTCTCGATCGAGAAGAATGATGAACCCCCGCATGCGAAACGTGTGTGATATCGATCACAGAGAGCAGGAGATGTCCCAAATCGGGGGTGTGCGGCGCGGGCCGGCGGCGGGCCTGCGCGGACGGTGAGGCGGGCGCGTTTGTGCAAGGGTTGAGCTGAGCGATGGGCAAGCGGCGTCTGGACACACTGCTGGCCGAGCGCGGGCTGTTCCCTTCGCGCAGCCGCGCAGCGGCGTCGGTGATGGCCGGGGAGGTGCTGGTGGGCGCGGGCTCGCGGCGCGCGTGCAAGCCGGGAGAGCTGGTGGAGGAGGGGGAGCGGCTGAGCGTGCTGCGCCGCCCGCAGTTCGTCTCGCGCGGGGGCGTGAAGCTGGCCAACGCGCTCGACTCCTGCGGCCTCGACGTGTCGGGCCGGCGCGCGCTCGACGTGGGCTCCTCCACCGGCGGGTTCACCGACTGCCTGCTGCAACGCGGCGCGCGCGAGGTGATCTGCGTGGACGTTGGCTACGGGCTGCTGCACTACCGGCTGCGCTGCGACGAGCGCGTGCAGGTGCTGGAGCGCACCAACGCGCGCACGCTCGCGCCGGCGCTGCTGCCGGCGCCAGCGGGCGGCGGCGGGGAGCCGCCGGACCTGGCGGTGGTGGACGTGTCGTTCATCTCGCTGGAGAAGGTGCTGGGCGCGGCGCTGGGCTGCCTGGCGCGCCCGTTCGACGTGCTGGCGCTCGTCAAGCCCCAGTTCGAGCTGGGGCGCGGGCGCGTGGGCAAAGGCGGCGTGGTGCGCAACGGCGCAGACCGGCGCGAGGCGCTGCTCGCGGTGGCCACGAGCGCGCGTGAGCTGGGCGCGGAGGTGCTCGGCTTCCACTCCTCCGGGCTTGCGGGCCCCAAGGGCAACCGCGAGACGTTCCTGTGGCTGGCCGCACCGTCCCTGCCGGGAGCGTCGCGCCACGATCGCGCCGCCGGTCGCGACCGCTACCGCGAGCGCATCGACCGCGACCGCGAGCGCATCGACCGCGAGCTCGAGCGCATGGCGCGCGAGGTGGAGCCGTGAGCGGCCGGCGCGAAATGACGGTGCTCACGCACAGGCGCAGCGACGACACGGCGGCCGCGCTGGCGGTGCTGCGCGAACGCGCCGCGCAGGCCGGCGTGACGCTCCGCTTCGACGCCGAGGAGACCGCCAAGCACGAGCTGCGGCCGGCCCCCGGGATCGTGCTCGACGCGCCCCTCGAGGACCGCGTGGAGCTGTGCGTGGTGCTGGGCGGCGACGGCACCATCCTGCGCGCGCTGCAGAGCTACGCCCACACCGACGTGCCGGTGTTCGCCATCAACTACGGCGCCATCGGCTTCCTCGCCACGGTCGAGCCGCAGCACCTCGAGGACGGCGTGCGCCGCGCGCTGCAGGGAGAGTTCGAGCTGCTGCGCCTGCCGGCGATCGTGCTCGAGCGCTCGCCCGGCGCGCGCGCCGCCGCCGCGCCGGCCGCTGAGGCGGGGGCCGCCGGCGCCGGCGGGCCGGCCGGCGCCCCGCTGCGGCTGCACACCGCCATCAACGACGTGGCGATCCACCGCAAGGTGGGCGAGCGGGTGGCCGAGCTGGCCTACGCGCTGGACGGCGAGGAGGCCGGCAGCGTGCGCTGCGACGGGCTGGTGGTGGCCACGCCGGCGGGCTCCACCGGCTACAACCTCGCCAACGGCGGGCCGGTGATGGCGTGGGGCGTGGAGGGCTTCGTGGTGTCGTTCATCGCGCCGCACTCGATGAGCGCGCGCGCGCTGGTGGTGGCGCCGGAAGACCGCATGACGATCTACAACCGCTCGCGCGAGCCACTCGACATCGCCGTCGACGGCCGGCCCGCCGGCGAGATCCCCGCCAACGGCCAGATCGACGCGCGCTTCGCAGGCGACGTGGGCACGATCGCGCAGCTGCCCGGCTCATCCTTCTACCGCCGCCTGCGCGAGAAGTTCGGGCGGCTGGCAAGCTGAGCGAGCGGCGGCGCTGAGGGGCGCGGCCCAAGCTGAGCGAGCGGCCGCGCCGACCGCCGCGGCCGTCAGGCCGCGTGCCCGCCGCGGCGCGCGCGAACCTCCTCCACGCCGGCGCCGCCGGCGCGCTGCATGGAGGCGATGAACGCGTCGAGCTGCGCGCGCGAGAAGCGTCGCTGGCCGCCCGGCGTGCGATAGCAGGCCACGTGGCCGGCGTCGGTCCAGCGGCGCACGGTGGCAAGCGACACGCCCATGTAGCGCGCTGCCTGGGAGCTGGTGAACACGAGCTGGCGCTCGTGCGGGCGGGACTGTGACGGAGCGGATGACAGCGGCATTTCGTTGCGGCCTCGATCGGTTGGGGGTCGCCGCTTGGATCGTCATGCCGGCGCGAGAACTTGAGCCGGGGGCAGGTTTGTGGACGTTTGCACGGCGGTAGCTCGCCGGCCCGCGTCGCGGCCGCCCATCAAATCCCTGCTTCCCGCCGCCGGCCGGCAGAAACTGCAAGCAGTCGTGCAAACCTCCGCAAAGTGGACTATTTCATCGCCTTTCGTTACTATGCCACGCAAACCTACTCATGCTTAGCGCGCCTACAGCAGGGATGGAGGCGCGTGCAGGACTCGTCTGAAGGAGATAGGAGATCCAATGTCCCAGCCGCACGGCGTATAGCCAACTCGCAGTTCTAGAGCTTGAAGGAGAACGCCTCGCCGGGTGCGAGGCGTTCTCTTTTGTCGGGGACGGTTAGCCGCGGCGGAGGCTCTGCGGGCGGTTTCGCGTGCCCGAGCTCGCGCGGCGGCGCGTTCCCTTCGGCTCGGGTTCGGCCATCTCACGGACCCGCCGATCGAATTCCAGCTCGGTCTCGAAGTCGGCGTCGTGGGCAAAGGTTGAGCCTTCGCGCTCGAGCATCACGATGAACGCCTCGACCAGCTCGCCGTCGAGCTGGCCATTGGCAACGGCGTGACGCAGCTCGCCTATGGCTTCCTCGGAGCTCATCGGCAAGCGGTAGCTTCCACGAGCGCACATCGTATGGTAGACGCAGCAGATCGCGAGGATGCGGGACTCCAGGGGAATCTCTTTGCCTATCAGCCCGGCGGGATAACCTCCCCCGTCCACGCGCTCGTGGTGGTAGAGGATCGCGTCGGCGGTGGCACCGTAGCCGTCGAGCGCTCCCACCAGTTCGGCGCCGTCCTGGGGATGGCGCTTGACAATCGCCTGGTCCTCCGGGCGCACAACCTCGGCGTGCAGGACGCTGTCTGGCCAGGTGAACTTCCCGATGTCATGCAGCAGGCCGGCGGTGCGCACCACTTCCTGTTCCTCCTCCGAGCAGCCGACCTCCTTTGCGAGCGCCTCGCAGTAGCGGGCGACCGCCGAGGCGTGGCGGCTGGTGGTCGGGTCGCGCATCTCCAGGGCCCGTACGAGGGTTCTCAGCACCCCCATCTGCAGCGAGACAAGGTGGATGGTGCGCGCCTGCAGCTGCTCGGCGCGATGCTCGGAGCGCAGGAGCGCCACGGTGAGGTGCCTGAAGATCAACAGCACCGGGATGGCGGCGAGCAGGCTCGGCAACCCGGCGCTGCGGTAGGCCATCACCAGCAGGGTCGCGACCACCGCCACGGCGAGCTCCCCCGGCAACAGCGGAAGGAACAGCTCCCCGACGAGGCGCACCGGGGAGCGTCCGTCCCTGAAGTACAGGGACAGCGCAAAGATCACGAAGTTGACAATCAGCAGCACGCCGAGCGCCCCGAGCATGATCAACCCGAACACCAGGCTCTGCTCCAGGTGCTGGCTGTGGACCCCGTCCACGTTCCCGGCTGCCGCCCGAACCACCAGCCCGCCCACGAAGGCCGCCACTCCGAACGCAAGAAGGTTGATCAGCCATCCCGTCGGATTGCGGCGCCCGACGGCTGAGTGGATCGCCATCGCGGCGATTCCGCACGCCGCCGCCGGCACCGGCCCGAGCAGGCCCATCGCGAGCGCCATCACACCGAGCGAGGCGCTCAGGATGCCGCCGCTGGTCTCGACCGTGAACCACTCTCCCCCGAGCGCGAGCACAAACAGAAGTACCACCAGCGTCACCGGGTGCCATTCCTGCGCGCTCGACATCAGCGCCCCGGCTACCACCGTGCCCGCCAGGAGCAGTACCTCAGCTGCCCAGAAGAGACGGGTCGTGTACTTGTGTACGAGCATCTGCGCCCTGTCGTCCTTTTCGACCGGCCTGGCGTCGTACTTGAGGGGAGCCCAGCGTGTCTCACCTGGTCAGCGCGTCGTCGGCGCTGGAGTCGACGGCCGAGGACCACCAAGGGCCAGCACCTGCTCGACCTGCGCGAGCCGTCGCTACTCGGTCGCCGCCTCGTGCGGACGAGCGCCGCCTGGCTCGGGCGCCTGCTCGCCTCCCACCGGCTGCGCATGCGGTGCCTGCCGCGGGAGAAGGCCCGCCGCCGCGAGGCGAGCGAACACCGCCGCCGCCAGGGCGGTCCCGACCCCTATCACGACGAATGCGCTCCTCGCGGACCCAAGCGAGACCAGTACGCCGCCCAGGATCAGTCCGAAGGCGATGCAGATGGCCTGAAGCGATTCGACAGCGCCCATTAGCCGGCCGTGGAGTTGCTGTGGGCTCAGGCGCTGCACCAGGCTCACCAACGCGGGCCACTCGAGTGTGTTGCCAAGGCCACCCACCGCCGCCGCTGTGCATGCGAGCGCGAGGGAGGGGGCGAGTGCATAGCCGAGAAAGGCGGCAGCGAGCGCGAACGTACCGACGCTCAGTACCAGCCCGAGCGGTCGCCCGCGGGCGCGCGCGAAGGCGAGGCTCCCGATCACCGCGCCGGCGCCCCACGCAGTCACGAGCATTCCATATCCGCCGTCGCCGGCGTGCAGCGTCGCCTTGGCATAGGTGACCTCGATCGGTCCGGCTGCCTGGATGAAGAGCAGCGCCAGCGTCTCGGTCGCCAGCAACGCCCGCAGACCTGGTGTCTCATTGATGTGCCTCCATGCGGCATGCAGACGGGCACGCACGGTGTTGCCCGCGGCCTCCTCGACATGGGGGTGCATGTCCAGAAGCAATGCTCCGCATGCGAGAAACGTGGCCACGTCGATGAACAGCGCGGCGGCGGCGCCGAATGAGGCGGTCACCAGCCCTCCGACGACCGGGCCCCCGACGAACGCGGCCGAGAAGGCGAAGTTGAGCGTGGCGTTCGCCTCGCGTTCCGCCTCCTGCACGCGCTCGCCTAGATCCGGCCCTAGCGCGGCAGGATCGGGCGCCTCGCCCTCCCCGACCGGACCGCCTAGTGCGTGCTCGCGACCCGTGCGCGCCACCTCTGCGCGCAACAGCGCGCTCGCGGCGAGCGCCGCGGTGCCGTCGATCGCAGCAAGCAGCAGCAGCCCCGGTAGCCAGAAGTGCGACAGCAGCACGGCGATGGCGGCGGTGACGACACCCTCGAACACGTACAGGCCGCTGAGCTCGCGTCTGCGCGCGGACGCCTCCACACGAGCGACCACGACCGGGACCAAGAAGGCCGGGAGGGCCTGCCAGCAGAGCAGGAGCCCCGCCACCGCAAGCCCGCTGTGCGTGTGGTCGTACACGGCCAGCGACAGCGCCACCAGGCCGATCCAGCTTCCGAGCCGGTTGACGGTGTACGCGGAGACGATCCTGCGTAGCCGCGGGAAGGAGATAGCCGACGACACCACGCCACGCTAGCGTCTGTAGCGGCGGCGGCGAGAGCGTGCAACGGGCTCGCCACTGCTTCGTGAAGCCGGCGCTCGACGGATGAACGGATCGGTCCTCGCCAGGCGCTACCGTCCATCGCGTGGAGGCAGGCACGCCGGGGGTCTCGAGACCGATCAGGGTGATCATCGCCGACGACCATGCGGTGGTGCGCGACGGCGTGCGCGCGGTGCTGCAGCGCGAGGGCGGCGAGTTCGAGGTGGTGGCCGAAGCAGCCGACATCCCCGCGATGATCCGCGCGGTGCGCGAGCACAGGCCGGACCTGCTGACGCTCGACCTGACGATGCCCGGCGGCTCCAGCCTGGGGGCCCTGCCCTCCTGCTTCATCGCGCACCCCAACCTGGCGGTGGCGATCCTGACGATGCGCGAGGACCCCGAGTACGCGCGCCAGGCGCTGCGGGCGGGGGCGCGCAGCTATGTGCTGAAGGAGGCCGAGCCGGCGGAGCTGCTGCAGGCCTTCCGTCTGGCGGTGGCGGGCGGCAACTACCTGCACCCACGGCTGGGGGCGCTGATGGCAACCGGCGAGGACGGCGCCAGCGACAAGGTGGTGCTGTCCGAGCGCGAGCGCGAGGTGGTGCGCTTGATCGCCAACGGCTACACCAACCCGGAGATCGCCGAGCAGCTCAACGTGGCCGAGCGCACCGTCAAGACCTACCGCGCTCGCGCGATCGAGAAGCTCGGCTTCTCCTCGCGCGCCGAGATCACCGCGTACGTGCGGCGCACCGGGCTGGCGGACTGACTTCATCTGCAAAAGGGCCGGCCTGCCGGCCGGCTCGGCGTGCGCGAGGCCCCGCCGCGGCCACGCCGGGCCCTGCGCGCGCGGACCCGCCCGGCGCTACTCTCGCGGGGTGGCGTCCACCGGATCGCAGCTGCCCGCCGAGGGCCACCGCCTGAAGGGCATCTCGCCCCGCGCCTTCCAGCACCCGGCCGACCGCGCCGCCACCGCGGCGCTGTCGTCGATCCCCTACCTGGACACGGTGGTGCGCAAGCTGATCGAGCTGGGTTATGAGCGGGCGCTGCGCCAGGCCTACCTGGGCTCCTCGGTGCGTCTCTCCGAAGAGCAACTCGGCGAGGTCTACCGCGATCACGCGCTGGCCTACGCCACGCTGGACATGCAGGAGGTTCCGGATCTCTACCTGTCGCAGTTCCCGATGCCCAACGCGCTGGCGATCGGGGCCGGGCGGCCGATCGTGGTGGTGCAGTCGGAGCTTTTGCGGCTGCTCGACCAGCCCCAGCGCAGGGCGGTGTTCGCGCACGAGGCGGCGCACATCCTCTCCGACCACCAGCTCTACCGCACGGCGCTCACGATCCTGGTGCTGATGACGCGCAGCGCGCGGCTGCCGCTGCCGCTGGCGCCGGTGCGCACGGCGCTGATGGAGTGGGGGAGGGCGACCGAGCTGAGCGCCGACCGCGCCGCGGCGCTGGTTACGCGCGACCCGCTGGCGGTGTGCCGCACGCTGATGTCGATGGCGGCGGGCGCGATGGTGGAGCAGCTGGACCTGGACGCGTTCATGCGCCAGGGCTTGGACTACAAGGAGAAGGGCGGCCCGCTGGAGCGTCTGACCAGGCTGATGCTCGACCTCGGCGTCACCCACCCGATGGTGGTCAAGCGCACGCACGAGCTGATGGCCTGGGTGCGTTCGGGAGACTACGACCGGATCGTGGGCTCCGGCGAGTACGCGCGTCGCGGCGACCCGGTGGACGCGCGCGCCGACGGCGGCGAGGCGGTGAGCTTCTACGCGGAGCGCGTGCGCGACGCCTTCCGCGACGCCGGCGAGTCGATCAACTCGGTGGGACAGCAGCTCGCCGGCTGGCTGCGCCGCGACGGCGAGGATCCCGAGCAGGACGCCGAGGGGGGTTAGGCGAGGTCAGGCGGGGCCGGGGCTGGCCGCCGGCCGCCCCGCAAGCGGCACGGTCAGCCGCACGATCGTCCCGCGCTGCGGCGCCGGTTCCCACGCCAGCTCGCCGCGCACCAGCTCCGCGCGCTCGCGCATGCCGCCCATGCCGAAGCCGCCCTCCAGGCCGTCGCCGCGGGGGCCCAGGCGCTCCGCCGAGGGCAGTCCCCTGCCGTCGTCCTCCACGGTCGCCTCGACCACGCCGTCGTGCTCGACGATGCGGATCACCGCTTTGCTCGCCTGCGCGTGGCGGCCGACGTTGGTGAGCGCCTCCTGCACCACGCGGTAGATCGTGCTCTCGAGCTCCGCGTCCAGGCGCCGCCCGCCGTTGAGCGCGCCCGCGTGCTCGTCCTCGCCCGCGCCGAGGTTGAGCTCGGTCTTCACGTCCAGCCCGTCGATCGCCTGCGCGCGCCGCGCCAGCGCCTCGATGGCGGCCGCCAGGCCGAGGTCGTCGAGCGCCGCCGGGCGCAGCTCGGTGATCAGGTGGCGCAGGCCGTCGATCTCGGTGCCCATGCCCTCGAGCACCGCGTCCACCGCTGCGCTCAGCGCCTCGCGGTCGTCGAGGTCGCGCGCGTTGGCCAGCCGCAGGCGCAGCGCGCCGATGCCTTGAATGCTCTCGTCGTGGATCTCGCGCGCCCAGCGCGCGCGCTCGCGCTCGCGCGCCTCCATGCCGTAGCGGAGCCGTTCGATCTCCACCGATCGCTCCGCGGCGAGCCGCTGCGAGACGCTGGAGGCGAACGCGGCGAGCGCCTGGCGGTCGGGCTCGCGGAAGCTGCCCTGCTCGCGCAGCGCGATCACCAGGCCGCCGCCGTGGCCCTCCAGGTCCAGCGGCTCCACCAGCACCGCGCGCGCCTCCAGGCCCAGTTCGTGCAGCCACGCCGCCTCCTGGCCGCGCGGGCGCTCCAGCGAGACCGGTCGTCGCTCGAGGTACAGGGCCCCCAGCGCGCTGCCCTGCACCGGCGTGATGCGCAGCCGCACCGAGGCCGCGCCAGCGGAGGCGGCCACGCGCAGATCGCCGCGCTCCTCGATCACCACCAGCAGCGCGCTCGCGTCCAGCAGCGCCAGGCCGCGGTCGGCCATCAAGCGCAGAAGCCAAAGCTCCGATCCGGAGAGCACGCGCGCAGCCTAGTGACCGCCGGCGCTGCCCAGCGCCCAGGCCTCGCCGTCGTGCCCGTGCGGGGCGTGCGCGCCGGCGGCGCTCGCGCGCGACGGCGCGTGAGTCGAGGGCGAGAGCGCGTCGCCCCCGCCGCCCAGCGCCGAGCGCGCCTGGGCGAGCATCTGCTCGGCGCTCGCGCCCTCGCGCCAGTGCGTGAGCCCGACCGACACCTGCAGCGGCAGCCTCGCGCCGGCAGCTTCGATCTTGATCGTGCGCAGGCGCTGCAACGCGCGGCGCGCCACCACCTCGCCGCGCGGCCCGTCCGCCCCCGGCAGCACGATCAGCAGCTCGTGCGCCGAGGCCACGCCGGCACGGCCCACGCGGTCGAAGCGGCGCAGCTCGCGCGCCAGCGCCGCGGCCACGTACCGGAGGGTCTGCTCGTGCAGCTCCTGGCCGTGCTCGCTCGCCATCTGCTCGAGGTTGTCGAGCGCCACCAGCAGGCAGCTGAGGTGCGTGCCGTGACGTTCGGCGCGTGCGATCTCCTCATCCAGGCGCTCGCGGACGGCGAGCGACCCGAGCGGCGCGAGGTCATCGCCGTGCGGGTCTTGTGGGCGCGTGTGTGGGTCGCTGGCAGCCATGCCTGTAGCGCACGAGTGTACGGCTGGGTGCGGGCCCTTCCTGGGCCGCCTGGTCGAATTATGGCTGTGCCCGAGGCGGCGCACAAGGTCAACGCGAGCGATCCGTCCCCAGGCGTTGCTACACCACGCGTCGTGCTGCAAGAGCTGCGTGTCGAGAACCTGCTGCTGATCGAGGAGGCCCAGCTGCGCCTGGCGAGCGGGCTGAACGTGCTCACGGGGGAGACCGGCGCCGGCAAGACCGTGCTGGCGCACGCGCTCGACCTGCTGCTGGGCGGCCGCGCGCGGGCCGGGATCGTCCGGCCCGGCGCCTGCGAGGCGTACGTGGAGGGCGTGTTCGACCTGCCCGAGCGGCTGCGCGAGCGCCTCGGCGAGCGCGTCGGCGCGGACACCGGCGAGATCGTGCTGGCGCGTCGCGTGGGCGCCGACGGGCGCACGCGCGCGTACCTCGGTGGGCGTGCCGCGAGCGTCGCCGAGCTGCGCGAGGCTGGCGCCGCGCTGCTCGCCTTCTACGGCCAGCACGAGCACCGCAAGCTCACGCTGGCGGCGGCGCAGCTGGAGATCCTCGACGGCGTGTGCGCCGGCGACCAGGCCGCCCGCCTGCGCGCCTGCGGCGAGGCGTGCGCGCGCGTGGGCGAGCTCGAGCTCCGCCTGCAGGAGCTGCGGGGACTGTCGGGCGAGCGCGAGCGGGAGCTCGAGCTGCTGGCCTACGAGCTGGCCGAGATCGACGCGCTGGCTCCGCAGGAGGGAGAGCACGAGCGCCTGCTCGCGGCGCGCGAGCGGCTGCGCAGGCTGGACGCGCTGACGACGGCGGCGGCCGTGGGGGCGCACGCGCTGGCGCCGGAGACGGGCGAGAACGCGGGCGCCGCGCAGCTGCTCGCCGACGCCTGCGGCGCGCTCGCGGCGCAGGCCGGCGTCGACCCGCTGCTGGACGGCCTGGCCGAGCGCATGCGCGGCCTGGCGATCGAGTCGCGGGAGCTCGCGAGCGAGCTGCGCGAGTACGGCGAGCGCGCGGCGTTCGATGGCCTGGAGGACGTGCTGGCCGGGCTGGGAGAGGAGGTCTCGGCGCCGGGGCGCGGGGTGCTGGACGCGCTGGAAGCGCGCCTGGCGGCGATCGAGCGCGTGACGCGCAAGCACGGCGGCAGCGTGCCGGCGGCGCTGGCGTACGCGCAGCGGGCGCGCGAGCGACACGAGCAGTTGACCGGCGCGGAGGTGGCGATGGCCGACGCCGGCGCGCGCCTCGCGCAGGCGCGCGAGCAGCTCGAGCGCTGCGTCCAGGAGCTGCGGCGCGCTCGCCGCGCGGCGGCGGGCGGGTTCGCCGAGCGCGTGCGCGAGCAGCTGCGCGCGCTGGCGATGGGCGAGGCTTCCTTCGAGGTGGTCCTGGGCGAGCGCGAGCCCGGGCCGCGCGGCGGCGACACGGTGGAGTTCATGATCGCGCCCAACCCCGGCGTGTCCGCCGCGCCGCTGCGCGAGATCGCCTCCGGCGGCGAGCTCTCGCGCGTGATGCTCGCGATCATGAGCGTGGCGCGCGCGCAGGAGGCGAACGCCACGCTGGTCTTCGACGAGGTCGACGCCGGCATCGGCGGCCACACCGCGCGCGCTGTGGGCGCGCGCCTGCGCGAGCTGGCCGAGCGCAGGCAGGTGCTGTGCATCACGCACCTGCCGCAGGTCGCCTCGCTCGGCGCGCGGCACTTCTCGATCGTGAAGGACAGCAGCGGGCAGACCGCGCGCACGAGCGTGGTGCAGCTCGGAGAGCGCGAGGTGGTGAGCGAGCTGGTGCGGATGCTCGGCGCCGACGGCGACGACGTGGCGGCGCGCCGCCACGCGCGCGACCTGCGCAGCGCCGCCTGAGCGGCTGGCCCGCTCGCCGAGGCCGCGCCGCGCGCCGGCGAGATGCGCGGCGGCGGGCGCGAGCGCCGCAAGGGCGGCGTTTGGCGCCCGTGGGCGTTAATCTCGCGGTGTGGCAACGCGCTCGATGGGCCAGGAGCACCCGCTCGCCGTGGGCGTGCCCGTGGGGAGCGCGCCGCCGCGGCGGGCCGAGCGCGAGCTCGAGGCCGGGGCGCCTGCGGCGCCCGTGGGGGCCGGCGCGTCCGGGCCGGTGCGCCCGGGGAGGCGCACGAAGCTCCTGGTCAAGCACCTCGTGCGCGGCGACGTGGCGCTGATCGACCACCTCGACATCGACCGCGTGTCCGCCGAGGAGCTGATCGCGGCGGGCGTCTCGGCGGTGCTCAACTGCCGTCGCTCCTCCAGCGGCAGCTATCCCAACCTCGGCCCGCAGCTGCTGGTGGAAGCGGGCGTGATGCTCGTGGACCTGCCCGACGACGCGCTGTTCGAGCAGCTCTCAGACGGCGACCCGGTGCACGTCAGGGCGCTCGCGCCGGCAGTCCCGGACCGGCCGGGCGAGGCGGGCGGGCAGCCTGCGGAGGTGCTCAGCCGCGGCAGGACGCTGGTGCGCGGGCAGCTGCTCGACCTGGAGCGCGTGCGCGCCGAAACGGAGGCGCGCAAGGCGGAGATCGGCGAGGCGCTCGAGCGCTTCGCGCGCAACACGATCGACCACATGCGCGAGGAGCGCGAGCTGCTCGCCGGCAGGATCGCGCTGCCGCGCTTCGCCACCGACTTCCGCGACCGCCCCACGCTGGTGGTCGTGCGCGGCGTGGACCACCAGCGCGACCTGCGCGCGCTGAAGCCGTTCATCCGCGACAAGCGCCCGGTGATCGTGGCCGTGGACGGCGGCGCCGACGCGCTGCTGGAGGCGGGCCTGAAGCCGGACATGATCGTCGGCGACATGGACTCCGCGGGCGAGCAGGCGCTGCGCTGCGGCGCCGAGCTGGTGGTGCACTCCTACCCCGACGGGCGCGCGCCCGGCAGCGGCCGGCTGGAGCGGCTGGGCCTGGCCTTCAAGCTGGTGCCCGCGCCCGGCACCAGCCAGGACGTGGCGATGCTGCTGGCCGCCGAGAAGGGCGCGCGGCTGATCGTGTCGGTGGGCTCGCAGTTCAACCTCGTGGAGTTCCTCGATCGCAACCGCAAAGGCATGTCCTCCACCTTCCTCACGCGGCTGCGCATCGGCGAGATCCTGGTCGACGCCAAGGGCGTGAGCCGCCTCTACCAGCCGCGCCCCGGCCTCACGCCGCTGCTGCTGGTGATCGCCGCGGGCCTCGTGGCGATGGTCGCCGTGGTGTGGCTCACGCCGGCGCTGCGCGACGTGGCCGAACTGCTGTGGGTGAAGCTGCAGATGCTGTTCGGCGGCGGCTGAGCCCCGGCGCCCGGAAGCTCAGCAGGCAACGAGCGCATGTTCGACTTCCGCTACCACGCGCTGTCACTCGCGGCGGTGCTGTTCGCGCTCGCGCTCGGCGTGCTGCTGGGCGTGGCCATCGGCGACACCAACCTGGTGTCCTCCGCCAAGAACGGCATCGTGCACAACCTCGACTCCGAACTGGCGCAGGCGCGCAGCCAGTCGAGCAGCGTGCAGACGCGCCTCACCCAGCAGGAAGCGCTCGCCTCCGGCCTGTACCCGCTGGCCGTGCACGAACTGCTGGGCGGCCGCGCCGTCGGCCTGGTGTTCCTGGGCGCGCCCTCGGACAAGGTCAACACGCTGGTGCGCAGCGCCGTCGCCGAGGCCGGCGGCCAGCTCGCCACGGTTGTGGCGGTGCGCGAGCCGCTCGAACTGGAGGGCATCGCCCACGAGGCCGCCGGCACCCACTACGCCGCGCTCGCCGGCTCGCCCTCGCTGGTGCAGTCCCTCGGGAACCTGATCGGCCGCCAGCTCGTCAGCGGCGGGCAGGCAGTGGCGCACGAGCTGATCAGCCGCGTGCGCGCGAGCCTGCTGAGCGCCTTCGACGGGCAGCTCACGCGCCTGGAAGGGATCGTGGTGACGCGCGCCGAGCCCAGCGGCATGAGCGCCGAACAGAGCGAAGCGGCCGCGGCGCTCGAGTCGGGCCTGCTGGCCGGCGTGCACACCGCCGGCGTGGCCGCCGTCGGCGTCGAGCTCACCGGCACGCAGCCCTCGCAGGTCTCCTGGTACCGGGGGCAGGGGATCTCGAGCGTGGACGACCTCGACCAGCTCGCCGGGCAGGCGGCGCTCGACTACGTGCTCGCCGGCTACAGCGGCACGTTCGGCGTCAAGCCCACGGCCAACTCGCTGCTGCCCAGCGCCAGCGCGGGCGCGGGCGCGGCGCAGCCCTGACGTTAGCCTGGCGTCATGCACGCCCTGCCGCTCGCGCTCGCGCTCGTGCTCGCCGCCGCGATCGCGCCGGCGCTGCTGCGCGCGCTCGGCGCGCAAGGCTGGACGAGGCCCAACTACCGCGGCCGCGCGCTGCCGTGCCCGCTGGGCGTGCTCACGCCGATCGCCGCCGCGCTGGCGCTCGTGCCGCTGGCGCTCGTGCAGCGACTCGCCTCCGTGCAGCTGCTCTCCGCGCGGCTCGCGCCGATCGCGCTGTACGCGTTCGGCGTGCTCGCGCTGGGGCTGATCGACGACGCCCTCGGCTCGCGCTCGCCCTCGCGCGGCTGGCGCGGCCACGCCGCCGCGACGCTGCGCGGCGAGCTGTCCACCGGCGCGCTGAAGGCCGGCGGCTCGCTCGGGCTGGCGCTGCTCGCGACCAGCTACCAGCACCTCTCGAACGGTCGCTGGCTGCTGGCCAGCGCGGTGCTCGTGCTCGCCACCAACGCGTTCAACCTGCTCGACCTGCGCCCCGGACGCGCGAGCAAGGCGTTCGTGCTGCTCGGCGCGGGCCTCGCGATCGGCTCGGGCGAGGTGCGCACGCTGTGGGCGCTCGGCCTGTTCACCGGCCCCGCGCTGGTGGCCGGCGCCTACGAGCTGCGCGAACGCGCGATGCTCGGCGACACCGGGTCGAACCTGCTCGGGGCGCTCGCCGGGCTGTGGTTGACGATGACCCTGTCCGGCGCCGGGCAGCTGGTCGCGCTCGCGCTGCTGGTCGCGCTCACCGTGTACGGCGAGCTGCGCTCGATCAACGCGCTGATCGAGCGCACGCCGCCGCTGCGGGCGCTCGACGCGCTCGGCCGTCCGAGACGCCCGTCGGCGGGCCGCGAGGAGCGCGTCCACGCGGTCAGCTAACCTCACGGCAGCCAACCAGATCAGATGACGCGCCACCCAGACCGCCACGCCCAGGCCCCAGCCAAGACCCGGTTCATATTCGTCACCGGCGGCGTGGTCTCCTCGCTCGGCAAGGGCATCGCGGCGGCGTCGCTCGGGCGGCTGCTCGTGTCCCGCGGCTTCACCGTGGGGCTGCAGAAGTTCGACCCCTACATCAACGTCGACCCAGGCACGATGTCGCCCTACCAGCACGGCGAGGTGTTCGTCACCGAGGACGGCGCCGAGACCGACCTCGACCTCGGCCACTACGAGCGCTTCACCGACGCCAACACCAGCCGCGCGTCCAACGTGACCGCCGGCGGCGTGTACGACACCGTGATCCGCCGCGAGCGCCGCGGCGACTACCTCGGCGGCACCGTGCAGGTGGTGCCGCACATCACCGACGAGATCAAGCAGCGGATCGCGCTGCTGGCGGAGTCCAGCGACGTGGACTTCGTGATCACCGAGATCGGCGGCACCGTGGGGGACATCGAGTCGCTGCCGTTCCTGGAGGCGATCCGCCAGTTCCCGGTCGACGTGGGCCGCCGGCGCTGCATGTACATCCACCTCACGCTGGTGCCCTACATCGGCCACGCCGGCGAGCTGAAGACCAAGCCCACGCAGCACTCCGTCAACGAGCTGCGCGGCATCGGCATCGCGCCGGACATGGTGATGTGCCGCTCCGAGAGCCAGCTCTCGAGCGAGATCCGCAAGAAGATCGCGTTGTTCGCCAGCCTGCCGGCGGAGGCGATCGTGTCAGCCTGCGACGTGGACAACATCTACAAGGTGCCGCTCACCTTCCGCGAGCAGGGCGTCGACGACTTCATCCTCGAGCACTTCGCGCTGGAGGCGCGCCCGCCCGAGCTCGACCGCTGGAAGGAGCCGATCGAACGCTGGCAGCGGGCGGCCCGCACCGTGCGGATCGCGCTCGTGGGCAAGTACGTGCAGCTCGAGGACGCCTACCTGTCGGTCTCCGAAGCGCTGCGCCACGCGGCCTCGCTGCAGGACGCGCGCGTGCAGATCGACTGGATCGACTCCGAGAGCCTCGAGGGCGGCGCATCGTCCTCGCCGGGGGACGGGGCCGCCGCCGCGCGCGAGCGCCTGCTCGCGGCCGACGGCATCCTCATTCCCGGCGGCTTCGGCGGGCGCGGCATCGAGGGCAAGATCGCCGCCGCCCGGATCGCGCGCGAGCAGCAGATCCCATACCTGGGCATCTGCCTGGGCATGCAGGTCGCGGTGGCCGAGTTCGCCCGTCACGTGGCGGGCATGGACGGCGCCAACTCCACCGAGTTCGACATCGAGACGCCCTACCCGGTGATCGACCTGCTGCCGGAGCAGAAGGAGGTCGCCGATCTCGGCGGCACGATGCGCCTCGGCGCCGACCCGATCAAGCTGCACGCCGGCACGCGCGCGCGCGAGATGTACGGCGAGGCGGTCATCTACGAGCGCCACCGCCACCGCTACGAGGTCAACAACCAGCTGCGCGAGCGCCTCACCAACGCCGCCGCCTCGGGGCCGGGCACGGGCTTGCGCATCTGCGGAACCTCGCCCGACGAGCGCCTGGTGGAGATCGTGGAGCTGGCCCGGCACCCGTTCTTCGTGGCCTCCCAGTTCCACCCGGAGTTCAAGTCGCGGCCAGAGCGCCCGGCGCCGCTGTTCCGCGGCTTCCTCGCCGCCGCCCTGGAGCGCGCGGGCGCCGAGACGGACTTCCAGCTCGAGGACGCCCGCGAGCCGGCTGGGGGGCGCGCCCCCGGCGAGCCCGCCGCGCGTCCGTGAGCGCGCCGGCGCCGGTGTCGCGCGGCGCCGAGCGATCGCGCGCCGGCGGGCTGCCCCTGCAAGGGCGGCGCGAGCACCGCTACCTGAGCGGCACCTTCGCCGAGCTGTGCCGCATCGAGAGCCCCTCGCTGCGCGAGCGCCGCTGCGCCGAGCGCGTGATCGCGGAGCTGCGCGCGCTGGGCGTGGCCGTGCACGAGGACGACGCCGCCGCGCGCATCGGCTCGGACTGCGGCAACCTGCTGGCGCGCATCCCCGCCAGGCCGATCTCCCCATCGCCGTCGGCGACCGATGACGATGCGTGCCCGAAGGGGAACCCCGCGCGCGCGCGCGAGGCGGCCGGGGAGCGGGGCGAGCCGGCCGCGCGGCCGCGCTCGGTGCTGCTGTGCGCGCACCTCGACACCGTGCCGCTGGCGGCGCCGGTCGAGCCGGTGCTCGTGGACGGCTTCTGGGAGAACGCCAACGACGGGATCCTCGGGGCCGACAACAAGGCCGCCGTGGCGGTGCTGCTGGCGCTCGCGCGGCACGTGCACGAGCACGGCTCGCCGGTGGACGTGGAGCTGCTGTTCACGGTCGCCGAGGAGATCTCGCTCGAGGGCTCGCGCGCGTTCGACGCCTCGCAGCTGCGCAGCCAGTTCGGCTACGTGTTCGACCACGCCTCCCCGATCGGCGAGATCGTGCTGCGCTCGCCCAGCCACTTCCGCATCACCGCCGCCTTCCACGGCGCCGCCGCGCACGCCGGCATCCGTCCCGAGCAGGGGCGCAGCGCGATCCTCGCCGCCGCCCGCGCGGTCAGCTCGCTGCCGCACGGGCGCCTCGACGAGGACCGCACCGTCAACGTCGGCACGATCGCGGGGGGCAGCGCCATCAACGTGGTGCCCGAGCACTGCACGCTGGTGGCCGAGGTGCGCGCGATCCCAGGCGCGGGACGCGAGGAGCAGGGGCGCGCCGAGGAGCTCGTGGCCGAGGTGGTCGACCGCGTGCACGACGCCGCCAACCTGCCCGACTGCGACTGCGACGTGAACGTCAGCGTGGAGCGCACCTTCGCGGGCTTTCGCCTGTCGCCGGCGGCGCCGGCCGTGCGCGTGGCCGAGGCCGCGCTGCGCGCCTGCGGGCACGAGCCGGTGGGTATCGCCAGCGGCGGCGCCTCCGACGCCAACGCGCTGATCGCCCAGGGCTTTCCGACCGTGAACGTCGCCAACGGCACCGAGCGCAACCACGAGCCCGGCGAGCGCGTCAGCGTGGTCGCGCTCGAGCAGATGCTCGCCGTGGCGCTCGCGCTGCTGGAGCAGGCGGCGGCGGTGCCCGACGGCCGGGCCGTGTAGCTTGCAGCGCCCATGCTGAAGCTGCGCCGCGCCACCGTCGTCGAGACCTACAGCGTCGAGTCAACCGCCCGCGTCGCCGCGGGCGAGCAGCGTCTGCTGGTGGAGCTGCAGGAAGCCGTTGCCGTCGCCGAGGCCCCGCGGCGGGAGGCGATCGCCGACGTGGCGCTGGTGGGGCGCGCGGAGGTGGGCGACGAGCTGATCGTCAACACGCAGGCGCTCGACCTCGGCCTCGGCTCGGGCGGCTTCGACGTGGTGCACGTCAACCTCACGCGCGGCCTCGACGGCGACGGCCCGGCTCGCGCCAACGTGATGAAGCTGAACTACACGAGCCTGCAGCACACGGTCGAGCCGATCGAGCGGGAGGAGCTGCGGCTGCCGCTGGAGCGCCCCGTGGCGGTGCTGGCGCTGCACGGGCAGCTCGCCGGCGTGGCGTGGGCGTTCGCGCAGCTCGCGCCGCAGGCCAAGCTCGGCTACGTGCAGGGCGAGGGCGGCGCGCTGCCCGGCGGGCACTCGCGCACGGTGCGCACGCTGCGCGAGCGGGGCCTGCTGGCGGGCCACATCACCGCCGGCGCGGCCTACGGCGGCGAGGCCGAGGCGATCAGCGTGGCGGGCGCGCTGCACCACGGCCTCGGCGTGCTCGGCTGGGACGCGGCGGTGTGCGGGCCGGGGCCCGGCATCGTCGGCTCGAGCTCCTCGCTCGGGCACGGCGGCATGGCCGCGCTCGACTCCGCGCACGTGGCGCTCGCGCTGGGCTGCCCCACGCTGCTGGTCGCGCGCATGTCCTCGAGCGACGAGCGCGAGCGCCACCGCGGCATCTCCCACCACTCGCTGACCGTGCTCGACCTGCTGCTCGAGCCGGTCACGGTGGCGCTGCCGGCGGGCATGCGCTCGCCCGTCGGCGCCGACCTGCGCGCCGGGCTCGGCGCGGTGTTCGCGGCGGCCGGCAACAGGACCCAACCGCCGGAGCCGCGCGGGCGCCCGGCGGTGGCGGTCAAGCTCGACGGCCCGCTGGCGGGGCGCTCCTCGCGCATCGCCCGCCACGACTGGCGGCGCGCGAGCGTGGACCTGCCGGCGTACGCGGCGAGCGGCCTGCCGGCGGAGACGATGGGCCGCGGCATCGTGGACGACCCGCTGTTCTTCGCCGCCGCGCTGGCCGGCGGCAGCGTGCTCGCCGACCTGGCGGCCGCCGGCGAGGGCGAGTAGCGGGCGAGCGGCGCCGGTGAGCAGCTCCTTCGAGCCGCTCGGCGGCGAGACCGTCTACAGCGGGCGCCTGGTGGACGTGCGCATCGAGCGCTTCCGCCACGCCGACGGCGCCGAGGTCAGCCGCGAGATCGTGCGCCACCGCGGCGCGGTGGCGATCGTGGCGCACGACGAGCGGCAGGTGTGGCTGGTGCGCCAGCCGCGCGAGGCGGTCGGCGAGCCCGACCTGCTGGAGATCCCGGCGGGGCGCCTGGACCGCGAGGGCGAGCAGCCGCTGCAGGCGGCGCAGCGCGAGCTCGCCGAGGAGATCGGGCGCGGCGCGCAGCGCTGGGAGCCGATCGTGACCTACTACACCGGCGCGGGGTTCACCGACGAGCGCGTGCACCTGTTCGCAGCCACCGGCCTGCATCCGGCGCAGGCCCACAGCGGCGAGGACGAGCGCATCGAGGTCGTGCCGTGGCCGCTGTCGCAGCTGCAGCAGGCGATCGCGGAGTGCCGCGACGCCAAGACGCTGATCGGCCTGTACTGGCTGGCCGCGCAGCTGAACGCCTGATTGCACCGCCAAGGAGCGCGCTCGCGGGCAGCGAAGCTGGGCGGATGACGCTCGCCCGGACGCCCTCGCCGACGGCACCGCCGCTCGCCCCGTCGCCGCCCGTCCCGTCGTCGCCTGCCTCGCCGCTGCCCGCCCCGTCGCCGGCGGTGCCGTCCCCGCCGGCCGGCGGCGGCATCGAGGCGCCGATGCTCGACTTCCTGGCCTACCTCGAGCTCGAGCGGGGGCTCTCGCGCAACACGCTGGAGGCGTATCGCGGCGACCTGCTGCAGCTCGGAGAGTTCCTCGCGGCGCGGGGGATCGACGTGACAGTCGCCGGCCACGGCGATCTCGCGGCCTTCCTGGCGGGGCTCGACGTGGCCGCGGCGACGCTCGCGCGCAAGCTCGCCTGCGTGCGCTCCTTCTACCGCTACCTGCGCCGCGAGGGCGCGATCGTGCACGACCCGGCGGCGGAGCTGCGCGGCCCGCGCCGCTCGCAGCGGCTGCCGCGCGTGCTCACGCGCGAGCAGGTGGCGCGCCTGCTGGAGCAGCCGCGCGGGGCGGCGCCGCTGGCGCAGCGCGACCGCGCGCTGCTGGAGCTGATGTACGCGTGCGGGCTGCGCGTGTCGGAGGCGGTCGGCCTCGAGCTGTCGGACGTGGACGAAGAGCAGGGCATGCTGCGCGCGCGCGGCAAGGGCTCCAAGGAACGCCTCGTGCCGGTGGGGCGCCAGGCGCTCGCCGCGCTGCGCGTGTACCGCAACGACGGCCGTGCGGAGCTGATCGTGGCCGGCGCACGCGCCGCCGCGGCCGGCAGGCCGGCCGCCGCCCGCGGCCCAGCGGCCGCACGCAGCCCGGCCTCCGCACGCAGCCCAGCCTCCGCACGCAGCCCAGCCTCCGCACGCGGCCCAGCGGCCGCCTTGCCGGCGGCTGCCCAGACGCGCCTGTTCCTCAACAGCCGCGGCAGGCCGCTGACGCGCCAGGGGATGTACAAGATCGTGCAGGGCCACGCGCGACGCGCGGGCCTGGAGGAGCGCATGAGCCCGCACACGCTGCGCCACAGCTTCGCCACCCACCTGCTGGCGGGCGGCTGCGACCTGCGCTCGCTGCAGGAGATGCTGGGCCATGCGGACCTGGCGACCACGCAGCTGTACACGCACCTGTCGGCGCAGCGCCTGAAGCAGGCGTACTTCGACGCGCACCCGCGCGCCCTGCTCGCGCGCTGAGGCGCGTCGAGCTCGCCGGCACGCTCACACGCGGCGTACACATGAGCTGCGCCGAGCCGGACGGTGGCGCCGAGCCGGACGGTGGCGGCGGGCGGCGGGGACGCGGGCGGCGGGGGCGCGGGCGCGGGGGCCATAAGCTAGGCGGCGCGATGCCGGAGCTGCCGGAGGTGGAAACGATCAGGCGCCAGCTGGCGCCGCTGGTGGAGGGGCGGCGGCTGCTGCGCATGGAGGTGGCGGACTGGCGCTGGTCGCGACCGCTGGCGCCGCAGGAGCTCGAGCGGGCGTTGACGGGCAGGCGCATCGAGCGGCTGGGCAGGCGCGGAAAGTACCTGCTGTGGAGCTTCGACGGCGACGTGCACCTGGCGCAGCACCTGCGCATGACCGGCGCGGTGCTGGCGGACCCCGAGCCCGAGCCGGCGCACGTGCGCGTGCGCATGGCGCTCGGCGCGCGCCGCGGCGCGGGCGCGGGCGAGGCGCGCAGGGTGCGCCTGGCGATCGACGACCCGCGCCGCTTCGGCACGGGCGAGCTGCTGCTGGGGACGGATGCGCTGCGCGCTTTCCTGGACGCGCGCCTGGGCCTCGAGCCCTTCGACGAGGAGTTCACGGCCGAGCACCTGCGCGCGCTGGCGGGCGGGCGCACGACGCCGGTGAAGGCGTTCCTGCTGGACCAGCGCAAGGTGGCGGGAGTGGGCAACATCTACGCCGACGAGGCGCTGTTCCGCGCGCGCGTGCACCCGCGCAGGCCGGCGGGACGACTGACGCTGGCGCAATGGCGGCGCCTGCGCGAGGGGGTGCTGGAGGCGCTCGAGGCGGGCATCGACGCGCGCGGCGCGAGCATCGACGACTTCCGTCACATCGACGGCGTGCGCGGCTCCTTCCAGGACCGCTTCCTGGTGCACCTGCGCGCGGGCGAGCCGTGCGTGCGCTGCGGCGGCACGGTGACCAAGACGGTGGTGGCGGGCCGCGGCACGTACGTGTGCGAGCGCTGCCAGCGCCCGCCGCGCGTGCTCAGGCCGCGAGGAGCTCGTCCAGGCGGCCGCTCTGGGCGGCGGCCTGCACCTCGCTGAAGCCGCCGAGCAGCTCGCCGGCGACGATCACCTGGGGGAAGGTCATCATGCCGGTGCGCTGGACGAGCGCCAGGCGCCCGGCCGGGTCGCGCGCCAGGTTGACCTCCTCGAACTGCACGCCGCGCGAGCTCAACAGACCCTTGACGCGCGCGCAGAAAGAGCACGGGTCCGTGGTGTAGACCGTCACCTTGCTCATTACTTCAGAAAGTATAGCGGCGGATTCGCGGGGCGCGGGCGGGGCGGGCGGCGGATGGAGACGCCGGTGGCGGCCCCTGGCGGGGCCGCCACCGGCTGGCTGGGAGGGAGGAGGGAGAGGCTTGCGCTAGGCGCCGCTGGGGTGCGGCTCGACGCCGGGCGCGTCGCGGCGCTCGTGCCTGAGGGCGGCGAGCGGCGATGCGGGGTTGCGCAGGGCGCCGCCGATGGAGAGCACGGCGAAGCCGATGCCGCTGAGCAGCAGCGCGATGCCGACGACGATGCCGAACAGGCCGGTCTGGCTGGCCATGTAGCTGGTGTTGAGCGCGGTGGACAGCGCGGTCTCCTCGATCCACACGTTGCGCGCGGGGTTTTCCTCGGGCTTGCCGTTGGCTGCCTTCAGCGCGTTGGATTCTTCGTTGGTGCCTTCGCCGTTGGCGCTGGCGTAGCGCGGCATTTCCGAGTAGAGCTTGCCGCCGGTGGCCTCCAGCGCGTGGATTTTCATGTACTGCGCGAAGCAGCGCGCGGTGGTGCCGTCTTCGATCTTCTGGTTGGCGACCGAGCAGCTCGGGATCGCCAGCGTGGCGGTGTCCAGCCCCGCCTTCTTGGCCTCAGCGGTGATCGCCGCGGGCGTCATGTCCGGGGTGCCGGTGATCTTCTGTTCGGCGAGGCTGGTGTGCACGGTGTGCTGGCCGCCGGCGCCGAGCACGATCGCGCCCACGCCGAACCCCACCAGCACCACCGCTGCGATCAGGCCGCCGATCTCGAAAATTGCCCTCCGCATGTCTTCCTCCTTCACTGGTTTGAACGTTGCTGCCCAGTGTGCGCTTCGAAAGGCCCTGCGACATCAGGGAATGCGGCAGACCCGCTCCGCGGTTTTCCGCACATGCAGCCCGTGGAGCGCCCCGGCGGCGGCTGCTCGAGGCGGCCGCACGACACGACCCGGCCGGGGGCGCGGCCCGCTCAGCCGAAGCGGCGCTGCAGCTTTTTGGCGGCGGCTTCGCCGGTTTCGACGGCGCCGTCGAGGAAGCCGATTTCGACGGAGGTGTGCTCGCCGGCGAACAGGTAGGGCCCGTCGGGCGCCTGCGCGAGCTGCTGGTAGCCGGCGGCCTGCCCCACGCGGTAGTAGGAGTAGGCGCCCCTGACCCACGGGTCGAGCGCCCAGTGGTCCTCGTAGGCGCGACCGGTGAAGAGCGCGGAGGTGCCGGGGAAGAGATGGTCGATCTCGCGCAGCGCCCAGGCGGCGTCGCGGCGCGGCGCGGGCCCGTGGGCGGCGCCGGTGAGCTTGGCGAGGCCGGCGCGGCCGCCGGGGAAGGCGACGTACAGCGCGGGCGCGGCGTCGGGCCCGAGCGGCACGCAGTCGTCCCAGCCGCAGGCGAGGCGCTGCCATTCGCCGTAGATCGCGCCGCTGTAGCCGAGCGCGGGCCAGCTCTTGCGGGTGAGTTCGAGGTGCACCTTGGCGTTGGTGCCCATCCCCATCGTCTCGATCACCCCGAGCTTCGCCGGCGAGAGGCCCGAGGCGCTGAGGTCGACCTCGCGCAGCGTGCTGAAGGGGAGCGCCAGCACCACGCGGTCGGCCACCGCTTCGACGGTGGCGCCGCCCACGTCGAAGACCAGCGTGACGGTTTCGTCGGAGCCGGCGCGCAGCGCCACGAGCGCGTGTTCGTACTGGACGGCCTGCGGCGGCAGCTGCGCGATCATGCCGCTCACCAGCTGGTCGTTGCCGCCGAGGACGTGGTAGCGCTCGTCGTCGCCGCCCAGCGGCACCACCGAGCTGCGCGGGTTGCCGGTGAGCAGTTCGATCAGGTCGAGCGCGGACTGGTCGGAGGGGTCGCCGCCGTTTTCGGTGACGGCGTTGGCCTGCATCAGCTTGCCGAAGCGGCTGTGCGCGCCGATCGGCGTGCTGTCGAGCCATTCCGGCACCGACATCGCGTCCAGGCGAGCGCGGCCGTCTTCGCGGCGCGCTTCGTGCCCGGCGGCCTTGAAGGCGGCGTAGCCGAACGCCTGCCAGTCGGCGTCGGCTTCGGCGAGCGCGTAGAGCGCGCCGTCGATGAAGAACGCTTCGTCGCCTTCGGGCAGGTTGCCGCCGTTGACCACCTCTTCGCGCAGGCCGAGCTGCGCGGCGAGGTTGCGCACGGCGGTCTGGCCGGTGTTGATGAGCTGCCCTCCGTGCTCGGTGATGAGCCCGCCGGCGAAGAACCCGCGCAGCGTCCAGCAGCGCCCGCCGGCGCGTTCGCCGTTGGCCTCGTACACGGTGCACGCCAGCGGCGCGTGCGCGGTGGCGGTGTAGAGCACGTGCGCGCAGCGAAGCCCCGCGAGGCCCGCGCCCACGATCGCGATCCGCGGCTGCGCGCCGCGCCGGCGCAGCGCTCGCGCGAGGCCGGCGGCGGGGTGCGCGGCGAGCGCGCCGGCGGCGAGCGCACCGGCCCCGGCGATCGCCTCGCGGCGGGTGTGCAGGGCCTGGCGCCGCCGGCGCTGCTGTGCGAGATCCGCCGCGAGCTCCGGCGCCGGCACGCCCGTGCGCTCGCTGTGCGCGTGCAGCGCGAACATCCGCCGCGCCGCCGCCGTGCCCGCGCCGCGCGCCCTGCGCGTGCTCCTCATCGGGCAAGCATAGACACGCGCTGCTCGTGCGGGCAGGCGCAGGCGAGCGCTGCCGGCGCCGGGCGAGTCCGCCTCCGGGCCGCCGCTCGCACGGCGCGCCGGGCCGGCCTTCAGCGCACCACGTAGCGCGTCGGCACGAGGCGCTGCGTGAGCTTCGGCGGGCGCACGTAGGCGCGCTGCTGGCGCGCCGGCAGCCGCGGCGGCTTGGGCTGCTTGGGGTGCTCGTAGGGCACCACCGAGAGCAGGTGGCCGATCAGGTTCAGCCGCGCGGTGCGCTTGTCGTCGGCCTCCACCACGTTCCAGGGGCTGCAGTCCACGTCGGTGTAGGCGAACATGCGGTCCTTGGCCTCCGCATAGTCGACCCAGCGGGCGCGGGCCTGCAGGTCGGTGGGGCTGAACTTCCAGCGCTTGCGGGGGTCGTGCAGGCGCTTCTCGAAGCGGCGCTCCTGCTCGGCGTCGGACACCGACAGCCAGTACTTCACCAGCATGACCCCGTCGTTGATCAGCGCCTGCTCGAACAGCGGGCAGAAGCGCAGGAACTCTTCATACTGCTCCTGCGTGCAGTAGCCCATCACGTGCTCCACGCCGGCGCGGTTGTACCAGCTGCGGTTGAACAGCGCGATCTCCCCGCCGGCCGGCAGGTGCTCGACGTAGCGCTGGAAGTACCACTGCGAGCGCGTGCGCTCGTCGGGGGTGGGCACCGACACCACACGGCAGGTGCGGGGGTTCAGATAGGCCATGATGCGCTTGATCACGCCGTCCTTGCCGGCCGTGTCGCGGCCCTCGAACAGCACCACCAGCCGCCGCCCGTCCTTCACCACCCACTCCTGCAGGTACACCAGCTCGGTCTGCAGGCGCAGCAGCTCCCTTTCGTACTGCTTGTGGCTGAGCTCCCTGGGCTTCTCCGCGCTCACCTGCGCGCCAACTTAGATGATGCGCCGCGATCGCGCTCGCCGGCGAGCGGGGAGGGCCGCCGGCGGCATGCGCCGCAGCGCGCCGCCGCGCGGCGAGGGCGCCGGCGCGCTGCGCCACGCCGGCGAGCGGGCGAGGCGTCGGGCGCGTGCATCACCATGGACGGGTGTCGAGCAGGACGGTGAAGACCGAGGCGGTGGTGCTGCGCTCGATCCGCTACGGCGAGGCCGATCGCATCCTGCACCTGTACACGCCCCACCGCGGGCGCGTGGGCGCGATCGCGAAGGGCGTGCGCCGCGCGCGCAGCCGCTTCGGCGGGCGTCTGGAGCCGTTCTTCCGCGTGCACGCGGAGCTGCACGAAGGGCGCGGCGAGCTGCTCACGGTGACCGGCGCGCAGACGATCGACGCGCACGCGCGCCTGCGCGCCAGCGCCCGCGCGCTCGACGCGGCGGCGCGCGCGTGCGACGCGGTGGGGCGCCTGTTCGAGACCTCCGAGCCGCATCCCGGCGTGTTCAACCTGCTGTGCCGCCAGCTGTCGCTGCTCGACGAGCGCGCCGGCGAGGCCGGCCGCGCGGGGGCGCTGGCGTTCCGGCTGAAGCTGCTGGTGGCGGCGGGGCTCGCGCCGCAGCTCGGCTCCTGCGCCAACTGCGGCGAGCACCAGCACCTGGTGGGCTTCTCCGGCGCCGCCGGCGGCGTGGTGTGCGCCGCCTGCGAGGCCGGCTCCTTCCCGCTGTGCGAGGACGCCCACCGCTTCATGACCGGCGCGCTCGCCGGTGCGCTGGCCGACGCTCCCCGCGCCGAGGAGGCCGCGCTCGGCCAGGTGGAGCGCGCGATCGCGGCCACGCTCGAGCACCACGCGCACGTGCGCCTCGCGCCCGCCTCCGCGCGCGCCGGCTGAAGCGCGCGACGGCGGCCACGCTCAGGCGCCACGCGCACGTGCGCGTCGAGCCCGCGTCCGCGCATGCCGGCTGGAGCGCGCGAGCGCGGCGGGCCGTACGCGCCTGTATGGTCCGCCCTGTGGATGAGGGGCTGCCGATCGCCTACCAGATGCTCGAGGACGGGGTGCCTGTGCTGTCCAGCGACGGCCAGCAGGTGGGCACCGTGGGCGCCGTGCTCAGCGCCCCCGAGAAGGACGTGTTCCACGGGCTGCTGGTGAAGACGCCGCAGCACGGCATCCGCTTCGTGGAGGCCGACTCGATCGCCTCCATCCACGAGCGCGGGGTGGACCTGCGCATCGACGCCGCCGCCGCCCGCGAGCTGCCCCCGCCCGAGCACAGCGCGCCCGTGTACGACGAGGACCCGGCGGAGCAGACGAAGTGGAGCCACCTCGTGCGCAAGCTCACGTTGCGCAAAGACTGGGATCGCGAGCGCTGAGCTGCGGGCGCGCCGCGCAGGGGCGCGGCGCGCGGGCGAAGCTCGGGAGACGGCCGCACGCGGTGGCACAATCGAAGATGTGAACCTCGCGAGCCAAGAGCGCGTCGTCGCCTCTCCTGCGCCCACCGGCGCCGCCGGCCCCGTCACCGTCGCCGAGAGCTTCGCCGCCCGTGTCGCCGAGCAGGAGGAGATGCTGCTCTCGCCGCTGGCGGAGCGCTCCTACCCCGCGCGCCGCGCGCGCGCCGAGCCGGACTGCTCGCTGCGCACCCCCTTCCAGCGCGACCGCGACCGCATCGTGCACAGTAAGGCCTTCCGCCGCCTCACGCACAAGACGCAGGTGTTCGTGGCGCCGCGCGGCGACCACTACCGCACCCGCCTCACGCACACGCTCGAGGTCACCAGCATCTCCCGCACCGTCGCGCGCGCGCTGCGCCTCAACGAGGACCTCACCGAGGCGATCGGGCTCGGGCACGACCTCGGCCACCCGCCCTTCGGGCACATCGGCGAGGAGGTGCTGGACGGCTGCCTCAAAGAGCGCTTCGGCTTGGACTTCCGCCACTACCAGCACTCGCTGCGCATCGTCGAGCGCCTCGAGCCGGCGCCGAGCGGCGACAGCCGGTTGGCGGGCGCCGGGCTCAACCTGACCGAGCAGGTGCGCGACGGCATCGCCCGGCACTCCAGCCGCACCGAGCCGCCGGCCACGCTCGAGGGCCGCATCGTGCGCGTGATCGACCGCGTCGCCTACATCAACCACGACATCGACGACGCGCTGCGCGCGGGGCTGCTGAGCGAGCACGAGCTGCCCGCCGAGCCGATCGCGATCCTCGGCGACACCGGCTCGCAGCGCATCGACGCGCTCGTGCACGACATGGTCGAGCACTCCCGCGGCGAGGGCGACATCGTGCAGGGCGCCGAGGCGGGGCGCGCGATGTCCGAGCTGCGCGACTTCATGTTCGAGCAGGTCTACCTCGGCCCCGAGGTGCGCGCCGAGCACGCCAAGATCGCCGCGGTGGTGCGACGGCTGTTCGAGCACTACGTAGAACACCCCGACGCGCTTCCCCCCGCCGGCCCGGCCGGAGGCGGCGAGCTGCGCCTGGCCGAGCGCGTCAGCGACTACCTCGCCGGCATGACCGACCGCTACGCCATCCGCCTCTACAGCGAGCTGCAGGTCCCGCAGGCGTTCGTGGGCTGAGCCGCCACGTCCCGGCTCGAGCGGCCGCGGGCGGCGGGGCGACCGGGCGGCCGGGGTCCGGCCGAGCGGCCGCGGGTGGCCGGTGGCGGGGCGGCGGGGCGGCCGCGGTCCGGCCCGAGCGGCCGAGGCTCGGTGGGCGCGCGCGCGGCACCGTTCGCCGTAGGGATACGCTGCGTCCATGGCGCTGTACACCAACGACTCCCGTGACCGCGTGCGCGACGCCGCCGACTTCCTGGAGCTCGTCTCGGCGCGCACGGAGCTGCGCAGGGCGGGGCCGGCGCGCTACGAGGGCCTGTGCCCATTCCACGAGGAGCGAACGCCTTCATTTGGAATAGATCCCGCGCAGAAGGTCTACTACTGCTTCGGCTGCCAGGCAGCCGGCGACGTGTTCACGTTCGTGCAGGAGACCGAGGGGCTGGACTTCAAGGGCGCGCTCGAGCTGCTCGCCGAGCGCTACGGCGTGGAGCTCCAGCGCGAGGCCGAGGACCCGCGCGAGGCCGAGCGCCGCCGCCGCCGCGAGCGGCTGCTGGGGCTGCTCGAGCGCACCGTCGGCTACTACCAGCGCTGCCTGTGGGAGTCCGACGAGGCCGCGCACGCGCGCCGGTACCTCGCCGGCCGCGGGCTCGGCGAGGAGATCCTCAGGGAGTTCCGCGTGGGCTACGCGCCCAGCGCCTGGGACCGCGTGCTCACCGCCTCCCGCCGCGCCGGCTTCTCCGAGGCGGAGCTGTACGCCACCGGCCTCGCGCAGCGCTCGCGCGAGAACGGCAGCCCCTACGACCGCTTCCGCGCGCGCATCATGTTCCCGCTCGCCGACGTGCGCGGCCGCGTGCTCGGCTTCGGCGCGCGCGCCATGCGCGAGGAGCAGCGCCCCAAGTACCTCAACACCTCCGACAACGACCTCTACCACAAGGGCCTGCACCTGTACGGCTCAGACCTCGCCCGCCCGCACGCCACGCGCGCCGGCGAGGTGATCCTGTGCGAGGGCTACACCGACGTCATCGCGCTGCACCAGGCCGGCATGCGCAACGCCGTCGGGCTGATGGGCACCGCGCTCACCGCCGAGCAGCTCGGCGAGCTCGCGCGCATGGCGCACACCGTGCTGCTCGCGCTCGACTCCGACAGCGCCGGCCAGGAGGCGATGCTGCGCGCCGCCGCCGTCGCCGCCAAGCGCAAGCTCGAGCTGCGCGTCGTGCCGCTCCCCGCCGGCAAGGACCCCGCCGAGCTGATCCACGAGCGCGGCGCCGAGGCCATGCGGGCGGCCGTCGCCGACTCCGTGCCGTTCGTGCGCTTCCGCGTGCTCGCGCTGCTCGACGGCAGCGACCTCTCGAGCCCCGAGGGGCGCGACCGCGCCGTCGAGCAGCTGCGCCCCGTGTTCGCCACGCTGCCGCCCAGCGCCATGCGCATGGAGCTCGCCCGCATCGTCTCCGAGCGCCTGTCGCTGCCCGAGAGCGTCGCCGAGCGGCTGCTCGCGCAGGCGCCCCGCGCCGGCGGCCAGGCCGGCGCCGCCGCTCGCCGCCGCGACGCCAGCGACGGCCGCGATGGCGAGCGCGCCGCTCGCGGTCACGGCGACGGCCCGCCGCCGCGCTCCGCCGCCCGCCACGGCGCCGGCGAGCTCGGCGGGCGCGAAGACTCCGAGCGCGCCTTCCTCGCCCTCTGCATCGCCTCGCCCGAGGAGGGCCACGCCGCGCTGCAGGCGCTCGACCTCGACGAGCACTTCTCCGGCGCGCTGCTGCGCCGCGCCGCCGCGCACCTGCGCGACGGCGGCCTGCGCCAGCCCATGTCCAGCGACGACGCCGAGCTCACGCCGCTGCTCGCCGAGCTCGTCGTCGAGGCCGGCCGCGAGCAGGCGCGCCCCGCCATGCTCGAGGTGCAGCGCCTGCAGCTCGAGCTCGCCGGCGTCGACCGCCAGATCCAGCGCGCCCGCGCGCGCGAGAGCGGCGACGTCAACGAGCTCGCCGGCCGCCGCGCGCGCGTCAAGCGCGAGTTCGACCGCGCCTACGGGCGCGTGCTCGAAGAGACCGGCAGCAGGGACGCCTAGGCGAGGGCCGCCCTCCGCTGCACACGCTGCCGCCAGGAGGCCGTCATACGGCGGCGCCGGCGAGGACACGCCACGGACACGTGCCCGGCACCGAAAGGTCACGATTTGCACGGGCTTTCCACATTCCGGGCGCGAGAATCACGGCATGGATCGCGCGCCGCTGGAGCGGATGCTGGGGCAGGGGCTGTCGCTCGCCGAGATCGGCAGGCGGCTCGGGCGGCACCCCTCGACGGTCGGCTACTGGGTCCAGCAGTACGGACTGCAGGCCGTCAATCGGAGCAAGCACGCGGCGCGGGGAGGGCTCGAGCGCGACCGGCTCGGCGCCCTCGTCGAGACTGGGATGTCGATTGCTGAGATCGCCGAGGAGCTGGGTCGCAGCAAGGCCGCGGTTCGTCACTGGCTGGCGAAGTACGCGCTCAAGACGCGCGGCGGCACGCGCAGGCGCTCCAGAGAGGCCATAGCGGAGGGCCGCGCAGCCCGCGACGCCGGCCTGGCGGAGGCCGTGGTCGAGTGCCCCCGCCACGGCCGTTGCGCGCACATACGAGACAGCCGCGGCTACCTCCGCTGCAGGCGCTGCCGCCAGGAGGCCGTCATACGGCGGCGCCGGCGGGTGAAGGAGATCCTCATCCGAGAGGCCGGCGGTCGGTGCCGCCTATGCGGCTATGACCGCTGCGTGGCCGCGCTCGAGTTCCATCATCTCGACCCCGCGGCGAAGGAGTTCGGCATCGCGCAGAGGGGCGCGCGGAGCATCGATCGTCTCCGCATCGAGGTCCGCAAGTGCGTGTTGTTGTGCTCTAATTGCCACGCGGAGGTCGAGAGCGGCGCAAGCTCCCTCTCCGGGGTAGCTCAACTGAATAGTCCGGGGTAGCTCAATCGGCAGAGCAAGATCCTGTTAAGATCGAGGTTGTGGGTTCGAGTCCCACCCCCGGAGTGTTTTTTGCAACAACCGCGGCTCTAGTCCGTCGCGGAGCATCTTGGCGACGGCCTCGGTCAGCGTGGCGCTGATCGAGAGCCGGTCGCTCGCCTTGTCGTAGACCACGCGCAGGTCGAAGGCTCGAACAACGCTTGCGGTGATCGTCGCTCCTGCCCACCGTCGAGTCGCGTTCAGGCGTGGGTTGGTCGCGGTAGGGCAGGGCGCCCGGCGCGCGTTGAGAGGGTCGGCGATGGCAGACACGCCGCGTTCCTTGGTTGAAGCGCTCGAACTGGTCTATGACCTTTATAGGACGCCGGTCGTCAGTTCGCCCTCGGGCGTGGACGAGTCGGCGTCAGCTTGCGCGTACACGACGGAGACACCGAGCTTGCGCAGCTCTCGTTCAAAGAGCTCGCCGAGACGCGAGCACGGGATAGCCGCGAGGTCGAGTAGAGCACGACGCCATCGAAGCGCCGGTTGCGGCGATCACGCGCCTCGGCAATAAGCTCCGACCAGCCGGGCCGGTCGTCATCGGCACCCGCTGTTCATCGGTGAACTCGCAAACGACCGATCCGCCGAGCTCCGCAGTGCGCTTGCGTCCCGCCTCGAACTCGCTCGGGAAGCTGAGCAGGGTCCTGCTTGTCACGGAGGCTGATCCTCGCGTATCGCGTCGATCCTTCCTTGGGGTGCTCGGCAGCGCGCAGCCTACTACGGGCCTGCCAGCTTGCGGCGGCGGCGTTTCAGCAGTGCGTTCGCGTTGTAGTTGACCCGGGGGGCAGACACTGTGGCCGCAGGGATGGCGCTGTCCCGGCGTGCGTGGTGAACGCGAATTGTCTGGCGATCCAGTTGGGGACGGTAACGGTGACCGTGATCTCGGCGCCGGGCGCGAGTCGTCGTCCCGTGAACAGGCTGGCGAGCGAAAGCTCGGATGCGTGCCTGGCCGACTCGCGCGGTCGGCAGCCGGCCGTGGCGCAGCGCACTCGTGCAAAAGGACAGCCGTCGCCGATGCAGCGCACTTCGATGCTCGCGCCGGCCGGCAGCCGTCGCAGCAGCAGCTTGGCAACCCTGGTGTAGCGGCGCGTGTATCTGAATTCCCACGTGATCGTGCTTTGCACAACGCCACCCACGATCCGCGAGACGCCCGAGGCCGCGCTCGCCGACCGCGCCCCGTTGCTGGCCGTCACGAGCGCTCGCAGCCGGCGCCCCAGATCCGCCCTCGTGACGGAGTAGCCCGCCTCGGCCGCGCCGGGAATGCTCACACACCCGCCGCCGGCCACTGAACATCTCTGCCACTGGTAGGAAAACGACTCCGGCGAGCCCGACCAGACACCCGGCGAGGACGCCAGCCTACGCCCCACGATCGCCGAACCACTCAGCACGGGAGCCGCCGAGCTAAACGGGGCAAAGACGGTTGCGTTCGCGACATCCGGTGCTACTTCCGTCCCGCTCTGGGTGCCGATGGTGAGACGCTGCGTGATGCTCGCGTCGATGCCGTCCCGGTCGCTCACGGTCACCGTCGGTTCGAACGTTCCGTTCTGGGTCGGCGTACCGCTGACCAGCCCTTCGGCATCGATCGCGAGGCCGGTTGGCAGCCCGCTCGCGCGCCAGGCGTAGGGCCCCTGACCGCCGCCGGCGCTCATCTGCGCTGCGTATGGGCTGCCCTGCGTCCCCGCCGGCAGCGCCGCCGTCGACACGGCGAGATTCGCGATCACGACCAAACTCGCCGCGGCGCCCGA